>NZ_CP124747.1:2007187-2676250 GCF_041860085.1 Schlesneria sp. DSM 10557
ATCGCCGACTTAAAGAAACAAATCCGCGCTGCGCAAGTCGCTGATGCCACGGACGAGAGTGACCGCTTCCAGGTCGTTCCGTTCGACCCCCAAACCGGCACCAGCCGACGCCCGATTTTTATCGAATGTTGTGCCGCCGGCATTCGCTTTCTTCCCGAGGATATCCTGATCACGGCTCAGGACATGGAAGGATTCACCACCCGCGCCAACCCGCTGGCGGCGGGGACCGGAGCTCTCGTCAACTACTGGAGCGTCTGGAATTCCAAGCAGAAGAATCCCCGTTCCGAACCCGAGCCTTACATCCTGCTGCTGGTCCGACCCGACGGGATCTACTCGTACTATGTCGCCATGCGCATGCTGGAACCGATTCGGACATCGCACGGCTACGAACTCATCGACCAGACGACGGCACTGAAGCTTCCCCCCGTCGAACAGGGGGCAAAAACGGCCTGTCTGACAGCCATCGATCGCCTGAAGGAACAGCGTGAAAGCATTGCCCTGTCGGCCATCGGCTCGGGTGCGGGGGGAACCGTCTTCGGTGGCACCGGACGCCGAGCGAGTGGTCTGGGACAGGGTTTCGCTCCGGAAAGCCCCGACTCCAACGGCGGCCCCGGAACACGCCGCTCAGGTAACGGCTTCACCATGTCCGACGTCACCGGCGGAGAAAGCGAAGTCGGCTCACGCAGTTGGGAACGAATCGAAAACTTTGAAGGTCGCCCGCGCGGCAATCGCCGCGGTGGAGGGACAGGCGGTGGAGGCGCAGGAGGTTCGCTCGACGAGACCCCCGAAGATTACCAGGCAATGAATCAGCCCGGTCGAGGGTCCGGCCGACGCGGTTCCTACGGCGGCACAGCCAATCCCGACGGCGAGATGCCTCAGCCACAATCCTCGGATTTCCAGGGGAGGGACGACAGCGTCGGGGGATTTGACGGTACGTCGAGCGGTCCAGGTGGGCCAGGCACGGATGCCACGGTTCACGCCTACGGTACTGACGACACCGAACCAGGGTCGCCAAATGGGCGACCAGGTCGCCTTCCCGGCCGTTCCGAATCCCGTTCTTCCGATAGCGTGGAGGGAGATTCCTCCGCGGGGGATGGAGAAGCTCACGAAGGTGGCTCATCGCAGCGACAGGCGAGCGGCGGGTCCCGGTCCCAATCCGGTGATCCAAACAGTTCGTCCATGGGTTCCGACGATCCCTCGGGCGAGACCCAGTATGCTCACGAACTTCGTCCGGGCCTGCGATTCGCGAAACCCGGCGAAAAGATCAGCCGGATGAACAAAGACCCCAATAAGCCGCTCGAACCGGAAATGCTCTCTGGACGCCGATGGGGTCTCGGCGATCCGGGGGCGAGCATCGGTTACGAACGCGAAGTCCGCATTGATGTCTCACATGACAGACTCGTCATCGCGGAAAAGCATGTCATCGCCATCAATGAGGGTGACACGAGGCAGGACGTCTTTGTCCGCTTCGCGTCGGCACTTGATGCTTACGCCTACGACTGGGGCCGCCCCCCACAGGGATTCTTCTGGGCACCGCGACTCAAGTTCGTGGTGAAGCCTGATGGGGACGCCCGGTATGAACAGATTAATGCCATGATGACACGTGCAGGATTGTCGACTTCACACGAATTCGCCAACAGCACCAAGGCGGTCGAGTTTGGACGCATGACACCGAAACAGGCAAAACCAATCCCGAAAACGGCCGTCTTTCCAAGATCGAGAGGGAACCGATGAGCCGTCGTCGCCCGAAAGCGGAGCTTCAGTTTGGCTCCGACTCGTTTCTGGATGTCGTCGCGAATATTGTCGGCATCCTGATTATTCTGATCGTGATCGCCGGGCTGCGCGTCAGTCACACACCCGCCGTTCACAGCCTGCCTGCTCTGGAGCCGGCCGAGAGCCCGTCGATTCCATTACCGATGGTCGCCGCCACGACGATCTCACCCCCGGTCGATGCCGAGCCAACGCAGACCCGGCCGACGCAGATTGTCTTCCCGGAAGAGCCGATCGAAATACCGCCGCTTCCCGAACTCGTCCCCCCGGGTGAACTGGTTGACCTCAGCCAGCAACTCGAGTCGGCAATTGCCGCGACCAGCATGGAAGAAGAAGAGATCGCGGAAAAGCTCAAAAAGTGGCATCTGCGGCAAGCAGAACTCCTCGAGCGACAGAAGGCGATGCAGGGGGCCCTCGCGCTCTCGGCGGAAGAACTGGAAAAGAACCAGCAGCAGGCCGCAAAGGTCGAAGCGGACCTGGATCTTGCCAGAGAAACCCTGCGCCGCCTGACAAAACAATTGGAAGAACTCCAGGCCAAGCCGACCATGGTCCAGACGCTCCAGCACAAAATCACCCCCGTCAGCCGCGTCGTGAACGGTAAGGAAAAGCATTATCGGCTGCAGGGGAATCGGATCGCCGAAGTCCCCGTCGATGAACTCGTCAACCGCCTGAAAGAACAGATCGAACGGCGAAAGGACTGGCTGGTCAAAACGCGCCAGCATCAGGGCCAGATCGGACCACTTCGCGGCTTCACGATGAGCTATCTCGTCCGCGTCGATACGTTGTCTGGCCTGGACGAGCTTCGAGCCGGTCATGGGGGGTACCGCATCAGTCTCGAAGGCTGGGAAATCCGCCCTGAACTCGACATGCGCGGGGAAACGGCAACGGTCGCCTTGCGCAAAGGATCCAATTTCTACCAGTCAATTCTCGGTGCCTCTCCCGACACGACGCTCACGTTCTGGGTCTATCCCGACAGCTTCGCCATCTACCGGAAGCTCCAGAAATTCACGCACGACCACGGCTTCTCCGTCGCAGGCCGCCCCCTCCCCGACGGCATCCACATCTCCGGTTCCCCCAACGGCTCCAAGTCAGCCAGCCAGTGATGCGCCGGGATGTCCGCGCAAATTGCACTGATACCACACCGGCAGCACACCAGGCAACAAAACCGGGGTTCAGAGCGTCCCGCTGTCGCAAGAGATTTTGCGCGTCCGAGTTGCCCTCGGTATCTGCGTCGCTCTGCGTCATCTGCGGATAGGTATTAAACTTGCGGGTCGTTACTCGGCTTTCCTGTCGAGGGACCGACAGGGCTACTTGAGGAACGCTTCTCGTGGTACCGTGTTGGATTCTCGCTACTGAGGCTCGATAAGCGATCTTCCGGCATGAGAACTCGCTTCGATTCTGCCTCCAGACTGCGCCCTCCCGAACACCACGAAAGAGCTGAATCGATGAGAAGCCTGGTTAAGTGCGTAATTATGTGCGCCGCGTTGGTCTTACCTTGCATTTCACAATCCGCAGCTGCGGGCCTGATGACGGTCGAGTACCAAGGTGTCACAAAAGCGAGCAGGCTTGATGGCATTTCGATCCCCGACGGTACCAGCTTCATCCTCCGTGTTGCATCGTCGACGACTCCGATCAACGACCTCAACGTCGGGCAAGGTGTCTACGCAGTGCTTTCGATGACCGCGGAAGTTGACGGCGTACACTACGAAGGGGACGGGACTGGAGTTTATCTCACCCTTGCGGACTCCACCGCCCCTTTCAAGCAGTTCCACGCCTTCCTTCTGTCCGGGTCGAATGGGACGTTCGCCCCGGCGTTCACGGGATCCACAGCAGATCCCTGGTCGGCGCAATCCCCCACCTCGACAGAGTTCACCAATTACCTCGGAAGCTATGGAACAGAGATTTACCTTAGAAGCCCGTCCAGTGAACTTGTTCTAGGCTATGCCCCTGAAGCGGGAGTGAGTGTCACGTTCAGCGTCGTGCCCGAGCCCTCAACTCTCGCACTGGCTGGTCTGGGGGTTATCGGCCTGGCGCACGGCACAATTCGCCGACGTTATCAGACTGTTTGATTAACGGCTAAAACTCGAGATGCCATGGACGCGTGATAATTACAGCCGGGCCGAACTGCCCCCGCTTCAGGCCAACGGCAGTTTGACGAAGCGATCAGCCGCGTGCGCAGCGATTGCGACAACATCTCTTGACGCAGCGTCAAAATATTTTTAACATTGTGGCAATCTTTAAAGCGGCGATTCATTCTCGCGCGGAAGCGACGATACGTCGGTGCGCGAATTTGATTTCCGCCGTTTTCAGCCACTCTGAGAAAGGTGGCCTGGCTGGGGGGGGGTGTTTCTTGAAAGGTCTATGCGACGCCTGCCGTTTCGCCGTCATCAGGAGCAGTTGCAGTTGCTCGATTAGATGCTCAAGGTGCTCACGCTTGCGCACCTTGAGCATCTAATCAAAACACTACGAAAGCAGAGGTTTTTGCAATTAGGTGCTCAAGATGCTCAACCATGTGCAGCGCGCAGTTCATTTGGAGAAATTTTCATCATCGCCACCGATGAGGACCTTAAACAGGGAGAAAGGGAGGATGCGGAAAGCGTCACGCCGTGCAGGGAAATCCCCCCCGAGCATCAGGTGTGATCAGAAAGGAGCTGCTGCAGTTTGGAAAGGGTCCGCGTCAGAAGGACTCGGACAGCGCCGTCCGACTTCCCCATGCGCGTCGCCACATCGCGCGTGGGAAGTCCTTCGACATAGCGCAGCCTGAGAAGTTCGCGTTGCTCTTCCGGCAGGGAACTGACCGCCTCCTGCAGCAGGAATTCTTTCTGATCGCGTGAGAAGGCCTGGCTGGGCGTGGTCATACTGGCGGCCAGCAGTTGAAGAAAGCCTCGCGCGTGATGTCCGGCGGGGGCAACATCGATGGAGACTTCGCGATCGACGGATCGTTTCTGAGCGGCAACATGGTGACGGTGGGCATCGATGATCCGTTGTTCCGCAATCTGGCAGAGTAACTTAAACGGATCACGACCGGGAACATTAAATGCTTCGAACGAGCCGAGCGCCGTCAGGACAACCTCCTGCAGAATATCGTCCGGTTCGAGCTTTTTACGCAGAGCAGGCCCGAGATTATTCTGAATGTAAGCCAGCAATTGCGGGCGTTTCGTCTCGACGAAACTCGCCAGATGGTGCTGCGAAACGGGGAAGGGGAGATCAGTGGTTTCTGACATACGGCTTCCTGAAGTTTTTGGTAGTCAAAATGTAGACCACTCGTCGGCACATGACTAGACTCACTTTTTTACAGAGGAATCCAGGAGGATGATTGAGTAGGGGTTCTCGCTTGCAGCGGTAATACACGGCTTATTTAAGTTCCATTCCCGTCGGTCACTCGGCTCCATTCAGGTTGTTCCCCCACTTTGACGAATCCTACTCAATTCGCAGAAGAGCAGTGGTCGCAACTGGAAGCGGCGCTGGAGGCCTTTTCACAGGCCTGGGAGGAATCCCCTCTTCCCCCCACCATCACGGAGTATCTTTCTGAGTGTGACGAAGACCTGCGGCTTCCGCTTGCCGTGGAATTGGTCAAAATTGACCTCGAGCAGCGATGGCAGCGAGGACTGCGACGTGTCATCGAAGACTATGTTGCCGAAATCCCCGAACTGGCCGATCGGGTCACTCCGCAGCTTGTGCTGGAAGAGGTTCATGTCCGCAAGCGGGCAGGTGATCGCGTTTCAACCCAGGATGTTCTTGATCGTTTCCCTCATCTCTCACAGCCACTCGAGCAAATGCTGGTCCTTGATCCGACTCAGCAATCAACGGTGATCCACTCAGCAAACCTCGATGCGGTGCACCTGGAACCGGGCGAGTCGATTGACGATTTCGAATTGCTGGCGCGACTGGGACAAGGTGCATTTGCCACAGTTTTTCTTGCACGACAGCGTTCCATGCAGCGGATTGTGGCGGTAAAGATCTCGGCCGATCAGGGGGACGAGCCGCAAACACTCGCTCAACTGGATCACAACAACATCGTCCGAGTCTATGACCAGCGTTCCGTCACAGGACGTGGATTGCGGCTGCTTTACATGCAATACGCGGCGGGAGGCACGCTGGCCAGTGTTCTCGCGTCACTGCAGACGATTGATCCTTCCCAATGGTCCGGCAAGCGTTACCTGTGGGCCATCGATCAGGCACTCGACACCCGTGGTGACTCACCTCCCGCCGAATCCTCCGTGCGTCAGAAGCTGGCGGAGATGAGCTGGCCTCAGGTCGTCTGCTGGCTGGGGGCTCAGTTAGGTCGTGCACTGGATTACGCTCACCGTCAGGGAGTCTTGCACCGCGACTTGAAGCCGGCGAATGTGCTGCTGACGGCAGAAGGGGTGCCGAAACTGGCCGACTTCAACATCAGCTTCAGCAAGAACGTGGAAGGTGCGTCAGCCGCAGAGTTTTTCGGAGGCAGTCTCGCGTACATGTCGCCCGAACAACTGGAAGCGTTCGACCACCGCAGTGGACGGACGCCCGACAGCTTGGACAATCGCAGTGATCTTTACGCACTGGGAGTTCTCATCTGGGAGCTGCTGACCGGTGAACGCCCTTTTTCGACGGACGTACAAAGAGAGGGACGACCTCCCGTTCTGAAGAAGATGATCGAAGCGCGGCAGCAAGGACCGGGCCGAATCCCGGAACGGTGGCGCCGTGAGGGGTTGGGACTGCATGAGATCCTCGATCGCTGCCTGTCTCCTTTACCGGAACACCGCTACGGCAGTTGCCTCGAACTGGCTCAGGAAATCGAGCTTTGCCTGGAACCTGATGCGCGGAATCTGCTGCGTCGCCCGGATGGAGGATGGCGGTACTGGGCCAGAAAGTTTCCTCTTTCGACGGTGACCATACTGACGCTGATTCCAAATCTGATCGGAGCCATCTTCAACTTTCTCTACAATTACCGGGTGATTCTGGAAAACCTGCCCGGGTCTGAACCGACTTTCATGCGGATTCAGTCCATCATCAACATGATCGCGTTCCCCACGGGGATTCTTTGCGCGGGATGGCTGGCCGGATCCGTCGCCAAAGCGACTCATATTGATTCGAAACAGCCACTCCCCCCAGGGGAACTGGCTAAGCAGCGGCGGCGATGCCTGGACTTGGGAAACGTCGCCGCCCTGGTAGGTCTGACGCTCTGGCTGCTCGCGGCCCCGGCTTACCCGGTTTCGCTTCATCTGATTGTGGGACATGTCCCATTCGACATTTACGTGCAGTTCGTAGCGTCGCTGGCCATCTGCGGACTCATCGCAGCCGCCTACCCATTTTTTGGAGTGGCGATCGTCTCGGTGCGGGCGTTCTATCCGTCGCTGATCGACCGCGAGTCGATGACAGCAGACGATCGACAGGACCTGATCCGACTCTCGCGGCAAACATGGTTGTATCTGGTGCTGGCGGCTTCGGTCCCCATGATTGCGGTCCTGATTCTTGCGATTGGTCAGTCAGAAAATCGCTCGGCCCTGGTCGTTCTGGCAGCGAGCGGAGCAATTGGATATGCGATCGCAATCTCGGCGTTTCGACTGCTTCAGACCGATCTGACCACGCTATCAAAAGTGATTTCGAATCGACGGGACCGGTGAAGGGGTGCATTGTGAGGGGACGACGGAATCGTTGTTGATTGGATACGTTGGGCGGCGGGGGACTGTTTGTTTTCGGCTTTAGCGAGTGGCCCGGGGGGATTACGGTTCGGCTTTCCTGTCGGGGACCGCCAGGGCTACTGGGGGGAACCTCGTCGGAAGCGGTACTTTTCCTCCGGACATGCGAGTAGCCAGGGCGAAATCGAGTGATCTCGCTCTGGCTGGGTTAGTCGTGACGGGGTGTTTGATTGGGGCTCAGAGAAACTCATCAGAACCGAGGACCCCGCAGAGTTTTACCTGCTTCCACCAGTTTTGCTTCTTCCAATCCCAGCTCCAGCGAACCTGATGAGGTTGCGGAAGGGGCAGGTGGGATCAAGTCAGAGTTGCCATTCGGAATGGCGTCAGACAACGGGGGAAGCGAATCGTTTGTCAGAGCCATTTCCATGGGAACTTCATGAGTCTGGACGGAAGCGTATCCCGGAGCGGCCGCATACACAGGAGCGTAGTTGCACTGATAAGCGGTCGTGACACAGGGCTGAAGGATCGTGGCACTGATTCCACCGTAGCAACCAGGAGTATACAGACATGTCCCATAGCTGTAGGTGGGGTAGCAGTAATTGTAGTTGTTATAGCCGCAGTAGTAGTTGTTCACCGGGTAGCAGTAGTTCCACCCACCAAAGTTGCAGCCGTATCCCCCATATCCCCAGCAGCCTCCGTATCCCCACGACTTCTGGTAAGGAGTTCCGCAGAATTTGTTGTTGTAATTGCCCGAGTTGTTGAACTTTCCTGGGTTGTACTTACCCGGGAAGTACGATCCCATCGACGTGTGTGCCTTGACGAACTTGTTTTGATGGTTGAACTTCACGGGATTGATCTGGTGCTTGCCGTTCATGCCCGGGAAGCCATTCTTCCCGAATTGCTGACCCGGAAAACGATTCTTGTTGAGGACTGATGAAACCGGGTTGTGGTTCCCGTTGTGGACATCGAACTTCTTGACCTGTGAAATCGGGCCGCTGCCATTTTCCGCTGGCTGCCTCGACACGACGTTCGGTACCCGCTGATTCCCCAGACCAATCTTGTGATTGCCCTGAATGACGTTGGAACCGACAGACGAGTTGGTGGGGATGCGATTGAAGCCCCCGTTTACAGGACCAACTTTTGTCAGGACCTGCTTCGAGATCGGCTGCGAAAAATTGTTGTGCGAAACCACGTTCTTCGACGAAATGTTCATGTTTTGTGGTCTGAAGTTGGAGTTTCCCATCTGGTTGACCGGGCTCCGACTCGCCTGAAACTGGCCACCACCAAAGTTTCGATTCCCACCACCACCATTTCCCTGATGTCCCCGCGCTTGAGCATCGCTCTGCGAGGTCAAAGTGAGAACAACCATCAACCCTGCGGTCAGTAACGTCTTGCTTCGTAACATGATCTGTCTCCTAAAACTTTTCTCAGAACTTGTTAATCACATCCGCCTGACATGCGGAGCGAAGATCGTGAAAAAGTGTTACAGAGAATTTTCAGAGAATTTTTTAGGGCCGTTTCAGAAAATGCCGTCGACGTGTCGTGACACCAAGCGTCCTCCCTCTGGCCTGCTACAATCCAGGGCGTCGACTCAGGCCCATCCCGGCTTGTCGCAGCTCTTTTGGAATGAAGTATTGATGATTTCGCGGAGTCACTGCGTGACCCGAGACCGGGTGACCCGATCCGCGGAGGAACCCGTTCGCATCAAGAACTGACCAGACGAGAGACAACCGCAGTCGCCATCCCCCGGATTCGCTACCCCACGCTCAACAAAGCACGTAATTTCGAATGACCAACGAAACGTCCCTGACCGAACGAATGCCACCTCCCGTCCGAACTTACACCGGTTCGCCGCTGCACACATTCCCGCTCAAGCCCCTGTCCATCGGGAATGTGTCGATCGGATTTCCTGTCGTGCAGGCGGCACTCAGCGGCTATAGCGACGGCCCCATGCGGATTGTCGCGCGGCGGTTAGGAGCCAGCTACACGCTGGCCGAGGTGATGATTGACCGGTTTGTGCTCGACCTGAAACAGCGACAAAAGACACGACGATATCTGAGAATCACCGATGAGGAGCATCCGGTCGGGGGGCAGTTGATGGGTTCTGATCCCACCGAATTTGGTCCGGCTGCACAAAAACTCGTCGCGGCCGGTTTCGACATCATCGACATCAATTTCGGATGTCCCGTGAAATCGGCCGTAGGGGGATGCCGAGGGGGATATCATCTGAGCCAACCGGAAACGGCACTGGAAATCGTCAGCCGGACACGCGACGCCGTCCCCCCCTCAATCCCCGTGACACTGAAGATGCGGCGTGGACTGGATGACTCGGCCGAAAGTCGGGACCGCTTCTTCCGAATTATGGACGGCGCTTTCGAGCGTGGCGTGGCAGCGATCACCGTCCACGGTCGAACGGTCGAACAAAAGTACGTGGGCCCCAGCAACTGGGATTTCCTGCGGGAAGTGAAACAGCATGCAGGCTCACGGCTGATCCTGGGAAGCGGCGACCTCTTCACGGCTCAGTCCTGCGTGGAGATGTTTGCTGCAACAGGCGTCGACGGTGTCTCTGTGGCTCGCGGAGCGATTGGCAATCCCTGGATCTTTTCACAGGTCCACGCCCTGGAACGCGGCGAACCGCTCCCTGAACCCGATCTACCGGAGCAGAAACGGGTCATGGAAATGCATTGCGAGTTGAGCTTGGAGGTTTGTAGCCCGGAGCAGGTCCTATCCACCATGCGAATGTTCTCGATCAAGTTTGCAAAGCAGCATCCCCGGTATTCAGACGTGCGTAACGCGTTCGCTGCCACTCGCACGCTCGACGAATGGCATGCCGTCCTGAGGGAGTGGTATTCCCTCTGAGCCGCCCGAAGCGACTCGATTCGGTTCATTCCGCTCCGATTGCCGGCGAGGGTTCCAAGGATCGGCTCGCTTCATCAATGAAAGATTAACGGGAAAGGAGTTCCCCATATTTCAACTCGCCATCCGCAATCGTTGCTTCGACCTTCAGCTTCGGATCCTGCGGAGAAAGGTGGAACAGGATCAGATCCGCGCGGGAGCCGCGGCGCAGGCGAACCACTTCCTGATCGAGTAGCCGAGCCGGGTTCATGCTGGCCATGTCGACGGCTTCCTTCAGCGTCACCTGGGCAAAGTCGACAGCGTTTGCCACACAGGTATCCAGTTCCTGCGCCGAACCCGCCAGCATTTCGTGCTGTCCGGCGACGACCAGTTTGCCGCTGGGAAGAATTTCGCTGCGTCCCAATTTGCTTTCGTAGACTCCAGGGGGGCACCCCGCCCAGCCGGCAGCGTCACAGGTCAGGATCGTCCGCTGTGGCGTTTTCACCCGCAGGAAGATTCGGACCAGATTGGGGGGAAGATGATGTCCATCCACGATCAAGCTGGCGAACAGGCGGGGATCGGCAAGCTGTTCATAAATCACGTTTTTATGGCGGTGCATCATCGCGTGTGCACCATTCCCCAGATGAGTACTCAACCGGGCACCGGCATCGACGGCGGCGCGGACCTGTTCCGGTGTCGCCGCACTGTGGCCAATCGCGATGACGACCCCGCTGGCGACACACTTTTTGATGAAGTCGATGGCGTTGTCGACTTCGGGGGCCAGGGTCACCAGTTTGATTCGCTGTCCCGAAATTTCCTGCAGACGCTGGAATTCATTCCAGTCGGCCGCTCGGACATGCTGTCGAGGATGGGCTCCGCGGGGACCATCTTCGGAAGAAATGTAGGGCCCTTCGAGGTGGCACCCGCAGACCATCCGATTCGCCCAGGCGGCCTGTTCGCACGCCTCTCGAATGGCGGCGAAACCGTTGGCCAGCCCTTCGTACGAGTTTGTGATTAGGGTCGGACAAATCCGGGTCACCCCGAACTGATAATGAGGTTGAAGAATCTTGAGCACGCGTTCGGCAGACAGTTCATCATCACTGAACCAGGTTCCACCGAAGCCGTTGATCTGCAAGTCGAGGAACGCGGGTGAGACGTACGGCCAGTCGTGGATCGATCCGTTCGGCCACGCCGGAGAAACGCGAAGAATTCGATCGTCCTGAAGATCAATGCGAATCGGTTCACCGTTCGCATAGTGGCGGGCGAAGAGAGAGAGCATCGGCGTTCAATCTTGAAGAATGGTGAAGTTGCAAAGCGACTGTGACTGAATAGGAGCAGTCACAGTCGCCAAAGATCGTCAACCACAAAATTCCATCGCTGATCAGCAGCAGGCACCGCTCGCGTCGCCGATGCCGTGAAGCTTACTTGAGAATCTGCTGAATCCGGCTGACCGCTTCATCGATGTTGGTCCGGCTGTTGAAGGCACTCAGACGGAAATAACCTTCCCCAGCAGCACCGAAGCCGCTCCCAGGAGTTCCGACAAGATGTGCCTTAGAGAGAAGATGATCAAAGAACTGCCAACTGGTCATTCCACCGGGCGTCTTCAACCAGACATAAGGAGCATTCGTGCCGCCATAGACCGTCAGGCCCGCTTCCTTCAAACCGCGGCAGAGGATCGCGGCATTTTCCAGGTAGAAGTCGATCAGCGCACGGACCTGAACCTTACCCTGTTCGCTGTAGACGGCTTCCGCACCACGCTGAATGATGTAGCTCACACCGTTAAACTTGGTCGTGTGGCGGCGATTCCAAAGGGCATGCAAATCGACGGATTCTCCGGTCGGGGTCTTCGCCTGAAGGCCTTTCGGCACGACAGTGTAGGCACACCGGGTCCCCGTGAAACCGGCGGTCTTGCTGAAACTGCGGAACTCGATTGCGACATCGCGGGCACCTTCGATCTCGTAAATCGAATGCGGAATCGCGGGATCCGTGATGTACGCTTCATACGCCGCATCGAAGAAGATGATGCTGCCATTGGCTTTCGCGTAGTCGACGAATTTTTTCAGCGTTTCCCTGGTGGCGACCGTCCCGGTCGGATTATTCGGGTAGCACAGATAGATCAGATCGACTTTGCGATCGGGCAGGGCAGGGGTGAAATTGTTCTCAGCAGTCACAGGCAGATAGACGAGGCCCTCATACCGCCCGGATTCGTCGGCCGCCCCGGTACGCCCTGCCATCACGTTCGTATCGACATAGACGGGATAGACGGGGTCCGTCACAGCGATGACGTTTCCAGCGCCGAAAATGTCGAGGATATTCCCCGTGTCGCACTTGGAACCGTCGGAGACGAAGATTTCGTCCGCAGCGACGTTGGCTCCGCGGCTAACAAAATCATTCTGGGCGATGGCATTTCTGAGAAAGTCATAGCCCTGTTCGGGTCCGTAACCCCGAAATGTTTCTCGTTTCGCCATCTCGTCCGTGGCACGGTGCATGGCTTCGATGATGGCGGGGGGGAGCGGCTCCGTGACGTCCCCAATTCCCAGACGGATAATCTTCGCCGAGGGGTTATCGGCGGCGAATTTGGAGACTCGTCGGCCGATTTCGGGAAACAGATAACCAGCCTTGAGTTTGAGGTAATTTTCGTTGACGAGAGCCATCCCGAGTTCCTTAAGTTGCCGGAGTTCGACGCACTACTTCTTTATTTTCTTTATTTCTGCCGCGTGGTTTTGTGTTGTAGAACCCCGCACAGGCGAATTCAACCTCATCCCCAATCGCCCCCGCTGGCCACGCCCCTCGGCTACCGGCAAGCCCACCCGATCGGTTCCCCCCGAGTCCGTGGTCGCGATCTGGTCGTCGGAATCGGTGTGGAGGGATTCTCCTGTGAGAACGGGGAAACCCCGTTCAATGTCCGATCCTTTGGAGAATCCAATAGCGTACGAATTTATTGCCAACTTCTTTATTGCCAACTTCGATTGTTGAGGACGCGCTGGTCAACACACAGCCGCAATCCTGACTCGCGACCTGGGTGGAATCGATCGTCAGGAACCAGCAGTGCGAAACATCGTCATCGGACTGCGCCGCCATTCACGTTGATGACTTGTCCGGTAATAAACGAAGCTTCGTCGCTGCAAAGAAAACGAGCGGCATTGGCAATGTCTTCGGGAAGCCCCCAACGCTGCAGCGGCGTCTCACGCAGGACCCGTTGCTGCCAAGGGTCGCTGGCGGTCTCACCCCACGCCGTTTTGATCCATCCGGGTGCGATGCAGTTGACCCTGACACGCGGCGCCAGACTCAATGCCAGCGAGCGGCTGAAACCCATCACGGCATTTTTGGTTGCGGCGAAAAGTTCCCCACTGTTTCCTTCCATTCCCCGATCTGCCTGGTCCCAACCGATGGTGATGATGGCTCCCGTCCCCCGATCGTACATCCGTCGTCCAGCGCAACCTGCCAGGATCATCCCGGCTCGAACGTCGACGTCGAGCAGAGATTGTAGTTTTTGCTCATACCCCCAGTTGGCAGCGTCGCCGGTCAGAATATCAGCCCCCGCATTGTTCACCCAGATGTCGAAACCTTGCTGTTCTTCCCAGATTTGCGAAACGAACGCTTCGAGGACGCTGGAATCAGAAAAATCAGCTTGTGCGAGACTGGCTTTCCGACCAAGTGACCGGATTTCTGCGGCGAGAGACTCGGAGGCGTCACGCGACCGGGCGAAGTGGATGACGACATCGGCGCCCGCTTGCGCGAGGGTTAAGGCGATTGCGCGACCAATTCCGCTTGCAGCCCCTGTGACGACGGCAGTGCGATTCGCGAGACTGGCAAACTCCACGAGAAAATCTTTCGTAAGAAGGAAATTGGGTCTTGAGAGAGGGAGGCCGAAATCAATAATTCCGCCATCTGAAGCTAACGAAAGAGTTCAAATGGTGCAGTTTTTGCTTAAACCCAGACGCGAACTTCAGACTTGTGTACATTTTGTCTTAAATTTGTGTGAATTCCAGTGATTTCATCGTAAGAACCGTAAAAATCGGGGCTTCCGGCATGCGGAAACTTTGATGCTGCCAGTTGACTCTTGAAACTTGCCCAGACATACTACTCACCAAGAGCTCGATCCGTTACCCAGGCATGGGTAGTCTCGATCAGCTTAGAATTAGGCCTCATTGCACATCATGTCGCGCACCTATCTGCGTCAGTCAAGGTTTTGCCTATCGACGAATTTTGAGAATCGCTGCAACTTTTACACAGTCAGAAGTGTCAGTCACTCAGTGTCTGATTTGCAGCGGGACTTGGCAGCCAGGAAATCAGATGATCCTCTCGGAGCATCGGTTCCCCAGCCATCGAAATTGGCTAAGTACCAAAAAATAGATTGATTTAATCAGCTTGATCCACACCAGACGTATGTCGGTCCGTTCGTAGTGCGCTCACATGCTGCCAATTCACTGTGAGAAAATGGATGATCTCCGAGGATATTCCCGTGTCGAACCCAGACACACATCGTGATTCCGCTGCCCCAATACAAGAAGGGGCGGCTTTACACCTAGAGAGTGAGAAGGAAATGATTGCGACAATTGATTCGTTGGGCCCGACTCGAACCGGAGTTTCGTTTCCAGAGCTATCGGAGCAGCTCGAACGAGACCTCGTTCAAGTTTTCAAACTGCTGGCCGACGAAACCCGCCTGAAGATTTTGATGTATCTTCTGCGGGAGCAAGAACTTCACGTTTCAGCCCTGTGCGAGCGACTCAACCAGAGCCAGCCAGCGGTCAGCCATCACCTGGCCTTACTCCGGGTTGCAGGCCTGATTGAACCGCGACGAGACGGGAAGCACAATTTTTACTCAGTAAGAGAAAAACATTTTCATAAGTTGATCGGTGAACTCTTCAAAACGATGAGTGATCCCCAGAGCGACGAACTTCGCTTCCAGAATTTCGTCCTGACCCAAGAACCCTGATCGGGTGTAACTGCAGGTCCCGCGACCTTCCGGCGTGTCCGTTTTCCTCAGCTCGGGCCAGAGCTTGGTGAAGAAAACGGGATCTCGCCCCAGTACCCCGACCGAGTCAAAGCAGAGCAGCAATCGTGTTGCTCTGCCCACGGCGGCTAATCTCTTTTCTCGCAGCACTGTCTCAATCGCTGCGTTTTGGCCGTCGATTACTCCCACGCCTACTGCAGTTGCCTGCTGCAAGAGCTTTCGCTTCCGCCAGTCTTCGCTGGTGATCCTGTGTGCGGAAATTACCTTGGCATGCTGACCCGTTTGTGCGAGCATTTGCTCCCTGCGGTCGGTCAAAATCTTCCCAACTACACTCCAGCACTGCTTGCAGCTCGACAAGTTACCTGCGCTGCTGGCTGAACGAGGGGCCCCTATGCTCCGCCATTTCCGCCTTGCAAAGGTCATTTTTCAGGCAGCGATGCCCTATTTCGCGGTGTTTTGGGGGCTTGCTGCTTCCCTGAAGGGTGACGAACAACGCCCCGCACCTCTCGCCGAGCGACCTGTTTTGACCATCTTCGTTTCCAGCCAGGATCGGATTCGACAGGCGTGCGAAACAATCTTTGAGTCGGTGGACCGCCCCGATCTAGCCACTTCCATCAACGAACGATTGACGGGTTTCCGGGACCTTGCCGGTATCGAGCCAACCAAGCCTGCCGGGATCATGACAGTCTGGGATGACGAAAAACCGCGAGAGATCGTCTTTATCCCCAAAACGGAAATTGAAGAGCTCTTAAAGACAGCGACATTTGGCGTTGTCGGATATCATCAGGTCACACCGGACCACTACGAAATCGAACGCCCCGGTTCCCCGTACCACGTGCTGGTACAGAAAGACTATGCGCTGTTCGCCGACTCTGAAGCCACGATTCGAGCACTTCGCGTATCGCCGCTTAAGCTCACCCAGGGACTGCGCGACAGGTACGACGCTGCTCTAAAAGCCGACTTGCTCCAGATTCCTCAACCGATCAAAACCCACTGGATCGCCGACTTGCGCCAGCAGATCGAACCCTGGTTGCAGCCAATGGACGACGAAGACGAAGAACAGGCAGCGATCCGCAAGTCGGCTGGAAAGCTGGTGCTGGATTTCATCGAACACCTGGTACTCGATACAAAGTCTTTTACCGCAGGTTGTCGAATTGACCCCGAGAACCGACACATTATCTTTGAGCTAAGCATCGAAAGTGTGCCGAAAAGCCGACTCTCCGCAGTGTTGAGGCAACTGAAAGCTGTTCGCAGCGAGTACTCGACGCTGGTTCAATCCGATGTCGCCGCAGGACTCGCGTTCGATCTTCCCCTTGCAGGAATCTGGGAGCAGCTCCGCAAGAATCCGGGAGACGAAGAGGCAAAACCCTCACGGCTGGAAATTGGCCTTCAGCTCGTCGGCTCAAAAGCGGGTGAATTGTCGCTGATCACTGCGTTCCACGGTCCCGATGTCGAAGGGATGAACGCGTCGATCCCTCGCTGGCTGGAACGACTGGAAAGCGCGGGACACCTGGCCGATTTGCGAGAAAGCTTTGACATTCACGAAGGGGTCGTTCTGCACAGTCTGATGCCTCACGAGCTGCCCACATGGATTACCCACTGGACAGGAAACAATATCGAGATCATCGTCGGTCAGGCAACCAGGACTATATGGCTGGGTATTGGACAGCCCGCCCCCCTCGTGGAGCGCCTCTGTAATGCCATCGACCTCGTCGCCGCTGCTCCAGAGAACCAGCGTGGGGCCGCAGCCGTCAAAGGCCGGTTGAGTGCCAAGGTCCTTCCCCAGTTCCTCGTAACGGACATACTCAACTCCGACCCCGACGCAGCGGAGCAAGAATTTTCCAAAGGGGAAGACGGCTTGAGTTTGTCGCTGGAACCGTTTCCTGAGGGGCTCAAACTGAAAGTCGAGCTCGAGGAAGGATTCGTGCGTCTGATCGGCCGAGGTTGGGTCAAGCAGATCGAGGAATCACAAGCCCGGTGAGACGTAACAAATTGGCAGTCCCGACGAAGCTGATTGGAAATCCGAGACCATCCCAGATGTCCCGCACCCGCGTCGGCCAGCGAGCGGTTGGTAATTGAGCCCAGAGATCTGACAAACAGCAGAGGACGAATGCTGCGCTGCGGTCCAGGCCTTTCATAAGAAAGAAGCCTCACGATCGTATGTGATCGCGAGGCCTCTCACGAGTGGTTATACAGAGGGAGACAGAAGAAGCCAGGACCTATTTGACCTTCAGAATTCTCGCGAGGTCGGTCACCGTCTTGTTCATCAACTTCTCTGCGTCTGTTGGCTTGGAAAGGTCTTCCTTGCCAACATCCTGCATCTTCTTGGCCAGGCTTCGGAGCTTTGCGGTTGCCGCGCCGGTCTTGCCTTTCAGCTCAGTTTCGATCGGCTTGGCAACTTTGGCCATTTTTGCCGTGATCTTTTTGAGTTCATCTTGACTGGGTGGCGTATCGGCTGCTCGTGCATTCTGCATTTCGGCATACGCGGTTTTCAGAATCTTAAAGCGTTTGACGTCAGCAGATTCGCCGAGAAAAGGGAGGATCAGATAGATCAGTCCACCCAGCACAACAACGCCGACGACCCCCAGAATCGGTTTCAGGAGTTTGTCCATCCCGCCGCTCTTGGCGGGTGGCCGACGAACCGGGACCATTGGTCGAGCAGCAGCACCTCCTCCACCTGCTTGCCACGGGTTTGAGGCGGGCATGCTGGGGGGCGGAGATGAGACTTCGGCTGGCGGAGTTACAGGCCGCACAGGCTCAGAGGGGGCGGCGGCAGGTATCGGCCGGATCGGGGTGGTGGTCCTGAAGTCGGACTTGGTTTCGACGACGGCTTTGGGGAGTTCAGGAAAGAGTCCGGGCAATTCACCAGCGACAACATAAGCGTTGAAGCCCTGGCGGACGAAGTCTTCCCGAACAAGCCGACCGTTAGCGACCCATTCCATCAGTTTCGCCAGCGGGACAGGACCATATTCCTTCCCGCGGATGGTGCACCACCATTTGTCTTCGACGACAGGTTTCGTTTCAACGACGGTTTCTGTCTCTTCAGGAGCGGTATCGAAGACTTCAGTTTCGTCCTCTGCCACTTGGGGGACTTCAGGAACGCTCGCTCGAGCTTTGCGACTTGCTGCCGGTCGCTGGTCCAAGGTAACAGAGAAGGATTTTTTGGGGTCCTGGAACGGAAGGTGGGCCATCAGCTTGCCGATCGAACCGGCTCGGCGCCAGACCCCGCCTTCCCCGAATCGAACATCATCGTTGACGGAAAGAGTTTGATTCTTGGCAAGTTCAATCAGCTCATCAAAGGAAACCGGGCCAAATTCGTTGCCGAAGAGCTTATAGTACCAACCTTGCGAGTCGGACGATTCGGTGGCTCGTCCACGCGTGGCAACCGGGGCTGCTGGAAGAGTCGCGACAGAGGAAAAGTGACCTGCAAGCTGCGTAATGGAGTCGGCACGCCTCCAGGAACCACGGCCCCCGGCGCGGACCTCGTCATCAGGCGAGAGGGTTTGATTTGCGGCAAGCTCAATCAGGGTTTCGACGGAAACGGGCCCAAATTCGTCGCCAAACAGCTTGTAGTGCCAACTGTCCCCCTCGACGACGTCGATTTCGACGGAGCTCTTTCCGGATCCCTTTGGAATATGCGACCCGGCAGGCATGTGGGCCATCAACTGGCCCATTGAGCCAGCTCGCCTCCAATTCCCGTTGGCGCCAAACCGGACTTCGTCATCGCTCCCCAGTACGCGATTTTTGGCCAATTCGACCAGTTCATCGAAGGCTACTGGCCCGAATTCTTCACCGAATGACTTGTAGTACCATCCGTCCATTGCAGTGCTTTCCCCAGTCCCAAAATCACGCCTGAATGTCGATTAATGACATCCACGAGAGCGATACACCCAAGTTACTTCTATAATCGCCTGAAATTTGGGAAATGTCCACCATTTCAATGGACTTTTCATGTACAACCCGGACTCTGACATAGCGACATATCATCATATTTTGCGTGCGATGATGAAGCCGGATGCAGACCGCGCAGGACAGAGCATTCCAGCAACGATTCCCTCGCTTCACGCGCAGGCACCTTGAAAAATAGCCCGCTCCGTAGACGGATTCCAGAAAAAAACCAATTCGCAAAACAGTTTGCGAACCCCGTGGCCGGCGGCGACCGCCCTTATTTTCTGCAATCAGGCCCCCGAAAGTCTTGTCAAACGCGGAGGCGCGGCTCTACGCCAACGCGACCTCCCCTCTGAGGAGATCGCTTAAGTTTTCCCGGACGCATGATATCGGCGAATATGAAATGGGAATGAAGCAGGTGTGAATAGTTGATGTGGACTAAAAAGCACATTCAACGGATGGACTCCCTCTCGTAGCGGCGGTCGCTTCGGAGTTGGCCAATAAAAAAGGAGGCCGACAAGTCGACCTCCTTGAGCTCCGCTCATTTACACCGGTATCAGTTCATCCCTGCATTAACCGCGTCGCCACAAAGTCTGATCGGTCCGGTCTTCAAGGGTGATCTTCAGTTCATTGAGCTTATTGCGGATCAAATCGGCAACAGCAAAGTTTTTATTCTTTCGTGCATCAGCACGAATCTGGATGACCAACTGCATTAGCCCATCCAGCAGGCCGTCATCAGCGGACACTGCTTTCTGACGGGCTGCGCGGAAGACCCCCAGAATCTGGGACAGCTCTTTGAGCAGCACCATGCCGGCAGTCAAAGGGACGAGCAGGCTCTTGTCACCACTGCTGCTGTCGAGTTTGTGATCGCTGATGAATCCGTTAAGAGTCTTCCTCAGATCGAACAGAACTCCCACAGCCCCCCCGGTGTTGAAATCATCGTCCATCGATTCAAGGTAGCGTTTCCGCAGTTCATTCAACTCGTTGTAGAATGCGGCTGGTCCGCCTGAAAGCTCTGTCGCTTCGTTCCTGTGTTCCACTGTCTCCAGTGAATAGAACGATTGGCCTGTGATACGTTCATAGGACTCGAACAGTCGATAGAAACCTTCCAGTGACTTACCTGTCTCTGCGATGCGTTCATCGCTGAAGTCGATCGGGCTGCGGTAGTGCGTGGCGAGCAGAAAGAAGCGAATCGTTTCCGGTTCGTGACGGGCAAACAGCTCTTTGACCGATGCGGCCCCCTTCGAACCCGCCAGTTTGTTGGCTTCTTGCGCTTCTTTGGCGGCCGCAAGGTCGGCAGCTTTGTCGCCGTGCTTATCGTGGCCGCCACCCACTTTGCCAGAGGCGCCACTGGCCTGCATCAGTCCATTATGCATCCAGTACCGGGCAAATGGCTTACCGGTGCAACTCTCTGACTGAGCAAGTTCGTTCTCGTGGTGAGGGAACATCAGGTCCAGGCCACCGCCGTGGATATCGATCGAGTCACCGAGGATCTTTCGCGCCATCGCCGAACATTCGATATGCCAACCTGGTCGACCGCGCCCCCATGGGCTGTCCCAGGCAGGTTCACCCGGTTTGGATCCCTTCCACAGAGCGAAGTCGGCAGGATGTCGCTTGCCACCGTGGGTCTCGGCGCGTGTCCCGGCCAGCATCTGTTCCAGACTACGGCCGCTCAACTTTCCGTAATCACCATCGTGGGTGCAGTTGAAGTAGACATCCCCATCCAGCGGATAGGCAAATCCCTTTTCAATCAGCGTGGCGATGATCTCCTGCATCTCTTTGATGTGCTGAGTGGCGTACGGAAAATGGTCGATGCCGTCGACAGCCATTGTCTTGAGGTTATCGAAATAGTCCTGCGTCATCTCTTTGGCGAGAGCCTCGACCGTCACCCCTTTTTCATTGGCACGGTTGATCAGCTTGTCGTCGACATCGGTAATGTTGACGACCCATGTCACCTTGTAACCACTGTAGGTCAGGTACCGTTTCACGGTATCAAAGATGACGGGGCCGACCATGTGACCGATGTGAGCCGGCTTGTAGACAGTCGGACCGCACAGATACATGCTGACTTTACCGGGTTCCACCGTCTGAAACGCTTCCTTCTGACGTGAGAGGGTATTGTAAACGCGAAGTGACATAGTGAAACATCCGTGAAAGAGCGGCCAAATCGAGAGGTGTCAGACGGAACAGCACCGAATGTCCGTGAGCAAACGTATAAGACGCAAACTTTAGACGCTGGTGCCACAAGCGTAAAGATCGACCAACGGCATTCTCCAGGCCGGTTGATCCCTTCGATTGAGGCGGTCGACGGCCCCGGCAAAGTCCCCATGGAATCCACCTTTGGGTCGGTGCGGGTGTCCGAAATTGCACTTGTGGCAGATTCGGCGTCCACGTATCTTCCCGGCCGTTTCGCTAAATCACGTGGCCTCATCATTCAATGAAACGAATCGCACGGATGCGACAGATCTTACAATCACTGGCCTCTGGCCAGACAGAACTGGTCGACGTCCCTTGTCCTGCGGTAGGACGAGGGCAAATCCTTGTCCAGACTCGTGTGAGCCTCGTTTCAGCTGGCACCGAACGGATGCTGGTTGAGTTTGGCAAGGCGAGCCTGCTGGAAAAGGCACGCCAACAGCCCGATCGTGTCTGGCAGGTGCTGGACAAAGTGAAGACGGATGGGCTGGTGCCAACGTTAACAGCAGTAAAAAGCAAGCTGGACCAACCGATTTCGCTCGGCTACTGCAACGTGGGCGAGGTCCTCGAAGTCGGACCGGGCGTTGACGCATTCAAACCGGGCGACCGGGTGGCGAGCAATGGACCGCATGCCGAAGTCGTTTGCGTTCCCACCAATCTCTGCGCAAAGATTCCTGACTCGGTCAGTGACGAAGCTGCGGCATTCACGGTCCTCGGATCAATTGGACTGCAGGGAATCCGCCTCGCACAACCCACTCTGGGAGAGGCATTCGTCGTTTCCGGACTAGGACTGATCGGTCTCGCCACCGTTCAACTGCTGAAAGCGCAGGGGTGCCGTGTTCTGGGGCTTGATTTTTCGAAAGCTCGGGTGGAGCTTGCCCGGCAAATGGGCGCAGAAGTTTTCGACCTGAGCAGCGGAGACCCCGTCGCCGCGGCAATGCAGTTCTCGCGCGGTCGCGGCGTGGATGGTGTCCTGATCACCGCAGCGACCGACAGTGACGAACCGGTCCATCAGGCTGCAAAGATGTGCCGCCGACGCGGCCGAATTGTGCTTGTCGGAGTCGTGGGACTGAAACTGTCACGAGCCGACTTCTACGAAAAGGAACTCTCTTTTCAGGTATCCTGCTCGTACGGCCCGGGCCGCTACGATGCCACATACGAACAGCTTGGCCAGGATTATCCCGTCGGTTTCGTCCGCTGGACCGAGCAACGCAACTTTGAAGCGATGCTCGACATGATCGCGGATCGACGAATCGATCCTACCCAACTGATCTCACACCGCTTCGCGTTCGATGACGCCGTGGACGCATACGACCTGATTTCCGGTAAAGAACCATCGCTCGGTGTTCTGCTCAATTACCCTGAACCAGCTGAGTCAGAGCGGCAGACGCTTCGGATTCGGACGCTACCGATCGCTCAACGTGCCACGGATTCGTCCAAGTCTCGGCGACGCCCTACACCTGCATCCGGAGCAGCCAACGGAGCCAGCATTGCGATCATCGGAGCGGGGAACTACGCAACACAGATGCTGATTCCTGCGTTCCGGAAGAACAACGCTCAGGTCAAATGTATTGCTTCGCGTAACGGTCTGACGGCCGCACTCGCCGCTCGTAAGTTTGGAGTGCTGACGGCAACGTCCGACATCGACTCCCTGATGGCCGACGAAGAGATTTCTACCGTGGTCGTCGCGACGCGGCATGATAGCCACGCAAAACTGACATGTACGGCTCTCGAAGCCGGGAAGAATGTCTTCGTCGAGAAGCCACTGGCGCTGAATGCCCAGGAATTGCATCAGATTATCTCAACCTATGAAGAAGTCACAGCAAATGGGCAGGGCAGGGGACCGGTCCTGGCAGTCGGCTTTAATCGACGGTTCGCGCCGCAGATTCAACAGATGAAGTCGTTGCTGGCGGAAGTGCATGAACCCAAGTCCTTCATCATGACCGTGAATGCGGGCCAGATCCCGGCTGATCACTGGGTCCACGATCCCGTCGCGGGGGGTGGTCGTGTGATCGGTGAGGGGTGCCATTTCATCGATCTGCTCCGGTACCTGTGTGGCACCCGGATCGTCTCGGTACAGGCCACGATGTTTGGTCGTGACTCTGCAGCCGAAATTCGCGACGACAAAATGTCCATCACGCTATCGTTCGCCGACGGAAGCTTTGGCACGGTCCATTACCTCGCCAACGGGCATCGATCAATCTCGAAAGAGCGGCTCGAAGTTTTCTGCGCCGGTCGTGTGATCCAACTCGATAATTTCCGGCGGATGCAGGCCGTTGGCTGGAAGAAGTTCCGGCGGATGAACCTGTGGCAGCAGGACAAGGGACACGTCGCGGAAGTAGAGGCCTTTCTGAACGCCGTGTCGTCCCAGGGGCCTGCTCCGATCGCTTTGGAAGAAATGATCGAGGTGACGGAAGCCAGTTTCGCCGCGATGCGATCCGCGGAGACGCAGGAAGTCATTCACTGTGCACCCCGTCAGCCCTCCGCACTGACACTCCATCACGATGACGCAATTCGACGTGCCGCCTGACAAACAGCAAGGCAATTCGGATCAGCAACAGTCACCAGCAAAGGAAGATTGAGCCGGTACCCGCAGAAGCGACTGAACGACTAAGGATGGATCCGACCTCGCTCACGTATTCGCCGGGCACTTATTGACGCAGAGACTGGAACGGGGACACACGCCCCGCCCAAAGGTTTCAATTGCAATCGAACCAGGGGAATCGCCTCCCCACGCGACCGATCAACTCGAAATGGAAGGGATTCCAATGCACGTATTACACGTTGTCGGGGCACGCCCCAACTTCATGAAGGTCGCTCCTGTTCATGCGGCATTCCGCAAGCGTCCCGGCGTCCGGCAGTCCCTGGTGCACACGGGTCAGCATTACGACGCGAATCTTTCGGATATTTTCTTCGAACAGCTTCGGATTCCACGCCCCGATGTTTCGCTGGAAGTCGGATCCGGCTCTCACGCCGTCCAGACGGCGGAAGTGATGGTTCGTTTCGAAAAGACGATTCTGGAACGACAACCAGATATGGTTCTGGTCTACGGTGACGTGAACTCGACAGTCGCCGCCACCCTCGTGTGTGCCAAGCTCGGAATCAAGCTGGCCCACGTTGAGGCAGGACTTCGCTCGTACGATCGGACGATGCCCGAAGAGATCAACCGACTCGTGACTGATCAACTCGCCGATCTCCTGCTGATTCCCTCGGAAGAAGCGGAAGGAAATCTGCTGCGGGAAGGGGTTGCGAAGGAGAAGATTCACTTCGTCGGCAACGTGATGATCGACACGCTGCGGTCACTACTCTCTCAGGCCAGAATGCCGGAAGTTACAGGGCTCGGTGAGAAGTACGCTCTCGTCACCCTGCATCGTCCTTCGAACGTCGACGAACCGGAAACGCTGAAGCGCATTCTGGCGACGTTGACGAAGATGTCTGAACGCCTTCAGATCGTGTTCCCGATTCATCCACGGACCCAGGCCCGTATCAAGAGTCTGGGGTATCACTTCGAGAACTCGGATCGGATCTTCACGATTCCACCGGCAGGCTATCTGGAATGCCTGGCACTTCAAAAATGTGCCACCGTTGTCGTGACTGACTCGGGAGGTCTTCAGGAAGAAACAACAGCCCTGGGTGTTCCCTGTCTGACCGTCCGCGAAAACACCGAGCGACCAGTCACGATCACTCATGGCACCAACACCCTGGTGGGGACGGATATGGATCTGCTGACTTCTGAAGTCAACAAGATTCTTTCCGGTCAGGGAAAAGGGGGACGCGTTCCACCTCTCTGGGACGGTCTGGCTTCCGAGCGAATTGCTGACATTGTCCTCCAGACAAAATCGGCTTCCGTTCGACGTGCGGCCTGACGAATCGGGCTTCGAGTCTCTTTCTCTCAGTAGGATTCCCAATTCGTGGAAGTTTCCCGCTTCGCACAGATGCTCAGGTACCTCGGCCCGAAATGGCTGATGTATCGTGCCGTCTATGCATTGCGGATGAAAAGCGGGCTGGTGCGCATGCAGCGACCCGCCACCACCTGGGACAAGTTGCCGCTGGAAGCGTTTCTCAGTGATCCATCACTGAGAAACGCCGAAGCCTACGCAGAGAGTCGCCGCAAGCAGGCGCGTCCCTTCTTTTTCGACGCAGCACAACTCCCGAATTCACGCGGGCTGTTTTCGCGGTGGGACACACCGGAATCCTCACCCTTCTATTCGGTCGATCGCCTTCGCGAGGGATTCGTCCAGTTTTTCTCGAACGAGTTCGTCGAAGTTGGACTCCCCCCTCAGTGGCATCGAGATCCGCTATCCAGACACACTTTCCCCAATGACCGTCACTGGAGTCAGATCGGCGACTTTGGCGCGGGGGATATCAAGCTCGTCTGGGAAGCGAATCGCTTCGGCTTTGTATTTCCGCTTGTCCGCGCGTACTGGCGAACAGGCGACGAAGCAATTCCCAAACTTTTCTGGGACCTGATCGAAGACTGGCGACGATCTAATCCCCCCGACACCGGGTCAAACTGGAAGTGTGGGCAAGAGATCAGCCTGCGTGTGATGGCCTGGGTCTTTGGTCTGCACGGGTTTGGGAACAGTCCCGCCACCACGCCCGGTCGCGTCTCGATGCTGGCACAGATGATTGCCGTCTCGGGGGAGCGCATCGAATCCAACATCGGATATGCGCTGAGCCAGCAAAACAATCACGGTATCAGCGAGGCCATGGGTCTGTGGACAATCGGAAGTCTTTTTCCAGAACTGAGGGATGCAGCGCGCTGGTCCCGAAAAGGACGACGGCTTCTCGAGAGTCAGGCACAAGCGCTGGTCTACGATGACGGTGCATTCTCGCAGCATTCATTGAACTATCACCGCGTCATGCTGCACAACTATTTGTGGTCGATACGACTGGGTGATCTGCAGGATTCACCCTTGTCTTCGGAACTGCGGGATCGCATCGGCAGGGCAGGAGAATTCGTCTATCAACTCCAGGATAAAATCACTGGCCGCGTCCCGCGCACAGGTCAGGATGATGGTGCCTATATCCTGCCGTTGAGCAACTGTCCTTACGACGATTACCGTGGCGTCGTGCAATCGACGCATTACCTGCTGACAGGCCAGCGACTCCTCCCGTCTGGTCCGTGGGATGAAGAACTTTTCTGGCTGTTCGGCCTGCAGCAGCCCTCGGACGCCGATTGCCCCATCACAGATGCGGGTCACCCCGGTACTTCCGACGCACGGACCGGGAATCGGGAGCTCGCTACGGAAAAACATTCCGGTTCGTTTTCCCTAGAACGACTCGACTTCGACGCTGCCGACAGTGGGTATGTGACACTCAGAACGCCCGCGGGTTGTGCCATTTCGCGTGCCGCCGGATTTCGGCATCGCCCCGCTCAGGCGGATATGCTGCACGTCGATATCTGGTGGCGCGGATTGAACATCGCACTCGACCCGGGCACCTACAGCTATAACGCCCCGGCCCCCTGGAATAATCCGTTCTCGCACACCGAACACCACAACACGGTGAGCGTGGATGGCCGGGATCAAATGGACCGGGCCAGCCGCTTCCTGTGGCTACCGTGGCTCAAAGGGAAATCACACGGCCGGAACGTCTCGTGTCAGGGAGATATCTCCGCCTGGAACGGCGAGCATGACGGCTACCGCAGACTGGCCGACCCGGTCACTCATCGACGAGGTGTCGTCCGGCTGGGGGCCGAACACTGGCTGATCCTTGATGCCCTCTGCGGGCAGGTCGACCATCAGTTTCGTCTGCACTGGTTGCTGATGGATGGGCCGTTTGCAGCGGACCATGATCTCACGAGCATCGAAATTCAAACGCCGCACGGGCCGTATCGCCTGCTTGCGGCCTCGTCGCAGGCAGAGCCTCGATTCCAAGTCATCCGAGCCGATGAGCAGTCCGCGCGGGGCTGGTATGCCCCGTTCTATCACTCACGCCGACCAGCGTTGTCTGTCTCTCTCGAAGCCACCACCCATGCAGTGGTCTTTGCGAGTTTACTCGGTCCTGAAGCTCTGTCGGTTCAGATTACGGGCGATCACGTTCAAGTCCGCGGTGGCGACTGGCAGGCAACCGTATCACTGAATCTCGACCAGACCATGGACACACCGCTGGTGGCATCGGTCACCGCGGGAGGTTCACTTGCAGATTCGATCACCTCGATTCCTCTCCCTTCAACTCGACCCATTTCGGAGCCACGTCAATGCACGTCTTGCTGATCCATCAAGCGTTTGTCTCACCGGACGATGCCGGTGGAACGCGACACTATGAATTGGCGCGAAGGCTCGTTGACGGCGGGCACGAGTTCTCGATCGTCGCCAGTGATCTGAGCTATCTCAGCGGAAAGAAGTGCGCGTCCGACGAACGCGTTCAGAACTTTGACGGAGTGAAGGTCCAGCGAGCCTGGACCTATGCTGCTCTCCATCGCAGTTTCGTCTGGCGAATCGTGTCGTTCCTGTCTTTCATGGTCAGTTCCGTCTGGACCGCCTTGAAGGTCAAGAATGTCGATCTGGTCATCGGCACATCGCCCCCCATCTTTCAGGCCGTTTCCGCCTGGGTCATTTCCGTCGTGAAGTGGAAGCCGTTCCTCCTGGAAATCCGTGACCTGTGGCCCGAGTTTGCTGTGGATATGGGAGTCCTCAAAAATCCGGTCCTGATCTGGATGGCGAGAAAACTGGAGCGGTTCCTGTATGCACGTGCTAATCACCTGCTGGTGAATTCACCCGCCTATCGTGACTACCTGATCGGACTCGGAATCCCCGAGGCGAAGATCAGCTTTATCGCTAACGGCGTCGACCCTGACATGTTCCATGTCAAGAAGACGACGGGTGGTCTGCGCGATGAGTTCAACCTGAGTGACAAGTACATCGTGACCTATGCCGGTGCGATGGGGATGGCGAATAACCTGGAAGTCGTCCTTGAGGCGGCGAAACTGGTTGAAGACCTTCCGGAAGTTCATTTCCTGATGGTCGGCGATGGTAAGGATCGGGCTAAGCTTGAGGAACTTGCAGCACAGATGCATGTCAAGAACGTGACCTTCACGGGATCCCGGCCCAAGTCGCAGATGCCAGAGATTCTGGCGGAATCTGACGCCTGTCTGGCCGTGCTGCGTGATATCCCCATGTTTCGAACGACGTATCCCAACAAAGTCTTCGACTACATGGCTGCGTCGCGTCCTGTTCTGCTGGCGATCGACGGCGTGATTCGCCAGGTCATCGAAGCGGCCAATGGAGGCATTCCGGTCCCTCCCGGTAATCCTCAGGCAATGGCCGATGCAGTACGAAAGCTTTACTCAGACCGTCCGGGCAGCGAACAGATGGGGCGGTCGGCACGTGATTACGTGATCAAGTTTTTCGATCGGAATCAACAGGCCTCGCAATTCGGTGAACTCGTCCAACAGATCGGCAAGAAAAAGGTCGCCTGATATGTCGAAGGGCTTTTATCGAAGATTTGGCAAACGGCTGTTCGATCTCGCCGTGGCCGTCCCCGCGTTGATCCTGTTGGCACCGGTGATGGCGGTGACTGCGCTCCTGGTCCGGGTGTTTCTCGGTTCACCCGTCCTATTCCGACAGGAACGGCCGGGCCGGGGGGGAAAGCTGTTCAAGATCTGCAAATTCCGGACGATGACCGACGCGCGGGATGCCCACGGAGTACTCCTCAGCGACGATCGCCGTCTAACACGGTTTGGCAAGTTCTTACGATCCAGCAGTCTTGATGAACTGCCGGAACTATGGAACGTCATCACCGGGCAGATGAGTCTGGTAGGACCGCGTCCATTGAAAGTCCGTTATCTGCCGCTTTATTCCGCCGAACAGGCTCGACGGCACGACGTCACCCCGGGGATTACGGGTTGGGCGCAGGTCAACGGCCGCAACTTGCTCGGCTGGGACGAGCGATTTCAGCTCGACGTCTGGTATGTCGACAACGTCACCTTCTGGCTCGACCTGAAAGTTCTCTGGAAGACAGTTACGGCGGTCTTCGGGCAGAGGGGAATCACGGCGGAAGGGCACGCTTCCATGCCCGACTTCGAAGGGTCGAAGCAGATTGTCGTGATCGGAGCAGGAGGGCACGGAAAAGTCGTAGTCAGTACTCTTCAGGAAGCCGGGTTCGTCGTCGATGCCATCTATGACGACAATGAACGAATGTGGGATACAACGATTCTGGGCGTACCCGTTCGGGGGCCGGTGAGCGATCTCGCGAAAGCACCAGAGAAATACAAAGGGATCGTGGGGATTGGTGACGCTCGCATTCGAGAACGGGTCGTCGAGTCACTTCCCATGGAATGGATGACCGTCATCCATCCGCATTCGTTCGTTCACCATTCCGCCCGGCTGGGAGCGGGATCCGTGGTACTTGCGGGGGCCGTCGTCCAGCCCGATGCAATTCTGGGCGAACACGTCATCGTCAATACCTCATCCTCAGTCGATCATGACTGCCGGATTGGTAACTTCGTGGGAATAGGACCGGGAGCGCATCTTTCGGGTGGCGTGCGTATCGATGAACGCTGCCTGCTCGGGGCAGGGTGCAGTGTGATCCCCGAAGTCCATATCGCTGCGGATGTAACCGTCGGAGCCGGCACCGTGGTGATTCAGGACATTACCAGAGGCTGTACCGTCGTCGGTTCGACGCCGCGCATCATTCGGCAGGAATTGTCCTTCGAATCCCGAAAGAGTGCCTAGCAAGATTTTTCCCGTTTGCTGTCAGCTCACTTCCCCACTTCCAAATTACCCGTGCCGGGATTTTGAATCACTCATTCCGCCACTGGCCAGTCTGATCCTCACTTCCTGTAAAAAAGAGCTCTCCCATGTCGAACCTCACAGAATCCGGCTGCAACGACCTGGCACTCCATGGTGGTGAACCTGTTCGCCGTGGGCTCCTTTCGCCCTGGCCGTTTTTTGATGAAGAGATGATCGAAGCATCGACTCGAGTTCTCCGGTCGAACAAGGTGAACTACTGGACGGGCAACGAAGGAACTCAGTTTGAACGGGAGTATGCCGATGCGATCGGGTGTAAGCACGCCATCGCCTTGACCAATGGAACCGTCGCACTGGAACTGGCGCTGTACGGTCTGGGAATCGGCCCCGGAGACGAAGTGATTGTCCCGTGCCGCACGTTCATCGCGTCCGCCAGTTGCGTCGTCATGCGCGGAGCCACCCCTGTCGTCGCTGATGTTAACCGGGACAGCCAGACGATCGATGTCGACACGATTCGCGCTGTTCTGACGCCACACACCAGAGCGATCGTCTGCGTTCATCTCGCCGGATGGCCGTGCGACATGGATCCGATCATGGAACTGGCGGAAGCACACGGCATTAAAGTCATTGAAGACTGCGCTCAGGCCCATCACGCGCTGTACAAGGGGCGTCACGTAGGAACGATTGGTCACGTCGGTGCCTTCTCTTTCTGTCAGGACAAGATCATGACGACGGGCGGAGAAGGGGGGCTGATGACAACCAACGACACCGAACTCTGGGATAAATGCTGGAGCTTCAAAGACCACGGAAAGTCGCAGCAGGCACTTCAGAAGCCCCACGAACCTCACTTGTTCCGCTGGTTGCACGCCCGGTTCGGCACCAATTGGCGTTTGACGGAAATGCAGTCGGCCATGGGTCGAATCATGCTCCGCCGTCTTCCTGAATGGATCGAAGCCCGGCGGATCAACGCAGCCAGCCTGACCTCGGCACTCTCTCTTATCCCCGCCCTGCGGATCCCTGTCGCTCCGGCTGACATACGACATAGTTACTACAAGTACTATGCGTTCGTCCGCCCGGAGTACCTGAAGGAAGGGTGGAGCCGCGATCGGATTATTCAGAATCTCCAGGCCGAAGGAATCCCGTGCGGCCCCGGTTCGTGCGGTGAAATCTATCGGGAAGAGGCCTTCAATCTTCCGGGATTGAGGCCCGACAACCGGTTCACCGTGGCTCAGGAACTTGCCGAAACAAGTCTGATGTTCATGGTCCACCCCACGCTGAAGGATTCAGAAATCACAGACACAATTCGGGCGATCAAGAAAGTGATGAAGGCCGCCACGCTAAGTACTGCAGATCAAATCACCGACAAGAATGCCGCACGACGTGTCGCATAAACTTTAGCAAACCGGGCGACACATGCAGAAAGTTGCCGAGGTCTCGCCGAATCAGGCCGAGCCTCGGTGGCTTGATGAGTCGGTACAAAAGCACCTCTTCGAATCGGATGGCTATGCGAAACGCAATCGATTCATTGTGGCCAACCCGGTGGGATTCGAGTGAGCCACGAGCGCCGCTGTATGTTCCCGCAATGTCCTCGTTGTCTTGAACGCCGACAGCCCGGATCGCTCAAACATGAGCCCTGTTTTCCAGATTCAACCATCCTTGGCCAGTCGTCGTGACGAGGATTCCATGCGTCCCAATAATTTTGATCTCATTCGATTGTTGGCCGCAGCACAGGTGGTCTACTGTCATACCTGTTTCCACCTGAACATCACGACAGGCATCGCTGATCCACGGATTGCTTACTTCGTTCACTGGTTCCCCGGCGTACCCATCTTCTTCGTGCTCAGTGGATTTCTGATCTCGCGATCATGGGAACGTTGCACCGGCTGGAAAGACTATGCGGTCAAGCGGGCCTTGCGAATTTACCCTGGACTGTGGGTGCAACTGGCAGCGGGCATTGTTGTCGCCTCGGCATTCGGAGTGATTACTCCGGCCGTCGTGACAAGTCTTCCGTTTCTCGCCTGGATCGCTGCTCAGGCAAGTTGTGTTCAGTTCTTTAATCCCGACTTCCTGCGTGGATTCGGCCTGGGAGTGCTGAATGGCAGTCTGTGGACCATCCCCGTGGAATTGGGTTTCTATCTGTCACTCCCCCTCATTTACATCAGTGTCATCAATCGACTCGGTCGTCGCGGGGCCGAGATGGCGCTCGGTGGTCTCGCGCTCGCCTCATTCGGATACTGGTTTTACCTGTCGGTTCATGCGAACCCTGACAGCATGCTGACAAAACTCCAGATGGTTTCACCTCTACCCCATCTGCATATGTTTTTGCTTGGCATTCTGATCCAGCGGAACTTCGACCACCTGCGACCACTTTTCGAGAACCGCGCTCCTGTCTGGCTGGCCGCATTCGCCACGTGCATGCTGGTGTTGAATCCCTGGGGTGAAGGAACGCTTTCGGAATCTCCACTGCCTGTTCTGGTGGGCCGTCTACTGCTGACAATGGCTGTCTTCTCGTTCGCGTTCTCATGGCGAAACCTTAGCGGAACGCTGCTGCGTGATCAGGATCTGTCCTACGGCGTCTACCTCTACCACGGACTGGCCATCAATGTCCTGAAAGAGCTCGATCTGGGGGGGAGCCCGCTTCACCTGCTGCTGGTGTCGGTCATCACGGTGATCTGTGCCGCGTTGTCGTGGACTCTCGTCGAACGCCCAGCCGTTTCGCGGAAGCCGTCCCATCGACGTGATGAACACCAAACCTCTACCACTGCCGAACCACTCTCGACTCCCACGGGTGGTTTCGTTTCGGAACGTCGAGCGGCCTGAGGCCCGTCGCAGGGGAGTTTTCCCTGTCCGACACCAACTCCATTCACGGCGTGCCCGAGGGGCAGGAATGCTGTAAAGCCTCTCTGGACGGTCCCGTCTCCCCGCTTCATCCGGATCGAACACTGGCAGAATCGTTACAACCGCTCCAGCCGGCGAGGCTTGCCACGAAGAAGGCCACGATCAGCGAATTGGTGTGTTGTCGCGATTTTCCTCAAGCCGATCTTGTGACCGATTAGTGAAGGAAATTACGATCGTGGACAGCTCTACGTCCTCCTGTACTCATTGATTGTGGGAATCTAAATACCGTGACAAAATTGCAACGTATGTTGACGTCATTGGTCGCAGCGATTCCTGCCGCGTATCTGGTTTTCGAACTCGTCCGGGCCATGCTGTCACACTCCGAGAATCTCTCGGGGATGGCGTATGCCACGATGGGATTGACTCTTCTCGCAGCACTGACTGCCGTTCTGATCCCCGTCGGGATTATGGTGGGCGGGAAACGAAAGTCGGCCGCTGCGAAGGCAGGGGCGACCAACTCGTCGGCCAGTGAGGAGATCGAAACCGTCGATGAAGTGGATGACGACGTCGATGTGATGGACGAATCGAGCGATGCCATCAGCAGTGGTTCCTCTGAATTCGAATTCTCCGAAACCAGCGACGAAATGCTGATCGACGAAAGTGATGACGGGTTGTCGGTAGATGAATTCGACGATTTCGACATCGACGAAGAAGAGCCCAAGCCGAAGAAGAAAAAGAAGTAGACTACTTCGTTCGACCTCTTCGTTTGGCGGTCATTACTCGATCAACGAAGTCGGGCAACACGATCCTTCGTCTGCGACAGGATCGTTGCCATCGGCACCTCGCTGCCGATTCGCTTCCGCAGCAACAGACCTCACAAGTCACGGTCCCGTTTGAATACCGTCGTACCTTCCCCGCTTGGGGCATCGAGGCGGTGAAGTTGCGTTCCGTCATGGCATTGCGCCGCGAACAGTTCGCCGGGCTGACCGGTACCGAAGTGACTTCGGCGTTATAACGACGGAACGACGTCTTGCCCCTCTCTCCCTGAAGCGACTGCTGCACTACTAAAGCTACACTAAGGGGAGTAGCGCTGCGGGGAGTGACGCTGCGGTCTGGCTGGTGGATGCCGCGACATGGACTCGCCGCCGTGATCCGGCAACTCGCGCAGTCAGGGGACTAACTGCTGGCACTTCGGTAGTGCTGCAAAGACCAGTTGAAAATCAGACGTGAGACCGCGAACGATGCCGCGGCTGAGGCGAGTGTCAGCAGGCTCAGCCAGTTGGGTTCCAGCGCCTTACCCAGCAGCACGCGTGCAGGAACGGTGATGACCAGCAGGATGGGCAGGACGTACGAGAACAGAAACCGAAACACCTCCGCTGTCGGCGAACCGGTGTAGATGCTGCTGGGATACCGCGCGAAGATGGTGACGTAGAACCAGAAATCGAGCAGTCCCTGGTTCCGTCCGAAGAAGATACTTGTCGCCGCCAATCCGATCATCAGGCTGTAAAAAAAGACAACTGCCGCCACGATCAGCAGCAGATACATCACCACTGGCACCCACGTCACGGAATGCTGTGCCCCGACGACGGAATAGATCAATAGTCCGACCGCAAAGGCCACTTGCGAGACCATCGCCAGTTCCATCTTTTCCAGTGAGACCAGAAACTGCGTATCGATTGGCTTGAGCAATGCAAAATCGAGATCGCCAGTCCGAATCAACTCACTGAAGCGGGCACAGTTAGGCATGAAGAAGGCTTCGACGAGGGCGTTGACCAGCATCCCGGTGGCCATAAACCCGAAGTACTCTTCACGAGACCAGTCGTTGATCTGGTTCACATTCCTGTAGATCAAGTCGAACATGATGACCTGAACAATAAACCAGAAGCCGCGAGTGAAAAGAGTGATCAGGAAATTGCTGCGAAACGTCAGTTCGCGCAGGCAGGAATTCCGGAAGAACGTCCCGAACACTCGACGGTATTTCCGCACAGTCGCCATCAACGTCTGCCTTACACTTACGACACGTAGTCGACGCCGCGCGAACCGGCCTTGATCGATCCAACGACCCAGTGCTCAGTCCCCGCCAGAGTCAACTGCCGTCGAATGCTCTCGACAAATGTCGGACGGACAATCAGTGTAAAACCGATCCCCATGTTGAAGACGTGATACATCTCGTCCCGATCGATTCCCCCCAGATTCTGAAGCCAGGTGAAAGTCGGGGGAACGGGCCACGAATTCCGGTCGATCTGCAGGCGGCATCCTTCCGGCAGCAAACGTTCAATGTTGTCTTTCAGCCCGCCGCCGGTGATATGAGCCAGACCCGAGATCGCCACTTTCACGCGGTAGGACTTCAAGATCTTCAGAATGGTTTTCGGATAGAGGCGCGTCGGTTCCAGCAGGATTTCTCCCACGGTGCGGTCCAGTTCGTCGATGCGTTGATCGACTGCGAGTCCGGCCATACCAAAGACGACCTTGCGAATGAGGCTGTAGCCATTGGAATGGAATCCGCTGGACGGCAGGCCGATCACCACGTCACCGGGCCGAATGGCACGCCCATCGATCAGTCGAGATCGCTCAGCCACGCCGACACAGAATCCGGCCATGTCGAAATCGCCATCGTGGTAAATGTCCGGCATGATCGCCGTTTCACCACCCAGCAGGGACGCTCCACATTCAACGCAGCCGTCGCTGACCCCTTTGACGAGGGCCCCGATCAGGTCCGGGTTGTCTTTTCCGAGAGCGAGATAATCCAGAAACAGTAGCGGTTCTGCCCCGAGACACAGGACATCGTTCACGGACATCGCGACCAGATCGATGCCCACGGTGTCGAACTTGCCCACCAGTTGAGCAACCTTCAGTTTGGTCCCCACACCGTCGGTCCCCGAAACCAGGACCGGATCCTGATAGCTGGCAGCACCCGGACGACTGGAATGGTTCAGTCGCATCAGACCCGCGAACGCATCGGCGACAGGAATCACCCGCGGCGTGAATGTCCGTTGCATCATCGCTGGCAATCGTCGCATCGCTTCATCGTAGAGCTCAAGGTCAACACCTGCTGACTTGTAGGTGACGTTCGCCATGCTGGTCAAAAACTTTCAGGTCGGGGGATCAAGGGACAAATTCGGCTCGATGGGATGATAGCGACTTACACATGCGTTGTCAGTTCGTGAACCCCCCGCGCCCCTTCAATTCAGCGAGGACTGGCGTAAGCCGCACGTCATCGGCCCACACCAGATCTCGGGCGACATAACCGCATATTTAACAAAACTTTGCAAAGAGAGAGTCGTCTCTTCTTAACTCGCGATCGCGAACAGGATTTGGGCATCGGTCCCATCCCTGCTGAGATTCTCACCCGTCCGGAAGCCACGACGCAGCCGGCACGAGGTGCACACGGGATCGATGAACGATTCCATCAGGAAACGCTGATCGAACGAGATCCCCCGCCGGGGACGAACCGCATCTCGATCCGGTTGACATCGTTCACCGAGTTGCGATGCTGAAATGCTGGAAAACACCATCAGAAGAAAGTTGAAACTGTGCCTGATGCCTTACGCTCGCGAATGACGCTTGGAATTCCCATCACGCTGGGGGTCATCCTGATGACCCTGAACGTGACATTGATGATCTTCTGGATCGCGGTGCTGGCGCGTTCTGCCGGTTGGAGTGCTCTGATCATCGGTGTGGCGGTGTTTGCACTGATCCTTGTCGGACTTTCCTTTTACCTGTTTCTGATGATCAAGGAAGTCCGACTGAACCAGCGGCAGGCGAACTTCATTGATAGTGTGACGCACGAACTGAAGTCCCCTATCGCTTCACTCCGTTTGTATCTTGAAACTCTCGAGATGCGGTCGATCAGTGACGAACAGCGCACGAAGTTCTATCGCGTCATGGAAGAAGAACTGGAACGCCTCGATCACTTGATCACTCAATTACTGGAAGTCGGTCGGATCGATGCGATTGGTGCCCAGTCCGATCCCGAAGAGTTATCTTTGGAGGCCGTCCTCAGGAAATGTGGCGCGGCCGCCTGCGCCCATCACAAGCGGGAAGAGGCAGAGACAATCTCGTACGATGTCCAGCCGATGATGGTCTTTGCCCGTCGCCTGGTGCTCGAAACCATCTTCCGTAACCTGCTCGACAATGCCATCAAGTATGCGGGTGATCCACCTCAGGTCGAAGTGCAGGTCCGGGGTGGGGACCGGGGTCGAGTCATCATCAGAATCATCGACAATGGCCTCGGGGTTCCCCATGAACTGCGGAAACGCATCTTCGGTATGTTCTTCCGCGGCGGAAGTGAACTGACCCGACGTCAGAAGGGGACCGGTTTGGGTCTGTACATCGTTCATACCCTGGTCAAATTACTGAATGGGCGGGTTAGTGTTCACGATCGGGTGGGTCGATCGGGCAGCGTGTTTGAGGTGGACCTGCCCGGACACCGCGCATTCCCCGAATCCGTCACCATTTCCAGATGACACAGCTTCCAGATGACACAGCGACGAAGAGTCATTCATCGCACGTCTGTCAGGAGCGTCTCTTACCTGCTGAAAGCACCAGACTTTTCTGCAGGTCCCGGAAATTCCAGACGCAAGGTGGATGCAGTTCCGCCGCCACCATTGCGTCTACAAATGTTGTCCGCGTCTAAAAACAGCGGCCCGCTCACTTACGCTCGGACTTCTCTTCCATGGTCAGGTCCACCTTTCCAGGTAGTGTCGTGCCGTTAATGACCAGGGTCAGCGGACCGACAATATGTGTCTTGGACGTATGGGAAACCGCCTGTCCCAGCTTGCGGTTGAACAGATGGGTGCTTTCGGAAGAGGTCACTTTCAGATCGCTCTGAGTGACTTGCAGCATCGGATTGCCGTTGATGCTGTAGTTGACGTCGAACACTTTGCCCGTGATTTTGTCGAGGGTTTCACCACCCTGTTCGACGGTCCCTTCGTATTCATACTTCGTCCGAAAGCTCATCACCTGTCCTGCACCCAGGTTGGTTTCGGATGACCGTTCCCAGGTATCCCCTTTCTTCACCGCTTCGCTCGGCAGGAACTCGAAAGCACGTTCAAAGGTCTTCTGAAGCGACTCGGGAGAAAAATGGCTCTTCGCTTCTTCGGACAGTTTGTCATATTCCCCCTCGGGTAGTTTGACGGACTTGACCTTGTTGTCAGCGTCCAGTTCGACCGAGACGGAAAGCCTGAAAGCGGCTCGAAAGATCTCCATCAGCGATTCCAATTGAGGAATCGCAGCTTTCTTATCGGGGTTGGCTGAATCAAATTGAACGGAGCCACCGGGAAAGATCACTTCACTCTGCAAGGACTCCAGTTTTTCTTCGACCTTCAAAGTGCCATCGGTCTCTCGTTGTCCAATTGACGAACGGGAAATTGCAAAGGACGTCGAAGTCGTGTCCACATCCATTCCCGCCAGAGTCAGTGTCTGTGTCGCCTTCGTGTCGCGGTGAACGACGGACTTACTCCCCTCTTCAAACTTCAACTTCAGATTGACTTCCTCTGCGCAGGCCAGCGAAGCAGAAAGAACGGCAGTCAATGTCGAGAGCACGAGCGTTCGGAGCATGATGGGACTTCCAATGCAATGGCATGGCGACCAAGCCGCGTCTCTGCGAGGAATCTCGAAGAAAGAACAACGCGTCTCAGTGAAATGTGAACAGCGGAACGAACCCGGAATCGGAGTGGATCAAAAAGAATTCCTTTTCAAAGACAGAATGTCAGTCTTCGCAAAATTTTCAAGCCTCCATCTCGTTTCGCATCGCCCCCCCTTTCAGAATCTCGGCGAATCTGGCCCCATCAACTGACGGGATTAAGGCCAACCGGTCGGCGAATTCACACGCGAGAGTGGAACTTCAGATGATCCATCAGGCTGGTTCGACAATCGAGCGCAGAACCTTGGCGACCCAATAGCTCTCCACAATTCCTTCACTCGCTATTTCGATAGTCAAACAAAATACATGAATAGACTCATTGACAATCAACGAGAAGACGATTAAAAGACGACTCATCTAGTAATTTATTTTCGTTCCTCAGCTTGACCTCAGGTCGCGAGGAGAGAGAGCCTTCCACACGAAAAGGCTCAATTTCTCAGGTCACAAAGTCAACGTCAGAGCAGTTTTGCCAGAAAGCCTGACGCACAAACCCGACTCTACTGATGATATTTCTTGCGGGTTTTGAACGCCCGCCTCATGCCGCTGGCGCTGGATCGCGGTTCTCACCAGCGTTCCTTCTGTCGCTGCACGTCCCTGTCGCCCGGTACGCCTGGGCATAGAAAGAAGCACACCATGCCCCCGCAGGATTTCGATTCCACATTCCGATCCCTCCTCGTAGATCAAGTCGATGCTGTCCCGGAACTAAGACCAGGAGCGACGCGACGTCACCACGGTCGCCACCAATCCGGGTTTACCCTGATCGAACTTCTGGTCGTGATTGCGATCATCGCAGTCCTGATTGCATTACTGCTGCCCGCAGTGCAACAAGCACGTGAAGCCGCTCGAAGAACACAGTGCAAAAACAATCTCAAACAGATTGCCCTGGGAATTCACAACTACAATGAGACGTACGGCAGCCTCCCCATCGGGCATCAGTACCTCGGCGGATTCGATGGCAACTGGGCAGACAACAAGGGGGGCTCTGGATTTGGCTGGGGCTGGTCCATTCTTCCCTTCATTGACCAGGGACCGCTGTTCAACTCGTTTAATTCATCGCAGCAAGCGGCCGAAACCGCACCGACGACTCCCGGGGGCACCCTATCGAACGCACTGCTGTGCCAGACCGTGATCGCCATAATCAGTTGCCCATCCGACGCCAAGCCGTCCCAGGGGAAGGACATTCCGACTACAAATCTCGATGATGGTGCGATCCCCAGGAATGCCACCAGTAGTTATCAGGGGAGCGCCGCCTCATTTGATGGATGGTCGGGCGATGCTGCCGGAAATTTCGCTAACCTGCAACAGTGGAACGGTGCCTTCGGACGCTCCAACAGCGGTGCTCGTCGCCTGCACGAGTTCACCGACGGGACTTCCAACACGTTCCTGGTCGGTGAAACGAAGTACCAGGGGATGGATTCCAGTGGCGGCAACCGCTCGCGCTGGTACGCCGCTGTCGACGGAACGCCGGGTGCCGCCAAAGGGGCCTCTGGCGCAACCAACGCATTGATGGACGATGGGCAATGGGCCATGAACTGGACTGCGGCACAGGGAAATCCCCAGCCCCATCGCACGGCCGGAAGTGCCCACACGGGTGGTGCCCAGTTTGCCATGAGCGATGGCTCCGTCCGCTTTGTCAGTGAGCAAATTCACCATACATCGCGAGCGTGGATCCCGACAGACCCCTTCGATCACGCGAACAACGGTAGAGCATTTGGACTCTACCAGCGCCTTTACGCCATCGCCGATGGTCTGGTGTTGAGTGAGTTCTGATCACACCGAATGACTACCACCGGTGAACTCATCGAGTGACAACCAGGTCGGGTGACGACGCGACAGTGTCCTCACCCGGCGGAGTCTGCCTCATAGGGCTTCGCCGTCTCAATCTACACAAACTTCGTGCGGGAACCGTGTCGTGACAAGCAAAAAAACAAAGCGATCGATCGCAGTGATCTGGAGCATCTCAGCAGTTCTCATTACGGTATCTTGCCTGGGCTGCAGTCGAGGCCCGAAGATCGCCTCAGTCCGTGGCACCGTCACCCTGGACGGTGAGCCACTGCCCTACGCTGCGGTCGTCTTCAATCCTGAAAATGGTCGGCCAGCCGGTGCAACGACCGACGAGAACGGCGAATACGCTCTCAATTTCACGCAAGGCCGCGAGGGAGCCCTGATTGGGGAGCATCGGGTCATCATCACCACGCGGCGAGATCCCTGGAAAGATCCGAACGGAGAAGTCCACCCCAGCTCCAGTGAAAAACTCCCGACAAAATACAACACTCAGTCGACCTTGACGTTCACTGTTGAGCCAGGCAAGACGAATGTCGCTGACTTCGACCTGGAATCGTCCGCCCCAGAATCGCAAGCCTCGCGTAAGCCAGGAGCCCGACGATGAGCCGCATGACCTCCTTATCGAGTTTTAGCGTTCTGCTACTGTCTGCCTTCGTATTTCCGTGCCCGTCGCGGTCCGCAGAACAACCTCGGCGCCCGAATATCGTCATTATCTTTGCCGACGACTGGGGACGACACGCTGGAGCCTACGCACGCCTCGACGGACCCGGGACCGTCAACGACGTGGTCAGGACCCCGAATTTCGATCGTATCGCGGGGGAGGGCGTCCTCTTCCGACGTGCTTTCGTTTCCTCCCCCAGTTGCACCCCAAGTCGAAGTGCACTCGTCTCGGGACAGCACTTCTGGCGCACCGGTCGTGGATCAGTGCTGCGTGGAGAATGGGATGGATCCAGTCCCGCATTTCCGCTGTTGCTACGCGATGCTGGCTATCGGATTGGAAAGTCGCACAAAGTCTGGACCCCCGGCACCCCTTCCGACGCCCCCTTCGGTGGCCAGCAATTCGCCTACGAGGCAGCAGGTCGCCGCTTCAACAATTTTTCCGAGAACGCGTCGAAACTTGTCGCCGAAGGAAAAACGGTCGAAGCAGCGAAAGCAGAACTCTTCGATGAAGTACGGGCAAATTTTGACACGTTCCTCAACAACCGCGGCAGCGACCAACCTTTCACTTACTGGTTTGGGCCGACCAATGTCCATCGAAAGTGGACGAAAGGATCGGGCAAAGCATTGTGGGGGCTGAACCCGGACGACCTCGCAGGAAAGCTTCCGCCATTCCTGCCGGATGTCCCTGAGGTCCGGGAAGATCTGGCAGATTATTTCGGAGAAATCGCCGCCCTTGACGGCGCGATTGGCCTGATTGTTGAACGACTCGAGCAAATCGGTGAGCTGGACAATACGCTGTTGATCATCAGTGGCGACCACGGCGCCCCGGGCTTCCCACATGGGAAGTGCAACCTGTACGACTTCGGAACGCAAGTCCCACTCCTGGTCCGCTGGGGTGGCGCCCCCGGCGGTCGTGTCGTCGATGATCTGATCAGTCTGACGGACATCGCACCAACGGTACTTGAATTGGCCGGGTTGCCCATCCCCGAAGTGATGACGGGTCGCAGCCTGGTAAGGATTTTGAAGGGTGACAAGTCGGGACAGGTTGATCCGCAGCGTACGGCCATCTACACCGGAAGAGAGCGCCACGTCGACAGTGCTCGTGCTGACTACATGCCATATCCGCAACGTGCGATTCGCACGCACGATTATCTCTACATTGTCAACTTTCGGCCTGATCGCTGGCCGCTGGGCGACCCTCACCGGTTGGACGGAGATCAGCCTCCGACGGTCGAAGAGGTGACGGAAAATACTCGGATTACGCTGGCCGATGAAGACGCCGGCCCCACCAAAGCCTGGCTGGTGAGTCAGCGTCGCTCTCCACGTTGGAAGGCTCACTTCGACTGGGTCTATGGTAAACGTCCGCGGGAAGAATTGTATGACCTCCGCCAGGACCCCCATCAGGTTAAGAACGTCGCGAATGACGCGGAATACGCGAATGCCCGCGCCACACTGGAGCGTCAGCTTTTGCAGGAACTGCAGCAGACTGGCGATCCCCGTCTGATCGATGAAGGATCCTATTTCGAAACTCCACCCGTCGGTGGACCACCTGTCACCCCAGCCGACCGCTGACACGGAGTTCTCTCTCATGACAAAGACCAGCCTCTCCCTCTCGCTCGCACTCATGCTCGTAATCGACGTGTCCATGTCGATCGCCGCCGACCTCCCTTCGCGCCCCAATATCCTGTTCGTCATCTTTGACGACTGGGGAGGAAGCCGGCATTCCGGTGTTGCCGGGTGCCAGTGGATTAAGACACCCAACTTCGATCGGATTGCACGCGAAGGGATTCTCTTTGCCAACGCCTTCACCTCGAATCCTAAGTGCAGTCCCTGCCGGGCAAGCATTCTGACGGGCCGTAATACCTGGCAACTTCGCGAGGCTGTGTCACACAATGGTAATTTCCCGTCGGGATTTGAAACTTTTCCCGACCTGCTCGAACGATCGGGTTACACGATCGGCTATACGGGGAAAGGCTGGGGTCCGGGCGACTTCAGGGCGAGTGGCCGCACTCGAAATCCCGTCGGTCCTGTTTACGACAAACTCAAGCAGGAATCCCCCACGACCGGAATCAACAAGAACGACTATGCAGGGAACTTTGACGACTTTCTGCAGCAGCGACCGGCCGACAAGCCGTTTTTCTTCTGGATTGGTTTCCATGAACCGCACCGCGCGTACGAGTGGGATACGGGAGCAAGGTCGGGTAAATCGCTCGATTCTGTGAACGTCCCTACCTACCTCCCAGACACCGAGATTGTCCGACGCGATTTACTGGACTACGCACTGGAAGTCGAATGGGGAGATGCTCAGCTTGGCAAGGCGCTGGCAGTTCTCGAGAAGACGGGACAACTCGACAACACCCTCATCGTCGTCACATCGGATCACGGGATGCCGTTCCCGTTTGTAAAAGGACAAATTCACGACGACGCGTTCCACCTGCCACTCGCCATTCGCTGGGGGGCTGGTGTTCCGGGAGGTCGAGTGGTGCAGGATTTTGTCAACGTGAGAGACTTCGCACCCACATTTCTGGAAGTCGCTGGCGCGGCACCCCATGAACAGATCACTGGCCGCAGTCTGACCAACATCCTTCGTTCAAAGACCTCCGGATACATTGAAAACCGCGACGTGATGCTCGTTGGAAAAGAACGTCATGACATCGGCCGCATTCACGATCAAGGTTATCCCGTTCGTGCCATCCGGACGAAAGAGTTCTTGTACGTTCACAACTTTCACCCGGAACGATGGCCAGCAGGCGATCCAGAAACCGATTTTGGCAACGTCGATCCCAGTCCGTCCAAAGAAGTCATCAAGGTATTGAAGGGGTATTACTACGACCTCTCCTTCGGTAAGCGACTTCCCGATGAATTGTACCGTATCACGGACGATCCCGATTGTGTCAATAACCTGGCCAATGAACTCGCGTTCCAGAATGACGTGCAACGACTGCGGGCTCAAATGGTGCAACTTCTCAAGGAAGAAGGTGATCCCCGAGTCCTGGGAACCTTTGGCGAACTTGAGCAATATCAATATGTCGGCGGACGGGGCAAAGGTTACGAAACGTGGCTCCGCCGCCAGGAAGAGACCGTTCTGAAATCCCTTCAGGAAACATTGAACGCGAACGGATCGAAAGAGCCTGCACCGCAAAAGTCGTCCGCTAAATAACTGGCTGAAGGCGGCGCAGTCAACGTTACGATTGGGGGTCGCAAAATCCGGCCCGAAATCTTCGGCTCAGGCCAGTGAAACGATCTTCGAGGTCGTTTCACTGGCCTATTTCTGTCCCTTGCCGATGCAGTAAAGAGATCTGTTTGAACGAACGAAGAGTTGAGCGTTCACGATGGCTGGCGTGGCGTTGAAGTCACTCTCATCATCGTTGAACTGATTCCGGGCCAGTAGCTCGTATTCCGGCCTGGCATCGAGCACCAGCATTCCCGCCCAACGGCACTGAACGTAAATTCGTCCCGCCGCGACGACTGGTGACGCATAGACTGGCCGCCCCCCCGCTTCGAATTCCGCCACACGCTCGCGATAGATCTGATCTCCCGTCGTTGCGTTGATACAAAATGCCTGACCCCGATCGTCGATCCAGTAGAGATGATCTTCAAACAGGACTGGTGTCGCGACGTAGGAACTGCTGCGACTGGTCCACAGAATTTCAGGCGTCGCCGCTTCGTCAACGGGATCAATCTTGATTGCGAGACTTCCCGCGGATCGAAAGCCACCGAAGATGTAAATGGTCTGTCCGTTCGTGATGACACTGGGGCAGATGGTTCCTGTCAAATCGTGATCAAGGTGCCAGCGTTTCTCACCCGTCCTGGGATCGATCCCCCATGCCTCTCCAGGGAGGGCCATCACCAGGTCTGTCCGCGACTCGCTCAACTTCACCAGCCCCGGCGTGCCGTAGGCAAGCTCCAGCGCTTCACTTTCGACCTTCCAGACTTCACTGCCGGTCGACTGATCCAGGGCTCGCAGGGAACGACTCTCTTCAGCGGCGTTCACGATGACAAGATTCTCGTAGAGGATGAGACTTGCCCCCGATCCCCAGCGGCGAATGCTTGATTCACTTCCGACAAGGGTCTGCCAAAGCAACTTCCCGTCGCGATCGAAGGCGACAACACCTGCCTTGCCAAAGAAGCAGAACACCCGTTCGCCGTCGGTGACCGGAGTGCTACTGGCGTAACCATGTTCAGAGATGTAGCCCTGAAAAGGATCTTCCGGCAGTGTGCCGGCCACGGTCTGACTCCAGACCAGACTTCCCTGGTCGCGATCGAGACATGTCACGTGACGCGTCAACCGTTGAATGTCGCCGCCTTCTTCTCCCGGAAGCCCGTAACCTGTGTAACTCGTCACATAGACTCGGTCGCCATGAATGACGGGACTGGACGATCCGGGTCCCGGAAGCTCGTACTTCCAGCGAAGGTTTTTGGTCGCGCTCCACTCCCGCGGAAGATCCGCCTTGCTGTCCGTTCCAGAGCCATTTGGGCCGCGAAACTGGGACCAGTCCTCAGCGCTGGAAAAGTGGCCGCTGGCGGCGAGAACGAACAGGGCGACAGGAGCCCAAAAAGAACTGTGGCTGCGTGCGGCCATATCCATGCCTCGTCCCTTCAAGAGAGATGATTGCAGTGGCGGCAGAGTTTGCCTGGCGCCACTACCTTTCGGATGGGGGTAATGTAGCACACTTCAGGAAGGAACCGACTCGCGATTCAGTTGCGATCAGATAACAGGGCAGGTCCCTGGGCTTTTACGGATCACGACGTCCATTGCCGAGAGGATTTTTGTTACAGAACGGACTGAGAGTCTTCGAGCAAGTCTCTGCCAAGGCGAGTTCTCGTAATTGCATATCGCGGCTTTGTATTTGCGATCGACGTCTCCCCACATGACCTGAGTTCGATTTGTGTCATCGCTCATCCTTCGGGAACAGCGGGGAACTGCAACGTTGATTCGTGTTGGTTATGAAATCTCCTTTCAGTCTCCACAGCCCGCTCCCATGATTGTCCTGCTCTCCATCCATCCGGAACGATTACCGACGATCCGCAAGTCCGAACAACCCCGTGTCACCCCGTTAGTGCGCGCAACGGAATACATCGACCGCTTTGGCAACCGCTGCAGCCGACGGGTCGCTCCTCAGGGAAGGATTGCTTTTTCCTTCCAATGAGGCGATCGTGGAAGAGAGTGGACGGCCCGCCCTGCAAGTCCTGAATGCGACTCAGGCCGCAGTCGAAGATTTCCCCAGCGACGCACAGTACCTGCTGGCGAACCGCTACTGCGAAGTCGATAGCGTGACTTCATCCATCACTCGAGACAGGGAAGCGAATCCCATTCGATCGGGACACGGTTCGCGCAATCGGGTAGGAGGAGGGGTTACCCCCTCCGTCCTCCCACACCACCGGACGTACTCATCGTATCCGGCGGTTTCTAAGATGGTTGTAAATCGGCGTGCCTTTGGGTCAGGAAGACGAGGCCGAGACGATGGAACCAGTCGATGGACATGGCATGTTGAGCAGGAGGGCTACCCGCCATGCGCCACCATCCTTTCCCCGAGTTAGCCAGAATCCACGCGAGGTACCGGGGTACTCCGCACGAGATCAGGAAGTCGGAGATCGGTTTCGCACGTTTCCGCTGTTTGAGTTGAACGCAGCGCAGACGATGTCGAATCCATTCATCCAGACGTTCGAGGTGAGACCGACATTGGGCATGTCGGTAGTATGTCACCCATCCGGTCAAGAACGAGTTGAGTTCGGTCACCATCCGTCGGAGGCTGACGCCTCGATTGCGTTTCGTCAGTTCACGCACCTTCTGCCGTGCCCGTGCGAGACTCTGAGGGGCGACCCCCAGCTTCCCGCCCGGGAGCAGACGGTGGCCCAGGAATTTCCGGTCCAGGATGTACGCTGCTGCGGATTTATCGCGGTTAACCCGCAATCGCAGATGCGTTTCCAGGAATGTCGTGAGCGAGGCCAGCACGCGTTCTCCCGCTGCTTTTGTCCGCACGTAAATGTTGCAGTCATCGGCATAGCGACAGAACTTGTGCCCGCGACGCTCCAGTTCCCGGTCGAGATCGTCCAGTAACAAGTTCGCCAGCAGTGGTGACAAGGGACCGCCTTGCGGCGTCCCTTCCTGACGTGCAAGGCAGGCACCGTCTTGCATCAGCCCCGCTTCCAGGAACCGGCGAATGATGCGAAGCAGACGCTTATCAGGCACGCGTCGCGCCAGACGTCCCATCAGAATGTCGTGGTTGACCCTGTCGAAGAACTTCTCCAGGTCCATATCCACGACGATGAGACGTCCTTCGGCCACGTATTGCTGAGCCGCGGCCAAGGCCTGGTGGGCACTGCGACCGGGGCGGAACCCGTAGCTGGAGTTCGAGAACGTCGGATCAAATAGCGGTTCGAGAACCTGCAGAATCGCTTGCTGTACGAGTCGGTCGACAACCGTCGGAATGCCCAATTGTCGCATTCCACCTCCCGGCTTCGGAATTTGCACTCCACGCACCGGTTGGGGCTGGTATCGTCCTTCCAGGAGCGAGGCGATCAGCGTGTTCTTGTGAGTCGCAATCCAGGCGGCCAAATCGTCGAGGGTCATCCCATCGACGCCTGGGGCACCCTTGTTCGCTTTCACTTTGCGATAGGCTCGATTGAGATTGTCTCGGTCACAAATCCTTTCCATCAGGTTGTCGGTCAAGGCGCGTGTCTGGTCTGACGCCGCGAGAGTTTGTGACTCCTCGAACCGGGCAGATTGGATGCTGTCCGCACCGCCCTGGTCGTGGCGCAGCGGTTCCCCGTCAGCTCCGAAGAGTCGCCGTTGATACCAACTGCCTTCCTGTCGCTCCGCTCTCATCGAGTCGTCTCAGGCGTACCCTGCATCTTAGATTCGGTCCTTCGCCGGTGAGTAAGTCATGACCAACATGTCTGACGATGCACCCCAACTACTACGACCTCGGCTGACTTCTCTCCACGCGTCTGACGGTGTTGCCACCGACATAGCCGGATCGACCGGCACGAAGAGAGATCTCCGTGCTTCTTTCCCTTGGGCCTCGCTGGATTTACCGGCGTGAGTGTCCGGATGAGCATTGGGCATCCCCATCCACTGCCGGGTTACCCCACCACGTCGGCCTTGTATCCAGTTTCTGTTCGTCGAGTCCAAGTTTCGCTTTCGGCTCCCTTCAGATCCCGCCTCGCGGCGGGCACCCTGTCCTACAGCTCACGGTTCCGGTCATCACGGCCCGTAGAGAACTTCCATCTCCGAGAAACACAACATGCCAGGCGCACAGAAAAACGACCGCAGCGGACCAATGTCCACTACGGTCGTTGAGCGCTCATCTTTTTAACTGCCCCTTCCGATCCGACAGTCACATGCGAGGGGATCGGGAATCGAAACGAACAGGTGATTAGGTTCTACATCGCGAAGCTGCTGCCGCAACCGCAGGTCTTCTGAGCGTTGGGGTTGTTGAACTTGAACCCACGGCGATTCAGGTCGTCGATAAAATCGATCTCGGTCCCATCCAGATGGAGGTCGAATCGCTTGTCGACAGCCAGTTTCACGCCGAACTGCTCGGTGACGAAATCTTTCGTCGTGTCCTGAGTGTCGTCGAAGTTAAAGGAATAGTCCCAGCCAGAGCAACCGCCTGCCCGGACACCCACTCGCAGCACGTACTCTTCGGGAATCTTGCTTTCGGCCCGGATCCGCTTGATTTCGGCGGCAGCTTTTTCGGTCAATGTCACGGCCATTATCACAGTCCTTGCAGGAAATATTGGGGCATTCAAACGTCGGCAAATTATAAGGTGTCGATTGTGCGAGGCAAGCTCATTCCCAAAGTTACAGGGCTATCACACCCGTCGGGAGCTCCTGAGCTTTGTATTGTCGCAATTGTTGCATTTTTTCGCAGCAACATTCTGCACCCACAAGCCACATTTCGGTTCTCCGCAACAAGCAGTTCTTTCAGACATTCTGTGCCGATTAATCTTTTGGCCGAATCCCGTTGCACTCCGTTTCCCCCACAGTTCAACGGGTCTTCCCAAGTCCTGAGCGTCTCGGGACACATAAAATCCGTATGTCAACCCCCTTGTTCACAGGATTTCCGTCCGCTCCTTGAATTTCTGGAACGAACATTGCCTCGATGGTGCGTGTCCCTCAGACTTTTACGGGATCTGGCCGATTTCATTCAACTTTTCGCCAGCGATTGTTTCATTTCTTCGTAGATGTTGTGTTTTTGTATTCTTTTGTTTTTGTGGTATTCATGATTTTTGTCAGTGGGGACTGGTTCAATGCCGAATGTTTCTAATCTGGAGGTCTACCAGGCTGGTGAATTGACGGTCATCGGCTTTGGCGGACGTGAAGTTCTCGATGATATGAATGTCGCCGAATGCCGCGACGAGCTTGTCGAACTGATTCGGTCGCACCACTGCAAGGTGCTGGCCTTCGACCTCACACGCGTCCGACTGATCCCCAGCGGCCTCCTGGGACTGCTGGCATCAATCCGCAAGCAGGGGGTGGCAGTCCATCTCTACAATCCTTCCACCGATATTCGGGAAGTCCTCGAGATCACCAAGCTCGATGATGTGTTGGAATTGCACGAACTGGAAATCGCTGTCTAAAGCCAACGACAAGAGTCGGTGACCGATAAGACCGCCTTTCATTGATGTTGAAGTGGAACGAGTTCGACCTGTCGCTCGAACTCGTTTTTTTCCGTCAGAGCCGTTTCTATTATTCGCCCTTCCGCGGGTCACAGCCCCCGGCTGTTTCCGCTGGAGCCCAGAGTTCATCCTGTCAGCCGGCTACGCCAGATCAGTCGATCGAAATGCCCCCCCAGCCGTCCTGCGAATGAATCCCGACGACGCGTGGAACTGGTCCAGGCAGGGGCCAGAAGGAGGCAGGAAGAGCCCGATCAAATGCGAAACTGGTCGAGTTCGTATCAATCGCGTTTGAGATCACCTTCAAGGCCACATCCGGCAATCGCGTCCCCCCCTTGGAGAGGGGTTCGACCTGGGCTTTTCCCGGCGTGACGACAATTTTTTCGCCCGAGATTTTCGTCGAATACGGAATTGTGACAGCCAGCGGAGGAAGCACGTCATTTCCCGCCGGCTTGAATTTGGCCCGCAAGGTGACCAGAGCTCGATCATCCTCCAGCCGAATGGTCAGGGGATCCTCGTCGTCAAATTCGATGTCGATCACAATATTTTGCAGGCCTGGCAGCGAAATCGGCGGAGGCTGTGACGAATCGAGTTCGTCTTTCTCGGGCTTTACCGCGTAAGGAGCCATGGATTTTTCCATTTCCTTGTCGGTTGTGCGCAGGCCCTTCAGACCGAGTCTGCCGACCAGCGAATTCAGCAATCCTTCATGCACCATCAGTTTCAAACCATTTTCCGGGCCGAGACGATTCTCGAGTTCGGTCGTCGACTCAGTCGGCGTCTGCCCCGTCACCTGCATGAAATAGCTCAATTGGGTGTCAGAGGTGTGGACGAGCTGTTGCGAAGGCAAAAGATCCGCTGCCCCCAGCCACTTTCGCACCGTTAACTCGAGCTGATCATTCGCATCAGCGAGCTGCTTATCGATCGTCTTGTCGAACTCAGGAAACACCCTCTCTGCCACGCGATCCCGCGCCACCGCTTCCGCCTGCGGACGCCGACGTTCTGCTTCCCGGAAGGCGATTCGATTTGCAATCCCTCCGAATAAAGTTCCCGTCAGTGGGGTGGTCGCGCCAAGAGTCTGATTCTTTGCCCGGACATGCACCACTGCGTGCCGCGTCGAAAACTTCTCACCGTCAAAGTAGATCTCCTTGGTCGCCACAAACTCCTGTTGGCTGGCGACGTCCACTTTGGCCTGCGGTGTAAAGCCGGTCGTTTCACTTTGCGTCGTCCCGTTCAGGACGAGAACTGCGCGCCCCTGCGTCCCACCCGGCAGCAGATCGAGTCGAACTTTCGTTGCCGTTGTCTGGTGTCCGAAGACCTCGGCCCCGAGAATAAAGTCCCGCACTTCGCCGGGACGGGTTTCATTACGTGCGACCAGTCGATTCAGAAAGCTTTCCGAAACACTGAACCGGATATTGCCAATCGGCGTTGGCGCCTCTTCGACAATGGGCGCGGCGGGAGCGAAGGGGGCTGCGGCAAGGCCCGGCTGAAGAAAGACAGGCTGGCCCGGCGCCGGCAAAAAGGGTGAAGGACGCCGCATCATATTGGGCCCCATCGGATAGGGGCCGGGTCCCGCCGAGAAGCCAGGAGGGGGCAGGGGCGAGACCAGGGGATCGGAAATCGGTGCTGGCCCCACGGCAACAGGGGGCGTTCCATACGGATTGGCAGTCGGCCCCACCGCCACATTCGGTACCCCTAACGGCGCGGGAGGAATCCGTCGAACGGGAGGCTGTGCGAAAGCATCGCTGGTAAAAACGGCGCATCCCGTCAAGGCAAGGGTGGTCGTTCTGAGCGAACTTGTCGTCATTGCGCAGAACAGCGTCCCGATAAATCCTCGCTGATACATAGGATGTTTCCTGACGATGTCTCGATGCTCTTGAAAATCATGACAAGACTGACGTGCCATCGAATCAAGGCAGGCCGAAGTGTCGCTGGATCGGGTGGCGAATTGCCGCCGGGACAGGGATCAGATCGGCATCACACCTTATGAGTCTCGATTCGCATCGGCGAAATTCATCACCTTTAGCCGGGTTTTACTTCAGATTTCGAGTTCTTTCGGTTTTGCATTCCAATTTTACTCAAGCTCGACAGGCAATTTCGGAAAACTTCACTCCATTCACGCAGGCCAATATCCCAGTTTGCGCAACCCTCCAGATCCATTTTTCCTGCGTGTCCTCCCATTTGTAAAAACTGCCAGAAGCGGGCCTGACTCAATTGCGCAAGCAATTGCCGTTCCCTGTCACCAGTGCAGAAGAGAAAAGCAGAGACGTCCCGCTCAATGCTTCCCCCGGAGAAGACTGGCATTCGACCTGAAACGAATTGACAGAAATTCCCAGTCCACCTAGAGGATTTCGTAAGGAGTTGCTAAATAGGCAACATCGGTGTTCGATCGCAGGATGCGTTCGTATCAAAGTCAAGGTAGACACGAACATGAACTCAACGAATCTGTCCATTGCACATGGTGCTGAAAAGCCGCTGCCGGTCACATACGGTCGGTTGATGGATTTCCCTGATGACCCGGTCGCCTGTCTCCGTGAGCTCCATGCGCGGCACGGCTCAATCTGTGCCATGGAAGAGCAGGGCCAACGGATCTATTTCGTTTTCGGACCTGAGTTCAATCATCAGATTCTGAGTGATATGGCCAACTTTCACTCGCAATTCTTTGCCATTCGGGGCTCAAGAAATTCCCCTCAGCGCAGACTGAGCTCCGGCCTGCTGAGCATGAATGGAGAGCAGCACAAGCGAAACCGCCGCATGGTGATGGATGCCTTCATGAAGAAGGCCATTCTCAACTATATCCCGTCGATCCAGAGCGAGGTCGAGGCGATGCTGGCAGAGTGGGTTCCCGGGACGGAGCGGGATGTCTCGCGCGACATGACCGATTTCATGCTGCGGCTGACCAGCACGATTCTGTTTGGCATCGATCAGCCCGAAGTGGCATACCGGATTGGCCACATGATTGATGAGTGGGTTCACTTGAACCATGAAATCGGCATGGGTGCGTTCGTCGCTGATCCGACGATTGCCAATCGTTACAGCGATCTTCTCGAGTATGCAGGAAAACTCGAAGCAGAGATCCTCGGAATGATCAAACTTCGGAAACAGAATCCCACCGGTTCAGACGCCCTGTCGATTCTCATCAATGCTCATGACAGCGAAGGGAGCATTACCGACGAAGAGCTGGTCGGGTCTGCCGCACTGATGTTTGCCGCGGCACATCTCACCACTGCCCACACGCTGACCTGGACACTTTTCCTGCTCGCGCAACACCCGACTGCGATGACGCAGCTGCACGAGGAGCTGACAGCGAATCTTACCGGAGGCTTCCCGACGGTCGCGCAACTGGAACAGCTTCCCTTCGTGGAACGGACGCTCAAGGAAAGCATGCGGATCTTGCCAGCGTCGTCCTATTCCCAGCGCGTCGCCGCCGCACCGGTCGAACTCGGCCCATTCCAGTTGACGCCCGGTGCCGGGATCGTCTTCAGCCAGTTCATCACGCACCATATGCCGGGCATCTATTCCGACCCGGAAGCGTTCCTTCCGAATCGCTGGTTGAATATCAATCCTTCCCCCTATCAGTACCTGCCATTTGGGGCGGGACCGAGAATGTGCCTGGGTGCTCCGCTCGCCATGCTGATCCTCAAGACCACCCTGCCGACAATTCTGCAGCGGTTCAAGGTGACGATGGTCCCGAACTCGGAGGTCAGCTCCAAGGTCATTTCAACCATGCTCGGCCCCACCACCAGCGTCATGATGCGGATCGATCATCAGGACGGAAAGTTCCACTCGGCACCGGTGCGTGGAAACATTCACGAAATGGTCGATCTGCGCGAAGTCGTGTCCACTCGGCGTGCGGCGTAGTCAGAATAGCAGAATTGACCTCGTTGACGGCCGCATGAACGTGCGGCCGTCGGCACCAATTCAGGAAGCGTCGTCTGGCCAGAGTGTGACTGGCCACGATGTGATCCGCGCCACAGCCTTCGCCGCTTCAAAGTGCGGGACAAAAACGATGACGTCTTGCGGTGCGGCATCGCGCAGACCAAGGTCACCCACCACGCGCCATTCCTGCTCGACCCTCCAGTCGATTCCCGAATGACCGATTGCCCGCTGAAAAAAAGGACGCTGCTGCGCGGTCAATTCCGGCCAGTCGGCCTCCTCAGCGTAGTTCACTGCCTGAGCCCCTCGACTGAGCAGCCAGCTTCGGCGCAGGCAGATACCGTAGGGTTCAAAATCCCAATGCACGCGGTGCGGCCGAAAGCGACGCAGTGTGGGAAGCTCGGAAAGTGGAATTGCGGTGAAGCTCACGACACGGTCCCCTCCGCGAATGGTTCGGCCCGACGCGATCAACGTTTTCTGACGGATAATCCGCAGCAGCGCACTGAGCGCGGAATGATCCGCATCACTCCGCGCCTCCAGCAGACTGTCGGCATACTCTGCGAACGAATCTCCGGGCCAGGGACCGGGACAGGCGCGTGTGCTGTGCGTGAGAAAATCCCATTCCTCGGCAGGTGGGAAGGGCGACAGGGTATAGACGTCCGGAGGATCGGTCGACGCCTCCGAGGTTCGGTCGGGATCTCTCAGAGCCGCAGCTGCGACCAGGGGACTCAACTGTTCGGTTGTCGGCGTCCAGGAGGTCGCTCCTTGCGCACACAGTTCTGCTCGCAAATTGTCAGGCTGCAGTTGAGGCAGGTCGACCAGCACTACTCGAGATTGTCGCTGCTGAAGTCGTTCTTTCAGCAGCCGCTCCAGATTGCCCCCACTGCGCAGGTGGAGCACGTAGACCACCTCGGCGGCATCCATCAGACTCTGATCGGCGACGGATCGATCCGAAGCGGTGTCGACTCCTTCCGGCACTGAAACAAAGTGTTGTTCGACTCCCAGCCGGGCAGCGGCCTGCTGCAGAAACGGAGCCCCCGCTGTTTTTTCGCTTAGTAACAGCGTCGTCTGGCTGGCTTTGAGTTGCCTTAAGACGCCACGCAGCCCCGCGATCCAGAGGGCATCAGGCGGCACGAGACGCGTCAGCCGTGACATCATGACGGCAGCGGAGTTCGGCAGGGTCATTTCAGACCGAAGCAATAGAGATGCCCCGCCGTACGCAGATAGATCCGACCATCGACAATGGCTGGCGTGGCGAAGACATCCTCCTTCATGTCGCTGGTGTGCAGGAGATTCAGTTGCTCCGTTGCCGAAACGACCGTCAGCCGACCAGGCTCATCAACGAGATACACCTTCCCATCCCCGGCGACAGGTGAGGCATAATAGCTGCCACTTGCCTCAAGCCTGAGCGGACGCGATGCTTTCCCCGTTTCCGGGTCGAGATTCTGAAGAATTCCGCCGTCTTTCACTGTAAACAGCCTGCCGTTGTAGAGCAGGGGAGACGCACAGAAGGGAACCTGCTTCGGATAGGTCCAACGGATGTGAGTTTTCGTTGCGTCCCCCGTCGCACCCGGCCGGATACTCAGGACCATGTTTTTTCCCTGGTCGAACAGACTACGAAAAAGCTCGTACTCGTCACGCGTCAGTTGTCCGTCTTTGTTCCGGTCGGCCTGTGTGAAGCGAGCATAGATCGGCCCTTCGACGAGTTCCTCTTCACTGAGCATTCCGTCTTGATTCTTATCCCTTCGCGGGGCGACATCGTCGAACGGTTCCGCCCGAATTGGTTCCGCCTCATCCCCCCCCGCAGCCCAGCCTGCCAGATACAGATTCCCGTCTGGCCCCACGGTCGGCGAACTGACGACTGTGCGTGAGATCCCACGGACAGTCCACGCTTCTTTCCCGGTCTCCAGATCGTATCCGACAACCCGCAGGGTCGCCGCCACGACGATTTGCTGACGACCTTCGTTATTCCACAGAATCGGTGTGCACGAATTACGCAGGAAGTCAGAACGGTCCGTTTTCCAGAGTGTTTCACCCGATCGCTTATCCAGACAGATCAGAAACGAATCCAGATCATGATCCTGGCAGAGAATCAGACGGTCGCCATGTACGATCGGTGAACTGGCTGCTCCAAAATCATTGAGGAAGGGTCCCAAGGGTTTCTTCCAGATCAATTTACCACTGTGGTCATAGCAATAAAGACCACTGGATCCGAAGAAACTGAACAACAGGCTGGAGTCTGCGCAGGGCGTGCTTTGAGCATGACTGCCAATCCGGTGAATGGTTTCCAGACGTTCATAAGGGGCATCAGCCTCCCATTGAGGTGTCCCGGTCTGCCGGTCGAGCGACATCGTGACCAGAGTTTTGTCACGCACACCCGTGAGGAAGATCCGCTCACCGACGACGACAGGAGAAGAATGGCCTGGAGGGAGCGCCGTTTTCCAGAGAACGTTGTGATCTGGCCCGATGTCTGTCGGTAACGGCAAATCGGCAGGATCTGTCGCGGAACCGTTCGGTCCACGAAATTGAGGCCAGTCGCTCGCATGAATACTCGAGAGACACACCCCCAGGAGCCCACCGACGAAGACCCGTACGAGCGAGCGAAGCTGAATTGCTTGAGTGGACAACATCAATCCGGATCTCCTTCACTCCTGAATCGCTCACGTTAAGACACGAAAAGTCACTACATCGATTCTCCCCGGTTTTGGCAAGAGACTGAATTCCCAAGGAAATTCCTCAACGCAGCAATTCCTCCAAAAGCAGACAACGAAAATGGCCTCAACGTCCGTTTTCGTCACACTTTCACTTCGGGTATCCTCACCCTCTGTCTCTTTAAAGTGTTTTCACTACAGGAGTTTCTTTGCAGCCTCCTGACAAATATCCACACGTACACATCGTCGCGGTCGAGAGAAATACATTCGCACCACACTACGCCAATTGACGCACCACACTACGAAAATCAGCGTATTTTAAGGACTCATCGAGATTTTTCTTGCTATGCGATGCGCGACATTGTCTTATTTTATAGGAGAATTTTGCAGCTTCAGTTGCCTCTGACGTTCGTTTGGTTCAAAATAGGAACTTTGAGCTGTTGTGCAGGTCGATGTTGCATTGTATCGTTGTAGCACAGTTTTTAACTGACTCATGGTATTTCAGTCCGTATTGGGGGGACAATTGATGCGAAGAATGTTGCTGGGATTGATGATGGTGATGGGTATGTCCGGCACCACAATGGGTGGTTGGGCATACGAGTACAGCGGCAGTGCAACCGGTCTACAGGCCGATGTCACGCTCTTGGCTTTGCCTGTGGCTCAGGCGGGCCCACTTCCCGCTTGGGGCGGTGCGGATAGCACCACGGTAGCCAGCGCGGGGATCTCGATTCCACTTGTCCTCGGATCATATGATCTGGTTGAGACGGGCGTTCTGAGTTCCAGTACCGATGGCGGCAACGCTGTCGTTGGTCAGACCGGTTCCCATTCGAGCGTTGCCAATATCAGCCTGCTGGACGGACTCGTGCAGGTGACGGCTGTTTCATCAACGGCAATTGCGCAGTTCAACACGACCACGGGTATTGGTTCCTTCTCTGGTGACTCCGTGATCACTGGACTGACCATCGGTGGAAATGCCGTCACACTCACGGGCCCCAATCAGACTGTGTCGATCGAACTCCTCGGCGTGACGATCGCTTCGCTCACCATTAACGAGCAGATCTCCAGCATCAGTCCCGATGGTCAGAACGTCAGCATGACCGTCAATGCTCTTCACCTGCAGGTTCTGGGCATTCCCGGAGTCCTTTCTGTCGCTGATGTCATCATCGGTCAATCCAAAGCCGGTGTCATTCAGCACGTTCCCGAACCAAGCAGTTTCGCCATGGTTCTGGGTGCATTTGCTGTCGGTGGCGGATGGAAATTCGCCCGTCGCAAGAAAGCAGACAGCACCGACGCGGAAGCCACCGTGTAACCCTTCGCGGTTCTGATCGCACCTGATCGACACACAAGAATGCCCGTACTTTGCTTGACAGCCAGGTACGGGCGTTTTGTTTTTTATCGAGGTAGAAAAGGGCTCCCGAAGCGAAGGCCCAACACTTTCAACAACCCTGTACATCGAACGCTCCTGTCACTCTCCGGATCCCGCACGACTTCTTCCCCGGTCGCCCCTGCTTCGATTACAATCCTGCGGCCCTCTCTCCGTTGCGGCTGCAAAGTCAGATCCCAGGAGTGAGGTTCCCGACAAACCTGTTCTCACCTCAGATTCGGTGTGGCGGAGACCGCTCCAGAAGGCCTCTGATTCTAACCCATTTCCCCATCAAGCGGCTCTCCCTCTGTGTGCATGATGCCTGTTCGACGGATCGCTCTCATCTTCGAATTCAACACGTTGAATGGGGGCGAGAGATCGATGCTGGCGGCACTGGACTGGTTGAAGACTCATCGGCCGGATCTCGAATTCCATGCACTCGGCCCATCAACGGGTCGCCTGGCTGAAGCACTGCGAAGTCGCTTCATCCCGCTGCATCACTGGTCGGTCCGCGATCCGGCAGGGAACCGGCTGACTGCGGATCGAATCTTGTCAGAACTCCTAAACGGACTTGGCAAAATCAAGCCCGATCTCGTCCATGCCAACTCTCTCTCCATGAGCCGCCTGCTGGGCCCCCTCCGCAGTCGGCTTGAGGTTCCGACGACGGGCCACCTGCGCGACATTATCAAACTGAGCAGGGGGGCGATTGACGATCTGAATCTCAACGACCGACTCATCGCCGTCTCGCATGCGACACGAAACTTTCATCTCCAGCAGGGACTCCGAGAACAACTCGTCAACGTTGTTCACAACGGGATTGACTGTGGATCGGAAACGAAAGTGAGGGAGAAACGCTGGCTGCTGGACGAACTTCAGCTCTCTCCCGCAGAGCAGTCCCGGTGTGAAGAACGGATACGACAGAACACCCTCCGTTGCTCGATGCCGCCCACCCCCGACGCGCGCATCCTGTCGACCGAACCACTCCTGATTACCTGTATTGGACAGATTGGATTAAGAAAGGGATTGGACGTCGTCGCTGCTGCGGCGCTTCGTATCACCCAGAAGAGACCGGACGTTCATTTTCTGATGATTGGGGAACGAACATCTCAAAAAGCCGAAAGCGTTCAGTTCGAAAGTTCGCTGCGGCAACGGATCGCCGAGGATGGGGTCAGTTCCCACGTCCACTGGCTCGGCCACCGCGATGATGTCCCCCGCATTCTTCGTGCAGTCGATCTCCTCGTGCATCCTGCCAATCAGGAACCGTTCGGCCGGGTCCTGCTGGAAGCGTCTGCAGCGGGGTTACCGATCGTCGCCACCGATGTCGGCGGCACTTCCGAGATCGTACTTGACGGTCAGACCGGGGTTCTTGTGCCACCACGTGATCCGGTCGCCCTTGCTGAAGCGGTCGCATCGATCTTGTCGAATCCCAGCGAAGCACAGCGGATGGGAGCAGCCGCGAGAGAGCGTACGGCGCAATTGTTTTCGAGTGCGTCGTCAGCTCAACATCTCGCGCAGATCTGGGACAGTGTACTCAGAATGACTCGTGGCGACCAAAACGCGTGAATTTGGCAGAAATTGCCGATTCTCAAATATCGTCTTGGTCTTTTCAGGTGCAATCTCTACCCCTCTTCTCCAAGCGGAACGGCCATGTTCAGCGGTCGTTCAAGTCTGTCCTCGCGTTCCGTCGATAGCGACAGTGCAGTCCAGGAACGACTTACGGCTTCTCACGGAATGAGAGTCCGCTTCTTCGTTCAGGACCGGCAGCAGCAGAGTCGGGTGTCTCACTGGAGGAACAGTGTAACTGGCTCACTGGCAGTGAATTGGGTTCCCCGGAAAACCAGTTTTCAGCCGTTCTGAAACTGAACATGTCCACCGCAGGAGTACTTTCCATTCGCCCTCATGCGACGAGTTGCGAAGCAGTGCACGATGCTCCCGTCGAGCATCGAACGCAGCCCGCATCGTATGCATGTTCGGATGGCCTGCTTCGACGCTGGATCTCGGTTTTCACCGCTCAAGTATTCGGATTACGGAGTTCCGTCATGGACGGCCGACTCGCAGTGTTGGGGTTTCTGGTCACTTTGATGTGGCCGGCTACGGGTTGGTCAGATCCTTTGCCCAAACCGACGCATACCAGCAAGACTCGCTTCCGCATCCCCTTCAAGATTGACTCCGCCACTCTCAATAAGATCGACGCACGTGAAATACAGTTACACGTCTCTCCCAACCAGGGGCAGACATGGGAACTGGCACAAGTCCTTCCTCCCAGCGGCGGAAAGTTTGAACACACCTGCTCGGCCGAAGGAGAGTACTGGTTCGCCGTAAAAACCGTTGATGGCCAAAACCAGCTCCATCCTCCGCGCGGAACCTACGAAACGGGACTGATCGTTGTCGTCGACACGACCAACCCCGTACTCGAACTGTCACTCCAGCAAATCGCCGCTGGAAAGGTTCAACTGCGCTGGCGTGCCAGCGACACCCACCTGGATATTAACTCGCTGCGCATCGAATACCTCACTCAGGAATCGAGCGACTGGGTGCCGCTTGATCTGGCACCTCGAGCGCGGGGCGAAACGGCCTGGGTCGTCGGCAAAACGGGAGTTGTCTCCGTTCGCGGCAGCATCGCCGACTTCGCCGGAAATGTGGCGAACGCGCGCACCCAGACCGATGTGGATGCCGCCAATCATCCTGCCACCAAAGCGCGCCCCGTTCCCCAGGGGAAGATTGCCACCAGCCCGCCCAACAACGAGCTCGCCAAGACCTTAAGCGACGAGGAGGATCTCGTTCTTGCCAGCCCTCCGTCCGCTCCTGTCGAGCAGGAAGTGGCTTCAAACCACGACGACCTGATCCCGCCATCACCGACCTCAGCCGAGCCCCCGCAGGGTTATGGTTTCAGCCGGCCACGAATGAAGGCGGTCTCGGCCCGTCCTCGAGAGCCTCTTCCTCGTTCAGCACCGTCGAACCAGGGGCCGTTTACTCCGGCAAAGTTGGGTGCCACCAACGCAACTGCGACCACGCCCATGTTCGTCTCACGAACCACCACAACAGATCCGTCTGAGAAACGGGCAGAACCGACGTCTCAAATCCATCGGCATGTGAATTCACGTCGCTTCCAGTTGGGATACAAACTGGAAGACGTCGGCCCCTCCGGAATCGACGCGATCGAACTGTTTATCACGGATGATAACGGCAAAACCTGGTGGAACTATGGCGAGGACCCCGACCTCCAAAGCCCCTTTGACGTCGAGGTTCCCGAAGATCGGGAATACGGTTTCGCCATTCGTGCCAGAAGCAAGGCAGGTCTGGCGATTGAACCGCCTGCTCCGGACGAGCCTCCCACGATTGTCGTGGGCATTGACCGCACTCCCCCTCGGGTTGAACTGTTGCCTGCGCAACAGGGGCACGCAGACAAGGCGAATCAGTTACTGCTGAAGTGGCAGATCGTCGAAGAACACCCGGCTGAGAAACCGGTCTCCATTTACTACGCCGCCAATCGCACCGGCCCGTGGGAACTCATCAGCGGATGGAGAGAGAACAACAACGGAGAGTTCACCTGGACCGTCGGACAAGCCGTCCCCGCCCAGTTCTATCTCCGACTGCTTGTCCGTGATGCGGCCGGAAATGTGGCGAAGGCCGAAACGCAGCAGCCAATCGCCATGGATCCCGTGCATCCAACGGCAAAGCTACTGGACATTGTCGGGCCTGAGGTCTCTCCGCCCCAATAACAGCATCATCCCCGAGAACGGAGTGCACATGCGGACACGCGCTCGTCTTGGAGTAAGAAACACTGTAAGCAAAGAACGTTCGGACGCCGTTGACGGGTGTCCGAACGTTCTATCAGCAGAGCAGGGGGGATCGCGATTGTTGTCCGGCCAGACCCCGCATTTGCAGTTGACGATCTGCATCGCCCGGGTCCCACAGGTGCACTGGCCCGAACATCGGGAACCAACGCCGCAAACCATTGCCTGAGGCAGGCGACGGTTTGTGGTTCGTGCGTCGTTCAGCCGGCCAGTTCTGCAATGACCAGCGACCCCATGGCCTCGGTGCCGAGACTCGATCCAGCTCCACCTGCCAGGTCTGCAGTCCGGTGCCCCTTGGCCAGAATACGGTCGACAGCAGCCTCAATCGCCGCAGCTTCCTGTTCCAGCTTCAATGAGTGTCGCAAGAGCAGGGCAGAAGCCAGAATCGTCGCCAGCGGGTTCGCAATCCCTTTACCGGCGATATCCGGTGCCGACCCGTGGATTGGTTCATAAAGTCCGGGGCCGGAGGATCCGATCGAGGCAGACGGCAGCATCCCCATCGAACCGGGCAACATCGATCCTTCATCGGTCAGAATGTCACCAAACAGGTTCTCGGTCACCACCACGTCGAAGGCACGGGGCTTCGAGATCAGGTGCATCGCCATCGCGTCGACCAGCACGTTTTCGTACTGAACGTCCGGAAATTCGGTCTTCATCACGCGTTCGAACGTCTTCCGCCACAGCCGTGAGACTTCCAGCACGTTCGCTTTATCGACCGAGGTGACCTTCTTCCGGCGTCCCCGAGCCGCTTCACCCGCCAGCCGCACAATCCGCTCAATCTCATGCGTCGAATAGACCATGGTGTTGTGAGCCGATTCGCCGCTTTCGTGCGGTTCCTTGCCAGAGGGTCCGAAGTAGATCCCGCCGGTCAGCTCGCGGAAGAACAGGATGTCTGTTCCGGAAACGATCTCGGACTTCAGCGGGGATGCGGCGACGAGGTGCGGCGAGACGGAAATGGGTCTCAGATTGGCAAACAGCCCCAATTCCTTACGAATCTTGAGCAGTCCCGCTTCGGGCCGGGTCTTCGCATTCGGATCGTCCCACTTCGGACCACCCACCGCTCCCAGCAGGACCGCCTGCGATGCCTTGCAAGCCGCGAGGGTTTCGTCGGGAAGTGCGTTGCCAAACTGATCGATCGCACAACCGCCGATCGGGTGCGAGCTGAATTCAAAAGTGTGGCCGAACTTCTTCGCCACTTCTTTCAGGACTCGTTCACCCTGAGCAATCACTTCCGGACCAATCCCATCACCAGGCAGCAAAACAATATGAGCTTGCACCGCGCATCAACCCTTCAAAGTACGAAAGAAGCGACCAGATCTTTCGCCACACTCTAAGTCACGGCAACGACGGGGGGAAGCGTCTACCGCCCGGAAGAAGCACGACCTGTCGCGAAATTTTCCACGACGCAAAACGAACCGGATCGATCCATCCCAATCCCGGTGACTTCACCCCAGCCCCGGTGACGAGGCGAGAAATTCGACAGCATTCCCCCCCGACGGCAGCCTCACTCCATACTGGCGAAGGGACAAACCTGCTGTCGAACGAGCAGGGGATGACTTCAAAAGTTATCCAGAACCTCGCCGCCGCTGGCCGTAAAGAGCCTCTTTAACGTCTGTCGATCGATATTTTCAGAAACGAATCGCACCGAGCCGTCAGCCATGAATGCGTGGAAGCCGCCAATTCGAGTCTTGGCCAGTCCCTTGAGAGATCATCGAAATCAAGTTCCAGATCCTCAGAGTTCGTCCAGACCACGGCATGGTCGGATTCCGCCTCGACCGCCATGATCGTCTTGCCTAATCCGTCGTTCACATCGGTCATCGCCGGACCTGTCTCACCACCGAACATCGTCCCTTCACCCGTCACGATCAGGTATCGTGTCTTTCTCTGCTGCGTCAGGTCGATGTCATTCGGTGAACCATACGTCGAGGGCCTGCGCGAGAGAATCGCAGTCGATTACAAGCCGCAATAATGCAAGCCCCTATTCTGCGTCCAAGATAACAAGATAGAGGGATGTTAATCATGCTCGTCAGACGGAATTCAGACATACGACGGATACGTCGGGGCGACGGAAACACCTTGGGTCACGGGTCCCTTCAATTTGCACCGCAACGGACGAACTTGCATCTCGACATTGCCCCACAGGTCGCGCCGCCGACAAGTCTGCCGGTTCTTTCCCACGGTCAGTTCACCGGCGTTCGTCGAACATGTGACACCAGGCCAATACCTTGCACGCTGTAGCGCACGATTCACGCTGAATCCGTTTGCAGTCTTGCCTCGGCCCGGATTCCATCTCGCAAACACGAGCAAGATCGCAACGGACTCTTCCTCCACATCCCGTTGAGTTGCGACCCGCTTCCGTCAGCGAGAAACTGATCACCTCGCACGAGCCGCGTCATCCACCAGGATTCAGGCAAACAACTCATGAAAGCCGAAATCACCAAAGCCCCTGTGGCAGAAACCGAGATGCTCATCCGCAGGCCTGTCGCGGATGTATTCGAGGCATTTATTAATCCCGATGTGATCACCCAATTCTGGTTCACCCGAAGCACCGGGCGACTCGCCGCGGGTCAGGAAGTCACCTGGTATTGGGATATGTATGCAGGCTCGACACGGGTCGTGGTCGTTGCCTTTGAGCCCCACCAACGAGTCCAGTTCGAGTGGGATGGGTACAGTGGCCGCACGACCGTCGAGTGGAAATTCACTGCCCGAGACGATTCCAGCACCTTCGTCACCATCACCGAATCAGGCTGGACAGGCACCGGAGACGAACTCGTAAAATACGTCGCCGATTCGACACAGGGGTTTACATGGACACTCGCCGGAGCCAAGGCCTATCTCGAACACGGCATCAAACTCAACTTCGTCGCCGACAAATGCCCCGACGCCCACGTCGCGGGATGGAGCCCACAGTAACACAGAGTGCAAGGTGATCAAGCTCGCCAGCAACATCCTCGCAGGCCAAGGCTCGATCGTGATTTCCAACTTTGCCTGAGTCGGCTGTGCTGGCCCTGAATAAGAACCAGACGAGTCCATGGACATGGTCACGACCCCGGCACATGTCGCCTGGTATCGATCGAGAACTTTGTTGAGCCAGCTAACATCACGCGCTGGGCATGATCATGATTCAGAAGTTTGCGCCGGAGATAGACGGAAAACGTCAAGACGCGGACATACGATTGGTCATCCACCCCAGTCGTCTCACAGCACACAACGGGGACAGCCCACCCAGTCTGCGAAAAGCAGAACTGACTCCGAGCTCCGTTCCTCTGCCAATTCGGCTCCAGCGGATGAACCGGGATGGCGCCGAAATCACCTCGGATATCAAGCTGGTCAAGAGTTGTGAGAACTTCTAAACGACATTAAGGTTCAATTGCGTGTATGCGATCTGCTTAAAATGTGGTGCCAGCAAAAAGAGACCATACGATCCATGCGATCAGTGCGGATTTTACCCGACAGACCCTGACTCTATGGAAAAAAGCATTTATCTTTCCTTAGGGAGATACGACACTCCCGCTGAACAGTCGAAGTATGACACAGAACTCCGAAAGATCGCGAGCGAAATACGCAGAGGTCACGAGATTGGATTCGACAGTGAAGACTTAGCTCGCTTGCGTGGACAACGAATCGCGATGGAATCGGTATCGGACGCTGGCGCACTCAAATACTTGCTTCGGGTCTTTTTTCCTGGAATACTCTTTTTACTCGCGATAATTGCACTGCTGCACGTACTTAAACTCCGCTAATTTTCGCCTCTTCTATCACATCCACCAGGGAGTGCCCGGCTCCACTGCGCGAACGAAGGCGTGTTCAATGGGCACTGTTCGACTTCTTTGCCTGAAAGGCCAAGACATATCAGCCGGATGCAAAGCGACGCGGCGAACGCCACAGAGCGACGCCCCGGTAAATCAATCGCTTTGCCTACGCCCTGTTGAGGGCACAACGAACCAGGAACAGCTCGGATTCGAACTCAATTGGAATCTCGTTGGAGGTGCAACGCAGCCGAAAAAGGCCACGTCGCAATCGAATGGACACAGCATATCTTGCTAACACGTGGCCGCCGTGTGACAACCAACCACGTTGTAACTCGACGGAATCCATTGCGTCCGGGGAGACCGGCACGCAACAGAAAGATCTACGGCCGATCAACAATGTCTGCTGCTTACAGCAACCATGCAGCATCCCCGTGGTCCAGCGTTCCATCCGATCGTGCCGACGGGGACGTCGGCGATCCCGGGACCGCCGACGTCCCCGTCGGCTTCCTTTCGAGCGATCATACTGTCAGCAATATACGTTGTGTCCGGGACACAGCATTTTCTGTTGACATTTCAGAGCGTGAGGGCGCTGGAGGTTGCGGGACGGAACGGTCACGGGAACACTGCATGTTCACCGTAAGTGGCAGACATTCATGAAAGACCGTAGAGCTATCTGTTTGGATTGTCGGTCGCACCGAACGCAATCCAATTCCTGTCGAGTGACGTCAAGATTGATTGTCCCACTGTGGGCTCGGGTGGGACTTCTTCCGTGTCAATCTGATATGCTGTATCCCCGGGGGGCGCCTTCTACATAGCTGGTTGGCAGCACAAGCAGAGTCGACAGCAACGCGTTGATGCCGACAGAAAGTTTGAACCGCAGGGGAAGCCTTGCCTGACGCAACCTCGTGCGGCTGACGCCGCCCCGGTAGCCGCGAAGACGCGACAACCGGGGCTACCCTCCCAAGGAGCGATACTGATTTGATGAAGGGGATACCAGAGATGCAGTGTCCCAGTGTTCTGCATTGGTAGCGTAGAAGTGACCAATGAGGGAAAGAAGGGAACACAGACAATACTGTTCGGCACGAGATTTGATCTGGCTTGTCTGTTCTGCGAATGCGTCCTTTCCTCGGATGTCTTCGGCCGGTCGATCCGGCGATGCAGGGAGTTCGGCGCGACGTGAGACAAGAATTTAGTGGTTGTCGCGTAGAGGTTTTATATAGGCGCGCACCAGTTCTCATCACGGTGAGTAGTTCATGCGGATCGGGTATAATATTAAGGATTCACGTCAGGAGTGCGCTATCTTAAGTTTATCGATGTGGCCTTTGACCTCATCGAAGTCGGCCCAGCCGATCAGGTAAAAGCACAGCAGCTCAAACGTTCTCTTGGTCGGCATGCGTCCGGTATAAAGCAAGATCAAGAGGCAGGCGATGAGCGCAGAGTAAATCTGAATCTCGACACCTTGCTGTCGGGTACTCAGCAGGTGGCGGCAGCCGAGCAGGTGCTTGAACATGCGAAAAAAGAGCTCGATCGTCCAGCGAAGCTGATACATCTCTGCGATCAGTTCTGCGGGAACGTCCAGCAGATCCGTGGCGATTCTCAGGGTTCCATCGCTGCTGGGGGCTGTACTGGAGAACTTGCGTCCCCGGCGTCGACCGCGGCTGGTGTGAGCGGAGCAGCGGACGGAGATCAGCCTCAAGGTATGGTTGGTTCGTGTCTTCTTGTGTCGCAATTTGATGACTTGGTCCGCCTGAACTCCTGCTGCGATCGCCTCGGGCGTGAGCGGTCGTTCTTCGATGGTCTCATACGCTAGCCTGTCACGGACTCGACAGACATAACTGCTTCCAGCGTCATGGATCTTATTCCAGAGTCGGAACGTCATGTAACCACGATCGATAACATAGCAGTGGTCTGGGTCGATCGTCCGCTCCAGGACCTTCCGTTCGTCCGCATCCCCCTTCGGGTTGGCTGATGTGGCTTCAATCCGCTTCGGAAGACCGCGCAGGATTTCAAAATGTGTATGCAGGCGATAGCCGCACGTTGGCTTCTCGGAGCAGTTGGTGATCCAGGCGAGTCGGGCGATCCGTGCCAAGATGGGAATCACTGAACCATCCACAGCGACCAGGGTCTCACCCAGCCCTCGGAAGCGTTCCGGGGCAGGCGCGTCGGGCAACTGGTCGGCCAGCTCGCGAGCAATCTTTTTGAGCGGCTCAGGATCAAAGAGCTTCACCGACTCGGAGAGGGAGCCCAATGACGTTCGAGGAATCTTGAGTCTCTGCTGGACCTTCTTCAGTTGCGAAACCTGCTGCAGGCCACGCAGCGAGTCGACGATGGGTGAATAGAACCAGAGCAGCACCAGCGTGCAATACTGGTCCATGTGCAGCTGTCGATTTCCCGCTGTATCCCGTGCGGTTCCAACCGCATGTAAACGCTTCAGGAAGGGCCGCAGCACCCGAAAATATTTCAGGCCATGAATATTCTTGGCCGAGATCTTGGGCGCTGGTTCGTCATTCGGATCGGGAGCTTGCTCTTTTGGCATCCTGGCACGCTGACATGGCAGATAAACTGACCAAATGACGGGCAAAAATGCCCCTCTGGCATCTTGCAGTCAGTATCGTGGTTATGCGCAAATGGCGTGCCGAACAGTATTGGAACACAGACCGTAATTCTTAACGAGGGCTCAAATGAGACAAGTTTGGAGAGCAATGGTGCGAGGATGTATCTTCTCGGCCACTAAATCACCGTGCGCGAATATGCTCGGGTAAGTCGCCTATGAGAGCAATTGTTTGTGTTTGTCGTGGTTTCGTTTTCTCAGGTAGCGTCGAACGTTGGTCATGAGTGCGGGCATGGTCGGCCGGGTATGGTTCCGGGTGGCGTTGGCATGAAGATCCTGCCAGACACGCTCGATCTTATTGTCATCGGGACAGTAGGGAGGAAGAAAATGGAGTTGCAGTCGCTGACCTTGCTCTGTCGCCAGGCTGAGTCGCACCTGTTCCGTACTGTGAATCGAATAGTTATCCAGGATCACATGAATTCGCTTTGCACCCGGGTAACTTGTGACGAGTTTCCAAAGTAACAAGATGAAGAGCAGGCTGGTCTTTCTCTCTCCTTCCACCCAGGTGAGTTCACCCGTCCGTGAATCCAAGGCACCAGCCAAGTACCGCTTCACATTCTTTCCCGGAGTGGACACCTGTTTTTGTTGACCACGAACCATCCAGTCCAGCCCGATTTTCGGATTCAAGTGAATATCCACTTCATCGACATAGACTAGGACTTCATCCTGCGGGAGCCGGGCAATGAGTCGCTGAATCTGTCGCAGTTTCCGACGTTTTGCAGGTTCCGACCATGGGCAACCGACCGTCGCTTTGGGTCTGCCACGGCGAGCGCCGATCATTTTCAGGGCACGGCTCATCGTGGCCACATGAATGCGGATTCCCGTCTCCCGCTTGAGTACTTTAACGAGCATTTCCCTGGTCCAGGTGGGACGCGTCCAGCCAAACTCTTCAGGAGACGAGGCCACCACCTCATACAGGCGACCCAGGTATTCCTCGTCCAGTTTGCGATCCCCGTTCTCCTCGCGACGATCAACAAGCCCCGCTTCCCCGGCAGCCAGAAAACGTTCCCTGACGCGACGAACGGTCGACTCCGCGACTCTCAGCATCCTCGCAATCTTCGCCACGCTATCGCCCTCCAGAAGATTGAGGACGATTTGATAACGAATCTTCAATTGTCCGTCACGGCATCTCCGCATGTTCTTCAGAATTCGCCGCTTGTCATGACGACTCGGGCTTTGAATAATTCCTTCCATGGGAATCTCTCCTTGAATAATTGGTTCCAAACCACACCCAATTATACCCTTGGAGCGATTCCCTTCTTTTCAACTACTGACCGAGCATATTCGCGCACGGTGATTTAGCCCTTAAATAAGCGTACGCCTGTTGGTTTTTTCTGATTTTCGTGAACGCGTACCGGTAGTTTGCACGCTCTTTGCGTCCGGTTTTTCAACAGCGGTGGTCGTCGCATGAGGGTTTTGTCTTTTCCAGGTAAGGTAGTGACGGCGGTGACTCCTTGCCTTGTAATGGCAGGTGCTTGTTGGGTTGTCGGCCGTACGATCCCAACAAGCGAATCATCATTGTCGCAACGGATGTGCGAGGTCAGCGGCCAATCGGAAGAAGACGGATTGCCAACTGTTCCAGGCCAGTGATCGTAAGATCAGACGGCGGCCTGTGGTGAGAACCTGGCAGGGGATACGCAGCCAGTAATTGACAAATGTCCGGAACTCCATTCGTAGAGGCAGTTTCAAAACCCTATTTTTGCAATAATTACTCTGGCAGGCAATTTGCATACCGATAAGGGAGAAAGGAGTCCCTTACATGCGAATTACCCTGTCCATGTGGCCCCAGCGACGGCGGCCGAATACGACAGGGTCCAGGACGGTCCCGAAGCCTTTTCTTGATGATGCCCAGTGGAATTCCATCAAAGATCTGTTTGCAAACCCTCTTCCATCCCCGCTGGGAGGCCGACCACGAGTCGAGCCTCGACCCTGTCTGGAGGGAATTTTGTGGGTCCTGAAGAGCGGAGGACGATGGCAAGATTTACCAGAGCGATACCCCTCTCCTGCAACATGCTGGCGAAGGCTCAAGGAGTGGACGGAGAGAGGAATCATGGTCAAAACGTGGGAACGTCTCCTGAAGTCCCTTGATCGACAGAAACAGCTGAACTGGTCGCAGGCAATGGGTGATGGCACCTTTTCGCCTGCAAAAAAGGGGGCGCCGAGGTTGGCAAGACCAAGAAAGGCAAAGGAACGAAACTCATGCTGATGACGGACGGTAACGGCGTCCCCATCTCGGGGTTCACCATTTCTGCACAGGTCGCCGAAGTCACCACGATCGAGACGCTGGTCGACATTCAAGTTGCTGGCCAGAAACCGGAGAGGCTGCTGTACGATAAGGCTGCCGATGCGGATTGGATTCGTGATACGCTCAAACTGCGAGGTATCGAGCAAATCACACCCCACCGAAAAGGCCGGAAGAAGCCGTCTCGACAAGACGGGCGAAGCCTGAGGCGATATGCGAGTCGCTGGAAAGTGGAACGCACGATCAGTTGGCTAGGCTATCAAAGAAGACTTCTTGTCCGGCATGAATACTACCCACATCTCTTCGAAGGTTTTTTCCACCTCGCCTGCCTAATGATATGCTTGAACCGGTTTTGAACCTGCTTCTAAATTTCTTTGCGACAGCGAAAAAAACTTGACCTTTTCAAGAATGGTGGAGTAGAGATGAAATCTTTGGGAGAAAATAATGTCACTGAGTATACAGAGGGTATTCAAAAATCTTGCGATTACATTCCTCGTGATGACGTAAATTTTAGTTGCGATCACCACTCTCCTAAACGATCAGAGAGGAATAGGACGATCTGCGTGGATGATACGTATCACGAACACGAGCCCAGAGGTTGACACGCTTAGAATCGCAAGTTCGGAATCAAGAAATATCGACGTAACATTCCATCGAGTGGACGCAAACAACGCAGTAGAATTCGCATACTTACTCACAACCTACACTTCAAAGAGCGGAGTATCCTCCTATGCCAAGCCTGACATCTCCGCAATTGAAATCACTGCATATCAAAACGGCCTTGAAAGCGAAGCAAGACGATACAGTCTTGAACTCTTGAAGTTTGACAATGGAGTTGCGAGCGTGAAACTCGTTAATGTAGAGTAAATTGTACGACACTGCGAAAAGACGCCTTTTGCGTAAGGAGTAGCAACCCCAGGGCAATCGAGCGTTAGGTACCAACAAAACCTGCGAGCAGCCGTTCAAATGCGGCTCCATCCCAGCCACAGATCTTTCGCTTGCCTCGAAGACTTCCTATTATCGTAAAAGGCCATCGGGGACACAGCGTTTAATGTTGCATTGCTTTGAATATAAGAATCGTTGTTCGCTTGGTGCGGGGGGGGGGGGGGGGGGGAGGAATGAGTTTTATAAAACACTTGATGGCAGAGCGCAGAACACGATTCGGATTAATCGTTGCAGGGCTCGTCCTTGCGTACTTCGCGATAATATGTTTTGAAGCTACTCGATCTAGGCTAAAAGTCTTCGATATACTTAGCGACTCGGGTACACCAGCGATTACTGTTCCAGAACCGTGGAGATCACTGGTTTCAGACAGGACGGCTTTCGGCCTGGGGTTATGTGGCATCGAGAAGGTTGAAGTCTCGAATGAGGATCTCTGTGGGCTAAAGATTTGGCGCGCGGGTCGGCTGGGCGACGCAACTGAGGTTAGGATGGATAACTGCGGTATCAGTGATTATTGTCTGTCTCAATTTCCCGCGATGCCGAATCTCGTTACCTTAAATCTGTCTTCCAATCCACTGACCGATGTGGGTAGTCTAATTGTCCTCTCGCAGACACCAGACATTCGCCTTGTGTCGCTCAGCAACACTCGAATTACGGATGCGACATCCTCAGTAATTCCGCAGCTGGCAAGAATCCAGTATATCAATTTGTCGGACACAGGCGTGACCGCCAATGCCTTTGTTGGCGAGGGCTGGGTTGGAGCCCCCTACTACCTCAACATGTCGGGTATCGACCTGGACGGAAAAGGGGTCCAGAACCTCCCTCTGACTCTTCAATCGCTCGAGATTTCGCGTTGCGGCGATATCACCGTTGTTCTCCGAGATGTTAGTAAACTTCGACATTTGCAAAATCTGACAGCACGTCACACTCATATGCGCGTCTCGGAGATCGAGTGGGAAGGGTTCCCTGGTGGCCTTACCTCGTTAGATGTTGCGGGTGCAGTATTCGAGAGCACAGTTTTGGATCATGTTTCTGTCTTAAGGAACATCAATCTGTTGAATGTATCTGAATGCAAGATTGATGTAGCTGGGTGGCAAGCAATTGGGCGTATAGAAGGCCTCAAATCATTGGAATGTGTTAAGACAGATGTATCCCCACTGCTTAGTTCTGATGTTTCTTGGCTGCCAAAGTTGCAGGTAATTGCTCTCAGTGACGACACTCCCGGCCTGGAGGTGGCTCGGAAAATTAAGGAATTGACAAATGCTACCATGGTGATCGCTGTTAATTCGAAGAATGGTCATACCACTCTCAAATAGAAACTAGCCGGGACACAGCGTTTTCTGTTGACATTTGAGAGCTTGAGGAACTTTCGTCTTCTCCCGCTGAAGAACTTGCCCATAATGGTGATGAAGCGCCTGAAAGCCATTTCCAGATGATCCATCAAACACAATGACATTTTGACTTTACGTTGTCAACTGACTATATGACACTGAAACAAGACTGGCCGGCACTTCGTATTGCGACAATAGAGTACAGTGTCACTGTGTCCGTGGCTGAATAGAATGTAAATCAAAGAGACATCTTGCATCTCAGCAAGCTGAGGTTTTCTTTTCAAGGCGACGAATCAAGGGACTGTGGAGAGATGCAATCTTTTAAGATGCGAGTGAAGGTTTTTTTGTACGCAATTTTACATTCGGTTACTGTATTTCTTCTTATATGTCTTCTTATCACAACTGTTATCTTCGTTATTGGCTTTCATGTTCTTACTCTATGTTGGGATGTCGAATCCGACATTGACGATTACTATGCCGAGTGGGGCGCCTTCGATTTGGTCACCGAGTACATGCGCGAGCATGAAGGTGAATGGCCCCGTTCTTGGGACGATCTACGTGAATTATACGAAGCTAAGGGCGCGCGCGTCAGTGATTGGACATTCGAGAAATACCAAAGTCGGATGTTCATCGATTTTACGGCGGATCCAAAGGAACTCCGAACATTGTCGTTGCGACCGGGTCCGGTGAAGTTCAGGGCCAGCGCGCACTCGGCGGCGAATAGGTAAGATGGGGTAACTTGCGCCAGGGGCCTAATCATCATACCTTGATGCGATTGTTTGCGACAAGAAGCGAGCTGCGGCATTGAGGTGGATCATGGCGAAGAAAGACTCTGGTAGCGTTCGTCTGAGCTTGGAGGAAATCATTCCGTATTTTGCAGAGCTCGAGGATCCTCGTTCTTCCATCAATCAGAAGCATCCCCTCGTGAGTGTCATTGTGATCTCCATCATGGCCGTGCTGGGTGGTTGCAGTGGCCCTACGGGAATCGCGGAATGGGCAGAACTGAAGAAAGACTTTCTGCTGGGGTTGCTCGACTTGCCTCAGGGAATTCCTCGCAAGGATGTCTTTCGTCGAGTGCTGATGTCGTTGAACCCCGGCGCCTTTCAGGCGTGCTTTACGCAATGGCTGGAGGCCTTACGGGCCGCAGCGGCGGAGGTTCTGGATCATGATCAATTGCTGCTGGCGATTGACGGCAAAACATTACGCCGCAGTCATGACCGGAAGAAGGGGTTGGGGGCTCTGCATTCTGTCAGCATCTGGGCCAGCGAAATGGGCTTGAGCCTTGGGCAAGTCGCGACTGACGAGAAATCCAATGAAATCACGGCGATTCCCGAGGTATTGAAACTCGTCGATCTCCGAGGCGCGATCATTACGATCGACGCCATGGGAACCCAGACAGCGATCGCCAAACAGATCATTGAGGCGAAGGCCGACTATGTTCTCGCTCTGAAAGGGAATCAAGGATCCCTGTACCAGGCAGCGACGGATTATCTCGAAGAACAGATGCAAACGGATTTCGCCGATGTGGACGCTCGTCGGCACACAACAACGGAGACCGGACATGGTCGCACCGAGACACGCACCTATGTGCAACTCCCCATTCCAGATGTTCTTGCGGGTGCTGATCGCTGGGCGTCACTGAAGACGTTAGGGGCGGTCATCTCGATGGTCGATCGTGGAGGCAAGGAAACCGTCGACATCCGGTATTTTATCAGTAGCCTCCCCTTGGGAGTGAAGTGCTTTGCCAAGGCCGTTCGCAGTCATTGGTCGATTGAAAACAGTTGCCACTGGACCTTGGATGTCACGTATCGAGAAGACGAGTCCCGCATCCGAGAAAAGCAACTTCGGGAGAACATGGCGTGGCTCAACCGACATACTCTTTCGCTGCTCAAGCAACAGCAAAACAAGAAAAGCGTCGCCATGAACCGCAGAAGATGTGGCTGGGATGATAACGTGATGCTCAAAACACTAATGGGAATCAAGAGTTAGTACGCGCTGGCCCTGCGGTGAAGTTCAACGCCATCAAAGCTCGCAGGGCTTTAGGCTGGGCCGGTGGTGCTGGCAACGAGACTCTTCGTAATTACTTTCGACTCGAAGCTCAGGGACACACAGAAGAATCGAACGTCGGAACCACAGATTGAGTTTTCAATTCCGTGACACGCTGAAAGGCCCTTCCTGAAACGATCCGGGGTACAGCCTTCCCTTTTGACATTTTGGAACTGGAGGTTGCAGGCGGTTGCGGAGTTGCGATTCGGCTTTCCTGGCGAGGGACCGCCCGGGCTACTTCAAGACGGCTGCCGTTGATTGCGGGTCCGACTCTGATTGCTGAATCACACTGGGCAAGCTGGCCCTTCGCAGTGAGGTTCGCCTGTCACGATGCCCCTGCGAGACGCTCGTGATGAGACGCCAGCCTTTCTCTGCTCCCGACACTTTGATGATTTTGAGCGAGGGATCAATCGCTTAAGTCGAGGATGTCTTATGCGTGCACGCACGATGCCTGACGCTGCCACACAGCGACAAAAACCCTTGACGTCAACAACGCGGTTTAATATAATTTTTTCAATACTGATCGGTAGACTCGACGCCGGTTTTCGCTGGTTCGTGTTGCGATGATTTTGTTTTCATTGCTATCCGGATTGTGAGCGGAAACGCTTGCGTTGGTCGGTGTGCGGTCTGATCGATTGAGGAGGAGATTGAAAATGATGGGGCGCCGCTGTTTTTGACTGGCTTGATTAGATGCTCAAGATGCTCAAGGTTGAGCAACATGAGCATCTAATCGGAACCCATGAAAATAAGGGGTTTCGCAATTAGGTGCTCAAGGTGCTCATCGATGTGCAGCGCGCATTCACTCTGACGATACTTGGACCCGTCGCAGCGCTGCAAGACTGGGTAAGAGAACGGGGGGGCGATTCTTCCGACCTGATTTTTTCGATGAGGACGCGAGTTGTGACTAGGGGGTTGACCTGGCTGTCATTTCGTGAAACTGTTTCCAGGTAATGATTTCGATTCCCAGATTCTTAATTTCGTCGATGACGGCTTGATCGGTGAAGATACGGCGGTCTCCGTCGCGGTTGGCGGAACTGGTTGTAATGGCCTGCAGTTCCTCGTTATCGATGCCGCAGTGAATAATGATTTCACTTACCCCCGGTTTCAGCTCACGCAGGGCTTTGAGGTAGCTTTGTTTCCGCATTTCGTGCGACGGGCCGCTGTAGAACTGATGCAACGCGTCGAGAATCGGAAGTTGTTTTTCGTCGAGTGCCTGCGATAACTCCGCCGTCTTTTCGGCCAGGGCTGGATACTCCTTTGCGGTGCGAGCATCCAGATGGGCGTCGCGGATGAACAGCACTGGCAGGTTGTATTCAATCCCCAGATTCACGTAGATCTCCACAAGGTCCGGTCGGCTGACGAGGGCTCCCATATGCGTATCAAGATGAGTCACCGGAACGCCAAAGTGCCTGGCTCGCTCAATCTGTGCCCGCAGTTCGATCTCGACTTCGCTCCCCTTTGCACTGGCGGCGACGGCGGGGACACCCTGGTGCAGGAACCCGTCCTTGTCGAGCAGACTGGGAACTTTTTCACGCGGCGCGACCGGTCCCCAGCGATAGGTTTTCCATTCGGAATTCAATGTCAGATGCAGCCCGAAATCTTTTTCGGGATGTTCTTTCGCATAGATGGCCATTTCCTGAAACCAGGGGCAGGGGACCATGATACTGGCGGACGAGACACATCCTTTCTCCATTCCCTCGATCGTGGCCAGATTGACCGAGTGTGACATCCCGGCGTCGTCAGAATGAATAATGACATATTTTTTGCCCGCCGCATCTGCGGCCGACAAACCGGCCTCACCGAGCAACGACATCCCCAAAGCAGCCACCACGAATGGAAGTCGACGCCACATCTGCCAGTATCCTGATTGAGAGAGTAGAAGTGATGACGGGTCGGCCGGAAACGTCCGATCGAGGGACTTGACGAATCACCATTTTTCCGGGACTCGGATTCCGGCCGGAAAAGGATCCTAAGATATTTGGAATTTCGATGCCAACAGTCGACACCAGCTTACCTTTCGCGGTTCCCCCAGGTTATCTCGTGCCTGTCGTTCCCCGAACAAAAACAGTATCCGTCGATCGCTTTACCGTTTACCTGAGAAGTCCTATTGCACTGTAATTACGTATGAACTGATCTTCTGCAGGTCATCGGAAGCGGTTACATTCCCGCCCCTGTCGATGTTTTAAGGACGGGCTGATCGAGCGAGGATACTGGAGATTCTCGTTCGGTTGGAAGTTGATACAGGCCTCGAGAGTGGTGGCCATGTTCTCCAAACAGGTGACAATCTCAAATGCGTTCGCAAGAGCGGGTTGGGTTCAGTCTGATCCTCGTATGCTTCACGCTGCTGGGTTCGGGGCCAGCAACGGGGCAAACACCACTCACTTCCGCGGAAGAGGACTTTTTCGAGTCTCCTCTCCTGCAAATGCAGTCGTTTGAAACGCCTGAATCGACCAACGAGGAACTCGAGAATCTGCCTCCACCGCTGGTCCGGTCGATCAAGACGGGGAGGCGGACCGGGCATGGGGGCATCAGCGGCTCACCCATGGGGGATGGGAGGCCCCTGCCGGGGAGGAAGACCCGTCTATGCTTACTCATTCTTTCAACCTGCGAGCGGTTTAGGAAACCAACCGGGATCACTGGAAGCACGGGGTGAAGGCTTCGCCGTGGGAGTTCCGATCAGCAGAAGTTCCAACGGGATCTGGATCTTGAGCACGCGGCTCGAGCACGACACCTTTCGGACCAATGCAACCCTTCCGGGAACGACCATGCCATTCCCGGACGAGTTATGGAACATCAACCTGAGTTTGATGCATATTCACTCATTCGACAACGGCTGGACTTTCGGAGGAATGGTCGGTGCCGGTTCGTCCAGCGATCGCCCCTTCGCTTCGATCCGGGAGGTCAATGCGAACCTGCTGACCTTCTTAAACATCCCTGCGAGTGAGCGCGATGCCTGGAATTTCAGCCTGTTCTATTCCCCGTTAGGGCAATTGAGATTTCCAATCCCCGGTGTCGCTTATGCCTGGCGGCCGAGCGATCAGTTTCAAATGAATATCGGCATTCCCTTTTCGCTGACCTATCGTCCCACCGAGACCGTCTCGTTTAATATGAGCTATCTTCCGCTGACCAACGCGAATGCAACGTTGCGCTGGACGCCGAACGAGTCATGGACTCTTTATGGTGGCTACATGACTCATAGCCAGGGCTATGAACTCGCGGATCGCGTCGACACACGACAGCGTTTCTTCAATTTTGACCAGCGACTCGCAACCGGAATACAGAGATCACTCGGCAAGGGCTTCTATCTGGACTTGTCCGCTGCATACCTGTTCGACCGTTCGTACTTCCTCGGTGACTCATTCTTCGGGAGTGGCGCGGAACGGCTTCGGGTGGATCCGGGTGCTCAAGTGATGTTGAGACTCGAATGGGCTCGATAGGCCCATCATCGCCGCGACCGTTCCATCAACCTGGCCCGGACGCGTCTCGTCCAAGTAAATTGAAGCCGAACGAACGCCCGATTTCTGCCAGCACGGAGGATGATCACCCACAGACCATGGTGAGCCTTGAACGGCTCAATTTTCGATTCAGTCTCCCTCCGCTGAGGAACTGAACAAAGCCATCGTGGGTGGCCCCTGATCGTTGGAAGTGCGTCTGGATTGGTTACAATCCGCCTTTTGGCAACTTCAGCAAGGGCTCAACCCCGGGGCTCACTTGGAAGGAATCAGGATTGATGCGGACGTCCATGCGATTTCTGTTCGGTTTGGGATTGAGCCTGTTGCTCTGTTCGATTTCGGGTGCTCAGGAGACCAAAACACGGCTGATTCCTCACGCTCAGGACGAGCCACCAAATGATCCTCGCGATGCTATGACGGCAGCGAAGCTGATGACGGTGCCCGAGGGCTTCACAGTGGAGGTCGTTGCCGCAGAACCAGACCTCGTCAATCCTGTCGCCATGACGATCGACGAGCGAGGACGGTTCTGGGTGACCGAATCGCTTGAATATCCCCGCCGCGAACCGGGCCCCGGCCAGGATCGCGTGAAGATTCTCGAAGATACCGACGGGGATGGGAAAGCGGATAAGGTGACCGTGTTCCTTGATGGCCTGAATATTCCCAGCGGCATCGCGGTCGGACATGGGGGTGTCTGGATTGCCAATGCCCCCGACATCCTGTTTGTGCAGGACACCGACGGGGACGGCAAGGCGGATAAGCAGGAAGTTGTCGTTACCGGATTCGGCCGCACCGACACGCACGAGCTCCCCAACTCACTCACATGGGGGCCCGACGGCTGGCTGTACGGTCTGAACGGGGTTTTTAATCATTCTCATGTCCGCTACTCACCCACGAATCCAAATTTTGACGCACAACATCCCGGCTGGCCGCTGACGTGTGCTTTGTTCCGAATTCATCCACGAACCCGTGAATTCCAGGTCTTCAGTGAAGGGACGAGTAACCCCTGGGGGATCGCCTTTAATGACGAGGGGGAAGCCTTCGTCTCCGCCTGTGTCATCGACCATCTCTGGCATCTCGTCGAGACAGGATACTACCACCGGCAGGGGGGGCCCTATCCGCCGTTCACCTGGAAGATCGAGTCGATCGTCAAACACAAACATCAGAAGGCGGCGTACTGCGGTATCCATTTCTTTGATTCAGACGCCTATCCAGAGCAGTACCGTCGGAAGCTGTATATGGGGAACATCCATGGTGGATGTATCAACGTCGATCGAATCCAGCCCAACGGCTCTACGTATGAGGGCTTTGGTGAACCTGATTTTCTGACCGCCAACGATGCCTGGTTCATGCCCGTTGTGCAGAAGACGGGTCCAGACGGAAGCTTGTACGTGCTGGACTGGTATGATCAGTACCACTGTTATCAGGACGCAAATCGGGACCCGGCGGGTCTTGATCGGCTGAAGGGTCGGTTGTATCGCGTCCGGTACAAGGAGACGCCACGGGTTTCACCGAAACTGAATCTGGCGGCCGAATCCGACGACGAACTGATCCAGCGTCTGGGGGCTGGCAACGATTTTCTGCGTGACACCGCACGCCGCATCCTGCAGGAGCGGAACACTTCCGCGATTGCGACCAAGCTGCTGAAAGCACTGACGGCGCCGCAAGTTTCGAACGTCACAAGCGAGCATCGCCACCGGTTATTCATGACCTTGTGCGGGCTGTCCGTTAGTGAAACAGAACAGTTGGCAAAGTGGAGTCGTCAGGAAACCAACTCCACCATTCGGAGCTGGCAAATGCGGTTCCTGGGGGACCATCCTCAGTTCGCGCCGACGATCGACCGTTTCTCGGAACTGGCTCCTGACGCGAAGAACTCGAATGAGGTCCTGCAGTACGTGATCGCCGCCGCGAAACAGGCCGCCGCCTCTGACGCACAAGGCCCAGAGCAACGGGAAGCACTGTTCCGCCTCTATCTGAATGTGCTGGCAAATCTCGGCGAAGACACGCATCTGTCCCGGATCATCTGGCAGAACCTGCATCCCAAGCTGGAGGCATCGGCAGAACAATTTGTGACTCTGCTAGAACAACCCGGGATGAAAGACAACGCGGCACTGATTTCCCTTATGCCACGAATTATCGATCGGATGCTCGGACGTCAGACCTTCGATGCCAAAGTGATCGCGGGATTAATCGCATTCCTGGCAGAAAACCATCCTGAAACCGCTGCACTGGGATTGCAGAGACTCTCGACGAAAGTGCAGAACCGTGAGTTGACTGCTGACCATCTCGCAGAAATGAAGCACGCGATGGAAGCAACATTGCAACCTGTGCTGCACGGCAAAGCGGACTCCCCGATGTACCTGCCTGCCGCCTTCCTCGCAACAAGCTGGAACGATCCGAGCGGGATCAAAGCGGTGCGTCAAGTCTTTGTTTCTGACACCCAGTCGCCGGAACAGCGTCTGCTGGCGTTGAACTCGCTGATCACAATCCGGGACGAAGGCCTGCTGGCAGCAATCTCTCAGGCGTTGGATTCGAAGACCTCGTCGTCTCCGTTCAAGTCGCAACTCTTCGCCTCACTGAGTAAGCATGACGATCCTCGAATTGCGGCGATGATTCTCGAACGCTTCGACCAGTTCGACCCTGAGTTGCAGACTCGTGCTGTTGAACTTCTGACCCAACGCGCGAGTTGGGCCAAAGACCTGCTGCGTGCCATGGGTGCCAGGAAGGTCCCTTCGACAACGATGAACGTCAATCAGGCTCGCCGACTGAATGATCTGAAAGACGAAGAGCTGAGTAAGTTGCTTACGTCTCATTGGGGTCAGGTGCGAGAAGGTCGCGATCCGAATCGTGATCGCTACATTGCCGAGATGCGACAACTGATCCGACGAACTCCGGGTGATCCATTTGCAGGCGAGAAAGCGTTCAAAAAGATCTGTGCTCAGTGCCACAAGATCTACGGAGAAGGAGCAGAAGTTGGTCCTGATATCACGCTCAATGGAAGAAACAATTTTGAACAGTTGCTCTCGAACGTCTTCGACCCCAGCCTGGTGATCGGTGCCGGCTACCGGTCTTACACCGTGGTGACTAATAGTGGTCGAGTCTTAAACGGCTTGCTGGTGGAGGACAGTCCGCAACGAATCGTGCTGAAGGTGCAGGGGGGCAAGCAAGAGGTTGTTCCTCGTTCAGATATTGATGAACTGAATGTCAATGAGATCTCGTTGATGCCTGAGCAAATCGAGAAGCAGCTCTCTGCGACAGAAATTGTCGATCTGTTTGCGTTCCTTTCGTTGGACAAGCACCCGTCAGATAAGTCTGGTCGCCTGCTTGCGGGTGCCGGCGAGGTCATCCCTAAAGAGACCTTGAAGCCTGCGGAATTCGGTCCACTGATTCATGAGATCCTGCCAGGCTTCAACACAACCGCCTCGGGTGAACTCGGAATCGGCGTGCTGAAGGAACATCGGGGACGGATCGGAGTCCTGCGAACTCACCCGGTATCGGCACAGAAACCGTGTGTCCTCAGCGGAACCTTTGCCATTCCAGCAGGCGTGCGAACAACTCTATTGATTGATGTCAGCCCTGATCCAAGAGGTGACTGGAGACTTCAGATCAAGGCAAATGGAGAACAGATTTTGAGGCAGGAAATCAATGCCGAAACCTGTCCCGACGGTTGGGCAACGGTCAAAGTTGATCTCAGTAAATTTGCCGGACGTGAGATTCGGCTGGAGTTGCTCAACACTGCCACAGGCTGGTCATACGAATTTGGCTACTGGGGCGGACTTCGGTGGATTCATGAATAGTGGACGTGAGGAGTTCTGGAGCATTCAACAGCGGAGCTTGTGTTTTTACCTTTTTCCAATGTTGGGCAAGGGGACGGTCGATACAGTTCCCCGCAGAGATTTTACTTCCAAGGGGATGCGACATGGCTGAACGCGACTACTCAAAATTTCAGAAGAAAGTCATCCAGAGATACTACGACAACCGGCCGGCGCTGGATGAACAGCGCTTGGCCGAACTGGCGACGGAACTTTATCTGGCACCTGATAAAAAGAAGCCAAAACTCTGGGAGACGGCGAAAGAAATCATGGACCGGCTGGGAACGCCAGCCTCGCGCATTGAACACGTCCTGGCAACGAATGATCCGGCTCAAGTTGCCGAAGTTGTCAAAGACGTTCAGTCGGGGAAAATTCGACCAAAGCCCGAAAAGAAGCCTGAAGCACCGAAAGAATGACGGTCAATCGAGGCATTGACCCGACGCTTCGATTGTTGGCTCTCAACTCAGAGCATCGGGCAGGAGAGCTGTCGTGTCAAAATCGACGGGTCTGCATCGCTGCTGCACGTCGATCCATGCGTCGGGAAAGACAGGAACCACGGCCAATCGTTGAATTAGAAATCGACTTGGATTCGACTGACGAACAAGTCGGCAGAGCTATACCCTTTGGCCTGGTTTCTCAGCATGGCGTGGATCCAGTTCAACTGCAGCTTGGTATGAGCATTCAAGAACCAGGTCATCCCTAGAGTCGCGTCGTTCAACAGTCCGTTTCCGGCCTTGTTAGTCCCATCATAGGAATTGGTAGCACTATTGTAGTAATGACCGTCGAGCTTATCAGGATTGTTGAGGTCGACGACAGACCAGCGGGCCGCGACTTCCCAGGCCCCCCAACCTCGAATCTCGCCCGTTTTGAGCGGCAGGAAATTGGAGTTAGGGATAGGATTCCGCAGGGCAGACAACTTCTTGTCATAACGGCGATGCTCGCCCGTTAACCGATACATGACTTCAGCATAGGCCCCCTGGTAGAAGACAGGCCCTACGACACTTTCCACAACCGTGGCCATGTATTCCGATTGGAAACTGAGAGGGCCGGATTGATAAACGGTTTCGAGTCCGAAGAGATTGAAATAATCCGCCTGGTATCGCCCTGTATCAACGAAGATCGGAGTCCCATTCACCGCATTTCCAAAACTGGCAGACAGCTCAGGATAGCCGAGAGGCCCGAATTCGGGCGTTGTTCTCGCCTGATAGAAAGGTTCGGGACTGCCTGCGTTTCCTGGAGCCCCGCTTCCTTTGGCGTCATTAGCTCCTAATCGGCCATAGTTATAAGCAGCGCCAATGTGCCATAAGTCTCGGTCCTCAGCACATTCATCATAGTACAATAGGTGCGTGACTCGCGTGGAGAACGAAAAGCCACCAATGTTGCCAAAGTCGGTCGCAAAGCGAGAATCCCCAAGCGGGGCATTGTTGTAGCCACCCGTTCGGAAAATACTGTATGCCCAGTGCGTCATCTCATCTTCTGAAGCATTGGACGACATAATCCCGACACGGCGGAAAGGAACGAATGCTAGAAACGGAAGCGATCGTTCCAGAAAGGGGAGGTTCCGGAAACCGCTCATCGCATCCACGCTGAAGGGTTGGAGGAACTGGCCAGCACGAACCTCACCGAAGAAGGGAAGATTTCCCTGCTCAACATAGTTGTCGAAGAAGCTGGGGCGACCGGCGGTCGCAAAGTCGACTTCCAACTGGTAGTTCGTGAACTCAGCGACTTTACCCTGGACGGCAAAACGAGCGCGACGGAATCCCGTTCCATTTTGTGCGTCGCCCACTGTGGCAATGTTTTCCGGGGACTGAGCGTAAAAGCCGGTGTCGAGCTGAAGGAAGCCCGTGAGCTTGTGGGTGGGGTACTGCTTAGCCTTCTTCGCATCGGCTTCATCCCGCTTGGTCAGGCTCTTTTCCACAGCGGAAAGACGACTGGCGAATTCGGAGGCCAGACTTTCAAAAGATGACTTCTTGGGCAGAGGAGGTTCGCTGCCCGTGACATCAGGATCTGCATTGAAGTAGCCGCTGAGATCAACCTGACCTGCCTCGACGTCATTGCCCTCCGAAGATGCATTGTCTGGTTTGAGTAGCTCGCTTTCCTGCTCCAGACGATCGGCAAATTCGGCCGCAAGCGAGGTCTCTTGCCGAGAATCGTCCAGCTCCAACAGTCGACGCGGGATCAAATCGTCAGCCGAGGATGTGGCGGAGATGAAAAGGACCAGAAGAAGAGCCAGCCCAGCGGACGAGCGTCCTGGGCCGCGCCTCGCGACGGATTCAAAGCAGTCTAGTGTTTTTGCCACAATCTCACGCAGAATTCTGCTAATCGACTTACACAAGGTCGCGAGCCATCAACCATGAGCAACAGGCGAGGTATCCCTGCCGTGGCCATGCTCGACGCAAGGACTGATTCTTGAAAGGACTCATACCCGACATGGGGGCTCAGAAAGGAAAGGAAGCCCCCATGAATCATCTTCTGTGTGTATCGGTTGTGCAGACTGGGAAATTTGAGACGACTTGATCGAAAAGGTTGAGGAATTCTTCAATTCCGTACCCAATTCAACTCAAGCCACGCCGAATGAGCTCAATGACCTCAGGAACGGACGAGGCGATCTGAATCGCTTGCTGCAGCCGAAAACCGATTCACGGAGGCCGGCAGCAGCATTTCTGCTGACGTGCCGGCGTCGAGGTCCCCCACGCATAAATTGGAGGTGGCGAGAGAATGACAGGCCCGCCTGACTCACGAAATGAGCACGACCGGAAGTTGACGGACAACGAGGTGTGACCGGATACGGGCCCACGTCCGAACCGCAAGTGCTTTAGCCGAGAATGGACTTGCGGTGGTTAACGTAGTCCCAGACGACAAAGCGGTCGAGATCACGTCCGGCCGTAAAGAAAACACGACCTTTGGTCGTCTCTGCAAGACGATGTGCAAACTGAATGTCTTCGCGAGTTTGTGACCAACTTGGAAGCAGAAAGATATTGATCGTGATTCCTTCCCGCTGACACAGAAGCGCTTCCCTCATGGTCGCTGCTTCCGTCGCGGGATCAGAGGGATATAGGAGGTAAAGATGCTGTCCCTCAAAATGAGCTGTCGGCAACCCGTCAGTGATCAGAATGACCTGCCGATTCGGAGTGTCGCGAGTCGACAGAAACTGCCGACCCAGCTGGAGAGCGTGTTGAATGTTAGTGAAGTGGGGGGGAATATCGGATTCCGTGACCTCTTCTCGACTCATGTCTGCTCGCAACCGGACGACGGGGTCGTAGATTGTGACGACCTTGGGCATGAGCGCCGCGACTTCACTGAAGTGACGTGGCTTGGCAAACGACGCCATTTCGATGAACTGGAGAAAGTCGCCCGGATACTCGCGCCGGATCAGGCCATCCAGCGCCAAAGCCATCCGTTTGACGTTCATATACTGCCCCCCCTGACGCATCGACCCGCTCATATCCATCAGCACAGTGGTCGCGCACTTGGGGTTGTTACGAGTCCGGTGGATGACGATATCTTCAGACCGCAGGTGCAACGGTCGTGAGGGGTCACGAACCATGGCATTCACCAAGGATTGCGGAATGTCCATCTGCGAGGCCGAATCCCCGAACTCGTACGGTTTCGTGGCCGCCATCTCGACAGCCCCTTCCCCCTGGATTGGGCCCAGATGGCGGCCGGTTCGGGATGCCTGAAGCTGACTGAAAATCTGCTCGAGCAGTCGTCCTTGGAAGATGCGATACGCTTGCGGACTTAACTGATACCCGCGCCTGGTCCGTTCAAGTCCCTGCTGTTCGGCCAGTTGCCGGACCAGTTCTTCAATCTGCCGCTGCATGGCCGTCAATTCTTCGAGCTGCTCGGCATCGGCAAACTGACTGAGTTCAGAGAGATCAATCACAGCGATCTGTGCCGTCTTGGCGGCATCTTCCAACTGCTTCAGTAAACGGTCGATTGTCTCCAGTTCTTCTTTCACACCGAGGGCATTATCGATGCTAAGGGACTTGCGGCCGGTAAACGGGTACTTCGAGGCGAGTTCCTCGACCTGATAAACATGGCCCAAGCGGTCAATCAACTGAACGACCTGACGCGCGAAGCGTGAGTGATCGTCGTTCGTCTCGTACCAGATTCGTTCCAGATCCCGGATCTGCTCTTCGTCGACGGCCTTCTTGAATTCCGTCTTCAACCGGTCGGGTGGTGAGGCACTTTGAGCCCGCTTGAGGAAGGCATCTCTCGCTGCAGCAACGACCGTTTTTGTTTCCCAAGTCTCCAGGATCTTTTTCTTTCGCTCCAGCAACATCTGCATGAGCGACTCGAGACTCGGTCCTAATCCGGCAATCTGACGAATATCGAGCTTGATCGCCCTCGCGAGTTCCTCATCCGTCAGCTCGCGCATGTTTCCGAATTCGAGCATATGCTCGATCGCAGGGGAAACCAGGTCGGGAGGTGGTAGAGTCGGACTGGGGATGGTGGCGGGGTCATACCTCTGATAGGTATGAATGACGCCGCCTAGAGTACGTTCAGATGTCATAACGAATCCTCCCACGAGACTGGCTGCGAGAAATCTTCTCGGTCGCATAAAGGCCCGCCAGGACGAATTCGACGCACGAGGCACGCACGGCTGCATCCGATGATGCGTTAACTTCAAACGCCTTGTCCCACGCAGGTGGAACCCGCTTCAGCCGTTCGGAGTAATGGGACGACGGAAGCATGTCGCCCACTTCGATTTTGACCCCTTTACTGAAGATCTCTGCGATCTCGTCGATTCCGTGCTTATCGATGTACTCCTCGAACACAGTCCGAATCGCTTCCGCAATCAGCGAGTCCAGGATCTGACGTTCATTCATCTGATGGCTGCCCATTAGGTCCAGTTCAAGCTTCCCGAGAGATGACGAGTACAAGTGACCCAGGTCACTGATTCGGGGAACAGCCGGAGATTCGCCCAGACGTGCACCGCGCTGACGAGCACTGGCGATCATTGTTCCGTAATTGGCAATACTGAAGCGGGCACTCACACCGGAAAGCTGGTCGATGTACTTCGACTTGCGAGCCGCAACACTTAATTCTTCAATGATTTCCTTCATGAATCGAGGGACGACCACGGGGTATGGTTCACCCAGATTGATATCGCACTCCTGCTCCATGATTTCGATTCCGAGATCACGATCTTCGGGATAGTGCGTGTGAATGACTGATCCGATACGGTCTTTCAGTTGGGGAATGACTTTGCCGCTGCGGTTATAGGTCGCAGGATTGGCAGAGAATAAGATCAGCACGTCAATATCGAACTGAACGGGGAACCCGCGGATCTGGACGTCCCGTTCCTCCAGAATATTGAACAGACCAACCTGCACGAGTTCGTCTAATTCGGGCAGTTCGTTCATCGCAAAAATGCCCCGATGCATCCGGGGAATCAGACCGAAGTGAAGTGCTTCCTCGGCTGACATACTTGTCCCGCCGGCGAGCTTCGCCGGGTCGATCTCGCCGATGATGTCAGCGAACTTGGTGCCAGGAGCCAGCCGTTCGACATAACGTTCCTCTCGCGGCCACCAGGCGATTGGCACCTGTTCAGGTGGAACATTTGCAACGAAGTCCTTGCAAACACGGCTGATCGGATTGTACGGATCATCGTGAAAGGGAGCTTCTGGGAGGTCGATGTAAGGAATGAAGTCGTCCAGAAATCGCGAGAGTGTGCGCATCAGACGGCTTTTGCCCTGTCCTTTTTCGCCTAGGAACAACATATCGTGACCAGCGATCAGGGCGATATTGATTTCGGGAATGACCGTATGTTCGTACCCGACGATGCCCGGAAATAGAGCGTCACCTGCGGCAAGAGCGATTAAAAAATTCTGTCGCAACTCCTCTTTGACAGTTTTAGAGACCCAGCCACTTTGTTTCAGTTCCAGGAGATTGGTGGGTCGACATGGCATCTGCTGCATGAAATTCTCGTTGCGGTGACTTTTCGATGAATAAACGACTTAAAATCGAGGTAGCCCTACCGGCACGATTCGGGCGCATTTTGAGTATAGACACCTTGTTGGATTGAACCATGATGTCTTTTTGGACCAATTAAACCACAGCAAATTGCAGTAGTGACGCGATTCACGACAAGTCACCTGCGTCCCTACTGCAAAATACAAAGTTTTCAATCAAGAATCTGCTGATTCACCAGGCCAAACGCATCAGCTTTTGCAAATTTGTCTAAAGAATCCAGTAGTTGACCCACTCGTTCACCAGCCAGCTCAAGGGGGGACAGAGCTCGCACAGGTATGCAAGGGGCTGGTAGAACTGCGCAACCCATTTCGGACCATCAGCATAGACGGCCGCGTGCCAGGTCCAGAAAAAGGGACCGATCGTCAGCCACGCGAAGAAGATGTATGCCAGAAAGTAGAAGCAGAGATCCTGGAGGACTCCGAACCAAGTCCGCTTGCGCCGTGGCTGGGATTGCGGGGCCGACCGCTTCGAAGAAGGCAGGGGGGATGAATCGACCTCGGTTGGATTGGCAACCATGTTAGGCATTCAAAGTGTTAAAAAATTGGCGGCCCTCGAGTACACGAAAACAATTCTAGCCGTTTTGAAGATCCCGTCCGGGAAAAAACGGGAACCGCTCCGATTTCTTCATTTCGCCATACATTACTTGCTCAACAGACCTCGGCCTCGCAACCACGCTTCGCACTGGACAGGCCACTGGTCAGCTCCGGGATGTTTCTTCGCCAACCCGATCCCATGCGGCCCTTTCTCATAGATATGCAGTTCGGCAGGTACCCCCGCCTTCACACAAGCGAGATAGAACAGCGTACTGTTGGCGGGCGGAACCCCTTTATCTTCGGACGTATGCCATAAAAATACCGGCGGGGTCGTTGGTTTGACTTGCAGCTCATTCGACAAAAGCGTGATCAGCTCTGCCGAAGGATCCTGCCCCAGCAGGTTGTTGCGTGAGCCCCGGTGCATGGCGGACTCATCCGTGAAAGTGATGACCGGATAGGAAAGAACTGCAAAATCCGGACGGCAACTCACGCGGTCGATCGGATCGCCTGCCGAAGCGTCACCGTCATCAAAATGAGTCGCAGCGGTCGAAGCGAGATGGCCCCCCGCAGAGAATCCCAGTACGCCAATCCGGGCAGGGTCAATTTTCCACTCGCTGGCCCGGCTTCTCACAACTCGCAAGGCACGCTGAACGTCAAGCAACGGAGAGGGGTGTTTGTACCGTGGAGCGATTCGGTATCGCAGGACAAATCCCGAAACACCAATCGAGTTCAACCAGTTTCCAACGTCTTCACCTTCGTGCCCGACGGCAAGGTGACCGTAGCCTCCACCAGGACAAATGACGATGGCGGTCCCTGCATTACGATCGGCTGGAGCGAGATAGGCCGTGATGCTGGGGCGATCGTGTTCCTCGGTCCCTACCGCGCCGGGTGCCCCATCAGGCCAGAGCACAATCTTCTCCTGTGCAGACGCCGATTGACTGAACGTTGCGAGGGCCAAGACCCATGCCAGCAAACCAGGGATTCGTACCTCAGACACCAGTCAACTCCGCTCAAAGGAACTGTTTCGGCCTGAGACAATTCTGCCATGTGTGGTCCCTCCGAGGCAAGTCGCATCAGAGAAAGGGGCGATGGCGGCCAACGGAACAGCCTGACAGAAGCGTCAAGAACACGGGCTGCCCGGTTCTGCGACCCGTAGAGGAACGTGACCAAGAGACGCTCTGGAGACAACAGGAAATTAAATGAAGCCCGACTCATCGGAATCGGGCTTCAATTGGTCATTTTATGAGAGTGACCAGCAAAACTGACGGCAATTATTTCTTGCCTGGCAGTTTGCCTTCCTTGATCAGCTCGCCGAAGGTCTTGCCATCGGTTTCGCCCTTTTCGCTTTCGATCTTCTTCAGGGCTTCAGCAAGAGCTTCTTCGCCTTTGGTGTTCTTTTCTGGCAGAGCGGCACCCAGGGCCTTGCCATAGTCGTTGCGAACAGCTTTCTTCTCTTCTGGGTGACAGATGCCGCACTTGGCAGCTTCGGCTTCAGTCTTGAGAGCCGGATACGCGGCAATAAACGCCTTCGTGTATTGTGGACGAGCCTGAGCTTCTGGACCACCAATGAACGCGGACAACGCCACACAACACGCGATCCAAGTCAAACTTTTCCGCATAAACTGACTCCTCACATTGTCTACTGAATTTCGAGATAAAAGAGCCCACCATCGAACAAAGGATTGTCCCAGAGATTAGCCCTACAACCGTCGAGAATTAGAGACCGTCGCCCGAAGCGTGTCAACCGACGAATTCCAATACCCTTATGCAACTGCGACTTCCCGAATCCGCAGTCAAACCCGCGGATCCAGAATTTGCAGGCGCACCGAGCTTACAAACGGCTTGACGCGAACTCGGTAGTCAGCCATGTGGGGAGCGACCAGATGCGCCTTCAGGTGATCCAGACTCTCCCACTTCTCGACAATTAAAACGAAATCTTCCCCCTGAAGAAACTGCTGCGGCACATCCGTGACCGCATCAATTGCAGCCCCATATTCAATGCACCCCGCCTCCTGTCGCACAGGAACCGCGACCTGAGCAAACTCACGTAAGAAATCTTCGCGGTGCCCTTCGATTGTTTCGACCAGAGCAAGCACATGAATCATCTGGGTCCCCGTTCGGACAATGGGCGGTGGATTATTTGCCACAGTCTGCCGTAAGGCAAACGGCTATTTCTCAATCTGTTCCAGCGAACTCACAATCGCTTCCTTCAGCTCTGCATCGGTTGACGTTTCCAGCAGTTTGTGTAGATCCGGCCCCGCACTCTTCGCGTAGGGACCCATCTCACCCAAAGCGTAGACCGCGCCAATCTGGACTTTTGACACGGGATCGTGCGTTGCTTTGACCAGTGCCTGAACCGCCGCAGGTGATTCCGGAGCCAGTTCCGCCAGTGAGTACGTCGCCAGCCACCGCACATTGGAGTCTCGATCACCAAGGCTCGTCAGAATCGTCTGCAGAGCAGGGTAGGCATACTCCTCGTGACGAATCAGGACTTCAGCGACTCGCAGGCGGGTCTGTCCGTCAGTGCTTTTCAAGTTCTCTGACAGCGACTTCAGCACCTGGGTCGATTCGCCTCCCATTTCATCCAGAACACCGCTCGCGAACGATCTCAGGTTCGCATCGCGGGAGACCACACTGTCAGTGACCACCTTGATTGATTCAGGCGAGCTGATATTCAGCTTCGCCATCGTCTGAGCGGCCGTGGTCCTCACGATGCCGTCATCGTGCTTGAGCAATGACTGGAGAGCAGGGGCCGCGGCAATCCCATCCGCCCCCAGCTTTCCGATCTTGCTGAGACAGACTTTGAGCGACTGCGGATCGGAAGGATCCACTTCATTCAGTGCTTCAGCCAAGGGACCACTGGCATCGGGACACAACTTCGCCAATCCGCGGGTCGCGATTGTCTGGATCGCAGCCTTCTTCAAGTCGCCCAGGGAAGGAAGTTGTGACAGTCCATCCTCGCTGGCATCCTCACTTTCTGCGTGGAGAGCAGGAGGTTGTGCCAACGGAAGATCCAGTTCTTTCTCCAGCACGTCTACAACCGTTGAAGCTTTCGCCGAGGTGACGGCTGATAGACTCGATTCCCCTTCGTCGCTGGCCCAGTCAGCAACGTCATTTTCCAGGGATTCGACTTTTTTCCCCAGCTCCTTTTTGACCTGCATGACCGACTTTTGTCCCATTTCGATCACGTCGTCAAACGGATCGAACTCGTCAGAGGTCTGCTTCCCAGACTCGCTCTTTGCCACTGGAGTGGGTTTGTCGAGATCAGACAGGAAGGCATCCATTTCGTCCGTCTTGGCAGATGCGGCAACCGACTTCGCCGTCGCAGCCGCTTTGCTCGCCAGCGAATCTTGACTCGCTTTGGTGACGGCCGTTTCAGGCGAGGATTTCGACGACTTGGACGAATTCACCTGATCTGCTGCGGCAAGTTTCGATTCTGCGGCTGCGGACTTTGATTTCCGCTTGGCTTTGCCGAGCAGTGTTCGAGGCTCGTCCGACTTCAGTTCAGCCGGTCCTTTCGCCCCCTTCGAACCTTTCTTCCCCTTGCCAGCATCCGCCAGCGCCTCTTCCGCCCCCTTTTTGGATTCGCGCCTGGCGAGCCAACTGCCCGATTGAGCGCATCCGCAGACTTCCCCCGCGACGGAGGCCAACAGCAAAAACCCGAGAGGGCGATACCACTTGTTCATGTCATAACCTTACTGAACCGCGAGTGGGGCAGCATGACGCTGACAGACAGCGCAAGCAGAACCAGCCATGCATCCAAATTGAACACGTCCAATTCAGGTATCGGTTACAACAACGATAAGAGTTAAACCGTTCGTAGCGGGAACTCCGAAATCCGCTTGACAAGTTTTCCCGATTCTGCACACAGTGCCAACCGGGTGACAGCAACTTCACAGACAGAGACACAATCCAATACAAAATAAACACTTACGGAAATTCAGCCGTCTCGCCAGTCAATGCCACATGAACACGCTCTCGGTCGGGAACCTCCTTAACTTCAGCCGGATCACACGAGAAAACCCCGCATGACCATGAATGGAACATGCGGGGCCGCAAACTTGCTCACAGCTTTCCGATACGATCACAAGACGATCGAAGACTTGCTTCGGGCCAGTTCTTCCATGAAACGGAGCGAGCGGGTCGTCGTTTCTTCCACGTCGGGAATCAGTCCGTCCAGGATGAGGGCATTTGCGTAAAGCTGACGGCCGCAATCCCGAATGAATTCGTCGTTCTCGGAATTGCTGCTCAGGTCGCACAGCCGTGTCACGAGCGCTGCATGCGGATTCACTTCCATGATCCGTTTGGGAGCTTCGTATTCTTTCATCGTATGGCTGAGCACCTTCTGCAGCTGGTTGCTCATGGTTCCCTGAGGATTGATCAGGCAACAGGGGCTTTCCGTCAGACGAGACGACTCCCGAATGTCCTGCACCTTGCTTTCCAGCGCTCCTCGGAACAACTCAATGACGCGTGTGATGTTCTTCGGCTTTTCAGCCGCTTCCGTCTCGGGTGGATCGGTCGATTCGGGGAACGATACATCCGCCGAATCGATGGAGATAAGATCTTTACCCTCATAGCGACGCAGTTGCGTCAGAGCGAATTCATCGATCGGATCATCCAGGAACAGGACTTCCAGGTTTCGTTTGCGGAATGCTTCCAGCAGCGGATGACGAGACAACGCGTCCAGATCAGGACCACTCAGGTAGTAAATCTGGGTCTGGCCTTCCACGGCCCGCTGGAGGTAACTATCCAGCGAGACAGTCGGAGGTACGGGTTGATCGGTCGTTCCGCCGGGTACCACGAGGGTTGGATTGGCGGTATGCGTCGAATGGAACCGCATCAACTTTGCGATCCGTTCGCGATTCTCGAAGTCTTGCCCGATCCCGGTCCGCAGAATCGGCCCGAACTGCTGATAGAACGTCTTGAAGGTCTCGGGCTGTTCTTCGGCGATACTGGCGAGGTGGTCGAGAACCTTCTTGATCAAGACCCGCTTCAGCTTGGGCAGTAGCTTGTGATCCTGCAGTGTCTCACGCGAGACGTTCAGTGGCAGGTCGGCCGAATCAACGACCCCGTACAGGAAGCGAAGATAGTCCGGCAGCAAGTCGCGGCAGTCATCCTGAACCAGAATTCGTTTCGCACACAGATTGATTCCGTGCTCAATCTGGCCAAATCCCATCAGCTCAAAATTCGTGGGGGGACAGTACAGGATCGAATGAAACTGAATGGGGGAATCGCTCGACAGATGCAGGTGCCAGAGTGGTTTTTCTTCTGCGTGATGGGTCAGCCACTGGTAAAAACCAGCATGCTGTTCTTCCGTGACCTGATTCTTCGGCTCGACCCAGATCGGCTTTTGTTCGTTGAGCGTTTCTCCATCGAGCTTGATGGGATGCGGCACGAACGTCGAGTACTTGCGGACAATAAACTTCAACCGCATAGGGTCAGTGAATTCATCCATGTCGTCCTTAAGGTGCAGCCGAATCTGAGCACCCCGAGGGACTTCTTCTTCCGCAGGCGTAATCGTGAAGCGCCCCGAACCATCGGATTCCCACCGCCAGCCTGTTTCTTCGCGATAGCTGCGCGTGACGACTTCGACGCGATCCGCCAGCATGAACGCGGCATAGAATCCCACGCCGAACTGTCCGATCAGTGACAGGTCAGCCGAGGGAGACGATTCTGCTCCGTCGGCTTTCGCCGCCAGTGTCCGCAAGAACTCTTTCGATCCGCTGTGCGCAATCGTTCCCAGGTTCTGAACCAGTTCATCATGGGTCAGGCCGATTCCGTTATCGCGGATGACCAGCAGCTTCGAATCTTTGTTGGGTTCGAGCGTAATTTCCAGTGGTTGGTCGTCACGATACTGCTCTTCGCTGAGCTGGATATGCCGCAGCTTGTTCAAAGAATCAGATGCGTTGGAAATCAGCTCGCGCAGAGCAATTTCCCGGTTCTGGTAGAGAGAATGCGAAAGGATATGGAGAAGTTGCTTGATCTCGGTTTGAAACGTGAATTCTTGCGGTTGAGACACTCGGGAACTCCCATACAATCAACATTGTTCAGATATCGTCGGCAGTCGAACGACCAGTTAACAGCCCGAAAGCAACTCGCGCGCCAGCCACTTCCCGGCTGAAAATAGCCTGTTTTCAAGGGTTTTCACCCACAGCGTCGATCACCAACTGCCAAATTGGCACCAGCGACTCGCTCGCAGCGAACAAGCGGTTTGCCTACCGTGAAAGACGAATTCGCGGCAACGAGGTAGAGTGGGCGTGGCCCCGATTACTTCTTCTGCTGCTCGCCCTGCATCGACAGCGCTTCATAAAACTGCTTCACCAGGTGTTCGTACTTCGGCAGCATTCTCTCGCCGTAGGTGTTCAGCAATTCTTCACGGACATGAACGGGTAGATGCCCCCAGACGTCCATCTCCAGCTTTCGCCGGCGTGCCGCTTCTTCAGCCGCCTTTCGGTCTGCTTGAGATTGGGGTGACGAGTCGACTCCGTTCTCACTCGACTCGCCCCCCTGCTGTTCGTCAGTGGAACCGGCCGCCTGACCTTGTGAGGCGGTACTCGACCCTGCAGAGCCGCGTGACCGCAGTCGCTGCTTTGAAGACCCTCCGCGACCGCCGCTGCGATTCTGTCCCGAGGAACCGCCTCCTCCCTGACTGGCACTTCCACCACCACCACCTCCTCCTCCCCCCCCGCCTCCACCACCCTTATTCGGCGGGGGATTCTCGAGTTGGTTGATGATGTCTTCCAGGTCCTGAATCACCTGCTTTTGAATCTTCTGCGTCTCTTCCGCAGTGGTCCCCTCGTCCAGCTTCGTGCCTGCGGCGCGCATTCCTTTCACAGCGCGGTCCATCTTGTCGACCTCTTCGGTGGTCGACTTCAAGGCGTTGACAGGAGAATCATCGACCTCCTTCATCAACTCCTCACCCAGCTTCTCAAGCAGCGATTTCTCCCTGACCTGTGGCTTGGCCTCTGGCTTGGCTTCTGGAACAGCTTCGGAAGCGGCTGGTTCTTTTGCCTTCTCTGCAGCCGCAGGGGAGGGCTCATCCGCAGTGACGACCGACGCACCGGCGATGAACGACACGACCAGGTAGCAACAGGTATTCAAACTGATCCAGTTCCAATATCCCGTTCGCCCCAACGAGACAGGATTCCATCTCAAGATGGCCCCTTTTTCGGAGCTGGCAGCCGCCTGGCCTGAATCCACCCGGACTGATCGATCGGGACGAGCCTGCCAGCAGGTCGGTCCAGCGGCTCTCTGCACTCTTTGGTATTCGCCCATGTTCTGTCGCATCCTTTGTCGGACTTTACCGACTTCGGCTCACTGACCCGCCTGCATCGAACAGCCGCGTCAGGGGTCGATTTTTGTTGCGTCTTCATCCTTGCGCCGTTCTTCCGCTTCCGCCTCTGCGGACTCTCCATCCGCTGGATCCGGCCGTTGCTGCAAGAACTTGGCAATCAGGTTTCGTGCGAAATCAGCCAGCTCAGCCTGCTCGCGTGCTAATTCATTTTTCTCTTCTTCCATTGCTGCGGGCAGGACCCCATTCTCGTCCCGGAACTGATCGAGCATTTGCGTCCGTTCGAGATATTCCTCCTGCAGCGTCTTCAGCAGTTTCAATTGCGCCAATTCTGGCAGCATATCACCGGGAGGTTGGGCCTGCTCGGGCTTTTCTTCTTCCTCTTTCCGTTCTTCAGAAAGCGTCTCCTGAGCTTCCTTTTCCCCTTGAGCCGGCTCCTGTTTCTTCTGCTCCTGCTTCAACACCGCCAGCAGACTGTCGATTTTGCGAATGGCGTCCCGTTCCAGCGTCTGCGTTTTTTCATCGGTCTGACGTTCGGCCAGTGCATCGGCAGCGAACTTCAATGTCCGGCCGAGTCGCTTGAGCACCAATGAAAAGACTTCGGCCGACGCCATGTTCTGCGAAAGTTCATCCGCCACAAGCTGCAGTGAACGTTCCGTCTCTGCCAGTTCCAGCAGGGTCTTCACCTGACCGCGGGTCATCCTCCCTTCGCTGAGCTTTGCTTCTTCCAGACGGACCGTTTCCGCAATCACCGCATCCTGACGCTCGCGCAGAGACTTCAACTGGTCCTCAATCTTCTCCAGTTGCTCAAACGCCAGCCGCTCTTTGGCCACCCGTTTTTCCAGCGCCAGCTCCATTTCCACCTGGTCGAGATCTTCCAGCGCCTCGTCCATCGCCTGCTGCATTTCTTCGGCACCCTCTTCGTCATTCAGCTCCTGTGCCTGCTTCATGACATCATTCAGACGCTTGCGAGCGCGGTTGGCCGCTTCGGCCGCACCACGCAACTGCAGTCGCTCCAGCTTCCGCTCGGCCTTCGCCATTCGCTCGGTCAGCTCTTCCTGCCGCCGCATCAGCTCTTCCTGTTGTTCCTGCTTTTCAAGCGATTCTTCCTGCTGATTCAGCTCATTGAATCGTTCCGCCAGATTCTGCTGCTCAGCACGGATCTCCTGAAACTCCTGCAGCGCTTCCTCGGTCTGCTGGAGGAACTGCTCGGTATTGTCGCTCGCCTGTCGCTTCATCATCCGTTCGACTTCCTGCAGCTCGTTCATGGCCTGCTGCTGTGAGTCAGCAGCAGCACCCATGCGATTTTCTGCGAGGTTGTTCGCGGCTTCCTGAAGTTTGCTGGCGGTCTCCTGCTGCTGAAGCTCTTGTCCTGCCTCGCTCAGTCGCTCGGCGGTATCAGGATCATTTTTCTGCAGCAGCTCCGACGTTTTGTCGAGCTGCTTGCGGAATTGTTCGAGCTGTTCAGCAATCTTCCGCTGGCGATCCGCCAGTTTGTTGAGTTCGGCTTTTTCCTGTGTTGTCAGCTCCGCGTCCGACTTCGACATGGTTTCCGCAGCCACCTGCGCTGCGTCCTGCTGCAGTCGCTCCTGATCGGCGATGACCGAGTTGAGATCCTTCGAGACGTCGCGGCGGTCTCGCCATTCGGTCAGCGAGTCCTGTAATTCACTGAGTGATTCCAGCGACCGGGCTTGTTGAGCGTGCGCTTCCGCCAGTGCCGATTGCAGTGACCGGGAAGGGGGGGATGGCGACTTCCGGGGAGATTCAGGAGGAACCGTTCCCTGATCGACGGGCTCCTCTTTTTTCGGCGCTGCCGATTCCTCTGCCCCCTCCGCTTTCGTTCCCTCTTCTGTTACCGAACTGACTGCGGGATCTTGAGTCTCAGGTGTGCCTGGTCCGGGACTCGCTTTGTCTTCAGTCCCTGCGGGAGGATCCGACTTCGGATTGGAATTGGGCTGCTGGCCATTCTCACCTGACGGTTTCCCCTCAGTGGTCCCTTGCTCCTGACCACGGGACTCCTGCGTATCCGACTTCGCTGCGGACGACGAATTTGAGGTGGATGAGCGAGTACGCGAGCCCTCTTCCGTTCGCGCTGGTGAGGTACGCCCCTTGTTCTCGGGACGCCCCTGTTCGGCCAGTTTTTGGGCCTGCATCAATGCCCGTTCCGCCTCAGGGAGCGTCTCTCTGCCCAGAGTTCCCAGTTCGCTGACAACTCGTTGAAGCCGCTGTTCGGTCGCTTCGTCCGTGAGATGATTGGCACGGAATTCCTCGAGTATCTGTTGTGCTTGCGTCTCGACCCCATCGGCAGAATGAGTCAGTCGTGATGCCGCCTGTCGCTGCCCCAGTTCGGCGCGCTGCAGTTGATCCAGATCCTGATCACGCAGTTCCCCCACCGTCTCCAGTTGGGTCTGCAACTCTTCGGTTTGCTGCAAAGCCCGCTTCTGCAATTGTGTGGCCTGCTTCAAGTCCCCCAGCAGATCGCTCACCCGCATCGCGAGTTCTTTCTGCTTTTCATCGCCAGAAACAATCAGAATCGAACGGGGAATACTCTTGCCGATGTGCGGCGGCCCCAGGTCATAGTCGTCTGTGGCTTCCCCGCGGAAAACGATCTTGGTTCCCGGTTCAGGGCTCAAGTCCGACATCTTCCACTGATAAGTGGCCTTGTGCCGCTGCACACCCTCAGTCTGTTGCTCCTCGGTCTGTTCACCCTCAGCATCCTGCCCCGTGGGCTTGTCCCCATCGGCCACGGAACGGAACAAGGGAATCAGCTTGAGCTGTTCGTCGTCGCCAACCTGATAGGCGATCCGCACGTCACGCAGGCCCAGATCGTCTTTCGCCAGTACGACGACTTCCAGTTCCGCATCTGCCGTCAGCAGGACGTCACTCGAGGGAGCTTCAATCGCCACATCCGGAACAGTGTCGGCAATTCCCCGCAGTTCATAGCGGACGGCTTCGCGGTCAGTGAACCCTTCCGTATCAGTCAGTTCGAACCAGTAGTTCGTCACGACCGCATCTTTCATTTGAAAAGTGGCGGAGAATGTCTTGCGATCCTCTTCCAGTTCCAGGGATACGGGAGGCTGGTCTCCGATCCGCAGTTTGGCCATCTTCAGCGGCTTGTCCGCCGTGGCCCGGATCGCGATCGTGGTTCCCAGCAATCCCTGAACGTGTCCCACCCCTTCGGGCAAGACCTGCACCTGCTGTTTTGCATAGGGTGGGGGCGTCTGCGTGACTTGAAGGGATTCAATGCCCGGTGGGGGCACCACATCAACCTGGTAAAATGGCATGACATGGTCATCCCCCCCGGTGGCGCGAAACCAAATCGATCCACGTGTCGCGATCCAACTGATGACGGCTGTTTCGTGAGACTTGCCGTTTTCATCCCGAACCGTTGTCTGTCGCAGTGAATCCCGCAGTACAGGGCTGTCCAGTTCGTTCTGGTACTCAAACCAGACTCGTTCCGGGAGTCCTCCCCGCTCATTCTCGACATACAGTTCCAGCGTATCGCCCCGCGCAAGCTGGATCGGCTGCCCCGGCACAAAGTCGACGGGTGACAGGTCTGCACGCAACAGTTTCAGTTCCACCGCCCGTGGCCAGGGGATATCGGAAAAAGGAAACATCATCCGCTGAACCGAAGTCGCCGCTTCAAGAGGCCGCAACAGGACAACGAGCGCAGTCACCAGAAAGACCGCAGCCCCTGCGAGTGTCACATTGCGAATCGCACGGGCTTCGACAATATCCTCGGGCTCAATTTTTTCCAGATCTTTTAACGCCTGCCCAACAACCGCCTGCTGCAGTTCGGGCGAGCCGAGACGGGAATCAATTCGATGCTCCAGGAATTCGACCGCACTCAGCAGTCGATTATTCAGGCCGGGGTACTGCCGTTCGACACGACTTGCCAGGAAGGCTCCGGAAAGGGGAGTACGAAGGGGGGCAATCAGTTGCCGCCAGAGCATCCACCCCGACAATCCCAACAGAGCCAGTCCGAGCACCAGTCGCGTCCCGGAATCGTCGAAATGCATTAACCAGTCGAGAGTTCCGGTGACCAGCAGCCCCCCCAGAAAGGCCACACTCAGCCAGCCCAGACCGGAAACCCAGGTCAGCAGTCGAATCCGATTACGCAGATCGGCGAGATGTTCGCTGACGATGATTTCCTCGGTCGAGGAAGAGCGAGAGAGTTTAGTCAGCGAACTGTTGGTCGGCATCAGTCACTCCTGGTCAACGTCCCGTCGGATCGTTACCTACAGCCAAAATCGACACCGTCTATTGTAGTCGCTGAGAACACCGCCTGTAACGGTACGATTGTCAGCTTCTCGCCGGGACCAGCCCCCCCACAGCATTATCTCACATCCCGATGACTCCGCAGTATGCTACCCGGAAGGCCCTGTCGTCCGAACAGCCGCAGGGCGAACAACCGATTCGACCACGCCCCCAATGCTCAAAGGGGACGATCTCACCACCGCGAGCGGGCACTCAAACCAAACCCCGTCCACGAAGCACCCTCAACAAACCACTGCCGACAAACTACCGTCTCGCGAGTCGTCGACTGCCAATCTGTTCTCATCCAGGCATACAAGATGCAGTTCAACCTGCGAGAGTTCCTTTGATCACTCATCCGATGGCATTTTGCGACCGCTCATTCCGACCACGTGTCCCGACTAACGCAGTGAACAGACTCTTCCACGGAGCAACGTCATGCGAATTTCTGGCATTCGTTCCGACCCACGGCTCCGAAAGGGGCTTGCTTTAGCCCTTGCGGTAACAGGCCTGATACCGGTCTGGTCGGGCCACCCGACGTTCGCTCAGCCGGACAGCTTTCCTTTCGAGATCCCTGCGAATCCAGGGGACATCCTGGAAAAAATGTTCGGTGAGGATACTGCAGACGAACGGGCCGAACTGGAAAAGATCTCGATCGCAATCGCGGACGAACAGAAGTTCGGTGAGCAACTTCAGGAGGCCGCATTCGATACACTGGCAAATTCTGAAATCGCCCTGGAGAAGCAGGGACGAGACGTTGAATACCTGCAAAGCCTGGTCTCAACGCTCCAACCTTTCATGCGCAATAAAGAGCGCTACAAATCCATTCGGGTGATCGTCGCCCGGTCCCCCCGTATCGACGCTCGTTCCTACCCCGGCGGGACACTGATTTTCTTTGAAGGTCTGCTGGACACGGTTCCCAACGAAGCGGCGCTGGTCGGCATTGTCGGACATGAACTGTCGCATCTGGATCGTGGCCATCAATTACTGCCGCTGCGGCGAATGCAGCTTCTGGAAAAATCACTTCCCGCTTCCGATCCCGGGAAAGCACAAAAACCTCTGGACCCGCGCCTCATTAAGTTATGGGCTCGCCCCTTCCGGCCAGAAGATGAACGAGCCGCCGACCTCGACGGTGTCCGATGGTCATTTCAGGCAGGCTACGACCCAAGAGAAATGGCCAAAGTCTTCCAGAAAAACCCTGCGAAACAGCCGCCTCCCGACGAACTGGGCACTCTCGACTGGCCCAGCTTCTTCCGCTCGCACCCCTACAACCCCGAGCGACACGCGGCCATCCTGAAGGAATCGAGGCGGCTACAGCAACAAGCCCCGCCCGCCGAACCACTCTTCATCGGACGCGAAAACCTGAAAAAACGCTTTTCACGAACGCAGGAATCCGCCGCCACCCAGTAGGGGCCGGACTGCTAACTACCAAGGACGAAACCACAACAGAGACGTCCGCATCCCAATAAAATGCCTCGCCACCTCAAGCCCTCCCATCCCGCGCGCCTTGAGCATCTTCGTTGAGCATCTTCGTTGAGCACCTTCGTTGAGCACCTTCGTTGAGCACCTTCCCTGAGCACCTTCCCTGAGCATCTTCCCTGAGTATCTTCCCTGAGCACCTTCCTTGAGCACCTTCCTTGAGCACCTTCCACCGACCCCCTCTGCAGCCAGTTCGTGAAGTCCGAGTTCCACAAGCGAATGCCCGGCACATGATCAACAATGGCCGCAGGTCATTCGCGGCATGACCACACTTCACCGTCAAGAGACACGAGTCGCCATCTCGTTCGCGCCAATGCACCGAATCGCGGCCGAAAAGAGATGGGGCAGAAAGAGGGATTGATAACGACACTCGTCCAAGCTACCGCAGCAGCCTGGACAAGGACGATCCCAAGAATAACAACGACTCCCCAGCACGCAGCGCCAATCTCCACCCCGCTTCCAATCATTTGGACGCAAGGCGAAACGGACCAACGTGAGCGGTCGCTGAGAAAAATCTAGAAAAACGGTCGCCCTGCTTACGCATTGCGACCTTGTTGCCCCGTGGGCAGAGCCTTCGAATGTTTTGTCTTTGTTGCGGGAAGACTTTCAGGCCCGGATTGATGACACACCTGCCCACGCATTTGATCGCGGAGAGGATCCAGCCACCGTAACGGAACGGAAAAAATCACGCGATAGAAGGGTGCGGAATGAAAGGCAGAGTCACATTTTCCAGTGAACTCTTTCCATGGGGGAGAGCTCCCGTTCCGGGGACTTATCCTTTGGATGTTGCAGGAGACGCAGAGGAGCCCTCCGTGTCATTACAGGATGGCTCTGTGGTTGCTGTCAGCCAATCCGATGAAAAACCCTTGACAGCAGGCCAGCAAGGGGTTTTCATTGCGGATCAATCCAACTGTCGAGTGCACAAATAGTTTGCGGCAGGCGGGTCGATGCTCAGCCCTTCTTCAGTGTGACTTGATCATCGGCGGAGGCTGAAGCTGAACGAGTCCCTGGGCCTGGTCTGTCTCTTTTGCCGGGCAGCCCTGGCAGCCTCCGCAGCAGGAGCCGGAGGCGGGTGTTCCGAAGAGCCGACGGATGCGGAGCAGGAGGATCGCAGCGGCCCACAGGACAAGGGCTGCCACGATCACCATTTGCCAGGCTGTACTCATGATCTCGCTCCGCATCCATCTCACGCCCGACGACCAATGCCGCATCGTCAATTTTAGCCCTTGGCAGACCATTTCCAATCGGTGACGCCGGGAAGATTGCGGATCGCTTCTGTGGGCCAGCCTCCCTGAGACAGCGAAATGATCGTTTCGGCACTCATTTTCAGCGTATCGTGATGCGATTCGTCATCGAGCCCGGCCAGATGACCACTCAACAGGACATTCTCCATCTTGAGCAACGGGCTGTCTCCCGGCAGCGGTTCCACTTCGAAGACGTCCAGGCCTGCTCCGCGCAGGTGACCCGACTTCAAAGCGTCGATCAACGCGTTCTCATCAACCAGCAGACCACGAGCCGTATTGATGAAGACAGAACCCGGTTTCATCAGGCCGAAGGTTCTGGCATTCATGATATGTTTCGTCTCGGCCCCCATCGGCAGGTGCAGGGTGACGTAGTCAGAGACGCGCAGCAGGTCTTCAAACGAGGCAAGCTGAATGCCCCACTGTTCACAGAATTCTCGCTGCGAACAAGGATCAAATGCGACCACTTTCATTCCCAGACCGACGGCACGCGTTGCGACCGCGCGGCCGATTCGTCCCAGTCCCACAATGCCGATGGTCCGTCCCATCACCCGCGGTGTCGACGCACGGAGCCAGGTGCAGGCCCGGACCTGCTGGTCGCGGGCGGGGAAGCCGCGTGCCACGCCCAGCAGCAAGGCGAACGTATGTTCTGCGACGGCGTGATGATTCACTCCGGGCGTCGTCGCCACGATGACACGATGCTGATTGCAGGCGGGGACATCGATGGCGTCAAAGCCCACACCGGTCCGTGCAAGGACGCGCAACTGTGGACAGGCCGCAATCAGTGACGCGGGCCAGGGTTCCGACCCGGCCACCACCGCGACGCTGTCTTTCACGTAGGGGAACAGCAGTTCGGGATTGTAGAGGTTGACGTCACGTGGAGCATCCACGACTTGAAACCCCGCCTTGGAAAGCAGTTCGACATGAGGTCCACCTTCTGTACCGAGCGCTGTGCAGACAACCTTTTGCATGAAGAAAACTCCTGACTTATGACAACAGGGAACGGCGTTTTTCGACGAAAGGGCTGAACGATTCAAACAGTCTCGACCAGTGGCCCCGGGATCCTGATCGAAAGGGACTGACGCGAAATCCGATGAGTTATGTTCCCTCACTTCCCAGACTGACCGAGGGTCGTCCGGTGGCTCGTCGCCAGGCGGAGAGCTGACCGAGGTGCGTGGCGGGATGGGTCGTCAGCAGATGAGTGACCACCTGGCCAACCGTCTTGATCGGGGTCGCTTCCAGGAACGGGATCGAGTGCGGTCGGCTCATGGCGTCCGGGTCTGCCGCTTCAGTTCGTTGGCGCAGTTCTGCAAACCCGCTGCGGATTCGTTCCATCAGCAGTTCTTTGGAAGCATCCACCACCGTCGGAGAACTGGAGGTTGTTCCGCGCGCGTAACTCCGGTGCCACTCTTTCGGGCATTGAAAACGCCCGCCGAAGATCCGCAGGGCGTAGTCGTTGTTCACGGCCAGATGCCCGAGGATCCAGCGGGGGGGATTCAAGCCGGCAAACGGCGGGAGATCCAGGTCGGGTTCCTCAAGATCCCGGACCAGGTTCTCGAGGTAGTTCACCAGGAACTCGTTCAATGCTCGCCCATGCTCAAACATACGACGCCCGACTTCCTGCACGAATTCTCATACTCACGCACGGAACCTGATGCCCGAAACCCGACAGGGCCTGGAAATCACTCTTCGGGCAGAGCAGGGGGTGGCGGTGTCGACTCCGACGCAGACTCGGGAGTCGCGTCAGACGATTCCGGGGTGGTGTCAGTCGGCGTTGTCGCGTCTGCTTTGGCAGGAGGTGTTTCCGGCTGTTCTGTCGACGGTTCTGACTTCGGAGCTTCCGTCTCGGTCGAGGTCGCCGCAGGCGTCTCTTCGACAGCAGAAACCGTCCCGGCTGATCCAAAACCGGTTTCGCCCTTGATGGGGGTGACAGCCGTCTGGAGAATCAATCGAGACTGCGTCTGTTCATCTGCCTTGTCGTTCTGCACCCAGGCGACGAGCGACAACGGCCCCTGAATCGGCGGCTTCATCGCAGGGGGGAATTCAAACCTGCGGCCTGCTTCGTAACGCTGGATATAGTCGACCACATGCTGCTGGAGATCCGAGACAGGGAGCGAGATCGAATACTTCAGCTCACCCTTTTTCGGTGGAATCCCTTTCGCTCCCCCCAGCATTTCGCGAACCAGGAATTCGTGATCGCGAATTCCATTCGATCCTTCCGGAACGATGGTATGCAGTTCGTTCTCGACAACAGCCAGTCGTAAGCGGCAGGACGGAAGCAGCTCTTCGGGAATCCCTGTCGCAGCGGCCGAAACCTGAAGCTGACCATCGACGACTTCTGCCGAAACATCCAGCCGAACATCGGTCTTTTCCACGACGAGCGGATCGATGACGCGGCGAAGCACCGTGTAGGCGTTGCCGGCCATCTGAATCGGTCCTGCATAGAACCGGCCGTCCAGCAGCATCCCGTTCACGACAATCGTGGGGGTCGCTCCCGTGCCGTAGAAAGCACCTCGTTCTTCGGAATCCTGGTTGGCCAGACCATCCGGCAAAGGAATATGCTGATGCAGGCGGACGATCACGACATTATTGTTGGGATAGGTCTTGCGGATGGCCGCGAGTGCCAGATCAGCACTGACACACGGAGGGCACTGCATTCCGGTGTAGAGTTCCACTAGCACCGATTTATCGCCCAGTTCGGCTGGGGGAGGAGTCGGTACCAGCTTTTGAATTTCGTCGAGGTATTCCGCGATTCGTCGGCGGTAGACTTCGTCAACGTACTCTTGATAGCCCTCTTCGCTGCCGTTCTTTTGTGCCCACAGTTTCTTCAGCAATTCGGTTGCGGTCCCCGAATCGGGGGGCTGACCAGCCCGGGCTCGCAGCAGTGCCAGTTCCAGCATGGGCATCGCCACAATCTCGGACAGATAATTCATCGCGATTTCGGTCTTGCCCGTCCGTTCGGCATGAGTCGCCAAAGCGTAAAGGATCTCTGCATTGTAGGGTTGTTTCTTGAGCAATTCGCTCAGTTCATCAAAGGCAGCGGCTTTGGTTTCTTCGGAGGCCGATTCGGACGCAATGTCTTCCACACGCAGATTGACCTTCGCAGCTTCACGAAAAGCATTGATGGTCTCGGCGTAGGTCGCTTTGTCATCCCCCAGATAGCGTTCTGCGGCGTCGAGGTGCTCCAGCGCCATCCGTGTGTACTGACGGCCGTTGATCAGACTGACGGCCATGATCATTTCGGTCCGTACCTGCCAGCGTGGTCCCCAGATCTTTGCCGATTCGCGGTAGTCCTGAATCAGCGCATTCAATGTTGCCTCATCCAGTTTGGCACCGGACGAACCATTCATCAGGGTGCTGTAGATATCCTGTGTCAGAGGGCTGGTCCGATGCTCTCGCGCTGCCTCCATCAGTTCATCCGGCTTGAGGTCCTTCCTCTTCATCAGCCCGTCATAGACATCGGAACCGGGAGGGAGACCGTTCGGGTCAAATCGTTCAAGCGATTTCTCGTCAGTCGGCAGCAATCGAGCCAGATAGACCTCGGTCGCTCCTGCTTTCAGAGTCCCTCGGATGAACCCCTGCTGGAAGGTCCCCATGAAGTCAAACGTTGCGTCGTTCCGCTTGAAGACCAGTTTGACAGAGTCACCATCCACTTCGGACGAAACGAGCTGCAGCGGATCTTTTTCGCCATTTTCACTGCGTACCTCCAGCAGCTCTGCATTCGTTTTACCGTCGGCCCCGCGGGTGAACTTGACGATCCACTGATACGCATCGGTCCGTTGGTTCGTCACGACAACGACCCAGTTCCCTTCAATCGACTTCACATCGCGTTTGATAGGAATCAGAGTCTTCTTCGATCGTCCTCCGTCGGGCGCGCTTGCCGCCTCGCCGTCTTCGCCGGTCCCGGCTGTCGGCGCTGCCGTCTTGGAATTGCACCCGACAGTCAACACCAGCAGAAACGCCAACAACAGACATCGAGTCCGCGAGATCACGAATTGCATTTCCGAAAGATCCTCAAGGAAACAAAGCACCAAATCTGGTTCAGCCCGCGCATCCTGCCGCGGTTTCTCTGGAAAGCGTGAAGATAACCGTCTTGCTCCAGAATGCACAGTGCGCGCGCCTCCAACGGTGACAATTTCCGGCTGCACTGCTTGCAGGTACTGCCACGCAGTCAGCGGTGATCGTCGGGCCGATTCTCGTCAGAAGGATAAGTTCGGCGATCATTCGGAGCTGGACCATCACCCTGACACGCTCGCAATCCCAACAGGGCAGAGCCTTCATCGGCTGGGGCGATTGCGGTTTTCCTGCCCCCGTGAGTGGCCGGTTGAGGTGGATGACCGGCCACTCAGGCCCCACTGGCAGACTTTGACCCTACGGCCGTTTCCCACGCTTTTTCGATGAGAAGGCTTGCGAGCCTGACCGACGAACATCCACTGCCCCAGGTCTTGCACTACCCGAGGTCCTGGTCAGAGGCCCGGGATGCACGCAGTTCGTCGTTGTGAGAGGTGATTGGAGATGGCAGAATGAATATCAATGATCGGCCAGCAAGGACCATGAAACGCTTTGACCGGATTTACTCTGCTGTCTGGAGTTCCTCGTGCGAGAACCGCTGTACCGACGAACGTTTGACGCGGTGACCTTGGCTGCGGAGTATCCTCCGCAATTTCAACACGCGCACAAGGCCGCTCTCTACGAACACGCCTATCCGGGTGGGAAGATCCCCCCCAGCACGCTGGATGTGACGCAGTGGGACTCAGAAATTCCGGATCCCGTTTCCTTCCAAAATTCGCTCACACTGGACCGGCAGCCGAACTTTTACGATTACCCGCCGAGCGGCCCTGACACCCCATGGCACGTCAACTTTGCTGACCCACGTCTGTTTGTTGCCTACGGTTCCTCCCTGTTTGCGCAAGACGAAATGCAGGTTGCCGAACATCCATTGCTCGCCAGTGTTCGAGAAGCACTTGCAGGTCTGGGCCTGAATACCATGACAGTCAGTGGGGGGAAGGGGACACCGATCCTCATCAGAAACGCCGAGCGTCGGCTGGAGATCTCGACGAGTCCTGACGCACGACTGGGTCGTCCATCGCTTTATGGGAACCAGTTTGCTCGGGCTCCCTTTGAGACTGTGCTCCGGGCAACTCGGAAACTCGATCCGCCGACCTTCAGCAATCTTATTGCAATCGCGGCCCCCGGATACGGTCAGGGCGAATATACGCCAGAGCAGATCAAGACCATCTTCGCAACGGCGTACACGGGATTCAGTGCCGCCCGGCGGGAATCGGCGGCAGCGGACCGTGACCATCCTGAAACCGTCATTCACACCGGCTTCTGGGGATGTGGAGCCTTTGGTGGCAATCGAACCCTGATGGTTGCATTGCAGGTTCTCGCCGCAAAAGCGGCAGGGATCCGCCGCGTCGTCTTTCATACGGGCGATTCACAGGGACTGCGCGACGCGGATCGGGGGTTTGATGCCGCCGAGATGATCGAAGAGCGCTGCGGCACGTCGTGCTCGTTCGATGAGCTCGCCGAGCAGACCAGCCGACTCGGGTTTCGGTGGGGTCTCAGTGACGGAAATTGACTGGCAGAGGTTGTAATCAAGACGTCGGGTGTCCTGAGACTACTCTCGAGCGGCAATTGAACGCTCGATTTCTTGCGACGGTGAGTAGGGCGCAGCACAATTCACCGCGTCGTCGATCGGATTCTGACTGCGGGAGCGCACATGTCCCGCACGGTGAGAATACCTCCGGTTGCCACGGTGACATGACGACCGGAGGGCAGGGTGTCAATCGATTCCGTTAGGGACCTGTGTAGGAGTAGGCACCGATATCGACACGGGACGGATTGCGTGTGACCGCCAGCACGTCGTATTTCGGCACACTCAGCGAACTGCCGGCACCGATGGCGGGGCTTTGCGCTTTCAGGCGCAGGTCGAAGTAGCCTCGACTCGGCTGGTACACCTGAAAGACCGTTACCGGGTCAACGATCGGAATCAGATTCTGCTGCCACGGAAGAAAACCTCTGTCGAAGGCGAGGTTGTGGTCGAAGGTCACCCCTTGCTGCAGCAGCGAGAATGAATCTGCGACGTTATTACGAACTACCACGTTCTGAGGAACGCGGGAATCCTGAAATACCCCGATCCAGCTATCATACTTCGGGCTCTGGCTCACGACGGTGTTATTAGCAATTACCGAATCCGAGATTCCGTAGAATCCAATACCGTGATGGGCTGCGGCAATGACGACGTTATTAATCACCGTCAATCGGTCCCACACCCCGTCGAAAATCACGATCCCCTGGAGGTATTCATCATTGTCCCCCGACGGAACCCGCGGCACCGTCAGATAGGTTCCCGTGGAGTTGATGATCATGTTGCTCTCGATCAGAACGTTCGTGGTGAAGGTTTCATCAAATGAAGTCCACCCCTGCATGGCATCATGGTGCAATCCGTCATTCCACAGCCCATAGTGGTTTGTGATCAGATTGTGTCGGATGACCGTGTCGCTGGACGTAAATTGAATCCCATCGTTGGCGAAGTAGTCGATCTGATTTCCCGACAGCATCAGATATCGACCACGTGTTGCAATCCCATTGTGAACTCCCTTAATTCGATTTCGACTGATCGTACCGTAGCGGACGTTGTTGAAATGAATCGCGTAGTCGGCGCTGCGATTGGGCCAGTCGGCAGGGGACCAGGTCGCCACATCGCTGGCGGACTGGAGGATGTTGCCATCGGCAATCAGATTCGATGAGTGCTCGGCGTAGAGCAGGGTGGGACGAGTGCTGAAGACACCTGGGTTCTCGAACGTGATTCCACGCACCACCCACTTTGATGCCAGCGTGAACCGCAAAGTTTTAATGATCGGGACCGCGCCGGGAAACGCGGTGATCGTGATATAATCTGTGTTGGCAACTTTGCCGCTACCGTTCCAGGGAGCGATGTCTACATTGCCGTGATTCCCCCCCAGCAGATAAATCAGGTCGCCGGCATGGACTACGCCGGAAGTCCGGTCAGTCCCGTTAATCAGGCGCGCATCCCAGACTTCCTGGAGTGTTCGCCAGGGCCGGGCGGACGATCCGTCACCGGAACTGGACCCGTTTACCGGGTCGACGTAGAAAATACTCTTCGGCGCCCCCGGGATGGGCGCTCCAATCGACTGTGCCGATGCGGACATCGGGGCCGTCAGCCAGACGACCGTAGTGATGGTGAACCAGACCAGAGACTTCATGCGAACCTCGAACCAAAAAAGGAAAAAGAACAGGTACAAACGAAAGACATCACGAGGAAAAAGAAAAGCGGACCTGCCAGAAGACGTAGCGTCGATTTCCGCAGAGGAAACCGCGCGATTGGCCTGCCGCAAAAAATGCAAATGCACTTCGATATCCCTGGATGAGAATGAGGGCTCGGCCCTGGGGGGGACAGAAGATAGAGACGATTCCATCTCCCCCGTGCGACCACTCATGGTCATCAGGAGTTACTCCTCAATCAGGTCACTCAGTCCGTCACTGCAGCGAATACCTTCGACCCCGTTTCCGTTCATCCGTGGTGATGACACTGCGGTTCTTCCATTTTTCTTCGCGCACCGGCCCGTGTGACGAACTCCACCGATAGCAAACAAGGCAGCGCGCAATGCCACACAGGGCATACCAGGAATCATCTGGTACTCAGGGTTACGTGTTCAGTGAAGGAGCACGCGTCGCCGCAAGCACGTTCCGCCGTCTCCCCTGGGTGTCTCTGAGCGAGTCAAAGCTGTGCTCGCCCATGGCCCCACGAGGTCACGAAGGATGAGGCCAGCGACGGACCCCGCATGCTGAGCTGGTCGCCATCACTTACGAATGAAGCCGACCGCATCGACATTCATTCCTTGCTCATCCGTGAGACTCGGACTGTCCCTCGCTTTGACCCGCGGAGGAACATTTCAGAATCAGTCATCATCGTTGATCGAGCCCGGGTGATACCCCGCAACGCGGCACCAACCACCCGCGAAATAAGCACACCATTAAATTAGATACTTGAACATGACAATGGCACAAAAGCGTAATTAAGATCTGCCTACAATCCGACTTTCGCGCCGAACTCGAACTTAATCAGCAAAATCGATGCAAAAACCATCACAAAACAACTGGCAAACAGCCAATTTCGAACAAGCCGCCCCATTCGCAACAAAGCCCGAGGTCATCATTGTCATTAGTACTCACGGGCACCCTGAAAAGCAACTGAATTCCTGACGTACAGCAGGTGATTTCCATACAAATCTTGCACCGGGAAACGAATCTGAGACCCGCCTACCGATCAGACCTGAATTCTGAGTTGCATACCTTTACAGAACAAATCGCCTTAAATGAATGATAAAGATCCTCTCCAAAGACGACCACGCTTTCGTAAAGATCGATTTCCATACACCACGATCAATCACTAAACAATTTTAGAACATAGCCAGTAACGCAGGTGGGGAGATTTTCAAGCAGAGAAAACCGCACTCTTTGACAACACCACAGAAACGCGAATCAATACACATTTCACACTTCGTGTAGTGAGGTTCGTAGCTCTTCGTGAAAGCGATTCACGGAGCGCAAGAGAGGAGAAAGCGTGATCGTGTACTTTTTCCAGAGGGAAACTTCGAAAGGCCGGGAGGACCGCTCAGATCAGCGCGAGGGGCAATTCCCCCCCATGCGACTCGGATTGTTGACCTCCTTCAGGATGAAGCTGTGAGGCCACGAGCAGAAGGATCTTTCAGGAAACGGCCTTGCTCCAGTCAATTACTAACCGCCCTCAGCGTTCGAACCGGATCGAATCCAGGTTCATGAGCCCTCCCGCTTTGGCAGGATGAACGAACAGCACGTAGAGGTCGTGGCTCCCTTCAGGGCCCTGGATGGGAACAGTTCGGTTGTACCATCGTTCCCAATCGCCATTGACCTCCACATCCGTCGCGGCCAGCAAGGGTCCATCCGGTTGATCGACCCTGATTTCAATGCGACCGCCAGCACCTGCCGACGCGACGCGAAACGTCAATTGGCTAACGCGTTCGAGCGATACGCTTTCCAGCTTCAGGTAGTGACCGTGGTCGATCGCTCCGATAAATTTTCCGCCACCTGCGGTCCCGGAATTCAGGATTTGAGGGCCATGCACAAGAGGAGCCGTCTCTGCCTCAACCAGTCGGGGCCTTAACAGGATCTCGGCGGACGTCGTCAATGGGGGAATGGCTCCCCATCCGCGATCAACATAGCTGGCGATCAAGCGGTAATGCCCCGCCTGTTGCACTTCTTCCGGAGCGACCGGAATTTCTCCGACGAACCCTTCATACACTCGCACCAGCCCCTTGGGCTCCAGACGAAAGATGTAATCAACCATCTCCCGAACTTCTTCCGGCGAGTGCTGCGAGTGGGGGATCATGGGAATTTTGCCCCAGACTCCCGTGGAACCTTTCAACACCCGCTGAACGGATGCGTCGAGTGCCCCGTCGAGACCCCGGTATTTGTTGGCAATGTCGAGCAGAGGAGGCCCCACTCGCTTTTGATCGACGGCGTGGCAGTTGAAACAGTCACTCCCTTTCATCCGTCGCAGCCCCATCGGTCCTTGAGTCGATTCATCAGAGACTCGACCCGCCACGGGGAATGGTTCCTCGGTATGAACGGCGCTGAGTGAAACGCGTTTGGGTGAATCGGCATCCAGCGGCTCACGCTGCTGGTCGTCAATTTGCCGGTCGTCGTTGGTCCCGTCTTCCTCATCCTCGACCACAACTTCGTAAGTGATCGGTTCCTCGGCATCGAAGAAGTCACCAGGACGAGGCCGCATAAACCGCAGCAGTGGCCGCTGATTTCCCACGACGGAGGGAACCGTGGCCGACCGGGCAGCACCGTGCGAATCCGTCACGGTCAACTCCACATTGTAGATCCCCGGTTCCTCGATCGTAATGACGGGGTTGGGCTCCGTGGAAACGATTCGCGGAGCCGTGTCTGGCTCCGCAGGCTTCACCACCCGCCATTCATAGGTTAACTGGTCGCCTTCATCTTTGTCGAAGGTCCCCTCACTCGATGCTGTAATCCTGAGGGGTTGCTTACCGAAGTTGTTTTCGGCGGCGACTTTAACAACAGGAGGGCGATTGCCCCGAACGTAGTCGATCCGAACCAGACGCGCATCCGCGTTGACACCCCAGGTCTCGCCGTACTCGATGAGATACAAAGCTCCGTCAGGTCCAAATTCGAGATCAATCGGCCTGACGAACCGGTGATGGGGCATCAATTTCTCGATTCGCTTCACCCCGTGGTTCTCATCAAAGTGGACCACCTTGATCCAGTGACGCGACCACTCGTAAATGAACAGAGCCCGATCGTATTCGGCTGGAAAGCTCGTGAGAGAATCCGCTGCCGTAGAGAAGTGAAAGACGGGTCCGGCGCAAGCGGTTCTACCACCGGTTTCCAGCTCGGGAAACTCAGGGGAAGCACCATAGGGATAATACAGCAGGGCCGGTTCTGCCTGCGGAAGCAGAACTTTTCCCGTGTTATTGGGGGACTCGTTTCGCGGTGCCGCGGCATCAAATCGGGAGCCGACTTCTCCTGTTGCGAAGTCGACGTCGGCATAGGGCTGGTTATTCGCGATGAAATAGGGCCAGCCGAAGTTTCCGGCTCGACGAGCCTGATTGATTTCGTCATACCCCTTGGGACCGCGGGGTCCGTCACTTCCGGCATCGGGTCCCACATCCCCCCAATAGAGGAATCCGGTTTCCGAATCGACGGAAATGCGCCAGGGGTTTCGGCACCCCATTACATAGATCTCCGGACGTCCACCAGATCCGTCCGCCGGGAAAAGGTTTCCCTCGGGAATCTCGTAGCCTCCTTCAGGGGTGGGGCGGATCCGCAAGATTTTCCCGTTGTAGCTCTCGGTATTCGACGACGATTTCTGAGCGTCGTAGGGGGACCGGTCGGGCCGTTCGTCCAGTGGAGCGAACCCTTGAGAATCACCATGTGGATGTGTGTTGTCACCGGTTGCGATAAAGAGCTCACCCCGTGGTCCGAAATGAAGCGATCCGGCATGGTGGCAGCATTCCTTTCGCTGTTCTTCATACCGCAAGAGAACCTTCTCAGAGGCCAGATCCAGCCGGCCATCCTGCAACGTGAACCGACTGATGTGCTGGCCGGGGAAGTCGGGAGGAGAGTACTGCAGATAGATCCAGCGGTTCCGCTCGAAATCGGGGTCGAGCGCGATCCCGATCAAGCCGTTCTCCTGCGCCGTCGTCACAGTCAGATCCGCGACGAATTGTACGTGGCGGGTCACGGGATCGAGGACCTTAAGCTTCCCCCCCAGTTCGATGAAGTAGACGGCCCCGTCCCTGGCGACAGCCAGTTCCATCGGCTGCACGAGACCGGTCGCCAGGACAGTCACCTCGAACCGGGATTGGTCGACGCCCCCGGCCGTTGGGTGAACCGGTTCCTGAGCAAAGGACGGCACAGCAAACAGTAGCGCACAAAATCCCCACACAAGGCCGGATCCCACGTCAGACTGATTCACCTTCGCACCTGCTTTATTCACATGGAGATTCAAGATGAGACGCCACTTTGCTACGGGGTCCGTTGTGGGAACTGTGCAAGAATTTGCGTTTGCTATTCGATACCTCGACCATCCCGCAGGAACAAGTCTGTAGGACGCTCGACAGAGAGGCCTCGATCCCACAGGCACCGAAGAATCGAGGCCATGTTCGTCCGACCTGGTACGGTGTAGCTGGGCAGGGGGGACCGTCCTGCCTGGGTCCTTCGCTCCGGCGCTTATCACGGTCGTGGAGCAGGGGGTCCATTCGTTCCGGACGCCACTACCGATTACTTTGCGGGCTGCTTGCCGCTGGCCGCGGGGTTTTCCACCTTGCCCCACATATGGCCGCCGACTTCACCATGCTGCCAGGTGCCGGCATAGCGATCTCCGTGGAACATGACGCGCGCGGTGAACGTTCCCACTCCGGGAATGGTCAGGTCGGTCAGCGACATAATCGGGGTATCATCAGCCCAGTAGACCTTGAGAACGATGGGGATATCGACTTCCTTTTCGCCGACTTTCATCTTTGACGTAATAACCCAGTCGTCTCCCTTCAGCTTCTTCGCCGAGACGATTTGATAACGATCTGGCTTATTCGGTGCCGAATCCTTGCCGTCTGTGCTGAACGAACCGGCCAGCACAGACCCTGACAACTTCGTCGCGAACGCCTTTTCCCGGGCTTCCTGATCCCCATGGGAATCCTTCTCCAACGCCCCCGAAGTGGAAACCAGCGCACAGACCAGCAGGATTGGTAAAACCATTCGACTCATGATCGTCTCCTTTGCGGAATGTCACTTTGGACGTTATCGCCCGGTAAACGGATTCGAGAAAGATGATAACCGTCGATGGATCGACTCAGCAGTTGTCGCGGGCTCAATTCACCGCGGACGGTTGGGACTACACGTGCTCCAGCACATACAGAGCATTATCAGCACGAATATTCGCAGCCCAGGCCCGGTTGGCAGCGCGTCCCCGGATAATCGGGATCTCGTGCACGATCTTGAAGTGCATCTGCTGACACAGTTCGCGGAAGTCGATCATCGAAAGGAAGTGCAGGTTCGGAGTATTGTACCAGTCATAGGGAAGCGAACCGGTCATCGGCGCCCGACCATGCAACAGGATCTGCACGCGAATCCACCAGTGGCCATAGTTGGGGACGAGAATCAACGCTCGCTTCGCCACGCGCAGCATCTCACGCAGCAGATCCTGGGGATGGCGAACCTGCTGGAGAGTCTGACTCAGCACGGCATAGTCAAAAGACTGTTCGGGAACTTCTTTCAGTCCCTGATCCAGGTCGGTCTGAATCACGGGCATCCCTTTCGCGATGGCTTCAACGACTTCGCGGTGATCCAGTTCGATTCCCTGGACCGAGCAGTTCAATTCATCGCGCAGACGACACAACAGACGCCCGTCACCGCACCCCAGATCGATGACGCGGCTGCCGCGGCCGATCTGGTCGATGATAAGTCGATCCGTCAACGCGGCAGTTGGATCAAGCACACTATATCGTTTCACGGGGGAATAACTCCGTAGTTAAATCGACTTCGTGGAAATGGCTGCGGCAGCATCGCTTTCAGTGAGCCCGTTTCCTTCGGCACCGCAAGCTTCCCACATTTCACCCAGGACATGCCGGCATTTGACGTCGATGGGACCCGCGGCATCGCCTGTCCCGTCTCGCCTGCCGAGTTACTGAGCGGCACCATGATAACGCCGGTAAGTCTCTCGCAGCAGGGGAGTGAGTAGTTCTTCGAGTTGCTTGATTTCCAGCAGGAACGAATCATGCCCGAAGACGCTGTCGAGTTCGAGATAGGTCACATGACGTCGAGTCGCCAGCAGGGCACTCACCAGTTCCCGGCTCTGGCTCGAAGGGAACAGCCAGTCACTGTGGTATGACGTAATGAGGAACCGCGCATCGGTGCGGCCGAGTGCCTCTCGTAGAGACCCGAAACGCTGTGCCAGGTCAAAGTAGTCCATGGCCCGGGTCAGATAGAGGTAGCTGTTCGCGTCGAATCGCTCGATGAATCGTTTTCCCTGATAGTGCAGATAGCTCTCGATCTTGAACTCGGTCTCGCTTTGCAGGTCGTAGGCAAGATGATCACTGTGCTGCAGGTTTCGACCAAACTTACGTTCAATCGAAGCCTCGGAAAGATACGTGATGTGTGCCACCATCCGGGCGAGTGCCAGTCCTGCTCTCGGACCGACATCCCCATATTTTGAAGGGACCGAGCCGTAGTAGTCACCCTGCTGGAACTGAGGGTCAGTGGTGATGGCGCGTCGACCGACGGCGTTGAAAGCAATCCCCTGGGCAGACAGCTTGCCCGCAGACGCCAGACAGACTGCAGAACGGGCCATGTCGGGGTAACGCGAAACCCAGTCCAGCACCTGCATGCCGCCAAGACTGCCCCCGATCACACAAAGCAGTTTCTCGATCCCGAGGCTTCTCACCAGCGCCACATGGACATCAACAATGTCACCAACAGTGATAAAGGGAAACCGAAGTCCATAAGGTTGACCGGTCTTGGGATTGGTACAACTCGGACCCGTCGTCCCCTGGCATCCCCCCAGTACGTTGGCACACATGACGAAATACTTTGTCGTATCGAGCGCCCGACCGGGTCCCACCAGTCCATCCCACCAACCTGACTTGCGGCTGTCGGCTGAATGTTTGCCCGCGACGTGCGCATCCCCTGTCAAAGCGTGACAGACGAAAATCGCGTTGTCTTTTTCGGGCGAAAGTTTCCCGTACGTCTCAAAAGCAACGGTGATGGGCCCTAATTGATCACCGCTTTCGAGCGTCAGCGGATTGGGGGGTTCAAAGAGCGTGGTGAATTGCGTTTCCACAATACCCACTGAACCCACCTCTTCATCTCGGACCGGCGATGCTATCTCTGATACCATATCAGTAGGATGATCCTGAAAGCATTTCACACGTGTTGACAGCGAAAGTCGGCTCGCCCAAAACCGCTGCAGGCCCCATTCCCGCGATCTGACTGGGAGACCGGGACATCGAAAGTATAGCGTGTCTTCTCCCGTTTGGGCCTGTTACCGATTGGACGGGATTTTGATTATAGGGACGAACCGCCTCAGTTTCGAGCAGTCCCCGGTCCCAATCAAGTCGTGAATCGCCTCATCCGGCGGGCGCTCTCCCCGGCAGGATCTTTCGCGCGCGTCGTTTTGGCACCACCCAAGGTGCCGGCGAGAGCGAAGGACAGAACTATGAGGAAAGTAGCACTGCTGCCGGACTGTGCAAAATCGTGACGATCCACTTATGATTTCATCAGCGCAGGCTGATCAGAGAGTCGCTCGCTCGATCGCAGCTTGTCAGACTCGCCCTCCCCACGATCTTCGGCACAGCTTCAAAGGCGACTGTCTTCAAAACATCCCCTTGGAAGCAGGAAAAACAGGAAAACCCGGATGACCAGACAGATCAGCGGCGTACTCCCCATCGCACACACCCCGTTCCTCGAAGACAACTCGATCGATTTTGAGAGTCTCCGTCGACAGGTTGACTGGGGATTTGAAGTCGGTGCTGAAGGCTTTTGTACAGGTATGGTCTCTGAACTGTTACGACTCACCTATGACGAACGTGTCTCTCTGACGAACGCCTTGGGAGAAATGGTCGGTGACCGGGGCGTCTTCATTGCGGGAGTCGGCGCCGAATCGACAAAGCAGGCGATCCAGTACGCGCAGCATGCCGAGAAAGCGGGGGCCGCAGCGGTCATGGCGATTCCCCCCCTCGCCACCAGAACCCCGCCCGGGGCCGTTCGTGACTACTTCATCGAACTGGCCGAAAACGTCAATCTGCCCGTGATCGTTCAAGATGCCTCAGGGTACGTTGGTCAGCCGATTCCCCTGGAGGTGAGTGTCGGACTGTTGCGCCGGTTCGGTAAGGACAAGATTTTCTTCAAACCGGAAGCCACTCCCATCGGTCCCAATCTTTCGGCTCTCCGTGACGCGACCGACGGTGAAGCACGCATCTTCGATGGCTCGGGAGGAATCTGTCTGGTCGATTGCGCCCGCCGTGGCGTCGCAGGAACGATGCCGGGAATGGAGTTTCTTCCGGCGGTCGTGGCGTTATGGAAGGCGCTGCAGCGGAAGGACGAAGCCGCGATTTACCAACTTTCGTTCCCCATCTGTGCACTCGTCAGCCTGCAACTTCAAGCGGGTCTGGATGGCTTCCTGGCGATTGAGAAGTACGTGCTTCATCGTAACGGGCTCTTCAAGACAGACGTCCGCAGACAGCCTTACGCGTGGAGCCTCGATCCCGAAACACGGAGTGAACTGGATCGACTCCTGGTAAAACTGGATGAAGCGGTGGAATCCGTCAAAACCGGCACATCTTCCTGATCTTCCAAAAGACGTTACCCCTTCGCGGAATCCGCCGAGCGATCTGGTTGTGCCGTCCCCTGAGGTGACCCGCAACCAGAGCCAGTTCACCGCGTTCTCACTCCTGAAGAACGACCTGTCAGCCCGCTCTATTCACTTGCCGAACCGAAGTTTTCACTCCGACCGAAACGTCGAAGAATTTTCATCGAACGGATCGAACGAAAGAGGTTGCATCACCAGGCCGATAGCATAGTAGGCGATCGCCCCCGCCAGGGCAGACAATCCAAATGTGTGCAATGAGGACATCTTGATGGCGTGCGTCCCGTAGCCAGTCAGTCCGAAAAATGTCGTTGCCGCACTCAACCGCCGCAGAACGGCGCTGACCTCTTTCAGTGCGGAACCCGGAGACGTCGACCGCTCACCTGGCGTTTCGGATGTCATCCGTGACGAAGAGGAATCAAGACCATCGCTTGTATCCGTATTCCAGTCCTGATCGAGAAACCTGCTGGTGCCATCCAGCCCCAGGATGGACACGAATGTCACGCACGCCAGCAGTGTGACGCCAACCACCGCACAAATCATGAAGAACACGTTCATTGTTCGTCGCTCTCTAGATCCTCTTGCGCCCGTGTGACCGTGGTTTTCTGCCCCCGATGAATCCTCGCTGCGCGAGGCTGTTACTCACAGGAACGAATTGCGAGAGGATACACGTTGTCAGGCAGCGAAAGCTCCCACTTGCGAGCATGTTCACATGCCCCCCCCTTCAAACCCGAGTTTGTTTCCTGCTCTGCAGAACGTCGTAGAGCCGTGAGCGGATCACGAAGCAGTCGCCTGACGGAAGCAGGAATTCAAACAATTTCGCTCGGCAAACGTCCCCGGTCTCTCACGATCCTGCAGTCCTGCTGAAACTCTGTCGCGCACCCACCCAATGAAAAAACCTCGCACCGAACTTTTTCCAAAGTCAGTGCGAGGCGAATTTTCAGCACAATCATTCGTGCGGATGCTCAGATAAGGCAGTCCTATTCAGCGCGCAGCGGTCGCAGCATCAAGGCGCGGGTGGCATCGCTGGCGGAACGATCTTCGTACAGGACTCGATAGACTTCGCTCGTGATCGGCATTTCGATTCCTTCCTGTTCGGCCACATCGAAAACGCTCTTCGCTGTTGCGACTCCCTCTGCGACGGCATCCATACTGACCAGAATCTGGGACAGTGTTTCGCCTTTTCCCAGGCGGACGCCCACTCCACGGTTTCGCCCATACGGGCTGACACAAGTGGTGATCAAGTCTCCCATTCCCGCCAGACCTGCAAACGTCGTCGCTTCCGCCCCGAATCGCTGACCGAACCGGGTCATCTCGACCAATCCGCGAGTCATCAGCGATGACTTGGCATTATCACCAAAACCGAGGCCGTCCGAGATTCCTGCCGCGATGGCAATCACATTCTTCAATGCCGCCGCCAGTTCCACACCGATCAGATCAAGATTCGTATAGACCCGGAATCGCTCGGTGTTGAACATCCGCTGGACCTGTCGAGCCAGTCCCAGATCCCCGCTGGCGGCAACGACCGTCGCAGGCATCCGCCGCGAAATTTCTTCTGCGTGGCTCGGACCACCGACCGCCACCACCGCTCGGCCGCCAAGGACCTCGGTGATGATCTCGCTGGGTCGCATGAACGTTTCGTTTTCGATTCCTTTGATCACGCTGATCATGGGCCGGTTGCGATTCAGATACGGTCGCATCTCCATCAAGCTGGCACGCAGGAACTGAGTCGGGATCGCCGCAACGATGTACTCACAATCTTTCAATGCCAGCTCGATCTCGGACGTCATCCAGACCTGATCAGGCAACTTGACGCCGGGGAGCAACCGCTGATTTTCACGCGTGCTCTGCATCTGTGCGACATGGTCAGGATTGCGCCCCCAGATGCAGACCTGCTGATCTTCGTGTTCGGCCAGCAGGATTGCACAGGCCGTTGCCATTGCGCCATTGCCCAGGACTGTAATCTTCGTTGTCATTGCAGATAACCGTTGATGTAGAATCCGCCGGTGTACGAATTCACTGGTGCCGAGAACAGGGTTTGAGGAGTGCTTGCATTATAGATCAAGTTGTTGACGGTTCCCATGAACTGAACCGTCGGGGTGATGTTGGTGAACATAATTCCGTAGTGCGGGGTGAGGTCGTTCGCCAGCAGGTTGATCGTGTTGCCATCAATCTGCATGCGGGAATTTGCCGCCACTTTGTCAAACAACATCCCGGTTGCACCACCCGCCTTGTCCGTGATGATGTTCGAAGCAATGTAGTCGGTGCTGGTCCCGCTGAGCGAGAACCGAAGCCCCGTTCCACCCGTGCCCCCGAACGTCACCGTGTTGGTGGCGATGTTCAAGCTCGACGTCGCGGCAGCGATCACAGAAACCCCGGTTCCCTGGGCACCAGCGAATGTGATCGTGTTCCCATCGACCTGAGCTGTCATTGACGCCGTGGTCGAGGTCCCCTGAAGCAGGACACCTGTCATCCCGGTCCCCTGGGCGAAGATCGTGTTGTTAGAGACACGGACGCTTTCAGGACCACTCCAGTTGACGTTGATCACGGGGCTGCTTCCCTGGGACGCGGTGATCGTGTTGGAAAGAATCGAAGCGGCCAGCGAGGCCCCTGTCCCGCTCGGCAGTGTCTGATAGAGAATCGCGGTTCCGTTGGCGTCGTTGATCGTGTTACCCGAGATCTGCGAATTGAACGTTCCCGTGGTATCCGCCTGCACACGAATCGTTCCACCCCCGACGGCTCCGTTGCCGGTGAGAAGCGAGTTCTGCACGACCAGTGTCGAATCGTTGAGCGAATCGATTGCGTATCCGGTCGAGCCGGTGATTCGTGCGTTCGAAAGCACCAGTTGACTGGACTTCGTCGAATGAATGCCGACACCATTGTTGGTCAGATCCAGCCAGTTCAGCTTGGCGACTCCGAAAGAGTTGATGATCACACCCTTTTCGGTGTTCTGGATGACGCCGCCGCTTCCCAGGGTGCCGTTCCCCTGGAGAGTCAGGTTCCCCAGGCTTTGGAGCAGGCTGATCCCGAACGGACCCCCGTCCACCGAGACATTCGAGAACGTCGCGTTGATGGTCGATCCCTGAATATCAATTGCCGGTGCGTTGACCGTCTTCAACGTCCCATCGTTGACCTGCAGCTTGGAGACACCACGTGCGTATAAGCCTGTCGCGTTCTGGGTTGTCAGGTTCATGTTACCGAAGGTCACGTCACTGGAGGTGTTGACCAGCGAAACCGCAGGTGAAGCGGATGTCGTCGTCACGTTCAGGTGATCAACGTTGATGATGGCATCCGATCCGTTCACCGTGAATCCTGCTCCATTGGGAGACGTAATCGTCGTGTAACCGAGGAAGTTGTAAGTGTTGTAATCGGTTGTCGTGACCCCATTATTGGTCGAGACAGTTCCGGTCGTTCCCGAGATCGCCACCGCAGGACCGAACGAGTGCGCGACATTCAGCGAGGCGATGGTTGCATCCGTCGCCACGTTGCTCATCTTCAATCCTGCACCGCCAGTGGCCTTGATCGTCGCGTTGTTGATCAACAGCGAACCACCCTGCGTGTTCGAGACGGAAATCCCGTCGCCGTCGGCAGTGATTGTATTTCCCGTTCCGTCGTACGAAATGTCGGCGTTCCCCCCATCAATCACGACACCGTTGCCGGATGCCGAATTGATCTGGATGTTGGCCATCGTGACATCACCGGACGAGTTATTCAGGTTGATTGCGTCGCCATCCACCTGCGTGAATGTCAAATCGCGTAGCGTCACGTCAGCAGCGTTCGTTCCCTGAATGGCGTTGCCGCCAATATGGTTGAAGTTGAAACCAGACACCTGGGTGTTCGAGGCCAGCGTGACAGCAGGACCATTCGTCCCTTCGAACCGTGGCGTGACCGTTGCGTTCCCGAGCTGGGCCGACTGCGACAAGCTCGGCAGCTTCACGAAACCGCCGCCGGCGATGGCCAGCGCGGGCATTGCCTGACTGTTCTCACCCAGCAACTGTTGTCCTTCAGACAGCGTGACAGATTCGTTGATAATCGATCCGCTGCGGACGAAGATCACGTCGGCCCCGGTTGCCAGAGCGTTTTTCAGACTGTTATGTGGATTTGTCGTGGTCCCATCGCCCGATGGTTCAAAGTAGGGATCGCCGCCACCAGTGAAGTAGGGGTTCCCGGAGGAGTAGGGCTGTCCTTCCTGATAGACCTGTTCGATATGGTAGGGGAGACCCGTGGCGGGATTAATCGCCACTTTGTCGTTTTCATACGACTTGTCGTGGCTGATGATTACGTTGTAATTTCGCTCGACGAACCGGAACGGATTCGGCGTATTTCGTTTCCAGCCACTTGCCGGGTTGTTGCTGCCGAACGGAAGTTGCAGCGAGACACCTGCCATCAGGTTATTGCCGTAAAGTGGATCGTTGGTGTAAAGCAACTGCCCGGTCACACCATTGTTGTACACCGCTTCGGCGCGCATCCGGAACCCATCGACGTTGCCTCTGGTTCCCCCTTCAAAGTGGTATCCGCCGATGAAACCTCGCAACCAGTGGCGGTCGCGGATCGGGTGACTGTAACCGACTTCGAAATCGACCCCTGTCAGTGCCGATCCCTGATCGACCGCTTGCCCATACAGCAATTGATGGCCGACAATCCGTTCCGCACCGATCGAACTCGAGTAGGTTTGTTCGGACGTGACAGGAATATAGACGTTGGACCGAAGTTCGTACCGATCGATCAACCCTTCGAAGCTCAGACCCACCTGATGAAACAGGCGTTTTGAGGTGTCGTCGGCGTCATACCAGATACTGGCCCCCCCCCAGGCATTGTAGTCCTCGCTGAGGTAGCGATAACCGAGACCAAAGTTGCCCCCCAGACGCGACCGGTTCGAAACAAAGCCACGGACGTCTGCAAACAGAAAATGCTCGTCCGCCAGCATGTAGGGCATGACTTCAAACGGTGTGATCGTGTCATTACGACCGAAGGTTTTGCCCATCAGGTGGCTCATCCGCCCGATGGCCCCAATCCCGTCCTCGACTTCGACTGGTTCGTAAGTCGTCATCGAGAAGAAGGTCTTGAATGTCCGGGGAGGACGCTTCTTTTTTCTCTGTTGCGATTGAAGACGTTCCTGCCGTGCTCTCGCCAGCGCCCGTTCCTTGAAGATGTCTGTCTCTTCGCTGATGGGTTCAGGGAAATCAGGAGAGTCGGACTGGGCACGGATAGTTGTCACCCAGTCTTCGGCACTGGCCGCGCGATGTGCGACGCTGTCACTAGCGAGGGAGAGCAAAGCACCCAGCCAGATTCCTGCTGTGCACTGGTTCCAGAGAGAACCTGACCAGAATCGATTTAACACCGGCATCAGTAAACATCCTTTCCGCACGCAATCGCAGCGGCGACAGGTGTGCGCAAAGACGATCTGGAGGGCGAGGATCGCACGAGTCTCAACACGAGACTGCTTCGCGAAAAGCCGCTCAGATTCGTATTAATTGAAGAAGCTGGGAAACAGACGGAGATAGTCTCAGACAGGATCGGCAGGGGTATAAATTCTGAGCCCGGTTCTGTCGAGACCGACTTGCCCGGACTTGATCCCGTGCAGCGGGGTTTTCGCAAAGGCTTTTATTTCAGTCACTTTTTTCACCGGGCATCCGCAGATTCTGCCGGAGCCACGCCCCGTTTGAAGCCTGACGGAGCGATTCGTCCGTCGCCAGGACTGCGTTGCCGCGAAGGTTTTTGATTCGGTCTGCAAGCGGTCGACGCTGAGTGGCTCGCCCACCCGCATTCTCGGCTCAATAACCGAGGCCTGCGGCTCTTCACCGCTTTGAAATCTAAACGCAAGCCATTTTGAGCAAATGAGTTAACAGCGACACCCCGCAGATCACGCAATCAGATTATGTCGCGCTTTCCTGCAAAGTCCTGCCTCCCACGCGGATCCTCGCATGGAGCGCAAGAGCAATACCCAAGATCATTGCGACGCACGATTCTCAGTCCAGAATCTTAACGCTGGTAGATCGGCAGATACCCGTACTCGACCGTCAGGGCCAGGACACTGAGGCTGGTTGAATAGACCATTCCGAAGGGTCGTTCATTTCCATTCTTTGCCGTCCAGCTACCGTCAGGGCTCTGATTGTCGAGCAATTCTCGAAACAGAATCGCTTTGGTTCGATCCCAGTCCGCTCCACCATATTTATAGGCGCCGATTGCGTGGTAATAGGCTCCGTAAAAGAACCAGTTATCCTGAATTCGCAGGGGCTGGCGATGGAGAAACTGAATTCCATTGTGCACTTCGGCATCGTCGAGATGATCGCAGACCTGAAGACACAAAATGCCCGCAGCCGTTAACGAGGAAGTCGGGCCACTACCGGGCTGATAACCAAACCCGCGGCCGTTTGCACATTTTTTGACGTACTCAACCGCCAGTTCAATTCGTTCGATCGGCACATCACACCCGATGTCCTTTGCCGCGCGAAGTGCCAGTAGCTGCCATCCTGTCACGCTCAGATCACTGTCTTCACTATTATATTGATAGCGCCACCCGCCCCGTTCGCGGGGAGTTTTGCGGACCTGCTGAGCTTTCAGAATCAGCCGGATTCCATTCTCCAGCGCGGCCCGGACGCGAGGAGACGAATGCTTCTCCGACATTCCCAGGACTTCCGAGAGCATCAGCGTACTGATCCCATGGTCGTACATGGGGCCGTGCCCCCGCGCGTCAATAATCATCCCATTGGGAACTTGATGCTGAATAACGTATTCAATTCCCCTGGCGATCGCGGCGCCGTAGGGTCCTTCCCCTGGGACGTGCCCGGCAGCCAGAAACGACATGACGGCGAGTGACGTTCCTGCCGTGGAGGGTCCCCGCTGATCGATTTGCCAGCTTCCATCCGCCGCCTGCCGCGACGCAATAAAGCGGAGCGCCTTCACGACTGCCTCATCGACCTCCTCATCTTCCACGGCAATCGCGGAAGAGATACAGACCAGGCAGAGTGCGAGGCCTCCAAAAAACGCGTAACCCAGGCAAAATGCGGGAAATCGCACCAAGACTCTCCTTCACAATCACTCATCCCCACCGAAGGGGTACCCGATAACACGCGCTTCATTTGGCGGGCCTGGTGATTTGCTCAAAGTAGGATTTGATTCGATCAGCGTACTCAGGATGCGACTTCTTTCCGGCACCTTGCAGGATTTCCGTCCGCAACTGGCCGGGAAGGCGACCCCAGTTCTGACGGGCATGCTGCTGCAATTCGACTTCGAGCTGGCCCAGATCGACTCCCTCTGTGGTCCCCCCAGGAGTCGCTCCCTCACCACCATTTCCCGACGGCTCAGCCGGTTCGTTGCTGGGCGATCTTGCCGAAGGGGCGTCATTTCGGGAACGACCTTTTTGTTTCGAGTTCCTTCTGGCTCCTTCTTCGGACCTCAGCAATTTGGCAAACTGGCGAAACCGCTCCGCCGCACCGGCCAGCTGAGACGGACCTTCCGTTTCACTGGCGGCGGATTCGACCTCGGAAGACTCGTTCGAAGCAGCCGCTTGCTTTTGGGGTGAATCCTCCTCGTCCTCTGCTTTGTTCGTTTCAGGGTCTTTCATGGAGCCCGCTTCGGACGGAGGGTTACTAGAATCCTGTCCTTCACCCCGAATCGGTGAATCTGTTTCGTCGCCTTGGGGCGAAGAATCAGAATTATGGGATTCCTCGGATCCCGGTTTGCTCTGACTCTGTTCGGGGACTGTTTCGGAGGGAGCAGCGGGAGATTCTTTTCCGCTCGCGGGCCCCTCGGCTGTGGGGGCCGATCCCCCCTCCACAGCACCCTCGGCTTGAGAAGCTGACGATTCTGACGGTGATTTCGGGGAAGACGACGAAGGAGAATCACCAGGCTTTTCGCCAGCTTTCCCCTCATTGCCTTGCGACTGTCCTGAATCGCTGCCGTCTTCACCTTTCATACCCTCATCGCGTGCCCCCTTTGCGCCAACTTTGCCTGACGACTCCGACGATGACTGCAAGGCCGATGACGAAGGGGGCCCCCCTGGCTTTCCTGCCCCCATTCCTTCACCGCCCGGGGACTGTCCTGAACCACCGTCCCCTTCACCATTCATTCCACCTTTTCCAGAGCCCTCGGTCCCGTCACTGCCATCCGATTTCGACGATGACTTCTGGGGCTGTTGACCGGCGGATTTCTCCTGGGGGGAATTTTTCTGGCCGGCTTTTGAGGCTGACGAGGCAGGTGATTTTTCAGCAGCCATTTGACTCTTTTCAGCCTTCGCCTGTTGCTGGGACTGATCGCGAGACGACTCTTCCTGTTTGTCAGACGGTTTTGCCTGTGATTCCTTCGCCGAGGCCGCAGGATCCTTGCCCGGTGGTGGCTCCTGACCGGCTTTCTTTCCGTCGGGCGAAGAAGAAGAAGCCTTTTCCTGGCTGAGTTTCATTTGTGCCAGCTTGATCTGGCGAGTCGCTTCGGCAACCTTCGCCCCGACCTGTTCGGGGACGGGTGTCACACCCGGCGATCGAGGGGGCGTCGGCTTCACTTCGTTTGCGGCTTCGTTCAGTTTCTCCGTCGCCTCGGCCGCAGCCTGGGCAGAAGCAGATCTGTCTTTCTGGGCCTGTGCGTTCTCTGCTTTCCGCATGGCGGCTTCTGCCTGCTCCGTCGCCCGACGTGCTTTGTCTCCCGCCTCGGCCACTTCACGAGTATCGGGCCCCTTCAGCGGGGCCGACTTGAGCGTCTCGGTAGTCTCCGCCAGCTCACGCGACAACTGTTGCGCCGCAGCGGTGGCTCGACGCTGTGCTTCAATTCGGGCTCCCCGAACCGCCTCGGGAGATTTCGCCAGCTCTTCCAGTTCGCGTGCCATCTCTCGCTGCTGTTCGGCCAGCTGCTCTGCCTGACGCGATTGAGGGGTGGGGGACTGGCCGTCTGGATTCAACTGTTCACGCGTTGCGTCCGCTGCCGTTTCTGCACGACGCGCTGTTTCCGCGGCTGCTGCCAACTCCCCTCCCTGCGCCTGCTGTCGAGCCAGCTCAGCCTGACGAGCGAAGTCGGCCGCCTCCTTCGTCGCTGGTGAGTCTGCTCCGGTCTCTCGCAGCAGACCGATCGCCTGCTCAGTGGCGGCACGAGTGATCTGTTCCTGCTGCTTCATCGCCTTCGCACCCCGCTCACGCCAAGCCTGTTCATCACCGGACTCGGCTGACTTTGATTCCGCACCCTCGTTCGCGGGTGCACTCGTTCCTGTCTCGGAAGACCGCGTCTGTTGTCCAGCAGCGCTCCCGGTGTCCATTTCCCTGGATTCCGGTTTGGAACGACCTTGCTCGTTCGATTCCGCTTCGTGAGTTGCATCGGCACCGGGGGTCTGACCGGATTCCGAGTCCCGATCCTGCTTCGACTCTGGTACATCGTCGCCGGGGGTTTGGCCCTCAGGCGCCCCTTGAGGACCCGTTGCTGCTTCCACTCGGTTGGGTGATGGAGTCCCTTTTGGATTGTCAGACGCACTGGTCTGCGGGCGCGCTGGAGAAGATTGTGGCTCGGAACCGGTCTCTAACGACGCGCGATCTGCGGAAGCGTCATCATTCGCGCGGGGCTGCTGATTCGCCTGATCTTCTCCAGTCGGTTCGGCGTCCGACGCTGAATCCGTCGCTGGCGCCGCATGAGGCTTGGTCTGGGGACTGTCACCTGTGGCGACATCAGCCTCCTGCTTCATCGCGTGGGCAAGCTGGTCCTGCACCTGAGCAAGCTGTCGTGCCTGCTGGGCCAATTGGTTGAGTCGTTCCTGCTTATCTCGCCGTGCCGCCTCCAGAAGTTCAGGGTGGTTTTTCAGCAATTCATCCATCCGCTTGCTGAGCTGTTCTCCTTCATCTCTCAACTTCTGCAAGACTTCCAAGTCAACGTGACGAACCTCCTGATCCGCAGGAACAGACTCCCCTTCGTGCCCCTGATCATCCGGGACCGTCGCGGGAGGGCTCTTCTGAGCTGACGCGACCGTCTGAGGCTCTTCGTCGCGGGAGGAATCTGCCGGGTCGGCGGGCTGTGTCAGCTCGGGCCGTTTGGCCAGTTCTTCGACCTGAGGGCGAGCCGTCTCGTCTGAAGCCGTGGCATCTGCCCGGTTGTCTGTCCCCTTACGATGCTCGTCGAGTCGTTCCAATTCTTCTGCGAGTCGTTCTGCCCGTTGTGCAAGCCGGGACAGTTCCGCCAGGTTCTGCTCCAGCTTGTTCAGTTCGTTCAAATGTCGGCCGAGTGTCTGCAACTTTTTGTCGGCAGCTCCCAGGCGGTCGATTGCTTGCGCGATGGGTTCGAGCTGGTCCCGGGCGGGCTTATCATGGGCCTGTTGCAGCTTCTCGAAGGCCACCTGTAAATCCTCAGCGGCAATCTGGTCCGTCGCGTCAGCCAGTTCCGACGTCATCAGCCGCTCGGCGAGACGATCCCCCAGATCCTGCAGCTTGTCGAGCAGCGCATTCTGTTCGTTCTGCAGGGAGTCAAGCTGTTCATTTTTGTCAGTCGGGTCGTCCCGCCCGAGCGCCTCTCGCTCGGTCTGTTGATGCAGCTGCGTCATTGCATCTTTCACATCTCCCAGATCCGCGCGCAACTGGACCAACTGATCGTCCATTTGCTGGATTTCCGTTGCCAGTTCCTGATCCGGAAGCTGCGGAAGACTCGTGTTGACCATCAGAGTACGGCGAGCTGACCAGGTGACCTGCGGTCCGGCTTCAGTCTGATTATCCGCTGCACGAATGCGATACGTGACGATCTGACCACCGGTTAAGTTGAATCGCGTCAAGTCGATCGCAAACGAGTGAGCCAGTGGCAGGGGGGTCAGTTGATCATCTGCCACCTTCTGGATTTCCTCGATCCCAGTCGAAGCCTCGACGTACAACTCGACAGCCGATAGACCAAAGTCATCATTAATTTCGGCGCGCTGCTCATACAGTTCGTCAGGCCGGACAAATACGGGATGGTCCGGGCCACTCAGTCGCAAAGTCGGGGGTTCATCCGGCGTCACGAAGAGCGATCGAGCCAGGTCTCGATTCTGAAGTCCCGACGAATTTGAGGCGAGAATCGAGATCGCGCCGGAAACACGCGCCATCACTGCTGCTGTACCGCGCGTCCGGTCGGCAGACAGCGTGAGGGGAATCAGATCCTCGACCTCTGAAGCATCTCGAGGGGGAGCGACGGGGGATGAGGCATCTGGAAGGGACTTTGGCCACTGCAATCGGGCTTCAACGACGGGTTCACTGAACTCCACCGAGACCAACACCTGACTTGCTTCCTGGATTCGGACTTCAGGCGGCACACTGTTGAGCGACCGGGCTGGCAGACCGGTGTAGGGGGGTGGTTCGATTTCCATCTGAAACCGCGTCATGACGGGGGGATCGGCCACGACGACGCGATGCATCCCCGTCCGGGCTCCATCCGATGTCACGTCAAAACTCAGCGACTGCTGAACTCGAGGTAACGTTGTGACGAAGGTCTCCGTCTGTGTATCCCAGACGAATCGACGCTGATCGGATCCGTTCCGCTCGTCACGCCAGTTCAGCCTGAGCGATGAAAATTTCTCGGGATTAACGATCAAGCCATTGTGACGCGGAGTCACTTTGACGTGGATCGGCACATCCGATCCACGAGCAACAACCTGATCCCCTTCGACCACGTTCAGGATCCACCGGGACCCCCACGAAAAATTTCCCCACGGCGCGAAAAATCGACTGAGGAGCAATCCGTAAGCGTCGGCATTCCACACGAATGGCGCCATCAGCAGCACCACCGCGATGGCCGCAATCAAAGCGGCTCGCAGGGGTCCCTGATGGAACGAGATCTGGTCGATGGAAAGATGTTTGAACGCTTTCACCGTTTGCCGCGCGAGCAGATCCTGCATCAACCTGGATGCCCCGGGAGCCAGCTCGGTCCCGTCACTTCCCCTTAGTTCGACGAGAGATGTCAATCTCTCCCGCAGTTCCGGAAACTGCTGTTCCACCACGGCTGCCAGCGAGGCAAAGGAAACGGGAGTCCACATCGGGCGAAGGACGCCTCGCCAGATCAGCACCACCGCCAGTACGACCCAGCCCCCCAGTAGCACCCCGCGGATTGTTCCGCTTAACCCCAGCCAGGCATCCAGCACCACGACACCAGCGAGATAAAGAGCCATCCCCACGATCAGACGGCTCACGCCACGAATGAACGCCGCATCCCGAAGCTGCTTGTCGAGACCAAGCAACTGCTGTTCAATCTGGGTCGGGATGCCGGGGGCGACTGCGGACATGGCTACTCCGAGCCTGTTCTGGCCTGAAAGGGAGAATAACTGGAAGCGGACGCGTTCGACGCGCTGCGATGGAGATTCCTCAGACGGATTGGACTTTGCTTCCAATATCTAAGTCGAAAAGGCTGAACAGCTTAAGACCCGCAGTACGATTTGCGTGACGCTGCCTTTTCATGAGAAAACAGAAGCAACGGTGTAGACAATTACCCAATATCTGATCGGCAATTCGAGTTTTTTGCCGATTCAGCGTATTCTATGCCGAACAAGATGAGAAATGACAGTACCTGTTTTAAAAACACAAGGCTGCTGCGACCTGCGTCGGATGAAGAAGGGATTTTGATGTCGCTGGAAATCAAAAACGTCAAGAAATCGTATCGGGACCCCAGCGGGGGGCGGGTTCCCATATTGAATGTGGCAGAATTCAAACTGGCACAAGGAGAACAAGCGGTGCTTGTGGGCTCCAGCGGGGGCGGCAAGACAACGCTGCTTAACATCATCGCGGGGATTACGGCGGCCGATTCGGGCGAGGTCCTGATTGGCGGCACCGATATCGTGAAACTCTCGGAGGCCGCCAGAGATCGTTTTCGAGCAGAGCGTATTGGCTACGTCTTTCAGACGTTTAACCTCCTTCCCGCATTTACCGCGCTGGAGAATGTCTTGCTGGGGATGAGTTTTGGCGGCCGCAAAGCGGATCGGGCCCGAGCCATTCAACTGCTGGAACGCGTTGGACTCTCTCATCGACTGCACCACAAACCGACGCAAATGTCGGTCGGTGAGCAACAGCGAACCTCCGTCGCCCGGGCGCTCGCCAACACTCCGCGACTGTTACTGGCCGATGAACCGACTGCCAACGTTGACATTGCGAACCAGCAAACCGTACTGGACCTGTTACGAGATTCGTGTCGCGAGCACAATGTTTCGCTGCTGCTCGTCACTCACGCCCAGGAAGTCGCCGCTCAGTTCGACCGGGTCGAGAAACTCTCGGAATTCAACCGCCCCCTGGCCGCAACCAAAGCCTGAGCGGGGTATCGATGACACTGTGCGGAGATCGGGGTCATCGGGGACAAAAGGGGAGGTTGAGAGCCCTCCCGCGTTGACGATTCGCCGCTGCCAGGCGGCTTTCAAATCGAGACCCCGACCTGCCGTCCAGTTTCTCTTTCCACAAAAGCGCTGTAGAGTTTCTTGAGACTGCATGCCCCTTCACTTCTCACTTCTTTCTCAGGGAACACACCATGAGTGATCTGGTCGTAATTGTCTTTGATGATGATAAGACCGCTTTCGAGATGCGGACGGCATTGATCAAGATGCAGAATCAGTATCTGATCGAACTGGAAGATGCAGTCGTTGTCACGAAGGATGCTGCAGGCACGGCCCAGCTCCATCAGGCGGTCAATCTGACAGCAGCAGGTGCAGTCGGAGGCGCCTTCTGGGGTTCACTGATCGGCATGCTGTTCCTCAACCCACTTCTGGGAGCCGCTGCCGGAGCAGGAGCGGGAGCACTTTCAGGCGTGCTGTCCGACATCGGCATCAGCGACACCACCATCAAAGATGTCTCGGAAGCATTCAAGCCAGGTACTTCGGCCCTGTTTATCCTTGTCCGCAAGGCAACCTATGACAAGGTGCTGGAAGGACTGAAAGAGTTTGCCGGGAAGGGGAAAGTTTTCCAGACATCACTCGCCAAAGACACGGACGCAGATCTCCGCGCCGCTCTTGAAAAAGTGTCGTAGCACACTCCCGCCAGGCCGAAAACTGATTCGCATTCAGCAGGTACGCCGAGGTGGCCTTCCGATGCATCGGCATGTCAATGACCTGGTTCGCTCCCTCTCCGTCGCCGCTTCACCGCGGCCGCCGAGAGGGAGTCTTTCGATCTGTTGCCAATTTCGCTCCCGGCCGGCCTCTCATCACCGTCGACCTGCCGACACCTGTTCCGCAACAGAGAAGACATCGTTCGCAACCGGGCCAGTGCGACTCTGATCGACTCTTCCCCGCGACTGGCCGGTGATGTCCCTCAGTTTCGCGCTTCGGCCGGGCATCGTCAGCCATTTCAGGCTCAGCAACTTCCCACAGAGTCAATTCACCTCGGGTCTGACAGCAACGTTCGGTACGGCACAGCCGGTCAATTTCCCGGAGTTCGATCTGGCTTCGAAGGAATCGTGTAAGAGAAACTTCCGGGAACGGTAATTTGCTTCATGATGTCCTTGATGAAACGTTTTTGAGTGTTTGAGACAGCAGGGAGCAGAATCAAATGAGTGACAGCAGAACGGAAGACCGCGGCACGCATGGCTGCCCTTCAGGAACGGAACATGATCGGGAAATTCCCGACATTGATCTGCTCAGTCCGTTGACGATCCGAGGCGTGACGCTGCGCAACCGCGTTGTGATGTCACCCATGTGTCAGTATGTCGCCAAAGACGGATTCGCGGATGACTGGCATCTGGTCCACCTGGGGAGCCGGGCATCCGGTGGTGTGGGGCTGGTTGTCGTCGAAGCAACGGCGGTCACCGCTGGAGGCCGAATCACACCGGGTGACCTCGGCATCTGGAGTGATGAACACACAGAACCGCTGGCTCGGATTGTGCGGTTCGTTCACTCACAAGGAGCCGTCGCCGGAATCCAGCTCGCTCATGCGGGGCGCAAGGCAAGTTGTGATTTGCCATGGAATGGTGGAGCAGGGCTGCTTTCCGATTCAGTTGGCGGATGGCCGGTCATTGGCCCCAGCCCGATCCCCTTTGACGAGGGAAATCCCGTGCCACACGAAATTGATGCCGCTGGCATCGACGGGGTGGTAGCGGCCTTCGATGCCGCCACGCGCCGGGCGCTCGCCGCTGGTTTCAAAGTGATCGAGATCCATGCCGCCCACGGGTACCTGCTGCACGAGTTTCTGTCACCTCTCAGCAATCATCGAACGGACCAGTACGGAGGCAGCCTGGAAAACCGGATGCGTCTGTTGCTGCGTGTGGCGAAGCAGGTTCGACAAGTGGTGCCCGCCGACCTCGCTGTTTTCGTCCGCATTTCCGCGACTGACTGGGTCGACGGAGGCTGGGACCTGGACCAGTCGATTGTCCTGGCGAGCCGCCTGAAGGAGCTGGAAATCGATCTCATCGATGTCTCGTCTGGCGGACTTGTCCCTCGCGCCCGAATTCCTGTCGGCAAGGGATATCAGGTTCCACTCGCCCGCCAGATTCGTGAGAAAACAGGCATCATGACGGGAGCCGTCGGGCTGATCACGCAAACCGCCGAAGCAAACGAAATTATCACCGGAGGGGACTCTGACCTGGTCTTCATCGGTCGTGAGCTACTGCGCGAGCCGTACTGGACGCTGAAGGTTCAGCACGAGCTGGGAGAGGACCCGACCTGGCCCATTTCGTACGGATACGCCGTGAAACGGCGGGCAAAATGAACGGCATCACGGATGGATGCGAAAAACAGACCACGTCAGCCCTCGATTCGTTCGTGTGTCGGGCGGCCCCCCCCACACGAATGAACTGATGACGACCCACAGGGACAAGTCAGCAGACAGAAGCCGCCGTTCCGGTTCATCCCTGAAGGACGAACCGGTCGGTCCACGGCTTCTTACTGTGAGATTGTTTCCTGGAGCTTCCAGCGGGCCTGCCTGAGCTGGGCGAGGTCAGAGCCTTTCAGGACTTCATACCAGACCGTGACCAGCGTTCCGTCGTCGCATTCGACCGTGGAAGGGTATCCCAGATCGGAACTCGTTCCGTCGTCTGTCAGGACGATCGGCGCGCTCCACGTCGTCCCTTCGTCACGACTGGTTCTCACCTGGATCCCAAACGGACGTCGTCGATAGCCATAGCTCATCAGTAATCGACCATCCCGCAACCTCAGCAGGTGCGAGGGGAGGCCCCAGACACCGATGGGATGCGGTTCAGACCAGCTCTTTCCACCATCCGTCGACTCCGTCTGCAGGGTCTCTTGCGCGTTGGCCGCGTTATGGTTTCGGATATGCACGATCAGCTTGCCCGAATCGAGTTCGACGGCGTGTAGTTCGTGGTAGTTTTCCAGCGAGTCTCCCTTGCGAGGAGTGAAGGGGGACAGCAGAGTCCAACTGACACCATCGTCGTTCGACTCCCAAACCCCTACGGTGCGATCCTTGCTCCACAACCCAATCCCGGCGTACAGCACACGGCCATCCTTCAGGGCAATGGGACCATGCGGGCTGTTGCAGGGAACGGCGTAACGCGACGACCAGGTGACGCCTCCGTCAGTGGAGCGCCACATCCACGTCCCTTCTTCCCGTTGGCGATCCTCGGCAGACAGGCGTTCGTGAGCGGCCTGCCATTCGGCGATCTTGACGGCATCCCATGCACCGGGCTGTCCCGCCGCGATTTTCCTGGCCGCTTCGTAGCCTTTCGCGTAGTAAAGCGAGGTGAAATTCGTCAGCAGCAGTGATCCTCTGGTCGTCTCAACCAGCCCCGCATCACGGTCATCAATCGGGCTGTCGTAGATGACCTGCGGCCATCCCCATGTGAGGCCATTGTCTTGCGACCTCATCAGTTCCAGCCTGCCGAACGGGCAGACATGCGATTCCCGCCCCCCCGAAAAGGTCAGCAGCAGTTCTCCATTCTGACGTCGTGCCAATGTCGGCCAGCCATGGTAAAGCGGTGGTTTCCAGCTAATGACGCGGAGGTCTGTCACCCGTGCCCGCTGAACGTCGTCTGCCCAGGCACCTTGAGACGCCAGAATACCGACCCCACCTGCAGCAAGGGCCCGGAGGCATGTGCGCCTCGAAAATTTGCAGTCCATGTCAGACATCCCTCATCGTCACGGTCGACAGCAGAAGCGAAGATCAAAGTTCGGCTACGATACCATTCCGAGACAGGCGATGTCACCTTGACCCGTGTCCAGACAAACGAAGTCAAATCAGCCGCTTGAGGTGTGATCTTCACGAAGCCCCCCCCCCTTCGACGACAACGCGATGGCAGGGCGGGGCATAGGGTACCGGCTGCAGTGTTATTCTTATTCCTGCGCAGCCGCACCTTCCGAATGCAAGGGTTCCGCTAAGAGACTTTGATCACGGAACGGCTTCTTTCTATTATACTGCATCAGCCGGTCGTGATTTTTCGAAGAGTAGTCTGAAAGGTCAATCGCCATCGTCTCCTGCCGATAGGCCTCATCGAATCGACCGACCTCTGCGTAAGCTGCAGCAAGGCAAGTATGCGTCAAATAGTTCGTAATTGGGCGTAGTCGCAACGCCGCTTCTGCGTGCTCAACGGCAGCGGCTCCGTTTCTGACGGCGTCGTCAGGGCAAGTAGCCAGAATCCAGGCGGCTTGCGAGTGGGCATAGGCGCTGTCAGGATTGAGTTTCACAGCCTCTTCAAAGTGCTGTACGGCCTCAGAGAAGCGGCCACGTGACGTCGCCAAGTGTGCCTTAGCATTATGAATAGCACTAAAGCCGGGGCGGAGTTCTTCGGCCTCCTTCAAGTAACGCTCAGCCTCTTCGTAGTTGCGGAGTAAGACTTGATTACCCACATTCTGCAACTTTGAGCAAACCGCCTCCAGATCGTCAGGCAATTCTGACAAGCGCGTGTGGCCAACCGGCAGATTCTGCGATCGCAACATTTGAGCCGCGAACATACATGAGCGTTTTCCCAGGGAAAAGGACGTTGCCGCCGCCTCCAGGTACGGACGTCCCAATTCGATCTGTTTGCGATTCCACAGCGTTTTCCCTGCTGCGAAGTAGAGGAAGGTCACCTCATCACGAGTGGCCCGAGCCATGATCTCGTCGAACGCCGTCCCGTCCCACTGAACTTTGTCCGGTTCTTTGAGGGCCCGTAGCATCAGGTTGGCAAATTCAATCAACTGATCGCTTCCGCGCGAGATGGTGGCCTGCGGTACTGCCTTCAACAACTTGTCGCGCAGTGCGAACTCGTTGAGTTCATCGGCAATCAAAGCTCCGTGCAAGACCTTGCGGGGATCCAGGTTCAGATCAACCGTATCCATTCGACTTATCGGTTCGATCTCAAATTGCCGAACAATTTCCAGCGCCTGTGTCAGCTTCCCGTCCATCAGATAACGGTCTAAGAGGGAATCCGACTGCGCTTGCGACAACGGCGGAACAAACGATTGCCAGTATTGATCGGCCAGAGCTCGTGCTGCGCGGACATCTCCATGACCGGTCCTCACGCACCAGATGTACCAGTCTGCTTCACTTCCGCGATAGCGTTCCGAAGCGGCGCGAGTGTAAGCCTCGGCACGTGGCCAGTCTTTCAGCCCTTCAGCACAGTGTGCCGCGGTTAACAATCCAGTGCTGGAGTAGCTTCCGGCGGCGCTTTCGGCGTACGGTTGCGCCCCCTCCCAGTCACCTTTTCGCATCAGAAAGGTGGCCAGGTTCCCCTCAGTATTGGAGCGTTCCAGTCCGAAATCAGGTAAAGCCAGTGAATCTTCCAACGTCTCCTGATACGCAGTCAAGTTTCCCTGCCAGTAATAGACGTCGGCCAACTTCCGATACGCGGCATACGTCGGCTCCAAGTCGATCGATTTTTTGAAGCACCTCACCGCGTCTTCCATTTTTCTGAGGGTTTCAAATTTTTCGGCCAGCTTAATCATCACATTGGGGCACTTGGCATATGTCACCTCCCATTCAGGGGCCAGGAGCTTTGCATTTTCCCAGTCGTGTTCAATCAAGACCGCCGCCGTAGCAGGTTGGTGCGGGCTGACACTTCTCAGACATTGAGCAATCGAAGTGGGCGGAGCGGACTGATAGCGTATTTCCTTGACGAGGTCCTCGTAGACAAAATCAAAGTTCAACAGAGTCTTGGGGAAGAATTGTGCGTAGTCGTCTCTCGGCGCCGTTCGACTGAGCACGTCCAGCATCAGGAGCATTGAATGCTCATAGTTTCCTGGTTTGAACTCTCTGGCGAAATGGGACATCTGCGCGGCACCGAATTTCTTATCATCCGTGAAGGCATCCAGAAAGCCTTTCCACCGATGAGATTCAACCAGCGGCCTCAGTCTCTCTAACGACTTCTCGGCACTGATCCCCAACATCACATCTTCACAATAAAGAGTGTGAACCACCTGAGTGAACGTCGTCTCCTCCAGCATCTCAGCCAACATGCTCCAGGAAGGCTCGCTCTCGTCATTGAGATCCCCCCCAGCAGCTCGCAGCGCGTCGATAAAAGCGATGCGGGAGCGGTATTCATTGTCTGGATCGAATTGCTGACTTGCGCTCTGCGTCGTGGCAATCTGGAGTGCTGCGGGAGGAAGATCCGAAATCGCCTGCAACTTTGGATAGGTCGAACTCCAGGTCACATCAAATCCGGCTTCGGTGACCGCTCTGTAGTTTCCAAGCTCGTAGGTTTCGCAGAGCAACAGCAGCGCCTTGAACGACGCGGGATTCACTTCCAGGAATCGGGTGATGGTGCTCGTGGCCTGCTTCTTGCTGCCGATTCGCTGAGAGATGCGCATTAGCAGATAAAGTGACAGCTCTTTGTCATCCCCTTTTGTTTTCTGCAGCACATCAGGTTTGTAAGCGCAATACGCTTCGATCAGATTCAGCCACGCCGGAGCGGTCCCCCCTTCGATCGATCTGGCCGCCTGGACATCAGCCAACGCGGTCACATGGCGTCCCGCCAGGGCACGTGCATAGGCTCGAAAGGCCAGCGTGGCAGGTGTCGATCCACGCCGGGCAACATAGCGTTGCGCGAACAGCAGCGCACGAGCTTTGAAGCTCTTCGGCATCGAACTCCAGTAGTGGTCCGTCAGACTGCCCAGGTTGGAATAGGCTTCAATCAAACCTTCGAGAACTGCGTCAGACTCTCCGTTTGCGGCGAACTCGGCACTCACGCGGCGCAGTTCCGCGAACTGCGATATGGCGTCGAGCTTTGGGCGACCGCTGGGGCGCTTCGAAGCAACTGTGCTACTGGAACTGGAATCGACAATCGCTCTCGTTCGAAGCGAGAATCCCGCGTCCTGCAACGCCTGAATGAAGTCTCCTCGAGAGAGCGCTTCGAGTTGACTGACAAAGTCTTCCAGATCGGCCCCATTGAACGGAATTGCCTTTGTCCACTGAAAATGCTTGCCGTCAGGCTGCGTACGACTCACTTCAATGACACAAAGAGGGCCTTGCTGCTGATTCCGATGATCGATTTTCGAAGAGACCTGAAGCGGAAAACGGGGCTCGCCAGCTTCGAAGAGCAGGACCTCTCCAAAGTTTGAGTCACGAGTCCGTAGTCCCATCTCACAGCGTGCCGCCATCAACACAGATTGGCGGACGAGTTCGCGAGCGAGTGACCCGTAATAGCTGACAAACTGGTTTCCATCCGGGGATTCAGGGGGGGCAAGTTCAATGACGTTTTCACCAGTCTTAACCCGTTTCCCTTTGAGATAGAACTTCGCTTCGATTTCTGCCGCTGCGTTACTCGCAGGGACAGGCAAATCATCAATGGAGCCGTGGGAATCGACGCTGACAACCTCGTTCTTGTCATTAACGTTCATGACCATCTTGAACGTTCGGAAGAAGCTGGGCCATGAGTAGACGATTCGCCGATTCGGTCGTGTTCCCAATTCGCGCTTGAAAGGAAAACCACGTATGTGCCCAGTCGCTTCCGCCAGCGGCACGGTCGGTCGTTCCCTGCCTCCATCCGGGATCCGAAATCGGGATTCGAACGACTTTAAAGTCTCTCCGTAAAATTTCGACGAAGTCCCTTCGATGAGGACCAGCACCAGCAATGTCAGGATGCCGCCCCACACCAGCACCCGCTCCCAGCCCGCTCTTTTCTTTTTCTCGGCTCCAGTCGACTTTTTGGAACCGCGCGTCGGCACACCTTCAATCGATTTTTCACGACCACTCATTTGAGTTCCACGGGAGGGGTGTCAAAGTAGATTTCAGTTCCAGCTTGAAATAACGTCGGACCGACGGCTAGTAGGGCAATACAGTCTAAATCACACAGAATGCATCTACAAGCGGCCGTACTATTACTGGAACCCCTGATTAGGGTCCCAAGATATAAGATGCCGCGCCGCAACAGGGAGTCACAGGGGTTTTTTATCCCACTAACTTCATAATCCGCTTCCCCGTCAATGTTCTTGACTTTAAGCCGGACGAAGAGAACGATCCGGAGCGTTTTTTCCTATCAGTACTGAATCGTAATTGCTGCAGAGTTGTGCTGCCCGCCTGAATTGCACGAGCAGTCAAAAACTGCATTCACCGCGATTCCGGGCGCAAGGTCTCGCCAAAACGATTTAAGGGTGTCAATAAGAATGGCCCGGCCGGGTAACCGACAGGGCCATTCTTGCTAATTGGGTTTGCCGTTGCGTGCCGGAACCGAGTCTGTTCCGCCACCAGCAATCGTTCTCTCCGACAGGCAGGCTGTCAGAACGTCTTGCAAAGGGTGCCGCCGTCGACGACTAAGGTGGTTCCCGTGATGTAGCTCCCCGCGTCACTGGCCAGCAGCAGTGCGGGGCCGGCAAGTTCTTTCGGATCGGCCCAGCGTCCCAGAGCGGTCCGGGTGGCGAATTCGTCCAGTTCGGCAGGGCTGAGGACGCTTGCGGGAAGGTCCGTCAGGAACGGGCCAGGAGCGATACAGTTACACGTGATGCCGTATGGGCCCAGATCCAGGGCCATGGCCCGCGCAAGGCCAATCAGGGCCGCTTTTGTCGCGGAGTAGCAACTGCGTCCCGCTTTCGATGTCAGCCCCATGACCGACGAAATGTGAACGATCCGGCCCCACCTGCGCTGCTTCATCTGCGGAATCAACGCACGAGAGAGACTCATGCAGGACGTCAGGTTCAGTTCCACAATCCTGTCCCAGTCCTTGTCAGTGATCGCGTCGATCGGTTGAGGGACGTTCGAGCCCGCATTGTTGATGAGGATATCGACCTTCCCCATCGCCTCCAGCGCCGATTTCGCGAGCGCGTCGACTTCACTCCGGTTCGTCATATCAACGACGAAGGAACGGCCCCGGACGGACGTTCCTTCGAGAATTTCCGGGAGTGCCTGTTCGAGTTCATCAGCGTGACGGCTGCAGATGACAACGTCCGCCCCCGCTTCCGCGAATCCACGGGCCATCGCCTTGCCGAGGCCTTTACTGCCCCCCGTGATGAGCGCCACTTTTCCAGTCAAATCGAACAGCGGAGAAGCCATCGAGCGTTCCTTGTAGGCTGAAGGTTTGAATGACAGTCTGAAGCAGGCAAGGTACGGCTTCCGAGTTGTGCATTCAAACTCACTTCACCCGTTCAGGATGTCATCGCTTGCGGGCAAGCTCCGTCCGCAACATCTCCTGCTGGAACTGACGGAAAGGAACCTTACGGAGATTGGGATCCCGCAGCAGTTTATCCCAGTCGGCAATCAGTTGCCGATCGGTTTTCTGGAACTTCCAGGTCCATTCATGCCGTGCCTGCAAGTGCAGCACCGGCTCGGTCTCGGCCCGCAGGTCGATCGAAAGTGGCAGCAGTTCGCGGGTTCGCAGTTCCTGATTGAGTCGCATGCGAGGGGCGGGGAATAGTGACTGCGGATGCAGGACAGAGTTAAACTGCGCGATCCAGTCGGCAACATGCAGATACTGCTCAACCAGTTCAGGCGAGGTTGGTTTAAACCCTTCGACGTTGTACTGGTAGTGTTCAGCCGTGAGCGACAGTTGCAGCTTGTCAGGTTCGAAACGGGTTTCGAAATCGGGATGAAACTGGAACCACAGCACCTGTTGTGCTTTTAACGAAGAGGCCGAAGCTTCTTCCGCCAGTGCGGCCATGCGCTTTTGCGCTTCGTCTTCTGCGAGACCAAGGAACTGACGGATCTCATCCTGGGTGAGTTCAGTGCTGAGCTGCCGACGGGGGTTCAACACGGTGAAACGACGATGAGCCAGTTCAAAGATCGTCACCTCGCCCGCAGGTTCGATGTAGTCATAAACCTTTCCCGCGTGGAACAGCATCAGACTGCGAACGACGACTCGGCTGGAGTCGCTTCGAGACGGCGCTGGTGGTCCGGAAAGGTCACGAATCGTGGTGTAGACACGAACTTCCTGGGCCAGCGAGCAGCTCCCATACGCCCACGCCAGGAGTGCGATGATGACGAAGTAAGTTCGTTGGATCATGGTTCTTCTGCCTGAAATTCGGTTTGCGTTGACACTCGAACGATGTCATGAACGCCCTTCGATCTGAGCCGGTGACAGTAAATGTGATGGGGCGATCGCAACAAGACGAGAACGTTCGTTTCACACCCCGATTGCGGCACCTGACAGAGGAGAGGTTCGCGGATCGGCGAACGCTGCCGAACGGCCGCCTGATGTCGCCGCCCAGACGGGTGTTCAGGCAGTTCAGGACTCAATTTTCGGAACTGCCACAGAAATTAAAAACTTCGGCCAAAGGCCTGAAAATCCCCTGAATTAAGGCATTTGGGACAGAACAGGCACCTGTTCCGGCAGCCAGTGCCGATGGTCGTTTCCGCAACTGATGATTGAATACGGCACCGGGAGCCACTAAGCTGGGGCGGTTTGGCTGACTGTAGCGATTAGGAAAACACAACGGTAAGTACTAACTCTGCGAGGGCCGGTGGAGTTCTAATTAACGAAGGTGGCACTTCCGCCCGTGATGCTCGTATTCGAGAAGGACCTCAGACGATAAGAAACGCCAGCGAAGGAATCGCTGTCCAGAGCGCACCGTCTACGAACGATCGACCGGCAGTCGAACACCTTGATTTGACATAGGTTTTTGCACGGAGCGAATGAATGAAGGATCGAACACCTCGGGCGTCTTGGATGTCTGAGAAATTCTGGCGTAAGAATCGGCTGGCTCATAGCCTGGCACTCCTCAGTGTCGTGGCTTTAGCCGCTACCGGAACCTTCGCCGTTGAAGATGCGGCGAACGTCGCTGGCACGGGATTGAGCGGGATTTTTCCTTCCACTCCACCCGATGATCTCACTGAAGAACAGTTCGCCAAACTGGATGGCAACTGGGCCGAATGGTCGAAGGGGGCCTCGGATGCGGTGGCCAACTTCTATGCAAAACTGGAAGCATCTGACGCCGCGGCCCAACGTGATGCTCTGGGCGTTCTGAAGGTCAAGCAGGACGTGATGCGACGGGCACTGGATGATTCATCCTACCGTTCGCTCCACAGCCCGCTGACCGCTCTCAATAACAGCTTGAAGCTGCGAATCGATCTCGCCGAAGCCGCGCTCGACACGCTGGACATCGACGGCCACAAGCTCGCCGGAGCGAAGACCCGTGCGCGTGCAAATCAGTTGCTCTCGTCGATTCAATCACTCGAGAGCTATCTGGGCACCATCGGCAACGGATCGTTGTGGCTTCCTTACTTCAATATTCCTGAACTGAAGGGCGCCTTGCAGGCCGATCAGGAAGGATCATTGCCACTCGCCGCGGCACTGGAAGCGCAGTCGAAGCTGAAGACTCGTGATCACGTGCTGGATGCAACTCAGCGTGAATTCACGACTCGTTCACCGTTCCAGTCATTCGCCACTTCGCTCGACCAATACATCTCGTCGGCATCGTGGACCGATCCCGTCGCAGCAGGACAGAAACTGCGAGCCGAGCTGAAGAATCTTTCCGACGCACTCGACACCTACATCTCAACCGGTGAAAAAGCTGGCGAACTGCGGGACGCATTTGCTCGAGCCCGTTATGTCGCCCCGGATGGCGGCGACCGACTGGCGAACTCGCTGCAAAGCCGTCTGTTCAACTACAACCTGCGGGTGCTGGTGACCGAAGCGTTCCTGAACCGCATCATGTCTGACAGCCGAACGGTCCAGGGTGCCGTTCGTGACTTCATCCTGGGTGCACAGGTAAATGGCTGCCAGGTGACCAATACCACCGTTAATGTGGACCTGCTTCCAAGCAGCACCACGGCTCGGTTCGCCTTGCGATTGAACGGAAACATTCAGTCCAATACGGCCGGTGTCACTCCTCAGGCAACTGTCTACACGGCAGGTAATCACACGTTTGCGGCCACGAAGGAAGTCAACTTCGACGGCTACCGCTTCATGACGTCGCCTGCAACGATTGGTGTGAATCCGCACAACACCACGACCGGGATCAATACCAAATTCTCTGGAATTCCTATTCTCGGACGAATCGCACAGGGAATTGCATCACAAGCTGTAGAAGAGAAAAGAGGCGAAGCGGAAGCGATCGCAGCCAGCCGAGTTCAAGATGGTGTGCTGCCTGCCTTCAACCAGGAAGTCGATTCCAACTTCGCTCAGCAGACCGACAAGCTGAATCGCGAAGTCTACACCGGTCTTCGCAATGCCGGAGTTTTTCCTGACACCTTCACCTACCAGTCGACAGATCAGATGTTGACGCTGAATGCTCGGGTGATGTCCCCACGTCAGATCGGTGCAGACTTGCCGGAAGGCCGCCTGCTGACCGCGACCGGAATCACCGCACTGATTCATGAAACCGCGATCAATAACGGTGTCGACAAGATGGGTATCGCCGGTCAGACGCTGAACGAAGAACAGCTGAAAGCGAAACTGGAATCGTTCATCAGCACCATCCTGAACCGCCCCTACCACTTGCCTGAACAGCCCAAGGCTCCTGTCGAGGAAGACGAAGAGACACAAGATCTGAACGCGATCATTTTCGCTCCTGTGGATCCGATCCGCGTCCGAGTCGCTGATGATGAAATCAATATCATCATTCGGGCAGGTTTCAAGCAGGATGGAAAAGAAGACATCCCCATGCGGGAAATTTCGGTTCCCATCTCGCTGGCTGCTCAAGGGGGCCAGATCATCGCCAAGGCGGGTAGTGTCATCGTGGCAGCCGCTGAAGGAGAAGGGGGCGGAGTCGCGATCAACGCTGTCGTCCGCAAGAAGATTCAGTCGATGCTGCCTGACCGCGTGCTGGACGGAAAAGTCGAGATCCAGACACCCACCAAGATCGTGGTAGCCTACGTAACACAGTTGCTGCTCGTCGACGGCTGGATTTCCGTCGGAATCAACTGATCCCTCTGATGATCTTGCAATCAAATCTCGAAAGGCCGGTCGGAATGGATCATTCTGACCGGCCTTTTCGTTGGGTTATCTTCGAGACGAAGTTGGGCATGGAGCGGCAGGTGGCCGATTGAGATCAGTCGTCAGTGTTGGCGGCATCTCACCACGTCTCATCCAAGGGAGTTTGACTCCCACTTCACGAGTTCCTGACTGAGAAAACTCCACGACGGGTATCATCGAGTTTCATGCGATGCTGTCTCTGATTCCATTGGATCATAAACTCCTTAATGACAACGGTGCTGGCACCGGGAAAGAAGAGTTGTCTAATGCATCTGGAAGGTCGTGCAACGGGTTGGTTCACATCCTCGTTTGAGCTGATTCTCGATGGGACTGTGTTGGGCGTGATAACAGGCGAATGGTTCCGCGAGAACCTGCATCTCCCTTTGTCAGACAGGTCCATCAAGCTTGTCCGCCCCTCCTGGCTGAAGAGCCGCTACGTGCTGACGGACGATTTGGGGACCGAACTGGGTTCCGCGACGCTCGTGGGTTTCTTCCTCACTCACTGGGAGATGGAACTGAAGTGTGGCCCCGCCGTACTGGAACGTGCTGGCTGGTTCGTTCGGGGATACGTTCTACGGCAAGGAACCAGGATCCTCGCGACTGTAGGGCCTGTTAACTGGTGGTCTCGCAACTGGGAAGTCAGCGCGGACGATACATTGTCGCGCATTGATGTGTTGCTGCTGGGATTGATGTACGTCACAATCCGTAAGCGAGAATCACGTCGCCAGTCGAGTCAGTAACCACAGTCCATAGCCTGACGTCGGTCACCAACGAGGAAGATGCGAACATGCGAGTAACGTCGATCGTTATTTTTGCGCTATTTCTTTGCCATGGTCTGGCGCCGACGCTGGCTTCTGCTGACGACAAACCAGCTCTCGATAAAGGTCTGGTCGGACACTGGCCACTGGTGAAAAACGCGATTGACATCTCCGGTAATGGACTCGACGGGCGAGTTAACGGCGTGACCTGGAACGATCCGGCAGCGGATCATAACGCGCAAGGCGCCTCGTTCGACGGACAGAAGTCATATCTCGAAATCCCTGCGAACACGAATTCCGCTCTCGGTAGCAAGGACTTTTCCGTTGCTGCCTGGGTCTGGACCGATGCCTCAACGGATGACGTCCCGGGAGACATCCTCAGTCAATATGACCCCGCGTCGCGTCGCGGCTTTCATGTGGCGCTGAAGACAAATACCGGCGTCACCTTGAATCAGGCCAATTTCCGTCAGCTTCAGTTTGGCATCGATAACAACAAATCGTCCGGCTGGCGCGATGCAGGAAAACCCGGTAAGGAATCACTGCTGTCATTTGGCCTGATCACCCACCGTGGTCGTCTGTTTGCGGGAACATGCGAGCCGGGGGAGGGACAATCGGGACGAGTCGCCATGTATTCGCATGGAACAACCTGGATTGATTGCGGAAGCCCCTCGCCCAGTAACGCGATCACAGCCATGGCTTCTTTTGGCGGAGAGCTTTACGTGGGCACGGGAAAGTACCGGGTCGCGGGTTCAGCACTTTCCGAATCGCCCAATCAGCATCTGGGGGGCCAGATCTTTCGCTATGCGGGAGGAACGAACTGGGTCGAATGTGGCACATTGAAGCTGCCCGGTCAGCCAGATCGCATCGAAGCCGTCTCTGGCCTGGTGACATTTCAGGGGCGACAGTATGCGGGATCGCTCTACAAACCCGCCGGTTTTTTCCTGCGATCAGAGACAGGCGACTGGAACCAGATCGACGTCCCCGACGGCAAGCGCGTCGAGGCGATGGCGGTCTACAACGGTCATCTGTATGCCTCCAGCTACGATAACGGACATGTTTACCGGTTTGATGGCAAGACCTGGTCTGATCTGGGGGAAGTCGGCAAGCCGGGCGAGAACACCCAGACATACTCATTCGCCGTTTATCATGGGCGGCTTTACGTGGGAACGTGGCCCAGCGGCCGCGTCTACCGCTTTGAAGACGCGAACGACTGGACCGATATCGGCCGTCTGGGCGAAGAGCTCGAAGTGATGGGGATGCTGGTCCACAACGGCCGTCTGGTTGCAGGAACCCTGCCGCTCGCCGAGATCTACCAATACAATGGCGGAACAGAATGGCAGCGAATTACGCAACTGGACACCACACCAGACGTCAAGTATCGCCGCGCCTGGACCATGGCCGAGTATCAGGGTCAGCTTTTCTGCAGCACCTTACCTAACGGCCGGGTCAGCTCTTGTGAAATTGGGAAGCTGACGACCTGGGACGAGGAATTTCCGACTGGCTGGCACCACGTGGCGGCCGTCAAGACAGGCGGAAAGCTGAATCTCTTCGTCGATGGTGAGCTGAAATCGAGTTCCACAGAATTTGACGCCGCCGACTACAACCTGACGACCGAGCAACCGCTGAAAATCGGGGTCGGACCGAATGACCACTTCCGCGGTCGCCTTCGTCACGTTCGACTCTATAATCGGGCGTTGTCGACGGCAGAAGCCAAAGCACTCGCCTCGGCAGAATAGCGCTGGTGGCTCGATGATGAACGAACCAGAAAGAAGATCAGCGACAACAACGAGACCCGATTTCCATCTGCTTCAGGGGAGCAGCGGAAAGACTGTCTCGTCGCAGTCGCTGATACTGGCCGACGGGAATTGTGTCAGGCCTTACTTCTTCTTCGAGAACGCGGTGTAGACTTCCCGCAACTTGGCTTCGAGGTTCGAAGCATCCAGGTTCGTCTCCGCGACAACTCCAGTAGGATCAACCAGCCACATCGTGGGGAGCGAGTTCACTCCGTAATAGACTGCAACAGGTGAATTCCAGCCTCGTTGTGACTTGCTGGGGAAGAAGATCTGCTGCCAGTCGAGGTTCGTCTTTTCGACGAACGATTCGACAGCGCTTTCTTCCAGATCCAGATTGACCCCCACCACGGTGCAGGCCTTCTTGTACTTGGCGGTCACTTCCTGAATCTTGGGAAGCTGCTGAACAAACGGCTGAGCGTTGGACGCCCAGAACACGACCAGAACCATCTTTCCCTTGTAGGCTTTCAGATCGATGTCGCTGCCGTCGATGCCAGGAGCACTCAGCTCAAGCTCATTTCCGGTCAACTGCATCCGTCGCAGGACTCCTTCGGCCTGCTGCCCCTGCGGTGATTGAGCAAATTTCGAGGTGAGCAGACCGTAACAGGTGCGTGCCTCTTCCAGTTGTCCATTGTTCTCACAGCTGCGTGCGGCGGCCATCAACAGAGGAACAGATCGGGGTTGTTCGTCCGGGAACCGCGTGGCGTAAACCTGTGCACGCTTGGAAAATTCGGTCAGCCAGCGAGGCTCTTTCGTGCCGTAGCGAAGGGCGTTGGCGTGTGCCAGATTGACCAGCGTGAGTGCGGCTTCGGACGCGGATTCCGATTTGGGATTCCGCTCGAAGAACAGGCTTTCCGCTTCATAGAGCGATTCAATGCTTTCCTTGTCCCCCTGAAGCGCGAGTTGCAGGCGGGCGTCGAGCAGATGATGCACGGCGGCGCAGAACAGCGGTTCCTGTTCTGGGTTCTTGCTGGTCTTCTGAAGACACTCTTCGGCCAACTTGATGACCTGCAGATTCCGCTCGCGGCGAATCCCCTTGCTGTGCTCAATCGCCTGAGCCAGCTTCTTTTCCTGCTCGGGTGTCAGGGGTTGTTCGTCTTCTTCGAAGTCTTCCGATTCGTTGTCATCGTCATCTTCGTGAGGAAGTGGCAACAAGCGGACCCGCTGAATTTCGCTCAGCAGCCACTCGGGAGAGCCTTTATCAGCGACTTTTCGTGCTGCGTGATCTTCGTCGGGCAAGGTACCTGGTCGTTTCCCGCCCAGAGCCTTTGGAACCAGATTGGCTCCTGCTTTGGCAGCAGCCTGCGAGACCTTCCCTTTCTTATCAGCTCCCTTACCGTCAGGACCGGGAACCGCCAGCAGTAAAGCTCCGTCTTCCTCATTCATCCGGGAAGCCATCAGCGGATCATCCGCATTCGTGTCAGCAACCGGAGTCGAAGCCGTACCACAGCCGGTCAGCATTACACTCAGCGAGACGAAACCAAAAACCCAACCTCGAAGTAGAAATCGCATGGCTCTCCATCCCTTGAGAGACCGAAAACTCAGCTGAAGCGAATAGACAAAACATCGCATCCAGCGCCAGTAGCCGGGTTTGTAGGCCAAAACCGGCAATTACTGCAAGAGGGACTCCATTTCCCCCAAGGGAGCTACGATGCCTCCCCTCCCCCTCGCAGGGGGGGGCCAATCACGCGAGATCAGAGTGAGTTCGTCTCACCCGGGGACGACCCTAGAGCGAATGCACGAGGAGAGCACTCACGCGAACAAGACGGAGCACCGAAGTAATTCGGGTCGTCCTCGCCAGCAAGCTTTGGGAAAGCCCCAAAGCCCCAAACCCGCGGCGCGCCAATTGCGTTATCAATCGCCAGTCCCTCTTCCCAGGTGCTAGTCAGGAGATTTCTCAATGGCGAAAAAATATGGTGCTCTCGCGCAGAAGAAGGTCGAAAAAGCAGTCCACGAGATGAAGACAGGCAAGCTTCGGAGCGGGAAAAGTGGCAAGAAGGTAACGAGCCGAAAACAGGCGATTGCGATTGGATTGTCGGAAGCGAGAAAAGAGGGAGGAAAAGTTCCCGCGACGAAGTCTGCCAAGAAGAAAACGCCCAGCAAGAAAAAAGCCTCGTGACCCGAGGAAGACGGGACTGTCCGCACAAGCCGGGCGTCAGGTCACTGTCAGATCACCGACATCCTGCCTGGCGCCTCGCCTGCGGCGTCCAAACAGTATCTGCGCATTTGGAGAATTACGGGACGCCGTGAATCCGGCGCCTGATCCGAGTTGCGTCACCATGCCGACCACTCATAAGCCACGGCCGGGTCGACCGCTTCGGGTGCGCCGCATGCACCCGACTTTGATCTCGGTGACGAAACTCTGCAACGAGCTCGAATTTGTGCGATCATCGTCCTGTAATGGCGTGGCAGGGACAATCTGACGACTTTCCGACCACAGCCAACCTTCGTTAACGAGCTCTAGGGTCCGCCTCCTTCCAGGTGCAGAGCACCTTCTGCCCCGGACGAGCGTCGTGCCACGGGTTCCAAAAGCCCGTAAAGGCTGGCGGGCTTTGGAGCCATTCGTCACACTACCCTCGGACCCCGAACTAGGCAGGGGATGGCCCTCGCGTTTGATCTGGGGCGAGGGCCAGTGGAGTAGGCGAGGCCCCGGAAGTTTCGTTCAGGAATATTAGCGTTGACGATGGAAACACCGGATATCGATTCTGACGAACTCAGGCGGGCTGTCATTCAACAGCTGCAGGGATTTCGCCGGGCGGGACTGACGCATTGGAGTCGAATCGACCCCGTCGTTCCTGTCCCCCCCGTCGCACCGGGTGGTTCTCCGCCTCAGTCTCAGGCGTCGGATGTGACTTCACAGCCTCGCGCAGGGACCAGCAGCACTGTGGCCAAATCCCCGCTGATTCAGGCGACCTCGAATTTAGCTGGCGCGACACATGGCGGGCCCACGTTGCTCTCAGAAGTACTCGCACAGCCGGGTCGCTCTGCAGTTCCTGACGTGAGTGCGAAAAAGAGTCCCGACAGCTTGTTTCCAATTGTCCACGAACCGTTTAAGCCTTTGAACCTGCCGCTCGCCGAGCGGGTCGCGGGTCTGGCGGCGCTGGCTGAACGTGTCAAAAATTGTACTCGTTGCCATGAACTGGCCAGTACCCGGACGCAAACCGTGTTCGGAGTCGGGAATCCCCAGGCCCGGATTCTGTTCGTCGGCGAAGCCCCCGGGGCAGATGAGGATGCTCAGGGTGAGCCCTTTGTCGGAAAATCAGGGCAGTTGCTGAACGATATTATTAAAGCCTGTCGGCTTCGCCGCGAAGACATTTACATCTGCAACGTACTTCGATGCCGCCCCCCAGGGAACCGACTTCCTGCCCCTGACGAAGCGGCCAACTGCCGCGAATACCTCGACGGGCAGATCGCGCATGTGAATCCCGAATACATTGTCTGCTGGGGCGCCTGTGCCGCGCAAAACCTGCTTCGCTCGACCGAAGCGATTGGAAAGCTGCGAAAGCGATTTTTCACGTACGGAAACGCGAAGGTGATCTGCACTTACCATCCTTCGTATCTGATGCGCAATCCCGCAGCCAAGAAAGATGTCTGGGACGACATGAAAATGTTGTTTCTGGATATGGGAATCGATCTCATGAAGAAGTAAAGTTGGATGCGTATCAGCGTTTGTCGTTTCGTCCTCTGCCGGGCCGCGGAACGTCGTTCTGTTGAATGAAGCCGAGACGGAACGCGCCCACTGAAAGTCACGGTGAATTTCTGCGAGTCTCAGCACCGCCTGATCGAGTCTCAACCTATACGGACAGAACTGGGACTTCGAGTCGATTCAACTCAACCTTTTATTAGGTCCATCTGCAAGCACATTCAGTCTATTTTTCGTGCAATGAAGAATAGAACACAACGCGCAATTGAGCGGCATGGCAGTTGCCTCTACAAATCGCATCGGTGAATTTGCCCGGAATCCGAATGATTTGCTCCGAAGGCAAGCGGTTTCTGCCTTAAGTTTAGGCGATATTGTTGGGATTCAACGAAAGCAGGGGCGAACGACGACAATTTAGAGTCTCCAGCCGAAAGATGAGAAATGCTCGCTGCCACCGACCCCGCGCACAATCGAGTCCCGAAGGACGTCGCATTTCCCGACTACGATACGGCTGGTTTCTACGATGAGATGTTTCTGGAGGGTGGGCAGCCTCGCCCCCGGGGGGAATTGCTGGCTTCGCGCCTCAAGGGGCTGACCGACGGTGAACTGACCCGACGGCAGCGAGTCGCCGACCAGGCCCTGCTGAATATGGGGATCACGTTCAATGTCTATGGGCACGAAGCGGGCACCGAGAAGATCTGGCCCTTTGATCTGATCCCCCGCATCATCGAAGGAGCCGAATGGAAGTTCATCGACGCGGGGTTGAAGCAGCGCATCCGCGCGTTGAATCGCTTTATCGACGACATCTATCACGAGCAGACCATTGTTAAAGAGGGGATTTTTCCGGAGTACATGGTCACTTCGAGCCGGAACTTTCTGAAGCAGTGCGTTGGACTCAACCCACCCGGAGGAATCTGGTGTCACATTACAGGGACCGACCTTGTCCGTAATGCGGATGGGACGGTTTACGTTCTGGAAGACAACCTGCGATGTCCGTCGGGAGTTTCGTATGTGCTCGAGAATCGCGAGGTCATGAAGCGGACGTTCCCGCAACTATTCAACGGGCTGTCGGTGATGCCAGTTGAGGACTACCCTGAACAGTTACTGAAGATGCTTCAGCACATCGCCCCCCCGACAACGGACGAACCAACCGTCGTCGTGCTGACCCCGGGAATTTATAACTCAGCCTATTTCGAGCACTGCTTTCTCGCACAGCAAATGGGCGTCGAACTGGTCCAGGGTCCCGATCTTGTCGTGACGAACGGTTTCGTCCATATGAGGACCACACGAGGCCTCGAACGTGTGGACGTCATCTACCGCCGGATCGACGACGAATTCCTCGACCCACTTTGCTTCCGTCCCGACTCGTGCCTGGGTGTCCCGGGGTTGATGGACGTCTACCGCGCCGGCCGTGTGGCGCTCGCCAATGCACCGGGGACCGGAATCGCCGACGACAAGGCGGTCTACGCCTATGTGCCTCAGATGATCAAGTATTATCTGGGCGAAGAGATGCTGTTGCCGAACGTCCCGACATACCTTTGCGCCAACGACGACGACCGCAAATATGTGCTTGAGCACATTGCCGAGCTGGTGGTTAAACCGGCTAACGAATCAGGCGGGTATGGAATTCTTGTGGGTCCGCGAGCGTCGAGTGAGCAGTTGGCGAAGTATCGCGAGCTGATCTCCACAAATCCTCGTAACTACGTCGCACAGCCAACACTGTCGCTTTCGCGCGTGCCAACCATCGTAGGAGATCATCTGGAAGGCCGACACGTCGATTTGCGACCCTACATTCTTTACGGCGAAGACGTTTACATTCTGCCCGGGGGACTGACCCGGGTGGCGCTGGTGAAAGGATCACTGGTCGTCAATTCCTCGCAAGGAGGAGGCAGTAAAGATACATGGGTTCTGAAGAACGGAACGCCACGCGTTTGACGTTACGTCCTTCCCGAGAGATTACCAATCATGTTGAGCCGTGTTGCCGATTCGATTTACTGGATGAGTCGCTACGTGGAGCGAGCCGAGAACGTGGCTCGCTTCATCGATGTCAATTTGAATTTGTCGCTGGATGTCGGTCCTGAGATGGAACGGCACTGGGATCCGCTGATCTATACAACCGGCGACCACGCTGATTTCCAGAAGCGCTACCCCGAGGGAACGCAGCAGAACGTCATTCACTTTCTGACGTTTGATACCGAGAATCCCAACTCGATTCTCTGCTGCCTGCGAACGGCGCGCGAAAACGCACGGACCGTCCGTGACATGATCAGTTCCACGATGTGGGAAGAACTCAACAAGTTCTTTCTGCTTGTCAAAACCGCATCGCAGCCTCAAGTGCTGGGTTCACCCTTCGACTTTTTCGCCCAGATCAAACTATCGGCCTATACCCTCGACGGAGCGGTGCAGTCGACGCTCTCGCATAACGAGGCATGGCACTTTCACCGGATGGGCCAACTGATTGAGCGCGCCGACAAGACCTCGCGTATTCTTGACGTGAAGTACTACCTGCTGCTGCCCCAGGTTTCCGATGTCGGGACGCAACTCGACACAAACCAGTGGTCCGCGCTATTGAAGTCAGCGAGTGCACTGGAAATGTATCGCAAGGCTCACGGCCGGATTACTCCCCATCAGGTTGCAGACTTTCTGCTTCTCGACCGTGAGTTCCCTCGCGCAGTCCGGTTCTGTGTTGGTTCCGCCGAGCAGTCGCTTTTAACGATCACCGGTGGCTCGCGCGGCAACTTCAATAATCGCGCCGAACAATGTCTGGGTCGGCTACGAGCCGAACTCGACTACACGAATATCGAGGAAATCTTTGCGACGGGACTGCATGAGTTTATCGATCAGTTCCAGGAAAAGTTGAACGGCGTGGGACTGGCCATCTCTGACACCTTCTTCTCAATACAACCCGAAGTCAAGCCGGTGCGAGCGGCCAAAAAGCCACTCGCGACCAGCGCAGCCTTACCGGCGACCAGCGTTCAGAAACAATCGATGGGTGGCCAGTCACAATCACAGGGCTGATCGGAGGGTCGGAGGAAGCAACCCTCCATTCGAATTCCCCTCGCAGCAGTAACGTCAACAAACATCCCTTAGTTAACCACTAAAGCCAAATCAGAATCGTTTCCACCGTTCGCGATCAGCAGCACTGCAGCCACCGTTCGGTCGCCCCGACAGCCGCAACTGCCGGGAATGAAGCCCGATCCTGGACGTATCGGTTGAGCCGATAAATCCGGCGGGTTTCCGATGAATCGAGCGACCGGACGAGTACTAATCCAACCCGACGTGCATCCGAAAACAGGGGCTCGAGAGCGGTCAAGAATTACCTGAACGCGACTTGAGACGGCGAACCTGAATTACTCCATAGAAGATCGACAATGACTATTCGAGTTGCACTGCACCATAAGACGACTTATTCCTATGACCGCCTCGTCAGTTTGTCACCTCAAGTGATCCGGCTGCGGCCTGCGCCTCACTGTCGCACACCAATCCTCAGTTATTCGCTCAAAGTACTGCCTGAAAAACAGTTTCTGAATTGGCAACAGGATCCTTACGGCAACTTTCTCGCCCGAGTGGTTTTTCCGGACAAGACGCGAGAACTTTCCGTCACGGTCGATCTGATCGCTGACATGACGGTGATCAACCCGTTCGACTTTTTCCTCGAACCCGACGCGACAGAATTTCCATTCACTTACAGTCCCTCACTGCTGGCGCAACTGCAGCCTTATCTGGTCACCGATCCCCTGGGTCCGGAGATGGCGGCCTTCGTCGCAGGGGCCCCTCACGGAGCCGAGAAGACCAACAATTCCATCGTCGCTTTCAATCAGTACGTCCACCACGCGGTCAAGTACGTCATCCGACTGGAACCCGGTGTTCAGACCTGTGAAGAAACGCTCACCAGGCGAAGTGGGTCTTGCCGCGACTCGGCATGGCTGCTGGTCCAATTGCTGCGTCACTATGGATTGGCCGCCCGGTTCGTTTCGGGTTACCTGCTGCAGTTGAAGCCGGACGTCGCGTCTCTTGATGGACCGTCCGGGGCCGCTACCGACTTCACCGATCTGCACGCCTGGGCAGAAGTCTTCCTTCCCGGAGCAGGGTGGGTGGGACTCGATGCGACATCAGGCCTGCTCGCCGGCGAAGGGCACATCCCGCTGGCTGCAACACCTGACCCACAATCTGCCTCACCGATCAATGGGGGTGTCGATAAGTGTGAAGTCGAGTTCTCTTTCGACATGTCGATCACTCGCATCCACGAAGATCCGCGTGTGACGAAGCCATACACGGACGAGCAGTGGGCCGATATTCAGCAGTTGGGAGAACACGTCGATCGCGAACTCTCGATGGGTCCCCGCTTCTTCACCATGGGTGGTGAACCGACGTTTGTCTCGATCGATCATCGGGACGAGCCTGAATGGAACACTGCGGCACTGGGAGCGACCAAACGTCGGCTGGCAGGAACCCTGTTTCGTCGCCTGGCCAATCGGTTCGCAAATGGTCCCTTGCTGCATTTCGGACAGGGGAAGTGGTACCCCGGCGAGTCCCTGCCGCGCTGGGCGCTGGGTTGCTACTGGCGAAAGGATACCGAACCCGTCTGGACTCGTCCTGATCTCATCGCCGAGGACGACAAGGACTACGGCTACGGAGAGAAAGAAGCTCGCGAATTTATCTCGATGCTTGCGCAGCAACTGCAGGTCCAGATTGAGCATATCCGGCCGGGTTATGAAGACACCTGGTATTACTTGTGGAAAGCGAGAAAGCTGCCGACAAACGTCGATCCGTTCGATTCCCGGCTCGACAATGAAGAAGAAAGAGCACGACTGGCGCGCGTCTTTGAACAGGGACTCGCCAGTGTTGTGGGCTATGTGCTGCCGGTCATGCCCAACGAGGACGAGAACGCCCTGACAAGTTGGGTCAGCGGACCATGGCACCTGCGCCAGGACCGGATGTTCCTGGTCCCGGGTGATTCACCCATGGGGTATCGCCTGCCACTCGATTCGCTCCCGTGGCTGCGTCCTGAAGATCGGCCGCTGATCGTCGAAGCCGACCCCACCGCTCCACGTGGTGAACTTCCGCACTTCTCCCGAGTCGCTCCGCAGACAAACGAAGTCCATCCCAACCTGTTTGAACTCGGTTCACAGCCGGGGAACGGCGATGTTCCGCGGGTGCTGCAGGCCCGGGGCAGCGTATTGGAGTACGTCAAACGATCATTCGGTGAACTGGAACCGGTCGCCTCGACCGTCGCAGATCATTCTGTGGAGACGCAGACAAGTGCGTCCACCCCTACCACGAACAGTCGGTCGCATTCCAACGGAACGGCCGGTGACTCATCCCCCGCCTCGCATGTCGTTCGCAACGGTTCGCACTCCAGGGACGCGCACCCGCTTTCGTCGGCAGCGAGCTTGCATCAGAATGAACCAATCGTTCGAACGGCGCTCTGCGTTGAGCCGCGCGGGGGCGTCATCCATATTTTCATGCCACCCGTGGAACGAATCGAGCAATACCTCGACCTTGTCTCGGCGATTGAAGCCACGGCCGCAGAACTTTCGATGCCCGTCCGAATCGAAGGCTATCCCCCCCCTTATGACTATCGTGTCGATCATTTCAAGGTGACGCCGGATCCGGGTGTCATCGAGGTCAATTTGCAGCCCTCGCGCACCTGGAAGGAACTGGTGACGAATACCACCGTCCTGTACGAAGAGGCGCATCTCTCGCGATTAAGCTCCGAGAAATTCATGCTCGACGGGCGTCACACGGGCACCGGTGGCGGAAACCATATCGTGATGGGAGGGCCGTCTCCCGCTCAAAGTCCGTTCCTCCGACGCCCCGATCTCTTGCGCAGTCTGGTAACGTACTGGAATAACCGTCCCTCGTTGTCATACCTCTTCTCGGGACTGTTCATCGGCCCGACCAGTCAAGCTCCGCGACTTGATGAAGCGCGGCACGAGAACCTTTATGAACTGGAGATTGCGTGTTCGCAGTTACCAGAAGGGGAAAGCTGTCCTCCGTGGCTCGTCGACCGTGTCTTCCGACATCTGCTGACGGACCTGACGGGAAACACGCATCGTGCCGAATTCTGTATCGACAAACTGTATTCGCCCGACAGTGCGACAGGTCGACTTGGTCTTGTGGAAATGCGTGGGTTTGAGATGCCACCGCATGAACGGATGAGCCTCACGCAGCAGTTGCTGGTGCGGGCGCTGATCGCCCGTTTCTGGCACAAGCCCTACCGTGAGACACTCGTCCGTTGGGGGACCACGCTGCACGATCGTTTCATGCTGCCCCATTTCGTCGAGCAGGATTTCCATGAAGTCCTGGCGGATCTTTGCGACGCAGGATTCCGTTTCGAAGAGTCCTGGTTCGCCCCCCATGTCGAGTTCCGGTTCCCTCTGATTGGTGAAATCACGATCTCGGGAGTGCAGATCGAATTGCGTCAGGCGATCGAACCCTGGCACGTCCTGGGTGAGGAATTTGGCGGTACCGGCGCCGCACGCTACGTCGATTCGTCAGTGGATCGCGTCCAGGTAAAAGTCCGTGGCCTGACGGATCCCCGTTTTGTCGTGACGTGCAATGGCCGGCGTGTACCGCTGCATCCGACTGGTACGAAAGGTGAGTTCGTTGCGGGGGTTCGCTTCCGCGCATGGCAACCACCGTCGTGTCTGCATCCGACGATTGGCGTCCATTCGCCACTCGTCTTCGATCTGCTCGACCGGTGGAACAAGCGGTCGCTTGGCGGTTGCACCTGGCATGTTTCGCATCCGGGAGGACGAAGCTACGCCACGTTCCCGGTGAACGCCTACGAAGCCGAAAGCCGGCGCGTGGCGAGATTCTTCCATCTCGGTCATACTCCCGGACAGCAAACGATTCCTGAAGACGAAAAGAATCGCGACTATCCGTACACATTGGATATGCGACGGACGTAATCGGCGGTCACGGATTTCGCCGACGGAATGAATGAGCGGCAGCATGCTGCGATGTTGACAGCGGGAGCGGCCAGGGAGAATCTTCCCGGTCACCACTCGCCCGAAACGAAAAACAGAGCGGTCCTGGGGAATGTCCCGCGACGGACAATTGGTAGATCAGACAACCGAGATCAGACAACACAGTCGCCACGCGTTGGTCGTTTGCTCCGTATTCGGAACAGACCAGGAACGACTGAGCCGAGAGGAGCCAGGACAATCATGATTGACAGCACCGGTGCGGTGAGTGCTCATCCCGCCGGCGACATCGTATCGCGATATGCCCCACACAGTCAGTATTTTGATGAAATGATCGGGCCGGATGGGGGAGTACGCCCTGCCTGGTCGCGGCTCGTCCAGACCATGAACGATGCGGGTGCCGAGGGGCTCAATCAACGGGGGGACCACCTTCGTCATCTGCTGCGGGAAAATGGAGTCACCTACAACGTCTACGGTGCGTCGAAAGACCTTGAACGTCCCTGGGAGCTGGACCCCATTCCGCTGATGCTTCCGATTGCGGAATGGAATCCACTTGCCGACGCGATCCAGCAGCGGGCTACCTTACTCAATCGAATCCTGGCCGACGTGTATGGGCCCCAGGAACTCGTGAGATCTGGTGTTCTGCCGCCGAACGCCTTGTTTGAACATCCGGGCTACCTGCTGCCATGCATTAATATTCGCCCTCCTGAGGGAATCTTCCTGCACTGGTACGCGGCTCAGTTAGCCCGCGATGCGACAGGACGTTGGATGGCACTGGGAGACCGTTCGCAGGGTCCGTCCGGGGCCGGATATGTGGTCGAGAATCGCGTTGTTGTCTCTCGCACATTACCAGAGAAATTTCAGAGCCTGAACGTCGTCCGCCTGGCGTCCTACTTCATCGCGCTGCAAAACACACTTGCACGACTGGCGCGTAACCATCGGGACAATCCGCGAGTGGTAGTATTGTCGCCAGGCCCCAGAAGTTCTCGCTATTTTGAAGATGTCTATCTGGCCCGCTATCTGGGTTATACGCTGGTCGAAGGGGGCGACCTGACGGTTCGCGGGGATCGCGTTTATCTGAAAACCCTCGGGGGGCTGCTGGCCGTCGACGTCATCTTTCGACGGATGGGTGACGCCCGTTGCGATCCACTCGAACTTCGTCCGGATTCGCGCGAGGGGATTCCGGGACTGATGCAGGTCGTTCGTGACGGACAGGTTGTGGTCGCCAATGCGTTAGGCAGTGGCTTTCTCGAAGCACCACTGATGCAGGCTTATTTACCCGCCGCCTGCCGGTTCCTGCTGGGTGAAGAACTCAAACTTCCCTCAATGCCGACCTGGTGGTGCGGTCGACCCGACGACCTGAAGTACGTCGAAGCCAATCTCGAGCGACTCGTCGTACGCCCCGCCTACCACCACCACAATGTGAAGGTCTACATCGGTGCCAACCTGGCGTACGACGAGCGGGCCCGTCTCATTGCCGAGATGCGGGCTCGTCCGAGTCAATTCGTTGCACAGGAACCTCTGGCAGGATCGACCGCACCGGTGCTCATCGGAGAAAACCTGCAACCCTGGCACGTCACCCTGCGCGCCTTCGCCGTGGCAACTGAAGGCAAGTACCAGGTCATGCCGGGGGGCCTTTCGCGGGTGGCAACACGCTCAGAAACGCTCTCAGAATCGATGGCCTCTGGCCAGAGAAGCAAAGACGTGTGGGTGCTGGCCGATACTCCTGTCGAGCCGGTGACATTGCTTCGTCCCAAGCAGACTGCACTCGAACTGCGTCGCAGCGCGAACGACTTGCCAAGCCGCGCTGCCGACCATCTGTTCTGGCTGGGACGCTCCATCGAACGAACCGAAGCGCAGGTCCGGCATGTCCGCTGCGTTGTCGCCCGGACCACCAGCGAGCTTCAACCCGCGACCCTGTCTGATCTGTACCAACTGGTCCTTGCCATCGACGAACCGGGTGAATCACCACTGGCTCCCTTTGACAGTGAAGCAGAAGGGCAGCAGCAAGCCCTGATCGAATCCGTCTGGGCCTTCCTGCATGATCCTTATCGAAAAGGGGGGTTGTTCAGCACCATCGAAGCGACCCAACGAACGGCTTCGGTCGTACGAGACAGAATCTCTGTCGATGGCTGGCGAATTATCAATCAAATGAAGTTCCCTCAGCCTCGCAGCTCGTCTGCACCACGAACGTCCTCGGGTCTGACGGATGCGCTTGCACCGCTGAACCAACTGCTGACCTCATTGTCGGCGTTCAGCGGCCTCTGCAACGACAGTATGACCCGGGGTCCCGGTTGGCGTTTTCTGGATATCGGGCGCAGGATCGAGCGAGCGTTGCAAACTTTGCGAGTCATCCGGGGGTTGCTCGTCGATGGACAGGTCGATGTCCTGCCTCGACTGGAAGCGATGCTCGAAATCGCGGACAGTTCAATGACCTACCGCTACCGCTATCTGACAACCCTGCAACTGGCTCCGGTGCTGGATCTGGTACTCGCGGATGAATCGAATCCTCGTGCCGTCGGCTTCCAGCTCATGGCCCTGTCGAAGCACGTGCGCAGTCTCTCCAGGGAGGAATCCGAGATGGTCCGCACGGCGGAACAGAAGCTCGTCCTTTCCGCTCAGGCGTCGCTCCGTCTGGCGGACGTGGAATCGTTCTGCACCGTCAATGGCTCAGGGGATCGACGACAGCTCGATAAGTTTCTGGCATTACTCGCTTCCGATCTTCGTTCTCTTTCCGATAGCATCACCCATACCTACCTCGCCCACACGGTCGACTCGAGACAACTCGAGGCTCAACTTCAGATCCCACGCCGCGCGTGAATCTCGTTAACAGGATTGAGGATTCCGTCACCGTCCGGTTCAGCCAGCCTGTATCACACAGTTGAAACCGGTACGACGGCAAATGTCCCATGCAATACACCGTTCAACATACGACGACGTATACCTATTCAAGCCCAGTATCGATCTGCCAGAACGATGTCCATCTGACACCGCGGCATACCCCGTTTCAGACGAGTACCGGATTCCAACTGGAAGTCTCGCCTGAGCCGATGCTGCTGCGGTCGTGGGTCGATTCCTTTGGTAACGAGGTGTGGTATTTTTCACTCGAAGAACCGCATCAGGAATTGAAGGTCACTGCACGCAGCAAAGTCAGCCTGGCCCGACGACCCTTGCCGGAACCTTCGCAGACGACAAACTGGGAAGTCGTGCGAGATCAGTTGCTGGCAGCCGACGCGCCCGAATCCCGGATGATTTCTCAATTTCGCTTTGAATCTCCGTACATTCAGTATCTGAACGAAGCTCGCGAATATGCCCTCGTCAGCTTTACTCCGGGTCGGCCGCTGCTGGAAGCGGCCCTCGAACTGACATCCCGTATTTACAATGACTTTGAATACGCTCCGACAACAACCAGCATCAGCACGCCGACAAAGGAAGTGCTGGAGAAACGGCGTGGTGTCTGCCAGGACTTTGCTCATCTGCAGATCACGGCGCTGCGCAGTCTGGGTCTTGCCGCTCGATACGTGAGTGGATACCTCGTGACGGCGCCTCCTCCCGGGAAACCCCGACTGGTGGGTGCCGACGCCTCACATGCATGGCTGTCCGTCTATTGCCCCAGTGACGGTTGGATCGACCTGGACCCCACAAACAACGTCATTCCCCAGGAACGTCACGTGACAATCGGCTGGGGTCGCGACTACGGTGACGTCTGCCCGATTCAGGGTGTTCTGATTGGCGGAGGTTCGCACGTCCTGTCCGTTTCGGTGGACGTGGCGCCAGTGCTGATTGACGAAACTTAGGCGTCACCCTATAAACGCCGCGCCCCTCGACTTTCGAGTCGAGGTTTGTTTTTTGCTACGATTGGTCCAATCCCTTTGTGCAGGATTGCCCTTGCCATGCTACAAGTTCAGCTCCCTGACGGTTCCGTTGTCGACCATCCTGATCACGTCACCTCGTTCGATGTCGCCAATGCCATCAGCCCACGTCTGGCTGGTGCCGCAGTCGGAGCCATCGTCGCAGGCCAGGTCACAGACCTCAGCCGACCACTGGCCGAAGTGACCGAAGCCCGCCCGGTACCGGTGCAATTGCTGACGGAAAAAGATTCCGCGTCACTGGCCATCCTGCGACACTCTTGCGCTCACATTATGGCACGGGCAGTCATGCGTCTGTGGCCAGGAGTTGAGCTGGCATTCGGTCCCACCACCGGGCACGGCTTTTACTACGATATCGCGTGTTCCCACACGATCAGCGAAGATGATTTCCCCCGGATCGAAGCCGAGATGCAACGAATCATCTCGATGGCAGAACCGTTCGAGCGTTTCATCTGCGATCGCGACGAGGCACTGAAACTCGTCGAGGGAATGTCTCAGAAACTCAAGGTCGAGCACATCAGCACGGGTCTGGCCACCCACCCCACTGTCAGTTTCTATCGTCAGGGCGAATTCGTCGATCTGTGCCGCGGTCCCCACATCCCCGACGCAAAGCGGGTCAAAGCATTCAAGCTGCTTTCCGTCGCCGGCGCTTACTGGAAAGGGGATGCCAGCGGCAAACAGTTGCAGCGACTCTACGGAACCGCCTGGTTCTCGCAGAAAGATCTGGATGCGTACCTCGATCAGGTCAACGAAGCCAAACGACGAGACCATCGCGTCCTCGGGAAGCAGTTGAACCTGTTCACGATCAGTCAGGATGTCGGACAGGGACTTTGCCTGTGGCTTCCCAAGGGAGCAACCATCCGCGCCACCCTGGAAGACTTCATCAAACGGGAACTGATCGCACGCGGGTACCAGCCTGTCTATTCGCCGCATATCGGCCGTGTCGATATGTACGAAACCAGCGGACACTTCCCGTACTACCGCGAGTCTCAATTCGCTCCGATCTTCGGCCACGATGCCGGTGCATTGGTCGACTACTGGGTTCGTCGACTTGACGCACTGATCACCGATGAAACACCCTTCTCAGCCGAGGACGAGAAGAAGCTGATGGAGTCTGCAAAGCTGATGGGAATGGACTTGTCCGACTTCCCCACCAGCTGCCCCCCCGCAGCACGCAAGGACTACCTGCGAGCCTGGGAAAAACAGCAGGAACGCTACCTGCTCAAGCCGATGAACTGCCCACACCATGTGCAGATTTATAAGGCTCAACAGCGAAGTTACCGCGACCTGCCGGTGCGACTGGCTGAATTCGGAACTGTCTATCGTCACGAACAGTCCGGAGAACTCAACGGGATGCTGCGTGTCCGCGGGTTGACCCAGGACGACGCTCATTTGTTTGTGACTCCCGAACAGGTTCTGGAAGAATTCAAATCAACGCTGGAACTCGTCAAGTTCGTGCTGGCCAGTGTGGGACTGAATGACTATCGCGTTCAGCTTTCGTGCCGTGATTCCAAGAACAAATCGAAGTACGTCGGCTCGGATGAAGGCTGGGAAAGCGCTCAGAATGCTCTTCGACAGGTCCTGACCGACATGAAGATGCCGTTCATCGAGCGGGAAGGGGAGGCCGCGTTCTACGGTCCCAAAACCGACTTCATGGTGCGTGACTGCATCGGCCGCGAATGGCAACTCGGTACCGTGCAGCTCGACTTCAATCTTCCCGAACGCTTCCAGCTCGAATACGTCGGTGCGGACAACCAGACCCACCGACCCGTGATGATTCACCGGGCTCCGTTCGGTTCGATGGAACGCTTTACAGGCATGTTGATCGAACATTTCGCGGGCGCCTTCCCACTGTGGCTCGCTCCTGAACAAATTCGCGTGATGTCGATCAGTGATAAGTTCGAGGACTACGCCAAACAGGTCGAAGCACGCTTCCGTGCCGCCGGATTCCGTGTGACCTCCGATCTTCGCGGTGCCAAGATCAATGCCAAAGTCCGCGACGCTCAGGTGGAACTGATCCCGTACATGCTGGTTGTCGGTGGACGCGATGTCGAGAACGGCACCGTGTCTGTTCGTGACCGTATCGACGGTGACCTGGGTGCGATGTCGATCGACGATGCTCTGGCAAAACTGGAACAGGAAGTCGCCCAGAAGACCATTCGCCAGGTCAGCGAATCAAAGTTCCAGCAGTTCGACGAAGCAGAGGAAGCCGCGAACGAGTACTGATTCGCAATCTGTGGGGAACTGCCAGTTGTGTCCTGAAATCAATCATTCAGAGGCCGCCATGAAGTCAGCAGATCTATACGCCCGCCGATTTCAACCACGGATTTTGAAACAAGCGATTCTCTGTTCAGCCCCCACTGGCACAACCCCACTCCGGTCCACGCTGCTGAAGCTGCTGGCCTGTTTCGTACTCATACCGGGGCTTGCTCCTGGTTTTCTTTATGGATCTGAAGCCCCCGGTAGCGCGACTCCTGCTGTCCCTGATCGACTGTCGATGGCCTTGCCGGCAGAACTGATTGCTGCCGTAGGAATCGAATCCAACGTCTACATCGACAATGCAGTACTGTGCCTGAATCCGGCCAACTACGCGTTCGATGTCGTCTGTCCGAAGGGACGTCAATACGCAGAACGATGGACCTGGACCCCCACGGAAGCAGACGTGGGTGCTATCCCCTTTGAACTGATTGTGAGAGACGAAAGTAATCAGATCGTCTCGCGGGGTAGCATGTCAATCAAGGTTGTCGCGGCGAACACGGCTACGAAGCAGGAGCGTTCGCTCCTGCTGATCGGCGACAGCCTGACGCATGCCTCGATCTATGCGAAGCAGCTGCTCAACTTGTCGAACCAGAATGGCCACACTCCGCTCACGCTGGTCGGTTCACATCGCCCGATTGCCGATGCGGCCGAGATCCGGCATGAGGGCTACGGTGGTTGGACGGCCCATCGATTTGCGACCCACTTCACCGGCACAGCCCGTGAGGGTGAATACGCGAAGCGAGGAAGCCCGTTCCTCTACAAACAGCCGGACGATTCCCTGAAACTCGACTTCCCGCAGTACTGCAAAGACGTTAACGAAGGCAAGTTTCCGGATGCCGTCACGATCTTCCTCGGCCCGAACGACATTTTTTCCTATACGGACGAGAACCTGGAAAACGGCATTGAATTCATGCTGACCCATTACGATCAATTGATTGCGATGGTAAGAGCGGCCAGTCCCACAACTCGCATCGGTGTGATGCTACCGGTCCCTGGTGCTGCAAGTCAGGATGCGTTCGGAAAGGACTACGGGACCGGTCAAACCCGCTGGCAGTACAAGCGGAATCAACACAAGCTGGTCCAGGCGATGCTGAAGCGTTACCAGGGCCGTCAGTCCGAGCAAATCCAGGTGATTGGCACGCACCTTAATCTCGACGCAGTCCATAACTATCCGACAGCGACAGTTCCTCCGAACGCACAATCAGAAGAGAAGATTGTTCGCCAGAACAATGGTGTCCATCCCGCCGAATCCGGCTACCGTCAGATCGGCGACAGCGTCTACGCGTGGCTGATTTCGGAATAGATCGCCACGGAAACCGTCCCGCCGACTTCGAGAGTGATTCCAAACATCCGACTCTTCGGGGAGAGCTCGCGCAGTCCCTCGAGCGGACAACGGGTGAAATCGCGTTGAGGCGTGTACTTTGAAAATCGACGCTTCGGCTCTGAATTCCAAAAATTCTGCGCCGTAATCTGCTCTGAGCGGGCACTATACTGGCATCACAATGAGTGCCGTAGTGCTAAACGCCGAGCTGAATAACGACGCCATTGCCACAAGCGACGGTGAACTGGTCGAACGCTTCGTCTGTCTCCGTGATCAGGCAGCGTTTACACAGCTCGTCCGGAGACACAGTCATGTGGTCCTGGGGGTCTGTCGCCGCATCCTTCAAGATCCAAATGATATCGACGATGTCTTCCAGGCGACCTTTCTGGTGCTTGTCAGAAATGCCAGCAGGGTCCGTAATCGATCTTCGATAGCCAGTTGGCTCTATGGAGTTGCCTACCGGCTCGCCTTGCGGGTGGCCCGGCGAAAGCACCAACGGCGGGAGACAAGTCTCGTGGAAGAAACGCGCGATCGAGACGGCACATTAGAACGACTGGCGGATCGGCACGATCAGCAAGTCGTCGATCAGGAACTGAATGCACTTCCTGAACGATATCGACAGCCTTTGGTCCTGAAGTACCTGTCCGGAAAATCGACAGCCGAAGTGGCCGTCGAAATGGGAATCACTGTCGGGGCGGTGGACGGCCTCCTCAAGCGAGGAAAGGATGAATTGCGCCGACGACTGCTGCAGCGGGGAATCACTCTCGGTGTGGCATTGCTCGCGATAGAGACAACGCAACAGGCCGTACAGGCTGCGGCAACCGACTCCCTGGTGGAATCGACCGTCCAGGCAATTCTCGACTGGCAGACTGAAACTCAACAATCCGCGACCGATGCGATCTCTGATCGTGTCGTCGACCTCGCAGGAAAGGAAACTCTGATTATGGCCGCTACGACGCCGACAATACTCGCTTTTGGAATCACCTTGGGAGGCATTGCTGTCGGGTTAGGAGGGTTCAACGCCCTTTCGGGACCTGTTGACGGACATGTGTCAGCGGGTGGTCTCGTCACCACCATGAACGTTGCACGGCCCCCCTTCGAATCATTGCCGCTGACAAACCTGGCTGCGGATCCCGCTCCAACGGAAGGTTCTGATCGTGTGGAAGTGACAACTGAGGCAACAACAAGCCCACCCAGATGGGACGTGGTTGTGGTCAAGTCTGAAGAAAAACGCAGTTACTTAGGAACACTTCTTCCAGAGGGACATCATACGAATCCGTCATCGTTGAAGTGGGACCTCAAGTCGAGAAGTCAGAAAGAGCTGAAGATCGAAGGGGAATTACGTAGCCCGAGCCAGGTTTCGTTCACCGATCAACCACTCGCTGACGCTCTCGATTATCTGAAAGATCTTCATCACATTGACATCGTCATCGATGGACCGACATTCGAAAACGATGGTATCTCGGTGGATCAGCCGGTGAGCCTTAATGCAGAAGGACTCAGCCTGAGCAGCGTCCTGGGCCTGCTCCTGGAGCCATTGCATCTTGATTATGTCATTCGCAATGAAGTACTGGTCATCACGACACGCAATGCTGCAGATGAAATGTTTGAAACCCGCGTCTACCAACTTCACAAACTGGACGCGCTGGGACCAGAGGTCATACTCGAAACAATCACTGCCACGGTGTCACCCGATCGATGGAAAGCAAGCCCAGAATACCGTGCAAGTCTGAATGCAGGCCTCGGTGTGCATGACCCACTGACCGTTATCCCAAATGGTCCTGCAAAACCGATTGACGGAGGTGGATTGGCAGACGATTCGACAATACAAGGGAGCATTCGCTTAGCGGGGAAGAATTTGATTATCAGACAGACTCAACGAATTCACAGTGAGATCGTGCAACTGCTGGATCAACTGGAACGAGCAGAGCACCCCGTCACCGAATGACCGTCAGTCCACGCGGGCGATCCGCTTCGAATACATACACAAGGTAGCCACGGTTGACGCGGCTTCGCGGCTACCGGGGTGGCATCGCCACAAGAGGTTTCCGTCGATTTCCCGCCGACGTTTTCCGTCGAACACGACAACACCAATCCAGAGTTCTCTCAAGCCCACCGTGTCAGATTACATTTGGAAAAACCTCGTGCGGCTTCCCCGCCTTGGTAGCTCAAAGCAGCAACCAAGGCGACCCGATCCGAATACATACACAGGGTAGCCCCGGTTGACGCGGCTTCGCGGCTACCGGGGTGGCAAAGCCACAAGAGGTTTCAATCCAATTCAAACCGACGTTTTCCGTCGAGCACTCCAACACCAATCCAGAGTTTTCTCATCGCAACGATGTCAGATTCCGCTTGTCGAAAACCTCGTGCAACTCCGCCCCCACGGGTCGCGACGAACTCAATCACATTCAACCCATTCGATCGGCACTCCTACACTTCGTCCTTCGTCGTACCAACGGGCTGAACTCCATCTCCATTCTACCGCTCGTTCCACGTATCGACGGCGAACGGGATTGAGATGCATATACCTCAATTTTTCTTCGACCTTGCCGCGACTGTGGACCTGAAAGGCATAGTAGTTCGGTTGCCAAAATCGATCTCCTTCTCCGAACGATGCAGCGTAGCTCGGCGCTTCTTCTCGATACCACTTGCGGATCGCCAAACTCGACTGGCGTTTCCATTCATGCATAAAGCGACTGAGTTGGCCAGTGACCGGGAACCACAGGAGGGCATGCACGTGGTCGGGCATCAGAACAAATCCAACGCATCGACTTCCGGTATCTGTCAGCAACTTGCCGAGAACTCCAAGAACGATCCGCTTAGGATGTTCGTGATCCAGTAATCGTCGCCGACGATCTACTGAAAACGTGACAAAGTGGATGTAGAGGGCGTCATCAATGGAAGTACGTTCAGTGGCCATCAAAAATTCACCCCTGCCGACCGCCTTACATCCTTGAATGGTCGGAAGATTCTATTACACCGGTCTGCGGCAGTACCAACCATCGCTTCAAGTAAGAAATTTTCGTCTGCCCCGTATTTTCAATCGCTCGTGTATACGGAACCCATGATCCTCTTAAGACCGCCCTGTGGGATCCGCTTGTCGAAAACCTCGTGCGGCTTCGCCGCCTTGGTTGCTCAAAGCAGCAACCAAGGCTACCCAAGCCGAATACAAACACAGGGTAGCCCCGGTTGACGCGGCTTCGCGGCTACCGGGGTGGCAAGGCCACAAGAGGTTTCAGTCCATTCCACGTCGACGTTTTCCGTAGAACGCTCCAACACGAATCCAGAGTTCTCTCAAGCCCACCGTGTCAGATTACATCTGGAAAACCTCTTGCGGCTCCGCCGCCTTGGTAGCTCAAAGCAGCAACCAAGGCTACCCAAGCCGAATACAAACACAGAGTAGCCCCAGTTAACGCGGCTACCGGGGTGGCAAGGCCACAAGAGGTTTCAGTCGATTTCCCGCCGACGTTTTCCGTCGAACACGACAATTCTAATTCAGAGTTTTCTCAAGGCCGCGATGTCACATTCGGATTGTCGAAAACCTCGTGCGGCTTCCCCGCATTGGCAACTCAAAGCAGCAACCAAGGCGGCCCAATTCAGTTACAAATACGGGCTACAGAGGGTGACAAACTCGCGTCAGGATTTGTTGATTCCGATATATCCCGTCGAATTCTCGAAGGGAGATTCGAATCAACCGAAGACACCGGGAATTGTCTGCCAGCTTTGGGCGACGCCTGTCAGTCTTTCCTGTCGACCATTGTTCTCAAAGTAGAGTTCATCAGGATGTAGCCCCAGGGCGGTCAGAATTGTCGCATGCAGGTTCTTGACCGGTTGCGGTTTGTCGACGGCTCGCAGACCAATTTCGTCCGTGGCACCGATCGACTGCCCCCCTCGAACGCCTCCCCCCGCCATCCAGATTGTAAAACCATAGGGGTTGTGATTCCGTCCGTTGTTGCCCTGAACCATCGGCGTCCGGCCAAACTCTCCTGCCCAGACCACCAGTGTGCTGTCCAGAAGGCCACGCTGTTTGAGATCCCCGAGCAAAGCGGCGATGGGCTGATCGGTTTGGGCCGAGTTTCTCTGATGGAACTCCGTACTTCGCTCGTGTCCGTCCCAGCCGAGTTTATCGACGGCATTATAGAGTTGGACAAAGCGAACTCCTTTTTCAATCAGACGGCGAGAGAGGAGGCACATCCGGCCGAACAGGGCTTTTTCTTTGTTTTCGTCATGCAGGCCGTAATCCCGTTGCGTCCGCTCCGTCTCGTGAGCCAGTTCTCCAATTTCGAGGGCTTCGGACTGCATTCGATAGGCAAGTTCGTACGACGCGATCCGACCATCCAGTTCGGGGACCGCCGGACGCCCTGCAGCATGCGTTCGATTCAACTGCTGCACCAGGTCGATGGTCGAACGCTGAACTGCAGCCAGCTCGGCCGGCGGTTGAAGGTTGAGGGCAGGGGGGCCCTCAGAACGAAATTGCGTTCCTTGAAATGCGGCAGGGAGCATGCCATTGCTCCAGTTGGCCGAGCCACCTAATCCGCCGACTTTGTAGAGCAGGACATAGCCCGGGAGGTTCTGGTTCATAGAACCCAGTCCATAAGTGACCCACGAACCAAGACTCGGTTTCCCTCCCAGAATCGCTCCGGTATTCAGCAGGTACGTTGCAGGAGCATGGTTAGAACTGTCGCTGTACATCGAATGAACCATGCACAGTTCGTCTGCAAATTGAGATGTATACGGCAAGAGGTCAGAGAACCAGAGCCCACTTTCACCTGAGCGGGACCACTTCCATGGCCCCGACATCAGTTCGTCTTTGCAGTGGTTCAGAACGCCCCCGACTTTGTCATTCTGATTCTTGAACGATTCAGGAACGGGCTGTCCGTTGAGCCTGATGAGTTCTGGTTTGTAGTCAACAAGATCAAATGTCGACGGGCCGCCATATTGAAAAAGAAAGATGATCTGCTTCGCTTTCGGAGCGAAGTGGGTAAGACGCTCGGCCAGAGGATTCAGGGGATCGATGGCCAGTCGCGGAGGAGCGGCGCGACAGTCCTGTGCCATCAACGCCGCGAGGGCGACAGTCCCGAAACCACCTGTCGATCGCTCAAGAAATTCGCGACGTGTTTGAATCATGCTAGCCTGCATCGTCTGGGATGATCTGTCAGTCGATATAGAGAAACTCATTCAGGTTGAGAATTGCCCGGCAAAGGTCACGCAGCGCCATCGCATCCGCCTGCTCGCCTGCGCCCGAGCGCTGGTACTGCTCGGCATGCCGCTTCAGCAGTTCCAGGCAAAGCTCTTTTTCCGTTGCGTCGGGAACTCGCGCAAGACACACACGGAACAAGGTTTCGATTTGCTGAGTTCTGCTGTCACCAGCTTCATTTCGTACCCGCTCCGCCAGCAGGTTCGCAAAGCGAATGGATTCAGGGCTGTTCAGTAGCGTCAGCGACTGCGGTGCCACAACGGTCGCATCGCGACGTGCACATGACACGGTCGTCTCGGGCAGATCGAAAACTTGCAGAAACGGAATGGGCATGGTCCGCTTACGAATCAGGAAAAGACTGCGAACGTCAGTCTCCTCGATCGGATCCTCATACCAGCCCTGCAATCGACCGCCGTCTGCTCCTTCCTTCGCTTCCAGAATTCCTGGCTGAGCCGTCAACAGCTCCTCTGGGATATGCGGCCAGAGGGGCTTTCCGGAATCATAGTCGCGCAGGGACCCACTCACGGCGAGCAGACTGTCACGCAGTGTTTCCGCATCAAGCCGGACGACGTTCTGCCGCCAGAGAAGACGATTCTCAGGATCGATCAGCTCGTTCTGTACGATCAGTGCTGCCACGTCCTCAGAGTCACGAATTCCGCTCTGCCGCCGGTACGTCGCCGAACAGACGATAGCGCGATGAAGTCGCTTGAGGGACCATCCGTCGTTCATGAAGGCCACAGCGAGCCAGTCGAGGAGTTCCCGATGAGTCGGGCGGGCACCGCTATAACCGAAATCATTCGGTGTCGAAACCAGACCGATTCCGAAATGATGCTGCCAGACTCGATTAACGATGACACGAGATGTCCAGGGGTTCTCGCGCGCGACGATCCAGTTTGCCAAAGCCAGACGTCGTCCCGATTTCCCTGCCTGGGGTGATTCGATGGTTGCGGGTCCGGGATCCAGAACGGATACAAATCCGGGCAAAACTTCTTCGCGAGGCTGCGAGAAATCTCCTTGCGCGAAGAGGTGTGTCGCCGGCAACTCCACCCCGGCGTCCGAGGCCCCCATGGCCACTTTAAGAGACCTCTTCTGTTGTTCGAGGTCCTCGATCCTCGAGGAGAGTTCTTGAGATTGCTCGCGGGTCTCGGACGCGTCTTTGTCCAGTTGCGCCTGTTGCTCTTTCAGCGAAGCAAGCTGGTCTTCGATTTCGGAATTATGCCGGGCAATTGCCCCCTGTTCTTCCGCCAGTTCAATGACGAGATCGCTCTTCGGTTGCACACCCGCGAAGAAGGCCCGGATCCGAAAATGATCGGAATGAGACAAAGGATCAACCTTGTGGTCGTGACACTGACAACACGAAAGTGTCAGTCCCAGGAAGGCGGAACCCGTCGTATTCGTCAGGTCAGCCATCTGCTGGTCGTGAAGTCGGGCTTCTTCCTGGAAGATCGCCGCCGTGCTGTCCCACTGTCCCAACCTTAGAAAACCCGTAGCAATCAACATGTCCGCATCGGCGAGATTTTGCGGCTCACCGGACAGCAGTTCATCCCCCGCCAATTGCTCACGAACAAACTGATTGTAGGGCTTATCCTGGTTGAAGGAACTAACGACATAGTCGCGATACTGCCAGATCACGGGACGGAATTCGTCGCGTTCGAATCCTTCCGTGTCCGCGTAACGGACTACGTCAAGCCAATGTCGGGCCCAGCGTTCTCCGTATCGCGGTGAACCCAGCAGCCGATCCACGACGTTCTCGTACGCGCGAGGTGAGGTATCCTCAAGAAACTCCTGCAATTCCTGGGGTGTAGGAGGCAGACCGATCAGATCAAAACTCAACCGCCGCAGCAGGGTGCGCCGATCCGCCTCGGCAACGGGAGTGATCCCCGCTTCGGCGATTTTCCGATCAATCAGCCGGTCGATCGTCCTGGAAGAAAGCCGTTCCGCTGCCGACGGGTCCTCGTCACCCTCCGTCAGCATTTCCAACTCAGGCAATGTCGGCATCTGCAACGACCAGAGATCCAGTCGTTCCCCATGGAAGAGTTTGCGAATGGGGTTTTCTTCGTCTTCAAATGCGTTCCCGGTCGCCAGCACAGTCGGAATGCCGTCCTGGGGAGTCAGAGGTGTTGCTTCTGGCCAGATTGCGCCCTGTTCAATCCACCGCTCCACGATCGCAATTTCTCGATCAGACAGCTTCGCCTTGGGCGGCATCTGCAGATCTGAATTGACGAACTGAACGGCCTCGAGCATCAAGCTTTTGGAAGGGTCTCCCGGAACGAGCGCTGGCCCCGTGTCGCCCCCTTTTAACGCCGCTTCGAAAGAATCCAGCCGCAGCCCGCCGAGTTGCTTGTCAGGGCCGTGACAGGAAACGCAGCGGCCGACGAGCAGCGGTTTGACCTTGGTCTGAAAGTGTTGTTCTGCCCCAGGATCGATCGGTTCGGCCGCAGTACTCACGTGGCCCGTACAGGCTAACACCAGTAATAGAAGCACGTTAGCAACAGGATTGCGTCCTGTGCGGGCTGGTGCAGGAATGAGCACGGAAGGTTGGCGGCTGTTGGGAAAACCGGGCCCGGTCCAAAAAAAATCTTCCATGTCGAAATCCTGGAATCCGAACGACTAATCTGAGCCAAGCTGATCGTAAGATTTCAATTTCGCAGAACGAGATCGCCAGTATCGTGGTATCTGAGCTTAACGATCGCCTCATCAGTATGGCGAGAGTGACGATACTCTTGCGAGCGGTGAAGGTCCTGTTCAGGACTTTTCGGAAAAACTCTTTCAAACTGAAGGAATCAGGTTATGTCGTCTAACGTCGACACCGAGAAGACGTCCCGCGGAATTCTCTGGACGGGTCGAGTCCTGAGCACTCTTCCCGTGCTGATGCTGATCTTGAGCGCGATCATGAAGTTCGCAAAGCCTGCCCCTTTTTCGGAAGGCTTCGGAAAACTCGGCTTCCCTGAAAGTTTGGCGAATGGGTTGGGAATCGTTGAGCTGGTCTGCACAGCCCTTTACGTGATTCCGCAAACATCTGTCCTCGGAGCAATCCTGCTCACCGGATATCTAGGAGGGGCCACAGCAACCCATCTTCGAGTGAACGATCCCTGGTTCGGTCCCGTTTTGATGGGTGTCGTCTTATGGCTCGGACTCTTCCTCCGAGACAAACGTCTCAGGGCACTCATTCCATTTCGAAGCCGTGCATGACCGTTGTTCGCCCAGACGACAACCCTCCGATCCTTCTGCGGATTTTGCCGTCAGCGTTTCAGGAACTGACTAACCAGGTTTTTCTAAGGCGGACAGCCGTCGATACGTGAGAAAAGGGGATGACATGAGTCGTGTCAGAGTCTTAGCGGGTACTCGTAAGGGTGCGTTTATCCTGACTGCAGATGGCAAGCGTGAGCAATGGGACGTTGCCGGTCCCTTCTTTGGCGGCTGGGAGATTTACCACATGAAGGGCTCCCCCGTAGACTCCAACCGGATCTATGCGTCTCAGTCCAACAGTTGGTTCGGGCAACTGATCCAGCGTTCCAGCGACGGGGGGCAAACCTGGGAGCCGATGGATAATAAATTCATCTATGACGGTGTTCCGGGAACTCACCAGTGGTACGACGGAACTCCTCACCCCTGGGAATTCAAGCGAGTCTGGCATCTTGAACCGTCACTCACCGATCCGGACATGGTCTATGCGGGTGTCGAAGATGCCGCGTTGTTCCTGACGAGAGACGGGGGAAAATCGTGGGGAGAGTTAGCCGGTTTACGAGGCCACGGCTCAGGAGCACACTGGGCGCCTGGAGCAGGGGGGATGTGCCTGCATTCGATCGTGATTGATCCGATGACGTCCGGCAGGATCTTCATCGCGATCTCTGCCGCCGGAGCGTTTCGAACGGACGACGGTGGAGCGACCTGGCGTCCGATCAACCGGGGGCTCAGATCGGATTTCATCCCCGACCCGGAAGCGGAAGTCGGTCACTGCGTCCATCATCTCGCCATGCACCCCACACGTCCGGAAGTGCTCTACATGCAGAAGCACTGGGACATCATGCGCAGTGATAACGCAGGAGACTCGTGGTACGAGGTCAGCGGCAATCTGCCCACGGACTTTGGATTCGTCATCGACGTTCATGCACACGAACCCGAAACCATCTACGTCGTCCCAATCAAGAGCGATCAGGAGCATTATCCTCTGGACGGAAAACTACGTGTCTATCGCAGCCGAACGGGAGGGAACGAATGGGAGGAACTTTCCAGGGGTCTGCCGGAAAAGAATTGCTACGTCAATGTCCTGCGAGACGCGATGGCCGTGGATTCGCTGGATTCCTGTGGAATCTACTTCGGTACGACCGGCGGTCAGGTTTACGTCTCGGCCGATTCGGGTGATTCCTGGATGCCCATCGTGCGAGATCTTCCACCCGTCGTCTCTATCGAGGTGCAGACACTGAAATGATTCGCGTCGTCCTGCCACCGCATCTTCGCACACTAGCCCGTACCGGCAGCGAAGTCACTGTCACCGTCGAAGGCCCCGCCAGTCAGCGATCGATTCTCGACGCGCTGGAAAAACAGTATCCCATGCTCGGTGGGACGATCCGCGATCACGTCACACGTAAGCGACGCCCATTTCTGAGGTTCTTCGCCTGCAATGAAGACTGGTCGTTCGAACCGGAAGAAACACCGCTCCCGGAACTCGTTCAGCAGGGGATCGAGCCGTTTATGATTGTCGGGGCGGTGGCAGGGGGATAACGGAGTTTGTCGTGCGCACATCGACGCAAGATCGGCTAGACTGGCGTCCCGGTCGACAGCGGTCATCTGGCGCACGAAAATCCTTCGCTGCGAAGGAAAGTTCCCAGGTTCAGGCCTGTCTGTCGCCCGATGGCCGACTGACACAGCTTACATAAACCGAGGGAAAAAACGCTGATGAACGAAGTCGTAATTCCGCAGAGTCACTGTCTGGCCGGAGTCGCCCGTTGTGATATCACCCCCCCTGTCGGAATCTACCACCGAATGTGGGGAGCAGCCCTCCACGACAAGTCGACCGGAGTTCATCGACCGCTGACCGCAACCGTGCTCTATCTGCAGAGTCACGAACAGCCAACCCAGCCCCCCTACATCGTCATTTCACTCGATCACTGCCTGTTCTGGGCGCGAGAAATGGACGACCTTCTGGATGCGGTCAGTCAAAGGGCATCTGTCGAACGTTCGTCGCTGATTGTGTATTTCTCGCATACCCACGCCTCAGGCTTGATGGGGCTGGAAAGAAAGCATCTTCCGGGTGGCGACTTAATCGAGCCTTACCTGGCCGAGTTAGCGAATCGAGTTACCCGGCTGGTCATCGAAGCGCGCGATGGACTGAAACCCGCGTCGATTGTCTACGGCCATGGAAAGTGCGACCTGGCGAAGAATCGGGACTTTTTGGATCTGGAAAAGGGGAAATATGTCTGCGGTTTTAACCCCGGGGGAATGACCGACGATACGGTGCTGATCGGGCGTGTTGCCGACGAGCAGGGCCGCCTGATCGCCACTGTCGTCAATTACGCCTGCCATCCAACGACACTTGCCTGGGAGAATACCCTGATCAGCCCTGACTATCTGGGTGCGATGCGGGAAGTGGTCGAAGGAGCGACAAACGTTCCCTGCCTGTTCCTGCAGGGGGCCTCCGGCGACCTGGGGCCGCAGGAAAGTTATGTCGGCGACGTTGAGATTGCCGACCGCAATGGCCGCCAGCTCGGTCATGCTGCGCTGGCCACTCTGGAAACCCTGCCGAAAGCGGGATACCGGTTCACCTATACGGGCCCCGTTCTTTCCGGCGCGACGCTCGGAACATGGAAGTACACAGCCGAATCCGCCGAACAACAGGCCCCGAAATCGCTGTGGGCGTTTCAGTGTGACACTGTCTCTCTGAAGTACCGAAATGATCTTCCGTCCCGAGAGGGTCTCGAACAGGATGACGTCCGGTACCGGGACGAGGAAAAGCAGGCGCTGGAAGCGGGAGATGCCGAACAGGCCCGCAAGTCACGCGCGATGATTGAACGGACAACACGAAGCCTGCTCCGTATCGCACCCCTGCCACCGGGAGACGCCTACCCGTACCCCGTTATTGCCTGGAGGATCGGTGATGCGGTCTGGCTGGCTCTGGACGGAGAGCACTACAACGTCCTGCAGCGTGAGCTGAGATCTCGCTTTCCCGGGGTCCCGCTGATGATTGGAACCATCGCGAACGGGTCGAAAGTCTGGTACCTCCCCCCCGCATCGAGCTACGGACTCGGTCTTTATCAGGAAGAAGCTTCGATCCTGGCGAAAGGCTGTCTGGAAGCGGTCCTGGAAGCGGCGACCAGCACCATCCAGAAGTTGCTCGCGAAGTAGATCTGTCAGCCCAGCGTCCCGTTTCAGCCCAATCCAGGGCTGAAACGGGACGCTCTTTTCGGCCCAACCTAAGCGCGAGGGAATGCTCCCTTTCGGACATATCGGTCATCCCAAGACGATCCTGCCCAAGAGGATTCTGTTGGTGCAGAGGCCTGAATTTCCCGAGCTGAGTCCCGCTGATAGGGGAGGTAGGCAGAAATCGGGACAGTGATGACGATGGGACCTTCTGGCAGCAACCCATCAAAGCGAGTCGAATGGCGATTTTCTGAGACTGAGACGTTGGCAGGCAACCTTCTCGCTCCGGATTCACTGAACCGGAGATCCTGAAACCATTTGTGAATCCCGCTCAAGTCTTGTCGGTCGGCCGGGAACCACGTATTCTTTGCTTTACTGAATGCGCTGGATTCCGTGCTACGGACTGAGCGTATCGAGGGAACTTCAGATCGACTTGAGCGAAGGAAACCAGATGATGCAGTGGCGGCGATTTTGGTTGGTGGTTCTTCTGTTTGTCGTCAGCAACGGTCTCCTCACCAGTTCGGCTCGCGCCGCGAGCGAAGATGAGTACTACGAATTGATGAAAGTCTTCGTCGATTCCTTCGAACAGATCGACCGCAATTACGTCACTCAGGTCGATCGCCGGGAACTGGTCGAAGCAGCCATGCGAGGCATGTTGCTTAAGCTCGACCCCTATTCGTCGTATATCGACACGCAGGAACTGCGAAGTTTCAATGAGCATGTCGATCAGGAATTCGGCGGGATTGGCATCCAGGTCACGATTGATCCCCGAACCCGTCAACTGATGGTCATGACACCACTCCCCGGAACCCCCGCCTATAAAGCAGGAGTCCTGGCAGGTGACCGAATTCTGGAAATCGATGACAAACTGACTTCGGAATTCCAGGAAGGTCGGGAAATGGATTCGGCCATTGCCCTGATGCGAGGTAAGCCCGGCGCGCCTGTCAAAATCAAATTGCAGCACGAAGGGTCAGAGAACCCCGAGACTGTCGTCATTACACGGGCGACGATCAAGACCCCCACGGTCCTCGGCGACCACTATGAGGGAAATGGGGAATGGTCGTTCATGCTGAACGACCAGGAAAAGATCGGCTACATCCGCTTGACCAGTTTCGGCCGCAACAGTGCTGAAGAACTGCACGATGCCCTGCTGAAGCTGCAGAAAGAGGGGATGAAAGCACTGATCCTGGATATGCGTTTCAATCCCGGTGGTCTACTGACCGCTGCGACCGCCATTGCCGACTTTTTTATCTCCAACGGTGTCATCGTCAGCACGAAGGGCCGCAATACCGAAGAACAGTTCGTTCAGGCAAAGAAAGCAGGCACGTTCAGCGGCTTCCCGATGGCCGTCCTGGTCAACCGCTACAGTGCATCGGCCAGTGAAATTGTAAGTGCCTGTCTGCAGGACTACAAACGGGCGGTCATCGTGGGTGAGCGAACCTGGGGTAAAGGAAGCGTCCAGAACGTTGTGGAACTCGAAGGGGGCAAGAGCGCTCTCAAGCTGACCACCGCCAGCTACCACCGCCCCAGCGGCAAGAACATCCACCGTTTCCCCAAGGCCACGGAAAAAGATGAATGGGGCGTGGTTCCCGATCCCGGTTATGAAATCAAAATGACGTTCGAGGAAATGCGAGACCTCGATACGTCACGCCGTGATCGCGAAGTGATTCGGCCTGATGGAACCGTCTCGAAATCCGAATTCGTCGATCGGCAGCTCAACTCGGCAATCGAAGCCGTACGCAAACTGCTTGCGGAAGGAAAGCCAATCGTTGAACAACCGGTCGAGCGTGCTCCCGAAGAAAAGAAGACCGAAGAGAAGAAGGCCGCCGACGCATCGGAGCCACGAAAAGCACGTCTCTCTTTTGTCGACGCTATCCTGGAACTGTGGCGCGTCCAGCCAGAGCGGCGAGTGCAGTTTCTCTGAGGGCCGTTGAATACGGTCGCGGTGAGACGGAAAGAAATGCCGAGGACCGATGTCTGTGCCTGGCAAAACTGATCCTGACGATGATCCAACCGCTCTTGCCCGTTTCGGAGGGTTGGACGTCGTTGCCCGGCTGATTGTCGAAGGCTACATGATCGGACAGCACAAAAGTCCGTTCAAGGGATCCAGTGTCGAGTTCGTCGAGCACCGGCAGTACTATCCCGGGGATGAGATCCGACATATCGACTGGCGAGCGTACGGGAAGACCGGACACTACTACGTCAAAGAGTACGAGGAAGAGACCAACCTTCGAGCCTATCTGCTGCTCGATTGCTCTGGCAGCATGGCGTTCAGTGGGAAAACCCTCAGTAAGTACCAGTACGCACGGCAACTGGCTGCCGCGCTGGCCTATCTGCTGCTGAGTCAGCGCGATGCCTGCGGACTGGTCGCTTTTGACAATCAGACTGTTGACCGCTGGGAACCTTCTGCCAATCGTGACACGTTCGGTCAGATCGTCCACCTGCTGCGATCCAGGCGCCCCGGCGGGGAAGGGAGCCTGAGTGAATCCATCGCGCAAATCCAGCCGACGCTGAAACGCCGTTCGCTGCTGTTTCTGCTCACGGATGCGTTCGATGAACTGGAACCCCTGGCAGTCGCACTGAAGCGACTGCGGATGGCACAGCATGACGTCGTCCTGTTTCAGATTACCGCTCCCGAAGAAGAGACGTTTCCCTACAAGCAGCCAACAGAGTTTCGCAATCTGGAGCGGGCCGGGCATCACATGCTCGTCGACCCCTATCGCCTGCGTTCACTCTATCTGTCACGGTTTCAGGCATTTCGGCAGGGACTGGTGGCCCACTGTGGAGCGGCAGGGATCGAATTCGTCCCACTGACGACATCCGAACCCTACCAGCGAGCCCTGGGACAGTTCCTTGCGTTACGATCACAGAACAAGCGGCAGCGGTAACACGTTGTCGCCGCCGCTCAAAGACACCACTGAAAGGACTTCATGATGGCGAATCCACGATTACTGATTCTGGCAGGCGACTACGTCGAAGACTACGAGATCATGGTCCCGTACCAGGCACTGCTGTTTGTGGGATATCAGGTCGACGTCGTCTGCCCCGGTAAAAAGGCGGGAGACAACATCCGCACCGCCATCCATGATTTTGAAGGGGATCAGACCTATAGCGAGAAGCCCGGTCATAACTTCACCTTGAACAGTACGTTCGCTGATGTCAAACCCGATGACTACGTCGGTCTGGTGATTCCAGGTGGAAGAGCTCCCGAGTATCTGCGACTGAACGAAGCCGTTCTGAACATCGTTCGATCCTTCGCCCAGAGCAACAAGCCCATCGCTGCCATTTGTCACGGAGCACAACTGCTGACCGCAGCAGGGGTCCTCAAGGGACGTCGATGCAGCGCTTACCCCGCTTGCGGCCCTGAAATTACCGCTGCAGGGGGACAGTACGTCGCCATCCCGATGAATCAGGCCTACGTCGACGGCAACATCGTCACCGCACCCGCCTGGCCCGCTCATCCGGCATGGCTGTCTGAGTTCACGCGGATTCTCGGAGCCAAATTCACACTCTCGTAGCCGTCCTGCACTGAGTATGAAAGTCCACCAGTGTGGATGGTCCCGTCGGACGAGATCAGACGGGACCAACGCGATTGTTCGTTCAGGCAACCAGGACCATGAGCTGCTGACGCAGCGAGATCGCGTGGATCTACGTGGCATCCGTGACTGGTCGACGACAGAGACTTGGTTTGCTGCTTGCACTTTTTGCCCCCCTCTCGCGGCGTGATCTTCGAACAACGCCTGCCCCAGACGCAGCTGACCGCGCGCGAATAAGGCCGGGGTCGTGAAACCCCGGCCTTTCGTAGTCTGATCACCGCGATCTCAATCCCCCCCGTGGCCTGCAGGCCATTGGGGAATCGGAAAACACGCTTATTTTTTCACCGGCAGAGCGAAGTCACCGGCAAGGTTTCGCCACATCGAGTGCACGTGGTTGGCGTTGTTCTGAGTATTGTTGTACTCGATCACGAACGTCGGGCCCTGGACGCGATAGTGGTGAGCCTGATGAAGATCGGGTTCGCCGTACCAGGCGAAGGTGACCTTATCGAGTCCAGCCGATTTCAGAGCGTCACGACGCTCATTCTGAATGTCTTCGGGCAGATTCTTGAGGTACTCGCCCAGCAGTTCCTGAAGCAGCTTCTTCTGGTCGTCTGACATCTGACTGACCGGCAGACCAACGGGATCCTTGACGGCAGCCTGTGGTTCGTTTGGACCGGGGACTTCGCCGGGAGCTTCCTTACTGATCCAGCACAACTTCTGTTGCTCGGGAGTACAGAGCTTGAGAATCTGACGAGCAATATCTTCTTCGGGACCGAGAACGCGAATCTGACGGCCGAGGCCGGCTTCGATCGTCCCCGGATTGGCTCCGAAAAATTCGGGAGTGCTGGAAATGACTTTTCCGTCTTTCACGCTGAAGTTCAGACTCAGGTGATGCCCTTCAAGTCGCCAGCCCCACAAACCGGTCTCGGAGGGTTCCCCGAAAACAGTCAGATAGTAGTTATCAGGATCACGTCGCTGTCGGCGAGCCGTTCGCTCGCCCGGTTCGATCAGATACAGGACTTCTTCCAGGCTCATCACATTCAGGACCTGATCGTAGCCCGCTTCCGACAGACCACTGCGAATCAGCTTGTGAGCCGTCTGGAGAGGAGCACCTTCCAGCGCCTTGAGTGGCAGACCTTTCCGCTCGCGCGGGATAAAGTGCCAGTTCAACCGTTCGGGATCGTCATAAGTGTAGGTCGCCTGCTTCCGCTGTTCGGGTGAAATCGCAGCGAGAAACCCTTTTGCAGCCTCTGCCATCCCCAGTCCCGTTTTGGGCTCTGGCTTTGATTGCGCGACCAGCAGTGCACCCATTGCACAGAGGACAGTGAAAGCGAGAGTCAGCTTCCGAGATGCCATGACTTTTCTCCCTGAATGTCAGACGGTGATGCGAATTTTGGTGGTTGCTCTTCGAAATTTCAGACGCGCTTTGGCTGAGCCAGAACTTAGCCCGGTGGCCAGGCCAGCGAGCGTCCGCCGAGCAGATGAACATGCAGATGATCAACCGACTGCCCGCCATCGCGGCCGCAATTAATGACGGTCCTGTATCCGTTGGTCAGGTTTTGCTCGACAGCGACTTTCCGGGCAGTGACGAGCAAATGCCCCAGAAGTGCCTCGTCTTCGTCCGTCGCATCGGCGAGCGACGGAATTGGTTTTTTAGGAATGATCAAAATGTGCGTGGGGGCTTGGGCATGAATGTCTCGAAAGGCCAGGCACTGGTCATCTTCGAACACGATTTCGGCGGGAATTTCGCGGTCGATGATGCGTTGAAAAATCGTCATAGTGGCAGATCCCTTTCGGACGTCGGTCAGAGTGCAAGTCGCCTCACCGAAACTACTGTGGACAGGAACGGTCTCGACCGCGATGCCTCTGCTTGCTGCCAGTAACCATGGCAGACATCCCAGTTGGGCGACGGTAACAAAAGCCTGCGTTGAACTCAAACATCTAACGCTGCTTCCAACCGAAGTCCTGCTAATAAGTTGCCAATGTGGTCGGCCAGTTCCACAACGGCATCGCCAGGAAGCTCACAATTAATTGTCACCCGCAGGCGCGAGGTGCCCGCAGGGACAGTCGGGGGTCGAATCGCCGCCACGAGAAAACCGACCTTCTGCAGTTGCTCGGCCACCGAAACGGCTGCATGGGGGTCCCGGATTTCAATCGGGACGATCGGTCCAACGGAGCCTGCACGTGGATGGATTCCTCGGACCTGTAATTCGTTTCGGAACAGGGAAGAAAGGTGATGGAGCCGCGTCCGCCGGCAGGGATCCGTCCGAATGATCTCGAATGCCGCAATTGCCGCGGCACAAAGAGCAGGGGGGAGCGCGGTCGAATAAACCTGAGTCCGAGCCTTGTTCCACAGATAGTCAATCAAAGTCTGACTTCCTGAAACGAATCCCCCCAAGGCTCCAATGGCCTTACTGAGCGTCCCGATCCGCACAGCAATTCGATCCTCGACGTGCTGGAGTTCGGCGACACCTCGTCCCAGAGAACCAAAAACACCTGTCCCGTGGGCCTCATCCACGATCAGGCCTGCCCCCGCCGCTTCGGCAATCTCGCAAAGAGCGGGAAGAGGTGCCAGATCACCGTCCATGCTGAAGACAGTGTCAGTGACAATCCACAGGCGACGTGCGGATTCGCGGGAAAGCGACTTCCGCAGCCCGTCGAGGTCTTCGTGACGGTAAACCCGGAGTCGAGCCCCGGACAGCCGACAGCCATCGACAAGACTGGCGTGATTGAACCGATCACAGAACACGGCATCGCCCGGCCCGGCCAGAGCAGCCACGGTCCCCAGATTTGCAGCCATCCCTGTTGGAAAGAGGATGGCAGACTCGGTCCCTTCGAACTCCGCAATCGCTGATTCGAGTGCGGAATGCAGATCGGTCCGGCCAGAAACGAGCGGGCTGGCTTTTGATCCAACCCCGTGCGATTTGAGTGCCTCTTCTGCGGCCGACTGCACGGCAGGATCAGAGGCGAGTCCCAGATAATTATTGGACGCGAAGTCCCAGACCTCGCGTCCATGAATCATGATCCGGCCAGAGCGCCCGGCGACGGACTGACTGAACGGCCGAACTTCACGGCGATGACGGAACAATCCGTCATCGCGTAAAGATTGCAGTTCGTCAGCAAGCCAGCCGAGCGGATTCGACATCGGAACGTTCAGTGCTCGTTACCACCGTAGATCTCATCCGCACCAACAGGCGAGATGTGAACGGCTTTGTAGCCGCCGGTCGCAGAGAAGTAGAGGATCATCAACAAATAGCCCCCGGCCATGGCCAGCGGGACATACGACGTCAATTGCAACGCGCGACGTCCACCATACAGCACGGCGCTGTCGACAACAGTCTTGTCTTCGGTCGCGGTTTGCTGGGTTTCAGCCCACCATCCAACCAGTTCACTCTGTGGCTTACCGGCTTCCGTATTGATCTTGTCCTCACGGGCCAGTTCTTTACCACCGTCATCCAGCACACCGACTTTTCGACCGTCAAGTCCATAGACTTTGAAACCGAAGAAGCTGTTCTCGGTAGCAGACTTATACCGCTCGTAAACGGCAGGCGAATCTTCTTTCAGACGATGAGAGGCGTTGAAGTCCTGCTTGAAGCCGATACCAGGCCCCCCGAGCAGACCGGCAGAAAGCATCCCGATACCCCCCAGCGCACCAATCGTGATGGCTCCCCCCTTGGGAAACTGTTCGGACGCAACGGCCAGCATGGTCGGCCACAGGAAGGTTTTGCCACAAGCATAAATCGTTGCAGCGACGACGCACAGTATTGCAGTGTTGGCGACCCCCAGCATCTGCAAACCGGCGAAACCGAGCAGACTGCTGACAAACAGAAGTCCCAGTGGCGAAATCCGATGGACGATCGGGCCTGCGAAGAATCGCAAAGCAAACATCAGGGCAGAGGTATAGACGAAGAGCATCAGACCGTTTTGTGGTGACTGCATGATCGATCCGGTGATTTTTGCAATCCACGAGTCGGTTCCGAGTTCGACGTAGCCAACCAGAGCATGCAGGATCATCAACACGATCATCAATGGAGCAAACAACTGGATGAACATTGTCCCGTAGCTGACGCCAGCATCGCTGGCTTCAGACTTAGGAAAGCGCTGTCCCAGCACCATTGCTCCATACAGCACGACGGGGACCAGGAAGATTGACATCTGGATCATCCAGTCAACCGGTTCCCCTTTGTCCGGGTTCATGAAATAGCTGGCCAGACCGCCAATGATCAAACCACCCGGCCAACCTGCGTGCAGAATATTGAGGTAGTGAGTCTTGTTGTTGGGGAACAGAGTCGCGACAAGCGGATTCACAACTGCTTCGCAAATACCGTTACCGACGGCGAACAGGAACATACCCCAGTAAAGGCAGTTAAACGCCGCCACTTTACCACCTGTCTGGTAGGCATATCCTGCGGAAAGCGTGACCACGGCAGAGATAAAGTGGGCCAGAAATGCCAGCGCCATCAGTTTGCCATAGCCGACTTTATCGGCAATGAACGCCCCTGCCAGAATGATGAGGCCGGCACCCACCAGACCACCACCGGTGATCTGGCCCAGTTCCGTCATTGTGAAACCGAACTTATTGGCCCACTGTGTCAGGATACCGCCGCGGATTGAGAAACCGACACCCGCTGCCAGAATTGCCATGAAGCCAGCCCACAGCAGCCGCTGGGCGTTCGACGACGGCACACTTTCTTTGCTTTCACCACTCATTGTTGAACTCATCTACAAAAGGATTGAGAAGGCGCTTCCCTGCGAACCACTCCGTGCGGTCATCGAGGCCCGTCCGCCAGATGATCGGACGAAAGGCACGGCATGCTAACCGGTACAGGTTCTACTTTCTACGGACGAACGCGTGCAGATTGATGTGTCCTGGGGACTCCAACCGGAAGCGGCAAGGAAGCATCATTCTTTGACGCATGAAACATGCTGATCTCGAACTGAAACCCCGCGCCGGCTCAATCTCTGTGACGGGAACGTCACTCGGCCACAATCTTCGAGCCCTCACCATGACGCAAGACGTGTCCAGCGCAGCAGGCTAACGCTTACGTGCGACCTCCCAGCGGTCTCAGCAAACCGGTTATCGAAGTCGACGCAGTACGAGTAGCGTTTCCGAGCCGAATCGAGCTTCAACCCGATCCGGCAGATGGACCGCTTTTCGATTTTGAAGCAAGTCGGCCAGGCGATCCCAGTGAACAAACCCCATTCCCTGACGTGACCACCCCTGCTGCTGCCACAGTTCGCGAAAGACTTCTCGAATCAGGTGGCGCGGCTGCTGCGATAACTGGCTGACATCAAGACGACAGGATTCGGGCTGAACATCGAGTATGGACTGTTCCAGAAGTTCCCGAGCCCGCGACTGCAGAATCGCCTGTACGTCGGTGGCCTGCTCGGCCAGCCGCGCCAGCGCCTCATCCACCTGCGGATTCACTGTGTCACGCAGGATTGGCAGAATCTGATGACGCAGGCGATTGCGGGTCATGGCCGGATCGTCGTTCGATAAATCCGTACAGAATGTCTGCCCCCGTTCACGCAGGTAGTCTTCAATCGTCTTTCGCGTCGTTGCGAGTAGAGGCCGGACAAGTCGCAGTCCTGACGCCGTTGTTCGGGTGAAAGGGATACCGGTGAGTCCCGACAGACCTGTCCCACGCAGCAGGTGATGCAGGACGGTTTCTGCCTGATCGTTGGCGGTATGAGCCAGCAAGAGCGTTGAACAATTTCGCTTCCGGGCAGCCTCATCGAAGAACCGGTAACGACACTCACGCGCTCGTTCTTCCAGCCCCCCCGGTGCATCCCGCAGCAGTTCCCCGGACAGGTCACCTCGCTCGATGGGAAGCCCCAGGGAACCGGCCAGCCGCTCTACCCACGCTGCGTCCGCATCACTCGCCTCGCCTCTCAGGCCGTGATTAAGGTGTGCCACCACGGGTTCGAGCGAAAATTCCCCGGCCAGTTCGACTGATCCGAGAAGCAACGCCACACTATCCGCCCCACCGGAGACCCCCACGAGAACCCGAGCCCCTTCGACCTGCCCCCGCCTGAAGCCCTTTCGCAACTCGTCAAGGAAATGGGTCATGATTGCTTCAAACTACCACGATCTGCAGGGAAGCAAGGAGCGCACGACATCCATACCCGTTTTCTGGCCGAGTCACTCGCCCAGCGCTTTGCACTTTTCGGCATCGATCATCGCCTGAAACAGTCCCTCCCAGGTGTACTCGCGGGCTTCTGCAGCGATGGGAAGCCCCACGTCTTTCGCAGCAGCGGAGGTCACCGGACTGATGCTGACCAGTTTCGTCTTCGTCCCCAGCCAGGATTTCGCCTGGGGAGACAGGATCCGAGCCAGGTTGCGGGCGATGGAGGGGCTCGATAGTGCAATCCAGTTCAGCTCGCCGTTTTCAATGCGGCGAGTCGCATCTGCAGGCAACTGATCGACATCACGGTTCTGGTAGACGACGACCTGTTCGAATTGAGCTCCTGCCGCAGTCAGTTCCAGCGGCAGAACATCCCGCCCCCGACTGGCACGGACCCACAGAATTCGTTTTCCCACAACGTGCGGCTTCAGCTCGTCAGCGAGTGCCTCAGCCCGGTACTCCACCGGGACCAGATCGGGCCTGAGCGAGTACTTCGCCAGTGCCGCTGCGGTTCCCGGACCAATCGCGGCCAACCGGCAATTCCCGAGCTTCCGCGTATCGCCGCCCGTCTCCCACAATCGACCGAGCAACCCGTGTACGCCGTTCACACTCGTAAAGACAACCCAGTCGAAGGTTCCCAACCGAGCCAGCGCCGCATCGATAGCGGTCCAGTTCTCAGGAGGAGCAATCTCGATTGTCGGCAGCAGAACCGGGTCACCCCCTAATTCGACCAGCCGCAATGCGGTCTCATCCCCCTGGTCGGCAGGTCGCGGAATCCCCACCACCTGACCGAATAACGGCCGCTGCTCGAACCACTCAACCTGCTCACGAACCCGAACACAGTCTCCGACAATCACCAGCGAAGGAGCGTGCAGTTCGGCCTCTTTCGCCATTTGAGGAATCCTGGCCAGCGTACCGATGACCGTTCGCTGGCGTGGCGTCGTCGCACGGCTGACCACACAAGTCGGAGTGTCTGGCGATTTCCCTGCGGAAATCAGCGACTGGGCAATCAACGGTAGCCGATGCAGCCCCATGTAGAACACAAGTGTTCCGGGGAAGCGGGCAAGCGAGGAATAGTCCAACGCCGAGGACTTCGTCGGATCTTCGTGCCCCGTGACAAAAGCAACGGCAGAGGCATGGTCCCGATGCGTCAGCGAGATACCGGTGTAGACGGCTGCGGCCGTGGCTGCGGTAATTCCCGGCACAACTTCGAAGGGAATTCCGGCAGACGTCAGCGCGGCAGCTTCTTCAGAGCCCCGGCCAAAAATGAACGGGTCGCCCCCTTTGAGTCGGACAACGACTTTTCCCTCGCGCGCGGCTTCAATCAAACGAGCATTGATTTCTTCCTGCGGAATCATTCGTCCGGCAGGTCCATCGGCCCGATTCGTCCGTTCGGCAGAGGCCCGTGAGTATCGGAGCAACAGAGGGTTGACCAGTCCGTCGTACAGAACAAGATCCGCGCGCGACAGGCATTCAGCACCACGCAGCGTAAGTAAACCTGGATCGCCAGGTCCGGCCCCCACCAGGTAGACAAACCCGGTCTGAGAAGTTTCTGAGGGTGGGACAGTCATGAATGCATTCGTCGCAAAAAGATGATCGGAAGCGGAATCAGGGGCAGCCAGCGGAGAAACTGCTGTCCTGCTATGGACAAAAGGAATCATCCGGTCGAGGCCGTCACTTGGCCAGACTGGTCACCACCAGATTATCGCGATGAATGACCTCTGCGTAAGGCACGGAAGTCTCTCTGGCGATTTCGTCCGTCCTTTTTCCCGCAATCGCACGAGCCGCAAGGTTATCATAGTTCGTCAGGCCTCGGGCGAATTCGGCCCCTGACTGATCGACGAGTGATACCACTTCGCCTTTGGCAAAGTCACCTTCCACCCGCACGACACCGATTGCCAGCAGTGACCTGCCTAACTCTTCAACAGCCCGACGGGCTCCCGCGTCCAGCACCAGCCGCCCCTTGGGAGGTAACGTATAGCCAATCCAGCGTTTCCAGGCTGAAACTCCGTCTCCCTCGCCGAGAAACAAAGTTCCGATGTCTGCCCCCGCAAGGAGTTCATTCAGCACATTGGTACGCTTCCCATCAGCGATCATCACGTTCGTACCCACCGCCGTCGCCGTACGAACCGCTTCCAGCTTCGTTCCCATTCCGCCTGTCCCCCGCGAGCTTTTGGAGGATCCCACGAGACTCAGCAGTTGTTCGTCAAAGCGTTCCACCAACGGAATCCGCTGGCTGTTGGGATTCGTCGGGTCACCGGTCAGCAGACCATCCACGACCGAGAGAATGATCAACAGATCAGCCTGGATCAGTCCCGCAACCATGGCCGCCAGTCGATCATTATCTCCCAGCTTGATCTCCGACGTACTGATCGTGTCGTTCTCATTGATGATCGGAATGACCGAGTATTCGCCCAGCGTCCGCAACGTATTCCGAACATTAAGGTAGCGCGTCCGATTCTTGAAATCATTCGCCGTGAGCAGTAACTGCGCGGCATGGTACCCGTAGGGACGAAAGGCCTTGTCATAAATGTGGATGAGATGCGCCTGCCCCGTTGCGGCGGCCGCCTGGAGGTGAGACAGGTCCCTGGGCCGCTCTTTCAGTCCCAACAGTCCCATCCCTGCGCCGATGGCTCCGCTTGAGACCATCACCAGATTGACGCCCGACTCGCAAATGCGATGAAGTTGCTCGGCCAGTGAGGCGATCCGGTCCGAATCCAGCCGATCGTCGTCGGTCGACAGGACGTTGGTCCCCACTTTGACAACCAGGGTTTTGACGTACTTCAGGACCTCACGTCGACGATCGAGTGTCATCACGACAGATACTTTCGGGAATTCGGAGCGAAAACGAATCAGGCTTGGGGCTGGCGAAGGCTGCCAGCCCCTGAAATCGGCTGGCAATTCTAGCAGCCACAAGAAAAATTACCCTAATCCTTTATCCAGACCGCAAAATCATTCTATTCGTCAGTGAAATTCACCGAGTCTCGACGCCCTGACAGGGCCGCAAGAGGCTGAATCGCGAAGCCGTTCCAGACGAAGCTCGGGCAACTGCGGTTCGTGTCACGATCCAACTGGTGTGGCAGGTGTGGCTTTCCCCCGGCAGCGACCTCGCTCAAGAGTCAGGGTGTGCCACTCTGCGGGCCAAGCCGGAGCAGATAAGCAAGAAGGCGGCCGTCACGGGTGGTCTTGGCGACGATTTCTCCCGCAGAGCCAGACGTTCCGGGGAACGACTGGTCGGCCAGTCGGCGATAGACGAGCAGATAGTCGGGCCTGGGCTGATCGGGCGAGAATTCGACGAACTTAATCCCGTGACTTCGTAGTACAGGAGACTGGTTGCGGTAATCATCGGCCTGGAACTGATGCAGCGTCGGTGTAATGCCAACGGTGGAATTGGCCGGAACCACGGCGACCAGTTCCTGAAGCAATTCGCGGGTCACTCCTTCGCCCCAATAGTCGATCTCGAAGAGGGGTGCATCATCCTGCTGAAACCGGGAAAGCATCCGCTCCACACTATTGTAATAGCACAGATGACACGGGGAAAAAGTGACCAGCGGATAGGCTGCACAGACCAAGAGCAGCAGGCAACCCGCCTTGGCGACCACGGGCGACTTGAAGCGGTCTGCCAGCCAGTGATCCAGCGACTGCCAACCACGTCCGACGAAGATGGCCCACAGGGGGAAACTGGTCAGAAACAATCGTTCCCCGTCGTAAACAGCCACCCCGGGAAGGGAAAACACCAGCAACGGGAATACCAGACAGCCGAGCAGCAGGGTGTCGCGATAAAACTCAGGCGTCAGCGAAGCGGAGGGTGCCTGGACGACTCCACGACCTCCTGCTAGCGGAGTTTTATTGTCAGAATCTTTTGACACGGAACGCGTTTGCAGAGTCCTGCTGAACAGACCAACCCCCCCCACGAAATGCAGGATGAGGGGTACAGTCATCAGGAACATCAAACTGGGGTAGTGCCAGGGAACGCTCTTATCGGCGTAGCGCTGACCGAAATACCAGACGTAAAGCGTCATGCGATCGGTCGTTCGCCCGAGGTACTCTTTCAAATGGGCGAAAGGGTCGATCCACAGATAGGGCCAACTCGCGATAAACACGACGAACGCGGCCAGTCCCCAGACCACCAGTACAGGCAGCCCACGCCGTCCCCACCGCCACAACGTCCAGCAGATGACGGGGATGGGAATCATGATGGCCTGAATTTTCGTCAGGAACGCCAGTCCCAGCAGAACTCCAGCGAACACGGCCCACTTCAAACTCGGGCGAGCGACTCCGTTCCAACCCGCTGCCACCGCCAGGACCGCAGCCGAACAGGTGAGATTGGTCACAGTCTCGAGCGACGCCAGGTGAGCATGTCCAAAAAGACGGGGCATCAGGACGACAGAGAGCGCCGTCATGACTCCCACCCCCTTACCAGACCACTTTGTCGCAACGGTTCCAAGCAGGAGTACCAGCAGCGCGAGCGCAGTTGCTGAACCCGTTCGAGCGCAAGCAGTAACGGCAATTCCGGCGGGATCCCGTGGGGGAGACAGCCACCATGTCAGATGATGGTGAAGTCCCAGCCAGAAACGTCCCAAGGGGGGATGGTCGGGGTTGTAGCCGTTTTGAGGACGATACGCTTCCTGCGATGTTCCCGGAACGAGGTTCAACCACCCTAAAGCCCGCGTCTGCTCGATCAGATAGACCCCTTGTTCAACGTTAAAAATCTCATCCACGGTGAGCCCGGGACCTTGCGGTCGCCCTGGGTAACTGCCGGCGGGGTCGACACAGAGCGCAACACAAACCCAGGTGCATAAAGTCATTGCGAGCAATGACCACGACGGGAACTTGTTCCACAGCGGGGCTCGCAGAGGCTTCTCTGGTCCGGTCTTCTGCTGCATCCTGACGGCCTTCCCGAGCGGACCATAAAAACAAACTAAACGTAACTGCCTCCACAATCGAAGGATGCAGTTTCCCAAATGCAAATTCTACCCAAACTACCTCTGCTGGAGGTTGAGTCTTCTCGGCGCAGAGATTAAGGATTCTTTTCGGCACATTCCAAGCTTCTTCGGCAAATTCGGTTGACGAAGCGGGATGTCGACTGCTATGTATTAAGAATGACCGATGCGTTTATGTGCTGCGGGATATCTTCCGAGTCAATAAAAAGATTCAGCGGATCCCAAGTCATGCTGACGACACCGTGTCAACTGCCCCACAGCCTCCGACGCGAGGACCCCGCCTATGCTCCCGCCCCGCATGAACTCACCCCTGAGTTGTCTGATTGTTTTGCTTTTCTGCGGTATCGCTCAGGCGACCGAAGCGCTGGCACCTCGAATTGATGCACTGATTCAGGCCGAATTGACGGGCTCAACTGCGCCATTGGCGTCGGATGCGGAGTTCCTAAGACGTGTGACACTCGACTTGCATGGAGTCATCCCCACCTCAGAGCAGGCCCGGGCCTTTCTTGCAGACCAGGGGCCGGACAAACGAGCAGCCCTGATCCAACGTTTGCTGGACAGCCCTCGATTCGCCATCCACATGGCGAATGTCTTCGACGTAATGTTGATGGAACGTCGGCCAGACAAGTACGTCAATACCCCGGAATGGCAGAAGTACCTGCAGAACGCGTTTCTCAACAATGTTCCCTTCAACGAACTGGCTCGCGAGATCATCGCCTCCGACGGTACGGATCCGAACAAGCGGCCTGCGGCCAAGTTCTTCCTAGACCGGGACGCTGAACCCAACATCATGGCTCGCGACATTGGCCGGGTCTTCTTTGGAATGGACCTGCAATGTGCCCAGTGCCATGACCATCCGATCGTCGACCACTACCTGCAAACAGACTACTACGGACTCTTCGCTTTCGTTAACCGCACCGTCGTCTTCACCGATGAAGCAGCGAAGGTGACCTATCTCGGCGAAAAGGCCGACGGCGAAGCGACTTACAAATCCGTCTTCACTCAGGACGAGGGAAGCATTCGTCCCCAGCTACCCGGTGATGACCAGATTGACGAACCTCGACTCCGACAGGGCGAAGATTATGTCTCGTACCTGCTGCCGGGAGTCCGGCCAGCTCCGAAATACAGCCGCCGAGCCAAGTTGGCGGAACTCGCCGCCAGCGGTGCAAACCGGCAATTCAACATCAATATCGCCAATCGACTCTGGGCTCACATGATGGGCCGAGGTCTGGTGCATCCGGTCGACCTGCATCATCCACTCAATCCCCCCTCGAACCCCGCCGTACTCGACCTGATTACCAACGAGTTCGTGGCGAATAAATTCGACGTTCGCTGGTTGTTGCGGGAAATCGCGCTCTCGCAGGCGTACCAGCGCTCCATCGATCCACCAACAGAGGACCCGACTCAGCTCGCCTCTGTCGTGGCTCAGCTCCCTTCACTCAAGGCCAATTGGGAATCACTGAAGGCCCGGGCGAGCGAATCACAAAAAGCCGCTGACACCGCACAAGAAGCGTTTCGTACCGCCAGAACGTCTTTAGCCGCCTCCGAAACAGCCTGGAGAACGGCGGAAACGGCTGTCACGGCGGCGAAAAAACCCGTTGATGACGCCTTGATCGCTCTGACAAAGTCTCAGGCCAATGCGACGGCAAAACAGGCGGCGGTGAATGCCCTGAATGAAGCTGTTGCCAAGTCGGCAGAAGCCGCCAAGCTCTTGCCAAACGATAAGGAAATCGCCGCCGCGTCAGCCACATTCGTCGCAAAACAGGGGCAGTTGGCAGGCGAGCTGGAAGCTGCACAGAAAGCGGTGACTGATCAGACCGCCGCACTGGAACCCCTCAAGGCGAAACTCCAGGAAGCATACGTTCCTGCTGACGCAGCCTATGCGGCCTATCTGGAAGCGCGTAAGCCGGTCGATGCAGCGAAAGCGGCATTCATCGTCGCTTGGAACCAGCACAAAGCAGACGCGACCGCAGCAGCGTATGCCCAAAAGCGACTCGAAGCTCTGCAGTCTCACGAAAGCCTCCAGCAGAGTCTCACCACGATTGCAGCCTCCTCGTCAGTCATTGACTCAAAGAAGGCAGAACTCGTGGCCGCCATCAGCGCGGCGGAAGTCCAGCAGCAGGAAGTCACAAATCGGACCAATGCCGTCAACGTCGCTCAGAAAAATCTTGCCGACGCCACGAAAGCACTTGAAGACATAAAAGCACAGGCGGCGGAAAAACAGGCCGTCGTTCAGGCCGTCGCCGAGGCCCTCACCAAAACCGAAACCGCAGTCCAGAAACTGCCGGGTGACGGTGATCTGGCGCTACTGGCTCAAAAGCTGAAAGACCGCCATGTATCCATTTCGAATGAATTGGACCAGCTCACGAACAGCGTTTCCGGACAGTCGTCGACGCGGCAGGAACTGGAAGCGACCATGGCCCAGGCCACTCGGAACTTCGATAGTGCAGTACAGGAAATGACCGCTCGTCAACAGGGGGTCGCCGAGAAAACCGCTGGCGTCGAACAGGCAATCGCAGCGGTGAAAGATTCGCAAGTGTCGGTCACCTCTGGTCGCGAAAAACTGGTTGATCTCTGGACTGTTGCGGGAGCGGTTCGACCACTCAAGCAGCTTTCACCCGAACAACTGGCCTGGGCTCTGTTGTACGCCACGGGCGTCCTGGAGCCTCACTGGCCTGCTGCAGATGCGGAAATCGAAAAGACCATCCCGAAGGCCTCCGCCGCAGCAGATCCAGCGATCGCTAAGCAGCGCCAGGCTCGGGTTGAACAGCAACTCAATGAGAGCATGCGAGGAAACGTCACTCCTTTTGTGAATCTGTACGGTGCCTCTGCGGGACAACCCCAGGATGACTTCTTCGCCACTCCCGATCAGGCTCTGTTCATCGCGAACGGAGGAACCGTCATTGCCTGGGCGACGAGTGGCACATTGGCACAGAAGCTCGCGGCCCTGACGGACCCCAAAGCATTCACTGATGAACTCTACCTATCCGTTCTGACCCGCAATCCGACCGAAGTAGAAGTCAATGAAACAGCGACGTATCTCGCATCGCGGCCAACGGAACGGCCACAGGCGATCCGGGAATTGATCTGGTCGCTGTTAACGTCTGCAGAATTCCGTTTTAACCACTAATAGTCCATCCCAGTAATAGTCCACCCCAGAACGACACCTGCCCCCAAGTCCTTCCCCGACTGGTCCCGCGCTGCCAGCAGCACGACATCGAAATGGAGAATCGAAACATGCACTGTAACTACGCTTGTGGAAAGCGGGACCATTTGATGGCTCGTCGTCAGTTCCTCGGAGCCGTCGCTTCGGGAAGTATGGCGGCAGGGGGGGTGATGCTGGGTGGTTTGTCGACCTTCACGAGGCCCGCGACCGCAGCAGACCTGGCCCGGCAGCAGAAACGGGTCATCGTCTTTAACATGCATGGTGGATTGAGCCAGCTGGAGAGCTGGGATCCGAAGCCCGGCGCCCCGACCGGAGGCCCATTTCGCGCCATCCCCACCTCCGTTCCAGGAACGCATATCTGCGAACTCTTGCCCGAAACGGCCAAACAGATGCATCATCTGGCCATTATCCGGGGTGTCGATACCGCAGAAGACGATCACGGAAAAGGGGCGTATATGATGCTGACGGGCCGCCGTCAGACGCCTGCCAACGATTTTCCCCGCATCGGCGCGGTGACCGCCAAGGCACTGGCCCCGGAATCCAGCGGGCTTCCAGGCCACATCCAGATCACTGCCGGTGGGGGTGGTCGAACGAACGATTCCGCTTACCTGGGCCCCAAGTACGCGGGCGTCATCCTGGGTGGTGGACAACCGCCGCTGAATTCGAGTCGGCCTGATTCTGTTGATGCTGCGGCCGACGAACAGCGAAATACTCTGCGCCGTGCTGCGAACGAACGCTTCCTTCAGCGACGCCGGACGGCTCTCACCGATGCGTATACCTACAGCTACGAGCAGGCCCAGCAGCTCATGGCCCAGCGAGACATCTTCGACGCAACGAAGGAATCAGAAGCAGACCAGGCCCGCTACGGGAAGCATGATTTCGGCCGCCACTGCCTCCTCGCCCGGCGCCTGCTGGAAAACGGTATCACCTTCGTTCAAGTGAGTCATTCGAACTACGATACTCACAACGAAAACTTCATTTTCCATATCGAGCAGCTCGGAGAATTCGATAAACCGTTCGCAACGTTCGTCGCCGACCTGGCCGATCGCGGAATGCTCGAAAGCACCCTGATCGTCGTCCTGTCAGAGTTCGGTCGCACGCCTCATATCAACCATCTGTCTGGCCGCGACCACTGGAGTAAAGCCTGGTCCGTCCTGATGGGGGGCAGTCGCGTGACCCCGGGTGCCGTCATCGGGAAGACGAACGACAATGGAACCGAAGTGATCGACGGTAAGGTGGACCATGCGAACCTGTTCCACACGTACCTGCAAGCCGTCGGCGTCGACACCTCCAAATCGTTCGATATCGACGGACGACCGGTGCCGATTGCCGACCCCGCATCCCACGGAATTCCCGGGCTGCTGGCCTGAGGTCAAACTCTGAGTCTCTGCCGCTGCTGGCCTGGACCGAGTCACTGCCGGGCAACCCGTTTCACCGCATCAATCGGGTAGGAGGAGGGGTTACCCCCTCCGTCCTCCCACACCACCGGACGTACTCATCGTATCCGGCGGTTTCTAAGATGGTTGTAAATCGGCGTGCCTTTGGGTCAGGAAGACGAGGCCGAGACGATGGAACCAGTCGATGGACATGGCATGTTGAGCGGGAGGGCTACCCGCCATGCGCCACCATCCTTTCCCCGAGTTAGCCAGAATCCACGCGAGGTACCGGGGTACTCCGCACGAGATCAGGAAGTCGGAGATCGGTTTCGCACGTTTCCGCTGTTTGAGTTGAACGCAGCGCAGACGATGTCGAATCCATTCATCCAGACGTTCGAGGTGAGACCGACATTGGGCATGTCGGTAGTATGTCACCCATCCGGTCAAGAACGAGTTGAGTTCGGTCACCATCCGTCGGAGGCTGACGCCTCGATTGCGTTTCGTCAGTTCACGCACCTTCTGCCGTGCCCGTGCGAGACTCTGAGGGGCGACCCCCAGCTTCCCGCCCGGGAGCAGACGGTGGCCCAGGAATTTCCGGTCCAGGATGTACGCTGCTGCGGATTTATCGCGGTTAACCCGCAATCGCAGATGCGTTTCCAGGAATGTCGTGAGCGAGGCCAGCACGCGTTCTCCCGCTGCTTTTGTCCGCACGTAAATGTTGCAGTCATCGGCATAGCGACAGAACTTGTGCCCGCGACGCTCCAGTTCCCGGTCGAGATCGTCCAGTAACAAGTTCGCCAGCAGTGGTGACAAGGGACCGCCTTGCGGCGTCCCTTCTTGACGTGCAAGGCAGGCACCGTCTTGCATCAGCCCCGCTTCCAGGAACCGGCGAATGATGCGAAGCAGACGCTTATCAGGCACGCGTCGCGCCAGACGTCCCATCAGAATGTCGTGGTTGACCCTGTCGAAGAACTTCTCCAGGTCCATATCCACGACGATGAGACGTCCTTCGGCCACGTATTGCTGAGCCGCGGCCAAGGCCTGGTGGGCACTGCGACCGGGGCGGAACCCGTAGCTGGAGTTCGAGAACGTCGGATCAAATAGCGGTTCGAGAACCTGCAGAATCGCTTGCTGTACGAGTCGGTCGACAACCGTCGGAATGCCCAATTGTCGCATTCCACCTCCCGGCTTCGGAATTTGCACTCCACGCACCGGTTGGGGCTGGTATCGTCCTTCCAGGAGCGAGGCGATCAGCGTGTTCTTGTGAGTCGCAATCCAGGCGGCCAAATCGTCGAGGGTCATCCCATCGACGCCTGGGGCACCCTTGTTCGCTTTCACTTTGCGATAGGCTCGATTGAGATTGTCTCGGTCACAAATCCTTTCCATCAGGTTGTCGGTCAAGGCGCGTGTCTGGTCTGACGCCGCGAGAGTTTGTGACTCCTCGAACCGGGCAGATTGGATGCTGTCCGCACCGCCCTGGTCGTGGCGCAGCGGTTCCCCGTCAGCTCCGAAGAGTCGCCGTTGATACCAACTGCCTTCCTGTCGCTCCGCTCTCATCGAGTCGTCTCAGGCGTACCCTGCATCTTAGATTCGGTCCTTCGCCGGTGAGTAAGTCATGACCAACATGTCTGACGATGCACCCCAACTACTACGACCTCGGCTGACTTCTCTCCACGCGTCTGACGGTGTTGCCACCGACATAGCCGGATCGACCGGCACGAAGAGAGATCTCCCTGGGTAAGTTGTGCTTCTTTCCCTTGGGCCTCGCTGGATTTACCGGCGTGAGTGTCCGGATGAGCATTGGGCATCCCCGTCCATTGCCGGGTTACCCCACCACGTCGGCCTTGTATCCAGTTTCTGTTCGTCGAGTCCAAGTTTCGCTTTCGGCTCCCTTCAGATCCCGCCTCGCGGCGGGCACCCTGTCCTACAGCTCACGGTTCCGGTCATCACGGCCCGTAGAGAACTTGCATCTCCGAGAAACACAACATGCCAGGCGCACAGCGAAAACCCTTCGCAGACGACATTCGTCTGCGAAGGGTTGTTTCATTCAGCAATCCGTTCAGATTCTGATCAGCCCCCGATAGGCCATGTCAGAACTGGTTTTCGAGTTGCGTTGACCTCTTCCGGGCGGCTGATCGGTGCCGTGTGCGGTGCGGTGTGCAGTAGATCACCATCCTCTGCGACGATCTTGTGGATCGCTTCCGAGAACGCATCCAGCGTCGCCTTCGATTCCGTTTCCGTCGGCTCAAACATCATCGCATGGGGCACGACGAGCGGGAAATAGACTGTCGGAGGATGGAATCCGTGATCCAGCAATCGCTTGGCAATGTCCATCGCCGAAATGCCACGCTCTTTGGCCAGCTTGTCTGCGGAAGCCACAAATTCATGCAGACAGTGCTCGCCATGCGCCGACGGCAGGATATCTGAAAGCAGTTCTTTCAGATAATTTGCATTCAGGATCGCCAGCTCGGCAGCGGAACGAACCCCGGCAGCCCCCAGCGTCCTGAGATAGCAATATCCACGAACCAGAATTCCGACGTTCCCGAAGAAAGAACGAACCCGCCCGATCGTCTTCGCTGGCGTGGCCAGTTCATAACGCTGCTCGTCGGAAGAGCTTTCCCGTGCCCGCACAACCGGCCCCGGCAGATAATCAGCAAGGAAGTCACGCACACAAATGGGTCCCGAGCCCGGTCCACCCGCTCCGTGCGGTCCGGTGAAGGTCTTGTGGACATTGTAGTGCATCATGTCGCCGCCAAAATCACCGGGACGGGTAATCCCCATGATGGCGTTCATGTTGGCTCCGTCGATGTAGACCAGTCCCCCGGCGTCGTGCACGATCTTCGCCGCTGCCGCGATCTCTTTTTCAAAGAGTCCCAGCGTGTTCGGGTTGGTCACCATGAAGACAGCCGTTTTGTCGTCCACGTGGCGTTTCAGTTCTTCCAGGTCGACAAAGCCACCCCGGTCGTCCGCTGCTCCGTTTGCCGAAACGGTCCCCTTCAGCTCGATACATTCAAAGCCTGCCATTGCCGCACTGGCGGGATTGGTACCGTGAGCACTCGCGGGAAAGATCACCTTGGTGCGGTGTTCGTTCCGGTCACGGAAATAAGCTGCCGCCACGAACAGAGCTGTCAACTCGCCATGGGCCCCCGCCGCAGGTTGCAGCGAGACGGCAGGCAGACCGGAAATCTCTGCCAGGATTTCCTGCATTTCGAACAAAAGCTGCAACATCCCCTGAATCTGACCGGCGGGTTGATGCGGATGAAGATCCACAATCCCGGGCAGATTCGAAAGTCGCTCATTCCGCTTGGGGTTGTACTTCATGGTACAGCTTCCCAGCGGGTAGAAGTGAGTGTCGACGGACATGTTGAGCGTCGACAGATTGACGAAGTGTCGCACGACGTCCGGTTCAGCCAGTTCCGGCAGTGCAGGGGGGGCTGCCGTGTGGAACTCCGCAGGAATCAGATCTTCCAATGGCCAGTCAGGGACATCAGAAGGGGGAAATTCTGCACCCCGACGACCAGCATGGGAAAGTTCAGAGAGCAACTGTGTTGCTTGACGATTGCGCATTATTGAAAGCTTTCTTTCTCCTGCTTTCCGCAGGAAATCCGTTTGTGAATCCGTGATCAATTTGTACGTCGACCGACCACGAAATCGCAATTCACTCCGCTGGTGAAGCCGACTTCACTTCGGATTGTTCTACCCATCCAGATCAATTGATTTCACATGGTTCAACGGCGATTTCTGTGCGAGTCTCCGCACGGTTCGTCGGCGGTATCGCACGAATACCCATTCCGTCCCAATAAAATCAGAATCCACCCGAACCTGAACGTGTGATTTGTCGTCCTGTTCCCGCAAAACGTTGTTCACCAATACGCAGACGGTCTAGCGAGGATCGTCTCCCCAGCGTTTCGTGAGAGCATGTTTCACCCCCAGCTGGTCGCAGATTCGTGCGACGATGAAGTCAACCAGGTCAGAAATCGATTTGGGATCATGATAGAAACCCGGCATCGCTGGCAGGATCGTTGCTCCCGCTTCGGCCAGAACTTTCATATTCCCCAGGGCGATCGCGCTGAGGGGCGTTTCGCGGGGGACGAGGACGAGTTTGCGCCGTTCTTTCAGGTGAACGTCGGCGGCACGATGAATCAGGTTTTGTGACTGCCCCGTAGCGACGCTGGACAAAGTCCCCATGGAACAGGGGCAGATCACCATTCCTGACGTCAGGAAAGAACCACTGGCGATTCCTGCCGAGTAGTCCCGGTAATGATGATAGATAATTTTTCCCGGGGGAATCTCATCTTCAGGGGAAACGGAACTTGAGGCGATCCCCGCAACGGGACCGGTTTTCAGGGGCTGCAAGAACACGTCGCAACTCGATGGCCCCTGAGGAGCCAATAAATCCGACGGATTAAAATTGTTGAGATCGAACGTCAGCCCGAGCTCTCGTTTGAAGACCTCAACTGCAGCCGGACTGATGGTGAGGTGGACGGTCTGTCCCGCTGCGACCAGAACATCAAGCAGACGCAGCGAGTAGACGGAACCGCTGGCTCCGGTGATCGCCACAACCAAATTTCTCATGAAAGTTCACCTTTGCCCGCAGAAGTACAAACGACCAGCCTGAAATACTCGAAAACCGACTGCGAGCGATAGCGTCGCGGTCACCCATCCCCCGTGAAATCGACGAATGCGAACTGCTGTTGACGCTCATCAATCGTTACGGATTGTTCATCCAATTCAACGGGCGACAAGGCGTCACTTGGAATCTCGTTCAATTGTGAGACCGAAAACTTGACCTTCTGCATACAGTTTTGTGATTTCGTTTCCCCCCTGTGGATAGGCCGAACTCCGCGTTTTGTTGAGGTTTGACGAATCCGATGAATGCGATTTGGGAATTCATCCAGCAGCAACTGGCCACGAACCAGTTATTCGGTGGCGGTCTGATCCTGATGGTCACCGGGGGGTTACTGGCTTACTTCCGGGAAGTTCCCGAACGCATCTGGCAGTGGCTGCGGCGGTGCTGGCTACTGGAAATTGACATCCTCGACCGCGATCCTGCTTTCGAATGGATCGACAAGTGGCTGGCGCAGCACACCTATTCGCAGCATCGGGCTCGCAGCCTCACGGTGAAAACCGTCTCGGTGGACTACACCGAGCGACAGGCTGACCCCACGATGGATGCTCGTCCCCGGATCCTGTTTTCGCCCGCACCGGGTGAGCATATCTTCTTTTATCGGGGGCGACTGGTCATTCTGAACCGTGAACGGCCCAAGCCAGACGGGAACAATTCTCAGTCGCTGAGCGTTCGAGAATCCTTCTCGATTCACATCTTCAGCCGCGATCGAAATATCGCACGTCAACTTCTCGAGGACGCCCGCGATGTCGCGGTACCGGCAGGTGACAATCGACTGGCCATTCATCGCGCTTCGTACTCTTCCTGGGACGAACAGATGAAGCGACTCCCGCGTCCACCGGAATCGGTCGTGCTGCGCGCGGGCCTGATGGAAAGCCTGATCGACGATGTGCGCGATTTTCTGGGTCGCCGAAACTGGTATATCGAACGAGGCATCCCTTATCGCCGCGGATACCTGCTATATGGACCTCCGGGGACGGGTAAAAGTTCCGCCGTGCTGGCGATCGCGTCCGCATTGAAGATGGATATCGCAATCCTCAGCCTGGCAAACTCGTCACTCGACGATGACGACTTATGCCAATTGCTCTCAAACTGCCCTGTGAACTCGATTGTTCTGATTGAGGACATCGACTGCGTCTTTGTGGAGCGAAAGGCCACTGAGGACAAAGCCAACAAGCTGACCTTCAGCGGTTTGCTGAACGCCATCGACGGCGTCGCCGCCGGAGAAGGGCGGATCCTGTTCGCCACGACGAATCACATTGAACGGCTGGACCCCGCCTTGATCCGGCCCGGGCGCATCGACCGCAAGGAACTCATCGGCTACGCCAATCAGGAACAGCTCCGTCGACTGTTCGTCCGCTTTTTTGGAGACGATGATCCCTCCATGGCAGACTACTTTGCGGAAAGCCTCGTCGAAGGGACGCTCCCCATGTCCGCCGTGCAGACGTACCTGATCCAGCATGCCGACAGCGCTGACGACGCACTGCTGGACCTGGACGAACTGATCGCCGAAGGAGCCCGGCAAATCGATGAAGATACGTCCAGCGTCAAAGGATCGGAGATCCTCGCGGCAACGAATCCAGGCTGATGTCGAGAGGAGAAGTGGCGAAAAGACGAACGGTACTCGTCCCGTTCCGAGATATCCAAGGTGACAACGTCGTCGCAGATCCTCAGTTGAAACAGGTTCTCAGTTGAAGCAGGTTCTCAGTTGAAGCAGGTTCTCAGTTGAAGCAGATCGTGAGGTAAGAGAGCGAATCGACCTGATCTCGCCTCGGGCAGTTCGAAATCGGTCAACGGCGACCCACGGCGACCTAGTGTCTGGCGCTGCGGATCTGGGACACGTTTCGTTTCAGGGGAGCGCACAGTGACTGCGGGCGCTCCATCACCTCGAGTCATGATGCGGGGACCGCGCCGCGTCCAGCCCCACCCGAGCGACCCGACGTGCATCGCGGTCTGAGCCAGATCTCTTCCGTAAGTTCCCTTCACGAACGAGTCGACATCGCGGGTTTTGCAGTCGCTGATGACGCCGTAGGATTCCCCGATTGCAGTCGGCGTGATACGTTCGACCGGAAGACTTCTGAAACTCCTCATCCGTGACCTGTTCGCGACACGCTAAGTGCGAAAACTCTCTGAAGTTCTCTCGTGCTGAATTTTTTCCTTAACCCCTGGATGCTCGTTGGACTGGCAGGCGTGTTGCTGCCGGTGATCGCTCATCTATTGAGTCGAAAAAAATACGATGTCGTCGACTGGGGAGCGATGCAGTTTCTGGAGCTGGATCCCAGCGCAAAGCGCAAGATCCGGCTCGAAGAACTGCTACTGCTCATGCTTCGAATGAGCCTGATCGCGTTTGTCGCACTGGCGTTCGCTCGGCCGTGGGTCGGAAGCGGCTGGCTGATGGGATTGGCGGCAGTGGAATCTCGCGACATCATCCTGATTGTGGATCAATCCTACAGTCTGGGTTGGGAAAGTGACGGCGATGGCCAGTCGATCCATTCCCGTGCCATCCAGATGGGGCGGGAGATCCTTCAGGGTCTGACGCCCGGAGATGTCGTTCAAATCATCGAGGCGCGGGAACAACCGCTAGCCCTGCTTCCCCATTCGACACGGGATCATTATCTCGCAAAAGAAGCACTGAACGAGTTACTTCCTGCGTCAGGAACGGCCGATCTCGTGGCGGCCATACAAAAAGGAATCCAGTTGCTGGCCGCCAGTTCCAACCTGCGGCGAGAGATTATCGTTCTGACCGACCTCCAGGCGCGAGGCTGGAACAGCGCAGACACCGGCTTGTGGGCCAGGCTGGACGATAGCCTTCATCAATCCTCGATCGCTCCACGCATCTGGATCGTGGATGCCGCCGCGGGTGAGGAGATCACCGCGGCAAATTTCACGATTGAACGCCTGCAATTGCTGCGGGAGGTGGCCTTCGTCAACAGCCCCATCAATGTCACGACGAAGGTGAGGTATACGGGTGGAGAAGGGCCGGTCACCCGTCAGGTACACCTCGAAATCGATGGGGTGCGAGTCGACGAGAAAACCATTCAGGTCAAACTGCAGCCGGGGGGCGAAATGACCGTCGACTTCGAGCATCGGTTCGAAACGGTCGGCTCCCACGTCCTCAGTCTGGTACTGGATCATGACCCCCTGCCGGGCGACAACCGGGCCGAGGCGGTCGTCAATGTCAGGGAGGCGATTCCCGTGCTGCTCGTCGACGGTGATCGTCAACCCGACCCCACGCGATGTGAGACATATTTCGCTCAGGCCGCTTTTCTGGCGGGCGGAGCCGAGCACCCATGGATCATTCCAACCGTGATCGGGGCAGAGGAATTGACAATTGACCGCGTGAAGCCGTTTGGGATTGTGATTCTGGCCAACGTTCCCACCCTGGATGAATCACTGGTGGAAGGACTGAAGAAGTTTGTGGCCAGCGGACACACCGTGCTGGTCACGCTTGGAGACCGAATCCATCGCGAAGACTATCGCACGACCTTGTACGACGTCGGACTGGGGTTGCTGCCATGCCGGATCGAATCCATCGCGAACGAATCAGAGCAGCAGAAGCGCGGCGTGCGCATTCAAAACAGCCGCCTCGATCTTCCCTGGCTCAAACCGTTTCGCGCCGAGCGGGGGGGAACCCTGGCAGACGCCCGCTGGTCACGCTGGTGGCAGGTCACCCTCCCCGCGGCCCCCTTAATCCAACAGGGATCCCCCGATGCCCCCGTGCCATCCGATCAGCCCCCGCCCGACGAAGGAGAAGCACCCGATTCTGCAGAGACTCCGAACGTGGGGACCTCGATTACCGAGTTATCATTGACGACAGGCGATCCGTTGCTTGTGACACGCCGCAACGGGCGGGGAACCGTCGCCCTTCTGACCTCGTCGCTGGATGCCGACTGGAACACCCTGCCGGCGAAGCAGGATTACGTCCCTTTTCTGCACGAGCTACTGTTCTCATTGCTTTCACAGTCCGAGGGACGAAATGTGAATGTCGGCACTCCACTCATCCTGAACATCCCCGCAGGCCTGAATGTGGACGAGTATGAATTCCGTAATCCTGCTGACAAGGTGGTCCCCTTCGACAAGCTGACGGACCCCTTCCAGACTGCAGCGCGATTGCGTAATCCGATTGTTCCGGGAGTTTATCGGTTCACTCCCAAAGTCCCGAAACCACAGGAGCAATCGCTTTCTGAAGAGTTCGTGGTCAACGTCGACCGACAGGAATCCACTCTGACTCGACTGACAGATGCCGAGCGGGACACCCTCAGTGGCGACGATCGGATGAAATTCGTGGCGAGCGTTCCCGAACTGAGAAAACAGCTTCTGTCCGATGCGGCCCGCGCTGAAATCTGGTGGCTCATCCTTTATGTCTTCGTGGCAAGCCTGGGCATCGAAACCTGGCTCACGCGAAGAATGATACGGCCCCTGTAGCGGCGCTACTCGCGTTCCTGCGAGGTCTCCTTTGAGACGGATAGGTCCCGTGCTGCCACTCCGCTCTCCCTCAGCCACCTCTTCCATTGATTCCATTGACGTTCTGCTCTGCGATGAATGGCTTGTGCTGACATTGCTGCGCAAGAGAAGACGCACGGCAGAAATCAAATCTCAACAGGTTGTTCAGCCCATGCGCAGCCCCGCCCATCAGGTGCCGCGTTCCTGCGCTGCGATATCCATTTCCCTAACTGCTTTATTTTCAAAATCTTAAACACATCGCAAATCAGGAATCTGGAAGGCAAATCACAAATCAGCCCCGGTCGCTTGAAATTTTGAGATAAAAACCTGACATTATCTTTTGTTGCGACTGAGATTCAGTTTCAACTCTTCCCACCCACCACGCATCCTCTGCGGCGAAACGAAGCCCACCAGGAGAGAAGACCTTGCCATCAACGCCTGCCTCGAAGCACCGCGGATTTACGTTGATTGAACTGCTCGTCGTGATTGCCATTATCGCCGTGCTGATCGCCCTCCTTCTCCCCGCCGTTCAGCAGGCTCGTGAAGCGGCACGCCGGACGCAGTGCAAGAACAACCTGAAGCAGCTCGGACTGGCGATGCACAACTACCTGAGCACGCACAACGCGTTTCCACCCAACGGAGTCAGCAACTCGACCGGCTCGCAGACCTGGTCTGCTCAAGCCTTCCTGCTCCCGTACGTCGACGGCGGCAACCTCTACAACATCATCGACTTCAACGTCGGGTACGGCCAGGGGGTGAATGCGGCAAACAACATCAAAGCCATGCGAATCCCTGTGCTGCTTTGCCCATCAGACCCCAAGGATCGGCAGCGAGTCTCCTCGGCGGGAGCTCCTGAACATTATCCGCTCAGCTACGCCGTTGGACGGGGTGTCTACGAGACACATCGGCTGAACATGAGCTTCGATGGGGGAGCGGCGTTCGCCTACAATCGTTCAACACGCGAAAGCGATTTCACCGACGGGATGAGCAACACGGTGGGAATGTCAGAAGTCAAATGCTTCACTCCACGATTCCACGACAACTGCAGCCTGCCACCCACCGTTACCTTTGACGAGGACGACCTGGGGAGCATGCTGGGAACCAGCGGCTGGAGTACCGAAAACGGCCACACGGAATGGGTCTCGGGTAACACCATTCACACCGGTTTCACCACAACTTTTACACCCAACACCAAGGTGCTGCATGTTGTTGGCGGTGCCACCTATGACATTGATGCAACGAGCAAACGTGAAGCGGTCACGACACCTCCCTCCGGCTGCGACGGCTCAACCTTCGCTGTCGTCACCTCCCGCAGCTACCACGTTGGAACGGTCAACTCACTGTTGATGGACGGATCAACCCGCTCCATCAGCAGCAACATCGATCTCGGTGTCTGGCGAAACCTGGGCCAGCGAGCCGACGGCAACGTCGTTGGCGAATTCTGATCCCCGCCGAAAGAAACGAAGAACCAGAATCAGAAAAGTAAGTCCAGCCCCATGACACTCTTGTCATCGGACTGGACTTCTTTCATTTCCCCACTTTTTCTCTACCCACTACTGGACCTCAAGCAACTCGGTGTCGCACGAATCCGTTCAAGCTGTCGGTGCAGGGAACACAGCAACAGACTTCTGCCGAGAAGCACCGACGCGGAACCCACACTTCTTCTCATGCCGGTCGCTCGCGCCACGGGCAGCCTCCGCCGGCAGGGCAGGGCCGATTACTTCGCATGTGCGGCGTCAGCCAGCGTCTTCGAAAACTCACCAATCTGCGCCAGCACCGCGTCGGTTTTCGCTGGGTTTTCCGCCAGTGATTCCAACATTCTCACGATGGCAGAACCGACGATGACACCATCGGCCTGTCCCCGCAAATGGTGAATCTGATCGGGAGCACTGATTCCGAAACCTACCGCCAAAGGGAGCGTGGTCTGGGTCTTCAGAGACTTCAGCATTTCCGCCAGATGAGGCGCCAGCTCCGTCCGGGCACCGGTCGTACCGGACACGGCGATACAGTACACGAAACCGGTAGCGTGCTTGAGGATCTTTGCAGCCCGTTCAACGGGTGTTGTGGGAGCCACCAGTTGAATCAGATCAAGCTGATGCGACGCCATCAGAGCCGCGAAGCCTGACGTTTCGTCGCCGGGCAGATCAGGCACAATCAATCCGGCAAACCCGGCTGCCTGAGCCTCTTCCACAAACTTTTCGACACCGTGCCGAAAAATGATGGCGTAAGAGACCATCCCCACCAGCGGCGCTGCGATCTCACGACTGACACCGGCGATCAACTCGAAAATTTCGCGCAGCTTGACTTTCCTGGCCAGCGCCCGAGTGTAAGAGGCCTGGATCACAGGACCATCAGCAATGGGGTCACTGTAGGGGAAGCCGACTTCAATCAGATCCGCCCCTGACGCAGCCAGCTGCTTCAGCAATCGACCGGTTGTTGCCAGATCCGGATCGCCGACGGCGATAAATGGCATAAAAGCCATCTTTTGTGACGCTTTCAGTGCAGAGAACGTGGCTGTAATGCGAGAGGCTTGCGGCACGATGATCTTTCAGCTGTTGAACGGATTGAACTGAGGTTATAACAACTTGAGGCGAGTCACGGCAGAAGTCGATAGACGAGAATCTTCATAAACTGGAAATCGGTTATCCACAACTCGACCAAATCAGTCGAACTTTCGTCCGTTGCATCTTTTCGCTCAGACGATAAACTGTACCCGATTTCATAGAGTGTGGAAAACTGAAGGATCGACCGCGTGACATGAACTCATGTCGTTGCCGTGACAGCGAATGTCAGCGTGCGGCCGATCGAAGGATGAAACTTAGGCAAGGTTGAGCTATGTCGATTACGAAAGAACGCAAGTCGGAAGTCATGCAGCAGTACCAGCGGTCTGATGCTGATACAGGGTCTCCAGAAGTTCAAGTTGCGGTTCTCTCACACCGCATCACTCAGCTTACCGAGCATTTCAAGCTGCACAACAAGGATCACGCTAGCCGTCGCGGTCTGCTGATGCTGGTCAGCAAGCGACGTCGCCTGCTGAAGTATCTCGAAGCAACCGATGCCAACCGCTATGCCGATGTGATCAAGAAGATCGGTCTGCGTAAGTAGGCAGACAGGCTGTGGGCATTTCCACGGCCTCATCGACGCTGATCCAGATTTTCGGACTTGGTCCGATCAACTTTCTATCTCGATTGTGAAGTCACTCCACGCGCGGTTCGCTGCTGCGCGTGTGAGTTCGACCCGTCGAAGTGTTGGGGGAGTTGGAATTTGAATAAATCTTTGCAGGAACATTGCCGTGAAAGTTGTAGTAGAACGCGAATTTGCAGGTAGAACGATCAGTCTGACGACTGGCGAGATGGCCAAACAGGCAGCCGGAGCCGTTTTGGTCCAGTTTGGCGATACGGTTGTGTTTGTTGCGGCTCAGAATGGTCCTTCGCGACCTGGTACCGACTTCTTCCCGCTGACCTGCGACTATCGTGAACGATCGGCCGCGGCAGGGAAGTTCCCAGGTGGCTTCATCAAGCGAGAAGGTCGGCCAACCCAGAAAGAAATCCTGACCAGCCGACTCACCGATCGTCCCATTCGCCCCCTGTTCCCCGATGGGTACTTCGAAGAAGTGCAGGTGATGTCGAATGTGCTGTCGGTCGACTCTGAAAATGATCCCGACGTACTGTCGATTATCGGAGCGAGTGCAGCCCTGGGCCTCGCTCCGGTTCCATTTAATGGCCCGATTGCCGCCGTGCGAGTCGGCCTGATCGGCGAAGAACTGATCCTGATGCCGACCCGTACCCAGATGGTCGACAGCCGCCTTGACCTGATCGTCGCAGGCAGCAAGGACTCGGTCCTGATGATCGAAGGGTTCGCACAACAGTTGCCGGAAGCCGAAATGGCCGACGCAATCATGTTCGCTCACCGGGCCATCGTCGAACTCTGTGCGCTGCAGGACGAACTGAAGCAGAAGGTTGGTCGCGCTGACACCCCGACCCCGGAAGTTCCCGTCAACCCGTTTGACGCCGCTCTGCGCGATGCTGCTTACAATCGCCTGCGTGAAGCCAAAGTGGCCAGCGTCAAAGCAGACCGTCGCGGCGCGACGAAAGAACTCAAGGACGAACTTTTCAAGTCGTACTTCCCTGACGATGCCGCTACAACCGCCAACGGCTGGACCCGCGATCAGTTCAGCGCCGCCTTCGAAAACCTGCAGCACCGCGTCGTTCGCGATCTGATCCTTGAAGACAAGCGTCTCGACGGTCGCAGTTCTCAGGACTTGCGTGCCGTTTCCTGTCAGGTAGGCCTCCTGCCGATCGTTCACGGTTCAGCACTCTTTACCCGTGGTGAAACGCAGTCGCTGGCAACGATCACCTTGGGAACGATTCGCGACGCACAACGGGTCGAAGGATTGTTCGACGAAGTCCAGAAGCGGTTCATGCTGGACTACAACTTCCCGTCCTATTCGGTTGGTGAATGCCGTCCGATCCGTGGACCCGGTCGACGCGAAATCGGCCATGGTGCCCTGGCCGAGCGATCGGTGCAGTCGGTCATCCCATCGGAAGAGAAGTTCCCTTATACGATCCGCATCATCTCCGACATCATGGAATCGAACGGCAGCAGTTCGATGGCGTCGGTCTGTAGCGCCACGCTGTCGCTGATGGACGCCGGTGTCCCTATCACCCAGCCCGTCGCAGGGATCTCGATCGGTCTGGTCAAAGAGAAGGACAAGTACGTTCTGCTGACCGACATCATGGGTGACGAAGATCACCACGGTGATATGGACTTCAAGGTCGCCGGCACGCAGAAGGGGGTCACAGGGATCCAACTGGACCTCAAGATCGACGGCATCAATGAAGAAATCATCCGCGCGACGCTGGAACAGGCTCGCAAGGCCCGTATCGAGTTGCTCAAGACGATGTTGACTTCGATTCGTCGCCCTCGAGCCGAGATCTCGACGAACGCTCCTCGACTGCTCCGCACCAAGATCGATCCCGCCAAGATCGGCCTGCTGATTGGTCCCGGCGGCAAGACGATCCGCGCGATTCAGGAAGAAACCGGAGCCACAATCGATATCGCCGACGATGGGACGGTGATGATCGCCTGCTCGAAGAGCGACGGAGCAGAAGATGCTCTGGCACGCGTCGAAGCGATGACCGAAGAAATCAAGGTTGGTCGCATCTACAACGGAACCGTCAGTTCGGTCAAAGACTTCGGTGCGTTCATCGAAATCGCCCCCGGCAAAGACGGACTGTGTCACATCAGCGAACTGTCGACAGGCTATGTGAAGTCGGTCGATGAAATCTGCAAGGCAGGGGACAAGTTGCAGGTGAAGGTAATCGCCATCGATGACCAGAACCGCGTCAAGTTGTCTCGCAAAGCGGTGCTGATTGAGCAGGGTGAAGGCCAGGAAGAGGCTCCACCAAAGCCCGAATCGGAACCCGAAGACGCCGAAGACTAATCGTCGTTGAATTGATTCGAGACTCACCAGGCTTCTCACGAGGCCTGGTGAGTTGTTATTTTGGCGGAAGAATCGTCGCTCAGGTTCCTCATCAGGGAAGACTGCGGTGGCGACCGCATTCTAAAAAGCGAAAAAGCCCTTCCAGCCTCAGATACGCCGTGTTTGTGATGAGACGTGTGATGGATTCAACACAATCACCATGTGATCATCAGGACCTGGCTCGCGACCATGTGCGGTTGCAGACGCAGTACGCGGAAATCGCCTTGCTGGCAGGCGGGCTGGCTCACGAGATTCGAAACCCTCTTTCGACGATCGCACTCAATCTCGACCTGCTGTCAGAAGATCTCGCCGCCGGAGATTCACCGCGTGAGCGCAGGATCCTGCAGAAAGTCATCGCGGTCCGCAAGCAGTGCGTGAACCTCGAACGCCTTCTGAATGACTTTCTTCAGTTCGCCCGCGTCGGGGCTCTCGAACAACATCCGGCCGATCTGAATGCGATGGTCGAGGAATTCATCGAGTTCTATCAGCCACAGGCCAAAGACCTGGGGATCGAAATCAGTCCGCATCTGGCCGCGAACCTGCCGCAAGTCAACATTGACGCTCGCCTGTTTCGTCAGGTGTTGAACAATCTTTCCCGTAATGCACAGCAGGCCATGCCTCGCGGCGGCGTGCTGGAACTGCAGACGTACGAGCGGGACGGTCGGGTCATTCTGGAAATCATCGATAACGGCGAAGGGATGTCTCCCGAGACCCAGGCGAAAATGTTCGACACTTTCTACTCCACCAAGCGGGAAGGGAGTGGACTGGGATTACCGACCGTTCGGAAGATTGTCGAAGTCCACGGCGGAACCATTCATTGCGACAGCGAACCTCATCGTGGCACCCGATTCAGCATCAGCCTGCCAATCGCCGACAAAACGGAATGATTCCTCGGTAGTCCGGTCGCCTGCGACTGAACCGCGCTACCACCGACACTTCGATTCCGCCAAGTCTTCCGCCAAGCTTCTCTGCTGCAGGATCGTTCGATCATCCCTCCAAGCTCATCGGGAAGCCCCCAGCACTTGAGGGATCCGGCGTACAGTCCTGTGAAACACCGCGGGTCAAGGTGGCATTCTCGTGGTGAGGCAGTTTTCGTCATGGCAGGTGCCATCGACAAACGGTCTTCAAACCACATGAACACGAGGAAACCTGCAAAGTCTGACAATCAGGCGGCCGATAATGAGTCGTCTCATACACATCAATGAAGTCCTGTTCAAAAAGGAAAGAAATCTCGAGAAAGGTGTTGCATATTCCGAAGTCGTGACAGTATCCTCACTAACCTCATTCAGGAGTTCTCAGTGCGCCCCATCGACACGAGTCGCGAGCAGCTCAACGGTCGTCGGTCACGACGACTGGGATGCTTCGTTTTCTCGGTCATGGTGATGATCGGAATGTCGCTGGCGTCGCCAGCTTCGGTCGAGGCGACTTGTGGTGATTATTTATCTCATCACCACATGCATGATGCTGGAACTCTCGACCTGCACGATATTTTCGCTACGGGGATGCCCGAGCAGCAGGACTTCTGGGCCCATTTTCGCCCTGGCCAGTCGAACTCAAACAAGCCTTTCCCGCTTCGACGTTGCAACGGCCCTTCCTGTCAGCAAGCTCCACTGGAATCACCGCTGTCAGCCCCCGTCGTAGCACCCGAACCACAAGATCGATGGGGTTGGATGTTCTCCATCCCTCTCCCGTCATCTGACGAGTTCAAGTTCCGAGCGGCGTTCTCAGAACCAGTCCGCTCCTTGACCCTCTCGTTTCGCCTTGAGCGTCCTCCCAGGCGCTGATCCTTCTTCTGCGGACGAGGTCTCTTCGTGTCGTGAGAGAAGGGACATTCCGGATCGTGAATCTCCACGATCAGTGAAAGATCCTTCTCTGCAGACACTCCGAACAGCAGACTGCTTCGATCCCGAAGCGGTTCCTGGCGCAGGATTTCGCACTGTGCCACGTCTCTGTGCCGTCTGGAAGAGTACCTGCACCCGATCATCTCGATGTCTGTACGTGCGAATTGAACTCTGTGAACTCCGCTATTGCGGTTTCGCCAGCTTCGCGCGTCCTTGCCCATCAATGCAACCGTCGATTTTTGACGGCCCGCGCTGATGTCGAATTGATTTGCAATCGACTTAGTATCGTACTCGCCAATAAGTCTTTTGTTTTTTGTCGTCTGTTGAATTTCTTGTATATTTTGTTTTCGGTCTTGGAGGATTTGTTTCATGTCTCTTCGTTCTGAGCTGCGACGTCGGGCCTTTACTTTGATCGAGCTACTGGTCGTCATCGCAATTATTGCTGTTTTGATCGCGCTCTTACTTCCTGCCGTCCAACAGGCACGGGAAGCGGCCCGGCGCACACAATGCAAAAACAACCTCAAGCAACTCGGTCTTGCCATGCACAATTACAGTGACACCTATGGGGGCTTTCCGATGGGAAAGAACACGACCGTTTCGGGAGTCTCGGCAACAAACCTGCCCGCTCAGGCTCGTATTCTTCCTTACATCGATCAGGCCAATCTGTACGCCCTGATCAACTTCAATGTCTCAGGCAACAATCCTCTGAACGTTGTCGCCTACAACACGAACGTGTCGGCCTATCGTTGTCCATCGGATCCCGATTCGCTGCCCGGAGTCGTTGGAGGTCGAAACAACTACTATACCAACACCGGAACCAGCGTCTTGAATGGTATTCCGTCTCAAGCAGTTGGGGGCAACGGTTATGGATGGCCCTCACACAACGGGGTCATCTTCCAGGATAGTTTCATCCGATTTGGTGACATCATCGACGGCACAAGTAACACGGCACTGATGTCGGAACGCATGCTCGGAGACGGCAGCAACGGTGTCAGCACGCCACGGACAGACACCTTCCAGCCCGGAACCTATCCCGAAAACGCGGATGAAGCATGGCAGTTGTGTCATAACTTCGACGTAAACGACCTGTCCAAGCAAGGAAAGTCGAACGGTGGGGTCCCCTGGTTGCAACCAGACCACACGACGACCTATTACTATCACATCATGGTTCCCAACGACCTTTCATGTATGTTCCCACCCGGCCGCATCGCCACCACGGCGAACAGTCGGCACGTGGGGGGCGTTCATCTTCTGCTTTGCGACGGGTCGGTCCGGTTTTCTTCGTCGAACGTCGATCTGCAGGTGTGGCGAGGCGTTGGTACCCGGAATGGAAGCGAAATCGCTTCTGATTTCTAATAGTCCTGAACGAACATCACTGCGCAGGAATCAGCTGCCAGACACGGAACAAACACGTGCCTGATGCCGGTACCTTGCGAAGGGGCGTCATGTCGCTCGCACAGCAAACAGCTTAGAAATCGAGCCCCTTGGGATTCGTTTTCTACGTTGCCTGACTCGAGCAGATATGAAGGCTGATCCCCGAGACGCTGGTGCTGTTCGTTTTGAATATTGGTTTGGCCTGACCCGGGAACTTCCGTCCCCAGGGGTGGTGTTTTTGAAGACGCCGGGGCAGTCCAATTCTGGAGATTCGTAACCCAGGGGACGAGGGCGATTCCAGGACCGAAGTGAGAGTCAAAGTCTCACCCGGCCTGAAACTCCCTGTAGCGCCATGTGGTCTCGAGTCATGACATCCTGCATTTTCAAATTTGGTGTTGCTTCTCAATGAAACTGTTTTCGTACGCTCCGTGGTTCATGACTTGTCTGTTACTGGTCGCCTTGAATGGCTGTTCCAGATCCGCGGGAAGTATTCCGGTGAATGAATCTGCCGCCACGCAGGCCTGTGAGGAATTCCTCGAGGCATGGAAAGAGGGCATGACTCCGGAGGATCTGGTTCCCAGGATCCACGGATCCGATTACGACTGGGCCTCGGGTTATAAGCTGATTGATTACGAACTTCTGCCAGAGGAAAAGAACAATGGCACCAGTCTGGAAATTTCAGCCAATCTGACGCTCGAAGACGGCAAAGGAAGCAAAAAGAAATCCATCGCAACCTATACCGTAGGGACTTCGCCCGCCGTGACAGTCATTCGAATCGAACCGCAGTAGCCCCTTCGAAAATCAGGGGTTCGACTGCTGATGAGCCCGACGAATGGCTGATGACGGGCTGGAGGACGGACCAGAAAGGCTTAACGAAATGAACCACGGTCATCTGCCCCATGAAACAGAGGAATATTACGAGGCGGAAACTGCCGTTTTACCGAGGTGCGGCAATGAGCTGGGAGGGATGCTCACTGCAACGGCATCCGAGACACACACAGCGGTCCAATCCTCCACGACTCACTATTTTCAAGATGTCATTCCTGAGCTGGAGATCTATCACGCGGGGGAATTGACCGTGCTGGGATTCGGTGGCCGCGAAATCGTGGACCAGCTGAACTTCGCTCAATGCTCCGAAGAATTCATGAATCTGGTCCGGGACTACCAATGCCAGACGCTGGCACTGGACATGACGGGAGTACGACTGATCCCCAGCGGGTTGCTCGGAGTCCTCGTCACGGTTCACCTCCAGCAGATCGATATTCATCTGTTTAATCCCTCCCGGGATATTCGCGAGGTGCTCGAGATCACCAAACTCGATCGAGTCTGGCACCTCCATGAGATCGACGTTTAAACGAACGAAATGTTCCACCTGATTTTTCGGAATCAGACCACATGATGCGGAGCAGGGGCCTCATTGCGATTCGATGCATCCAGCGCGGTGGCTTTGCCATCGCGTATCTGGCTGTTTTTGTCATCGTCAATAGCCACTCCGCGTCCGCCACCTGCGGCAGCTATCTGCTGTCGCAGGGCAGCCATCTCGCAAGCGATTCCCCGGACCTCGATCCGTTTGCAGAATCCCCCGTCCGCGCCGCCCCCCCTGCGGACCAGCCGCGCTGTTCGGGACCGAACTGTCACCGACAGGATCCCCCACCACTCGCCCCCGGTCCACGACTGCTCATGCTGCGGTCAAATGGAGATGCCCTGATTGTTCAAAACGTCAGGTGGACCGAACTCCCGCAGCCCGTCTTGCGCTGCCCCTCTGAGAACGACGTCCTGTCCTTGAATGAGTTGGCCGACCGTATCTACCGGCCCCCCAGAGCGCATTAACTGCATCCAAAGCGCTGACTCCTTTTATTCGGCCAGATTCTCTTCTGGAGTCTTGCTCATGCACGTCATGCCAAACTCTTCTCATTTCAAAACGAAGTTCACGCGCATCCGCAGTGACTTCGAAAGGACACATCTATGCCACGTACAACTCCTAAATCACGGCGCATTGCCTTCACATTGATTGAACTGCTGGTGGTGATCGCCATTATTGCGGTCTTGATCGCACTCTTGTTGCCTGCGGTGCAACAAGCACGTGAGGCTGCCCGTCGGACGCAGTGTAAGAACAATCTCAAACAACTGGGTCTGGCCCTGCATAACTATCACGGCAGCCATAACTGCTTTCCCTTCGGTCAGGAAAACAGCGGGACCGCCCCCCGGGACAATTGCTGGTCGGCAATCAGCCAGCTCTTGCCCTACTTCGACCAGGCAAACGTCTACAACATGATTAACTTTTCCACAGGGGTCAGCGACCCTGTGAATGCGATTCCACGGGCGATCGAACTACCGGGATTGCGCTGTCCGAGCGACCCACAGCAGAATCTGAGCGGGCAGGGGGGAGGAACAAGCTACTTCGCCAACAAAGGGAACGGAGTCATCTGGACTGCGCCGACAGGACCGAATGCCGCTTTCCCCGCTCAGAACGGCGTCATGTATTTCCAAAGCTCCGTCCGCATGGCCGACATCACGGATGGCACCAGTAACACAGCCTCGTTCAGTGAACGCATCATGGCAGATGGGAATAATGGCATGGTCAGCCCTGTCGCGGACGTCTTCTTCAGCCCCGCCTCGCCCGCGAGTGCTGATGAGGCAGTTGAGATCTGTCACGCTCTCGACATCACCAATCTCGCCAATCAGTTTCCCCTGTTTATGGGGGCTCCGTGGATGAACGGACAGCATACCTACCTCCACACGAATGTCCCGAACTCCCGCTCGTGCGGCTTCTTTCTCATCAATCGGGCGAGTATGCCTCCCAGTAGCCGCCACGTCGGAGGCGTCCATCTTCAACTGGCTGACGGATCGGTCCGGTTTGTGACCCAGAATATCGACCTCGCACTCTGGAGAGCGATTGGGTCGAGAAACGGGGGTGAACTGGTGGGCGATTTCTAACGATTCGCCGCGATGAACTTCGCCTCTGCGACAGCTTCGCCAAAGAACACTGCGGAATTATTCACACACAAAGTGCATCCGCCGTGCAGAAAGCATCGACTCCACGGCACAGTCTGAACCTCAGGCAACGACCGCAGTTTCCCGTGTGAGCCGGTAGAGAGTCTGCACGTTCAGTCACGCTGCGTTGGATTCGATAGACCCGTTTGTCTTGTATCTAGCTCTGATGAGAGCACTTCGACAGAATCTGAGTTTCACTTCAACCGAGAAGCTTTTATGCGCCATACGCGTTCTTTTTTCTATCAACGCCTGACGGCATCCCGTGGAATCTGTCTGTCCATGTCATTGTTCGGCCTTTTGGTTCTGTCCGGCTGCAGCGGTAAAAACGCACCCGTCAATGTGGATGTTGCACAGCAGACACTGACTTCGACACTGGAATTCTGGAAAGACGGAGAAACTCCAGAATCGGTTGCCGAACAGAAGCCGTCCATCATCGTCCAGGACATCGACTGGACCAGTGGAGCGAAGTTGATTGATTACGAAATTATTGACGACGGCAATCCCGTCGATGCCAATCTGATCGCAAAGGTCAAACTGAAGCTGCAGGCAACGGACGGCAAGGAAACAGAAAAAACGGTGACCTACGTTGTCGGGACCAGTCCGGTACTGACCGTTTTCCGCGACTTGATGAACTAACCAATAACTCACGATCCCGCGTCAGTCGTAAACGGTGATGCGTTCAACCGGGAACCTTTAACGCATCATGATTCGCACGGCGACACCGAGCTTGATCGAACAACGACAGGATAGGATTATGAAGCATCTGCTAGCAGCGATCTCCAGGAGTTTCGTGATGGCATCCGCACTGACATCAGCGACGATCTTTGCTGACGACACCATCCCCTCGACCCCAGCTTCTTCGTCAACCACGTTAACCGATTACAAAGTCGGTCCTGAACTTCAAAAGATTCCCGTCGAAGAGATTGAAAAGGCATACGAGGGGCGCACAGTCCCCGAAGCCATCCGGATGTATCTGGCCATCGTGAAAGGTTCCCGCATGGGAGCGGGAGAAGGATGGTTCGGTCCCGCACTGTCACGACACAACTGGGAATGGCTGGTAAAGCACTGCGGTGCGGAATCCGATACCGGGATCACTCAAGAACAGTTTTCCGGACCACCTTCCTGGTTCGCTCGACTCGACCGCAATCGCGATGGAAAGATCACCGCCGAAGATTTGAACTGGTCTGACCGTAACCCCTGGGTTCAGCAGGCCTATCTTATCAATCGCCTATTCAGGCGAATCGATCCGAATGGCGATGGAAAACTGTCACGTGAAGAGTGGCTGGCCTATTATGATCAGGTCTCACAGGGCAAAGACGAGATCACATCAGAAGAGCTGCGTGAGACGTGGCTCGCAGGGCTGACATCGGGATTCCTGCCGGGGGACGCCCCCACCCCTGAAATCCTTTTGAAAGGTCTTTTCACCGGAGAAGTCGGGTCACTGCAGGAAGGCCCTGGCCTCGATGAACAGGCTCCTGAATTTGCGTTGAAGACACATGATCAAAGTCAGACGGTCCGGCTCTCCGAGGTCATCGGCAAGAAACCGGTCGTACTCGTGTTCGGAAACTTTACCTGCGGACCGTTCCGCTCGATGTATTCCGGTGTCGAGGACATCTATCACCGTTTCAAAGACGATGCGGTCTTTCTTGGAGTCTACGTCCGCGAGGCTCATCCGACCGATGGCTGGAAGATGGAATCGAACGCCACCGTGGGTGTGAGTGTCGCTCAGCCGAAGTCCTATTCCGAGCGGACGGCGGTCGCGACACAGTGCCATGCCCTGCTGAAACCTTCAATCCCGCTGCTCGTGGATGAAATCGAGGATCCTGCAGGGAACGCTTACAGCGGGATGCCTGCGCGGATGTATGTGATCGATACGAAGGGCAAGGTCGCCTACAAGAGCGGTCGCGGCCCGTTCGGATTTAAGACCGGTGAGATGGAACAGGCCCTGATCATGACACTGCTGGACCAGACATCCACAGAGACAACTGCTCGAGGCGGTACTCGCCCCACCCCATAAATGGATTCGTTCGCGAATCACGACCGAATGCAACAGGCGCACGTCCGAGTCTTACCGGGCTGATGGAGTAAGACGATTCACCAAGTGAGTTTCAACTAAAGGATCGAAGTCATGAGCAGTGACGATGTGCTGGCGAACCAGAAGTCAATTCTGGCAAATCAGGAAGAGATTCTGGAGAACCAGGAGAAGATTCTGGCCCGGGTGGCGGCAGTCGAGGAGAACCAGGCTCGACTGGTGAAAATTCTATCCAACCAGGCAGCAATCATTGCGAATCAGGAGAATATCCTGAGCAATCAGACCAAGCTCGAAAAGGTTATCACAAATCAGGCGACAATCGTGGCAAACCAGGACCATATCCTGTGTAACCAGTCTAAACTCGAGAAAATCGTCGCCAATCAGGGGTCCATTCTGGGGAACCAGGAACACATCGTCGACAGCATTTCGAAGGTTCTGACAAACCAGGATTGTATCCTTGGAAATCAAAAGAAGATCATGAAAAAGTGACCCCTCTCGGGTCCGTTAAGAGGTCAGCCCGTGGCCTTCTGGTTCAGGCCTGAATGAACTCGAACGGACGATGACTTTTGCGAGCTGATCAGAAGATTCCCCCCCCCCGATGGTGCCAGCGCTCGGCACCATGCTGGCTGGCGGGATGACCCCGAACGTCAGCCGTCTGAGCCGACTCGCGCCCACGCATCGCCACGCAACTCGCGGGGATGATCTATTCATCAGGACCACGAGGTGATGAAACGGCACTCAGCGCAGTCGAGTTTGCTGACCAAGTCTATGCACTTTGCGAGAAACAATATGGCTCATATCCGTCTTCCTGAAGGGGTCCCCGGCATTGTCGGGCTCCTCAACCAGTTTCCCGATTCTGCTCAGCATCTGAGCGGACTGGCGCAGTCGGTCCTGCGTGGCCCCTCCTCGTTAAGTGAAGCGGAGAGGGAAGTCATCGCGTCGTACGTTTCAGCCGGGAATGAGTGCCGATTCTGTACGAGTTCCCATGCAGCGGCTGCGCGGCATTTACTGAGTGATCGGAGTGAGATCGTCGACGCCGTCATCGCAGACCTGGAGAACGCTCCCGTCGACGCGAAGCTCAAGGCCCTGTTAACCATCGCGGGCAAAGTTCGACGCGATGGTCGAACCGTGACCCCTGAAGATGTCCATACGGCGCGGATGGCGGGCGCCGATGACAAAGCGATTCATGACACCGTTCTGATTGCAGCCATGTTCTGCATGTACAACCGATACGTCGATGGCCTCGCCACCCTCACGCCCCAGGATCCTGAACTCTACAGGGAAATGGGGAAGCGATTGGCGACGCAGGGTTACGTCGGCTGAAACACCTTCACCCCAGTTAATCGAGGTCAACACGATCCGCTTCCGCGCAGCTTCTGCTCTGGAGCCACAAAGCAATGTCGACCAATCGGAACGACGGACAGACATGGAAACATGCGTACTACCGCCCAGTCGACCTCAATCGAAAAACCTCCTTTCTCGCATCATCTCTTCTGGTGTTCTCACGGCTGAGTTTTGAAGGACCGAACTATGAATGAACAGGCGTCGGCTTCCGTTTCCTGGTTTTCAGCACTCTCAGGCATCATGTTGGGAACCGCTTCTTCGGTGGTCCTCGCCGGGCCAGAAGTGACCCCGGTCGTGGGATTAACACCTCGATTCGCGATTTTGTCGGATGCCGAAGCCTGGAAGCGTCTCCCGGCAGCGCTCCACGGCGGCGACCAGCCATTGCCCTCGTGGGCAAGAATGCTGGCTTCAGAACTTCCCAAAACGACGGCCGCATTTCTGCAGCTTGATCTGGCCCAGCGTACGAAATCCCCCGTCGATCCAAGCCTGCGTGCCGGGATGCGGTGGATCTCTGCTCGAGCGAACCGATGCGGCTACGCCGAAGCGTACGCGGCGGCGGACGCACTGCGCGCGGGAGTCGAACCAGAAAAGGTCATCGGCCTGTCGAAAGAAGGGTACCCCGGGTGGTCCAGCGGCGAGAAAGCGGCCCTTGAATTTGCACGCAAGATGAGCGTCGATTCCGATTCCGTGACCGACGAAGAATTTGCCGCACTGGTCCAGCATTTTGGGCCCAATCAGGCCGCATCGATGGTCCTGCACATGGCCTACTCTAACTTTCAGGACCGTCTGCTGCTCAGTCTGGGAGCGCCACTGGAACCCGATGGACCTCTGGCTGCGGTCGACGTTGCGTTCCCTCCGGAAGCGTTCGTCACCAAGACGACACCGCCGCCCCCCTTAAAGAAGTCATCGCTGCCGAAGCCCAATGGCGCGGATCTGGTGCAAGACGATCCGCAATGGAAACGGTTCACGTACGAACAACTGCAAGAGCGTCTTGAAGCGCAAAGGCAAAAAGCGACGCGTCTACCGATACCCTCGTGGGACGAAGTCAGCCGCAATCTGCCCGAGGGGCTGATGAAGACGCCGAGCGACATTGTCTGGTACCGAATCGTGTTCGGCTATGCCCCCGAACTGGCCGTCCCTTTTGAGATCTTCATGAGGACCGCCGGGGCAGAGATCGGTCCCCGCTGGGACCGGATTTTCGGACAGGGACTCTTCTGGGTCACGACTCGAGCAGTTGTCTGCCCCTATTGCATGGGTCACTGCGAAATGAACTGGGAAGTGGCAGGACTGAATGCAGAGGAAATTGCCGAGCGCAGTCGCCTGCTGGCGAGTGACGACTGGTCCAGCTTTCCCCCGGCAGAACAGCATGCCTTTGCATTTGCTCGCAAGTTGACCAGAACTCCGTGGGCAGTCTCCGATGATGACGTGGCCGAACTCTCCCGCGACTTCGGAACGGATCGGGCGCTGTTCGTGCTGCTTAACGCCAGCCGTTACCACTACATGACGAGAATCTCGAACGGCTTCCAACTGACCCTGGAGCGAACCAATGTCTTTTACGACTACTACAACGTGAAGACAGCAGAACATTCCCACGAGGGCTCCCCCGCAGTCCCCCTGCTCAGTAACGAGGAAGCCTGGAAGAAGCTGCCTGAAGTCGTTACCCGGGACGGAGCGGAACTGCCTGTCTGGGTCCGCGCTGTTGCATCACATCTTCCTCGCACAGCCGCCGCCATGCTGCAACTGGACTACGCCCATCGGACGCAGAGTCCGCTCGACCCGATACTGCGTGCGAAGATGCGGTGGGTGATTGCTCATGCCAATCGTTGCCGTTATTCCGAAGCGTACGCACTCGCAGACCTTGAGCGAGCCGGAGTGGATCAAGCGGCTCGCAAGGTGTTGACGGGTGAACCTGCCGTCTGGCCGGCAGATGATCGGGCCCCCCTCGAGTTTGCTCGTCTCCTCACCGTGGCGGCTCCCACGATACCGGATGAGCTGTTCGAAACCTTGCGTCAACGCTACGGCGATAAGCGGGTCGCCTCAATGGTCCTGCTCGCCGCGTACGGTAACTTCCAGGATCGAATCGTTCTGGGGCTGAACCTTCCGATGGAGGATCATGGGCCCCTTCCTCCTTTCTCTGTGACGTTCGCGGAAGGGGCTCTGCAGCTCGCCCCGATCATGCCGCCTCATACAACGGCCGAAGCGCTCGTCGAGTCGGGAACCTCGGTCGTCAGCCACGATCCCAAGTGGTCACAGCTCTCCTACGATGACTTGCAGGGACGTCTGGAACGCCAGCGCGATCGGAAGCCGCGGCTTCCGATCCCCAGTTGGGACGAAGTGAAGAAGAATCTGCCCCCTGCGATGGCTGCTCGCCCGACACGCATCATCTGGAACCTGGTCTGTTCCGGGTACGTTCCCGAGCTGGCCGTTCCCTGGGGAATTTCAACCCGAACGATGTGGGCTGAGACCAAGCCAGACCGCATCTTCGAAGAAAGTCTGTTCTGGATCCAGACTCGCAGCATCGAATGCAACTATTGCATGGGGCACTGTGAAATGCTGCTGGAAGTGGCGGGACTGGATAAAAAAGCGGTCGCAGAACGAACACGTCGACTGGCCAGTGCAGACTGGTCGGCATTTCCTCCGGCCGAGCAACGTGCCTATGCGTACGCTCGCAAGCTGAGCAAGACCCCCTGGGAGCTCACGCCAGAAGACTATCGCACACTCGTCGAGGACCTGGGTCCTGAACAGGCGATGGCGACCTTCTGGTGGTTGTGCCGAGGTCTCTACATGACGCGAATCTCTGATGGATTCCAGCTTCCGCTGGAGCGTGAAAACGTTTTCCAGAGCCCTCCAGCCCCCGCACAAACTGGAACCACGCCCGTTACGCCCAAGCAGGAAAAATAGCCGATCAGCGGTCGATCTCTGTCCGAAACGAAACTGTCCGAATTCTCATCTCATCTGCATCACGTCTGCCTAAGGAAGCATCTATGAAGAAAAAGTTCTCACTGATCGCCGCGGGATTGGTCCTCTCATCGTCCGGGTTCACCTACGGCATCGATTCCAAAACAACACCCCGTCCCGTTCCGCTGACACGCCCCGAGATGAAAGAGTATCTGGAGGATATGAAGTCGCGGACTCCACGAATCCCTCTTCCTGAACTGACCGAAGAAGACAAAGAAAAACTGGGTGAACGGGGCGGCAGCTACGAAGGACGTCTGCGATATCACTACATGCCCGGCGGGGACTTGCGTGGAACGGGCACTGGTAACGCAGGACGCCCCGGCACCGGATTACCCGGTGGTGGACAAGGTTTCGGTGGCGGTGGTGGAGGAGGACGGGATAACGATCCCGACAATACGCTCAGTTACAAATTCAAGGTGCAGCTCTTCTGGATTGTTTCCCGCACCAACAACTGTCAGTACTGCCTGGGCCATCAGGAATCCAAGCTGCTGGCTGCCGGGATGACGGAAGACGAAATCGCGGCGCTGGACAGTGAATGGGAGGCTTTCCCGGAAGCCGAGCAGGCCGCGTTTGCCTTCGCTCGCAAATTCACATACGAACCTCACCTGCTGGGTGATGCCGATATTGCGAAACTGCGAGCCCATTTTACAGATCAGCAAATCCTGGAAATGATCCTCTCGATGGCAGGCAACAACTCCATCAACCGCTGGAAGGAAGGGGCCGGAGTTCCTCAGTCAGCTAACGGGGGCGGATTCGGCAGGCGGCAGGAAGCAGCCGGGCAGGGGGGAACGACCCAGGCAGCGGCGGCCAGTCCTCGACACGAATCGTACCTGACGCCGACCGCGGCTCGATTCCAGAACAAAGTGACGAAGGTCGCCCCACTGTTGATCGATCTGACAACCAGTCAGCCAACCCGGCAGACGGTGTCTGATCGTCCTCCCCTGGAAACGCGCTCCGAGGTTGAAACGGGACTTGAGGCCGCAAAGCAGCGCACACCCCGGCTGCCATTGGTCGAAGAGGCAAAGGCACGGGAATTCGTCTCAAGCGACTGGCCGGAAGGTCCACTGCCACAGTGGGTGCGTCTGCTGGCAAACTTCCCCAATAGTGCAAAAAACAGGATTGCCGGTATTCAATCCGCAGAAACGCGAGGGGACCTTACCCCGCTGATGAAAGCACAGGTGAGCTGGATTATCGCACGCCAGGATCGTGCCTGGTACGCAACGGGACTGGCAAAGCAGCGATTGAAAGAACTGGGCCAGTCGGAGGATCAGATCTATGCACTCGATGGGGACTGGAGCGAGTTCACGCCGACAGAACGCTCGCTCTTCACTGTCGCGAAGAAGCTGGCTACGACACCCGTCGTGCTGACAGACGAAGATGTCGACGCGGCGGTCAAGCTTGCCGGCCCGAGAGACGTCGTTCAACTGATCAGCTACACCACCAACCGGGCTTCATTCGACCGTATTACCGAAGCGGCAGGGTTAGCGCTGGAGTGACCCCGGCGCGCGTCTTCTGACTCACTCGTCCAGCGAGGCAAGAACGAATACGGCATCGCACCAGTTAGCATAGTCACCGACGTCAGCGTACTCGCCAAACTCAACGGTCAGTGTCAGCTTTTTGCCTCCCTCAAGACTGAGGTTCTGTGTACTTTTCACGGGAGCTTTGCCGGTCATTTCGGGACTGGACCAGATCCGACGACCGTCGAGCTCCACCGTGAAACGAACACTTCCCAGATCCGTTGCAACATCATCGATTCCCACCAGGGCTCGAAAGGCTTTCTCATCACCTCGCAGCGCGTAAGTGGCAGACATCCGGCTGTGCATTCCCAGTCCCGTCACATATTCGGTCTCCTGGATCGTCAGGGGACCATGCAGGACATTCGCATTGCGGACCAGTGACCATCTGCCGGAAAGATAAGGGGTGTACTCGACCTTCTCAGGTTCATAGTCTGCGACGGGAACGAGTCCATCACCAAAGAAATGGCAGCCGACGATCGCGGCAACCGGCAAAGCAAAGCTGCCGAGGTGAGTCGATTTTGCCTTCAGAAACTCCTCTTCGATCTCCAGTCCGGTGACCGTGAGCTGACTTCCATCGACGAGCGTCAGGACGACTCGTTTCCCCATCGGACGTGTTAAGGTTGCAAGTTCAGGATCCAGCCGGATCGCACGTACGCGGCTGCGATCGAGCTTTAGTGTCTTACCAGCCACCTTCAGTTCGACAAACGCAGCATCCAGTCGCTGAAACTCGCCGAACGTTCGATCACCATTCGAGAGCATCACCAGATCACTCCCTGCCGAGAGTGTTTCCAGATCGGCAATCAATCGCAGTCGCTCCTGAACCGTATGGGGCCAGTCAAAAATGATCGCGGTGATATCTTCGAGGGGAATCGAGGACAGTTCCTTGTCGCTCCGAACCGTCCATGACAAAGAGAGAACCTCTTTGTCGACAGTGAGGGACCGCGCCGCCAGACGATCACCATTTGTCAGCCAGATGGAAGGTGACGTATGACTGCGAGTCGCATTGGAACGCTCAAACCTGACAGACTGCAGCCGGGAATGCTGGAAGAGACGTTCTTCAGGAGATGCCAGGACCAGTTGGTCCGTCGACCAGGATTTCAAATTCCCCTCGAATTGTTCCCCGGCGATGTCGGTTAAGCGGACAAGATCCTGCGCCTGCAACGGCCTTGCTGACCCAGCGAGAAGGAGAACAAGTACCAGCAAGCATGTGCCTGCTGTTTGACGAAAGCAAATTGGATCGGTCACTTGGAATTTCCCTTCGCGAGTCTGCGTCTGTCGGAATGATCTCGGTGGTACCGACTTGAGTGGGGTGCCTGAAGTTCCCGGCCTTGCTGCGGCAAATTTGCAACGACCGGGCCGACGGCCATGGTTCTCAGTAAGGCGATTCACTCCTGTTGAAACAGATCTTGCTCATTTCGTGCCAGCAGACTTTTTCGCACGTCGGCCCACTTACTCGCAATACGCTTGCCGCGTCTGGCTAATGCCGGGCGACTGATTTCATCGCTGAAAAATCGGAAGCAGATTGTTCGGCATCTGAAGGATCAGGCAGGCCATACTGGTCCCGTACACATCATTGATTTGCAGATCCGTCCACCCTCCATCGGGACCTTGTCGGGCGAGGAGTTCATCACGAATGGCGGGATACCATTGTCGCCAGTTTTCCTCACCCGCGTGCCACATGGCCTGAACGGCGTAGTAGTGGCCGTAAAAGTAGTGATTATTGGTGGGAATCAAATCCTGACGTGGCGGAAACCGCAGCAGATAGCCCAATCCCCGTTCCAGATCCCGTCCATCGGTGACGCCTGCGTTGTAGAGGACGACGACACCCGCAGCCGACCGGGGAAACTCGCTCATCGGTCGATCACCCAATCGATACCGGAATCCTCCGTCCGCGTTCTGGCATTTGCGGACATATTCGACACAGTTGTCGACCGTGGTTTTCGGAACGGCGATCCCGCAATTTCTTGCAGCGCGCAAGGCCATCATCTGGCAAACGGTGACAGAGACGTCGGCGTCTCTCCCGTCGGGCTTGTAGCGCCAGCCCCCTTCTTTGTTCTGCGAATTGATGATGAGTTGAGTGGCCGACTTCAGCGATTCGCGAATCTCGGGCTTGGGGCTCATCCCGTAGACTTCCGCCAGAAACAGCGTGGCGAAACCGTGCCCATACATGGGACCATGCTCAGGGCTGTCGTCCCGCTTGATGAAGCCCGACGGGCTGACGCACGAGAGAATGTACTCAACGGACTTATCAACCTTTTTGCCGTAGGGTCCGCGGCCGGGAACGTGCCCCGCCGAAAGAAAGGCCATACCTGCCAGTGAGGTGACGGCCACGTTTCGCTTGTAGCTGTTGGCGAAGTACCAGCCTTCGTCATGCTGGCGGTTCGCCAGAAAGACCAGTCCCCGGTCGATCGCTTTCTGCGTCTCGGGAGTAATGAATTCGTGACCCCGCGCTTCGAAGGATCGCGCATTGGGGGACGGGACCGTTGTCTGAGTTTGTGCGGAGGCGACTTGGCAGTGACTCAATGATCCGACGAAGCAGGCTGCGATGAGCAGAGACTGTAAGGCACTAAGGAGATTACCGCGTAGATTACCAGGCCGGGACCGTAACGATGGGGGACTGGAGCTGAGGATCTCTCCAAAGTGGGGCTTCATTCCGGACGGTGCGCGCCGGCGCAGGAGAGTCCAGCACCGAATACCGCTGTTGTGGAAATCCATTGGCCGCCTTGAGGAATCGGAGATCGTAATCTTTCCGAGTATCCGTCCGAGGCTCAATGAAGGTACGCGGACGGGTGAAAGTGTTAGGCCCGGCAGATTCATCCGGAAACGGATCATGAATATTGTACGACCTCGCTTCAACGGCAGCCGGCCGGGGAATCCAACTCAGAAATCGAGTCTCCTGAGTTCCACAGCAGCCTGACGCCATGACCAATATCAGTAAAGCTGTCACGCATTCCTTTGCGCGGTCCATATCCATCGCTCCTTCGTTTCGGAGATTCACCGATCCATCGGCAAACTCCGCCGGAGTTGGATTATAGTCAAGATTCGAATTCGCCGGATAGGCCGACTCGATCCGCTACCAGGCACCCCATCCTAAACGTCGCCGTAAAGTATTTCACTGCTGAAATTTATCTCGAACCATCAACTTTGCGCGATTGACCGCCGGGGCCGCTAGAACAAATTTCAGGAGCCTTTCATCTGGCCATTTATTTTTCATGTACTCGTGCATAGATTGTACCTACGTGCTCTGGGGGACGGAACGGCGCAAATTGGACCAGGTCACTGCGAATGACGCAGTGGCGCAGGAGTAGTGCTGAGCATGAATTCAGTCAGGCCGACAGCAAAGGACTTAAGCGATGGCTGAATTCCGTGATAGCCATGACCAATTGACGTTTCTCGACTCCTCCAACGACGTTCACCTCAGTCACCCCACTTTATTCACGACATCACGAGTGAGTTCCAATTCGTCACCCGTACTGATTCGGGAAGTCATCGCGCTGGTCCTGTTGGTCGTGCTGTCCGATCTGACACTCTATCGATCGGTTGGATACGCCGGGCCGGCTGTCTTGTTCGTTCTTGGACCGCTGCTGCTGTGTCTGGGAACTGTCCGCCTCGTGGGGGATCTGAGCCTCTGGATTCTCAGTCCCATGCTGGCTCTGCTGTCGCTTCGCTTGCTGTGGTGCGGATCGCATCTGGCTGTGATCACCGGGTTTGTCCTGCTGTGCTGTTTTACGATGAGCCTCGCCGGCTTGCGGCCGTATCTGACGCAAGTTGTCGTATTTACGTCGAAATGGATCGAAGCGGGCTACCGGGGACTACATCATTACTTTCGGACCCTTTCCCGTTTGAGCCCCGTCGTATTGCGGACGCAATCGTTTTCCATCGCACTCCCCATCCTCACCTTCGTCGTATTTTCGTCGATTTTCGTGATGGCGAACCCGCATCTGGTACGCTCGCTCGGGCGGAAATTCAGCCGGTTGGTGGTGAATCTCGACCTCTGGATGCAGCAGCTTCACTTTTCCGAAGTCCTGTTCTGTCTGGTCGCGACCTGGCTCGCAGTCGGAATGCTGAGACCCGCCGTCCGACAGTTTGAATTGTCAGACCGTGAGCCATACCAGAAACAGCAGATCACCAAATCTCCCTACTACGAACCCTATCGCAACTCGCTCGTGGTCGTAATTGGTCTGTTCACGCTGTACCTGATTTTCGAATTCCAGACGCTCTGGTTCCGGACCTTCCCGCCGGGTTTTCATTACTCCGGATATGCCCACGAAGGGGCGATCTGGCTGACAATCGCGTTGGGACTGGCCACAATCATGCTGTCGCTGATCTTCCGCGGCACAATTCTAAGAGACCCTCGACTGGCGCGTCTGAAGACGCTTTCGTGGGTCTGGTCTCTGCAGAACATGATTCTGGCGCTGGCCGTGTTCAACAGGCTGTTTATTTACATCGGATTCAACGGCATGACCCGCATGAGGGTCATCGGAATTCTCGGAGCCGCGTCCGTGGTCTGCGGCTTTCTGCTGGTGCTTCAAAAGATCGCACGGGGTCACAGTTTCACCTGGTTGATTCGACGCCAGTTGTGGACCGTCTCCGTCGCGATCTATTTGTACGCAGTTCTCCCCGTAGATGCTTTCGTTAACCAGTACAACGTCAATCGAGTACTCGAAGGGGACCTGCGGCCCTCAGTCCAGATCAGTGCACATCCCACGAGCGATGAAGGGTTGCTCTGCCTCAGATCCCTGACGGAACTTCCCAATGACTTCATTCGCGAAGGTATTCGGGCGATGCTGACCGAACGCTGGATCGAATTAACCGAAAAAAGTCCCGTGCCAGCGCCCCGGCACTGGACCGCAAAACAATTCGCCAGCGATCGATTGAAGAAGCAACTGTCGCGAATCGCTCCTCGATGGCAAAACTCCTCTGAAGTCGCCGAGACCGATGAATCGAGCCATTTGCGACGCCTGAGCAAGATCGAGGAATTCCGCGTCTACGCTTACCAGTGGTACTGATCGCTCCGTGGTGTAGATGACCAGGGGGGGCGCGGGAGCGGCCACGAAGATCTGCGGATTGTTCATCGCGGCCAGACTTCCGTGCCCCGTTCAATAGTTGAAATTGAAGAAAACATCGCGGCCGTCGTCAGAACTTCTTCGAGCGAGAAAATGTCTTCGGGGATTGCGAACCGACTGCGGCTCACTGCGCCGTATAGCCGCCGTCGACCATCAAGAGCGACCCGGTCACGAATGACGCTTCTTCCGAGGCCAGGAACAAAATCGGGTAAGCGATCTCGCGAGGTTCAGCAATTCTTTTCAGCAGATGAGCGCCTCCCCACGCGGGATCCGCTTCCGCCGCCTTGCGGTCCAATCCTGCTTCGGAGGTCAATCGTTCCACAATTTGCGTCCAGACGACACCGGGCGCCACGGAATTGACGCGAATGTTATCCGGCGCCAGGTCCATCGCCATGCAGCGGGTCATACTGGCAATCGCCGCTTTCGTGGCGTTGTACGTCACCATTTCCTTTTGGGCGATCACGCTCGAAATCGAAGCGAGGTTCACGATCGAACCGCCCCCTCCCTTCCGCATCAGCGGAACGCAGTACTTGGCACAAAGGGAAGGCCCGACGACATTGACGTCCAGAATTTCGCGCCATTCCTGAACAGTGGCATCGATCCCTTTGAGCACGAACACGGCGGCATTATTCACGAGAATATCGAGCTTTCCGAACGCATCTTCGATAGCCGCAGCCATGCGTTGAATGCTCGATTCGTCTCCCACGTCGGTGGGCACGAACAGAGCCTGCCCGCCCCTCTGGGTAATCGCCGCAGCCACCTCGCGGCCACTCGCTTCGTCGCGTTCCGCAATCACGACCCGGGCGCCTTCTTCGGCGAACAATTCGCACGTTGCGCGACCGATTCCTGCTCCCCCACCGGTTACGACAGCAACTTTGTTTTTCAGACGGTCCATGCGGATGGGCTTCCTGCAACGAGAGATAACGGGAGAAACACATCAGCCATTATGCATATCGAAATTCGCAGCTGCCACTGATTTCGAACGTTCTGCACGGGATTCCCTTCCGCCCGAGCGTCGAACCAGCGAAGATGCAAGGCTCGCCCGGGCCGCGTTCACGGAACGATTGATCTGCGGGTGTGCGCAGGAATTATGCTGAATTGACTGACGACGAACGTGCGAATCGCAGAGATTTTTCATTCGATCCAGGGAGAAGGGGAGTTTTCAGGAACGCCGTCGGTCTTCGTGCGCACGACCGGTTGCAATCTTCGGTGCTGGTTCTGTGATACGCCCTACGCTTCATTTCGTCCCGAAGGGGCGCGCCGCGACAGTGCCGAGGTTTTGAACGAAATCCTGAGCGTTGACTGCGAGCATGTCGTCATCACGGGCGGAGAACCATTGCTCCAGCCCGAGGTCGTGCCTCTGGCACGGACCCTTCGAGAACAGGGGAAGATCGTTACGCTGGAAACGGCGGGAACCGTTTTCCGTCCCATTGAGGTCGATCTGATGTCGATCAGCCCGAAGCTCTCAAACTCGTCCCCGCGTGATTCGGTTCGCTGGAAAGAACGCCATCAGCGTGACCGCCATCGCCCCGGTGTGATTCAGCAGTTGCTCGAAACGTCCCGGTACCAGCTGAAGTTCGTGGTGGATCAGCCGGAGGATCTGGATGAGATCGTCGCCTACCTGACCGGTTTTCCCACCGTCTCTCCGGAATGCGTCTGGCTGATGCCGCAAGGAGTAAAACAGGAGGAACTGGTTCAGAAAGAAGGCTGGCTGGCCCCGGCTGCGGCGAGGTTAGGATTTCGCTTCTGCCCTCGTAAGCAGATCGAAATGTTTGGGAATGTCCGGGGAACCTGAGACGGACGCGGACCGATGTTGCGTTAAGACCAAACCTCGATCGCGCAAACGCAGCTTCGGTCGTGTCTCATCTCGCGGCTGTAAGAGGGCTGGTATAAACAAAGCATCACCCCGGTCTGCCGATCGCTGGCGATGGGGCAGACCGGGGTGGCGAATCCTCTGAATAATGCAGCGCACCAAATCATCGCAGTCAGTTTTTTGACGGGGCGATGCTGCTGGTCTGTTTTTGAATCGCAACTACAAGCCGGTTCGAGTTGAAGTCGCTTGAGGCGGTCGTCATCCACGGGGAAGTGACGTAGGGCACGATCCGTTGGTCCTGCTGGAAGTCCATCCCGCGGTAAGCCCAGCATTCGACATCCGGCAGGGAATCGACGAGCGACGCCAGTTCGGTAGGGGTAGGAGCAACGTACCGACCTGCGAAGCGATCAATCGTCTTCTGAACAATCGGATTGCTCTTGTTAGGAACAACAACCACAATCCGGCCACCACTGCTGACGCGATTCCAGAGTGTTTTGAGTGTCTGCTGCCAGCCGACGAGTTGCAGCAGTTCGATGCAGAAGATCAGATCAAAGCGTCCGAGCGATCGGCAGAACTCCTCATCTTCCGGGGTGCCGACTTCCCAGCGTACGTGGGGATGCCTGACACGACACTCGGAAATGGATTCTTCAATGATATCAACCCCGACCACCTCGCTGGCCTGCAAGGCTGCCAGGACCAGCGAAAGCTGACCACGCCCGCAGCCGACATCCAGACAACGCTTACCGCAGACGGGCCCGGCCGCTTCAAGGGCGATCCCAAACGTCTGGCCTTGAACGTGAGCGTTTGAATAGTCGAGCCACGTGGTCTCGTTCGCGTAGATCTTGTGGTAGTAATCGACCCATGAGGCGGAAGATGACGTTGTCATTGGGCGGGCTCCAATAAAAGATGTAGCGACGAACGCTCCAAAGTCGGGAACAGCTCTGGCAGCGATAGCAAGTTGCCAAGACTCTGTTGCCAGCCCTGATCTCAACAGACGCGTGGACGAGGCAACTCGTACTACAGCCATTGACTGCTGTTACAAACCCTACAACTGTAAAGGTCGACCAAAAGCCCACAAACTCACGACCTTTTTCAAGGAAAATTAAGGAAAAGTATCAAGAACGATTTGGTCGGCGACTGTCGGTCGGTGACATTGAGAAACCGGACAGCAAATCCCCGAAAGTCCGGCAGAATCAGCCGGAGATTGGTCGCACCAATTCTCGACCACAGGAGCTCCCCCTCACGGACCGAGGGGGGAGACGTTCATGCGGGCCGCGGGAAAAAGATGTCTGGGCGCCGAGAGTGAGACTGTTTCCTGTCGCAGATCAAAGCCGGGAAGGTGGGCGACTGCGACGAAAATGAATGACGAGCAACTCGTTATCAGACGGTATTTACGCACCACGAAGGACCGAAGGCGGGCGATGAGTACGAATACTCACGAATGCAAAGTCGGTATGACGGTGGATCCCGCCGAGACCTGCTCGTAGACTTCGGTCTCAAGCGTTTGAGTCCACAGCTCCAGACTGCTTTTGAAGGACGATCACCATCCGGTTGGAGGAAAACTCTTTCACGACCGTGCTTGCCCAGGGAGACGTGACATACGGAACAAGTCGCTGGTCCTGTTGAAAATCCATGCCCCGATAGCCCCAGCAGTCCAGGTCAGGCAGTTCTGCCACCAGCGCCGCGATTTCAGCGGGATTAGGTGGCGCATATCGTCCCTCGAACCGGGCGATTGTCTTCTGCACAATCGCATTGTCCTTATTCGGCACGATTGCCACGATCCTTCCGCCGGCATTGAGCTGCTTCCATAGCAAATGCAGACACCTTCGCCAGTCCACGTAGTGCAGCATTTCAATCAGGAAGATGACGTCAAAGTTTCCGAGCGACTGGACAAACTGTTCGTCTTCCGGCGTCCCGACTTCCCACTGCACATGGGGATGCTGATTGCGGCAGGCGGCAATCGATTCCGCCACGATATCAACGCCAACGACCCGACTTGCCTGCAATCCGGCGAGCGCCAGCGAGAGGTGGCCTCGTCCGCAGCCCACATCGAGACACTGCTTCCCATTGATGGGGCCGGCAGATTCAATGGCCACGCCGAAGGTCTGCCCCTGCACGTGCGCATTTGAGTAGTCGAGCCAGGGACTGCCACCGGCAAAGACTCGCTGATAGTACTCGCCCCACGACTCTTGCTGCGATTCAACCATGTTTGCAACTCTCGGGAAAATGAGACGTGCCAGAAAAGGATACCGTGATGGCAATCACAGAACGGCTGTGGGTGACTAGGCCTTGAAGATCTTCTCGCGGCCGTCCTTAACGTTCTTTGTGGCATTCCGCGTGTCGAGCACCATGCGACTGTGCTTGATAATAAAGTCGTGGTCGTACGCTGAGTGATCAGTCGAAATCAGGACACAGTCCTGTTCAGCCAGGAACTCAGGTGTCAACGGCTGGCTATCCATCGCCGGCAGGTCGGGATAGTGCCGCATCTTTGGAAGAGAGGGGACGTGGGGATCGTTGTAGGTGAGCAGGGCCCCTCGCTTGAGCAAGAGCTTCATCAATTCAAATGAGGGACTCTCGCGCGGGTCATCGACGTCCTTCTTGTAGGCCGCGCCGAGGATACAAATGCGGCTCCCTTTAATCGGCTTACCCGCGTCGTTCAGGAATTCCGCCAATTGGGAAATCACGTATTGCGGCATGTGGGTATTGATTTCCCCTGCCAGTTCGATGAACCGGGTCTGTTCGCCCCACTTGCGTGCCAGCCATGTCAGATAGAACGGATCGATCGGAATACAGTGTCCACCCAGTCCGGGGCCGGGGTAGAACGCCTGGAAACCGAACGGCTTCGTCTTCGCCGCATCGATGACTTCCCAGACGTCGATGCCCATCTTGTCGTAGAGCATTTTCAGCTCGTTCACCATCGCAATGTTCACGGCGCGATAGGTGTTTTCCAGAATCTTGGCCGCTTCCGCCACTTCCATGCTCGAAACCCGAACCACTTTCACGACGGCGTGACCGTACATGGCACAGGCGAGATCCCCGCTGAGGGTGTCATATCCCCCCACAACCTTGGGAATTGTCGACGCTTCAAAGTTCGGATTACCCGGATCCTCACGTTCGGGGCTGAACGCCAGAAAGAAGTCCTTGCCAGCCGTCAGACCCGTGGCGTTCAGGACCGGCAAGACATTCTCGCGGGTCGTCGTCGGGTGAGTCGTACTCTCGAGCACGACGAGTTGACCAGGACGGAGAGTTGCCGCGATCGACCGCGCCGTCCCCTCGATATAGCTCAAATCAGGGTCACGACTCTCGTTCAATGGCGTCGGAACGCAAATGATGATGCAGTCGGCTTCCCGCAGTCGCTGCATATCCGATGTCGGTTCGAATTGCTTTTCCTGAATCAGGCGGGCGATCGCCGCGCTATCGATATGTTTGATGTAACTTTGGCCGGACTTCAGCTTGTCGACCTTCGACTGGTCGACATCAAATCCCATGGTCCGGAAACCCGCGCGGGCGAAGGCTCGAATCAAGGGTAGACCGACATAGCCGAGGCCAATCACGCCAACGATCGCCGTTTTGTCTGCAATTTTTTCAGCAAGTCCGTGTGTTGACATCGTCAATCCATTTTCGAGCAAACCGGATAACTATCGCGCCTATTAAGAAAAAGTGGCCTGACACCGCAGCCGTGCAGTCCGGGTGGCGATTTTCCGTTAACAGATAGGCGATTGGAGTTTACGAAATATCCCAATCAGAGCAATGCCATCTGTCAAAATTGGCGTCTTCCAACACCCTGGCCGTGCAGCCCTCAAGAGCTGGCTTGCCTGTCGTCAAGACGGCGGGCGATGCGTCTGAAAAAGGGGAAGGGCCGTGAGTCACGTGATTCCCGAACCACTCTGCACGTGAAAAGCTCTCACAAGACCAGGCGACCGCGACTGAGTTGCTGCAGTCGCGGCGCATCGCTCAATAAAGAAACGCGAACCGGATCCGGTTCGCGTTCACAATCATCGGTCTGTCGATCGTGACCGATTCAGGATTGTCAGTCCCCGACTAGGCAGCGCGTGGAGTACCATTGGTGCCTTGTATGACGGCTGCGACCGAGGCAGCTTCGCCGGTCTCAGGCCATACGTCTCGGGAAACTCCGTGAAGTGGGATAAGAATGGGTTGCATGTCCGACGGTACGACACGGCTTTGCGGGGCCGTTTCCGTCAGGAAGCGACGTTCTACCAGAACATGGAAGATATAACCCATCGAGATGGACAACAGCAGGACTAACGGGATGCAGACCAGAACAAGTGACAGATCATCGCTGAATCCCGCCGCAATCAGTTGCTGGCTCAAAAATTTGACCGGAAACAGATGAGTCAGATAAATGCTATACGACATGACTCCGCACGACTTGAGCCAGCGAAGTCCTTTCATCCGAGCGATCCGGTCGTCATAGCGTTTGAGACCGAGAAGAAGACCGGCAAACGCAACCGCTTCGATGATTCTCCACGCGGAAAATTGGGAATTGATACCGAACAAACTGGTCGTTAACGCCAGAGTCGCCAGTCCCGCCATTGCAAGTGCGAGCGCGATGCGGCAGCGAATCGCCTGAGCGGCCGTCGCTTGATTCAAGTCCCAGAACAGGCCAATCCCGACAGCGAACATAAACCAGTGCTCATCGAAAAACAGACCGCGAATACGAACGTGATAGTTCAGGAGGAGCAGGTCGATGACAACAATCGCGAGTGTGAAAAGCGCTGTCGTGCGAAAAAAACGGTGGCCTGAACATGCCAGCAACACACCAAATACGACATAGAATTGCAGCTCGTAACAGAGTGTCCAGGCTTGGATAGGAAAGTATTCGGGAGATGTCTGTAAGGCATAACTTACCCAGGCTTCAGTTAACGTGATGCTGCTGACCCATTGAATGGGTGACAGGTTCCACGGCATGGTCAACGACCAAGGCAGCTGCTGGAGTACTCCCGGGTTGATAGATTCAATCACGAAACAAGCGAGGACGGAGCCGAGTAACGCGACCCAGTAGGCAGGCAGTATCCGGACCAGGCGGCGCCGGAAATAACTCTTGATCGGCGCCCCCTGATTCACCAGCGACCAGGCTGTCGCAGCAATGCAATACCCGCTGATGACAAAAAAGAACTGAACACCGACCCTCAACCGGGCAACCAGCCAGTTACGCACTTTGGATGCGTTCGTGTGACTCACTGATGAAGCACCAGCAGGGGCTGGCATTATTGATGAAGCGGCCTCAGCACCATTCGTCGACGAAGCGGTCGAGACAGCAGCGACTTCACTGATGCTATAGTCGCACATAGGTAATAGTGCATGATGGATTACAATAATGAGGCATGCCAGCCCTCTCCAGTGATCCAGTGTCTGGTAACGAGTCGACTTCGTCTTCCCAAGACCATCCGCGGATCGCGTCGAAGCCAGAAGCTCCGAGTGAGATGTCATTCCGTAATCCATTGCAGACGTCCTGTCCAACATGACCAGCCGATAGGCTACTTACTCCTAATTATCGGTTTCTCTTAACATTCCTGACCAAGATCCTTGATTGCGACTGCAACTTTTTTTCCACGCAAAGAAAAAACTCGCTCACTCTTACGGAGACATCCCGTTCTCCGCAGACTGCCATGCGCATGGCGAGCGGGGGAGGGGATGCGTTATTTCTTCCCGCGCGACGACGAGGGCTGACAGAGGATGGCAACGTCAGGAGCGCCGAGGAGGGCTCGCGGATTCGACTCGGGGCGAAGTCGAGAGGTACTGTCTCAGCGAGATCGGGCCTCTTCCGTCGTGCCACCCGGCAGCAGATGACGAATGAAACCGCGCAAGTGGAGAGCACATCCGCGCAGTCAGAGACATGCGCGCTTCGGCGCTGCAATCGAGAGGAGTACGTCTACCGCGTTCAGAAGTTCAGGGGCTTGGGCGCTGAACTGCGGATCTTCGCTGCCGCAGCGATTCAGAAGCGGGAAAGCGCCCACGAAATCGCGAATCCGCTTTCCGGTCAGACGGCGACAGTCCGACGGTGAAGACGCACGATTCATGGAGCCCTGTCAGAACTTGACGGGTATTCGCAGCAGCATGGCTCCCCAGGAATAACCGACTCCGAAGCCAACCAGCATGACTTGCATGCCCGGCTTCAGCCGACCGTCGGCGAGCACCGTTTGCAGTGCGATTGGAATCGTCGACGAAACGGTGTTTCCGTACTCTTTGAGAGCCAGCACGAAGCGGTCATCCGGAATCTGCAGCTTCGACTTCAGTCGATTCAACATGAATTCATTGGCCTGATGAAAGACAAACAGGTCAATATCGTGCAGGGCTAACTGCGCCCGACTTAAGAGTTCATTCACTGCACGCGGAACGGCATCGAGAGCGAAACTGAAGATCTCGGGGCCGTTCATATGCAGAAAATTTTCGGATCCGGAGCTGTCAGTCGCGGTTGCAGCTCCGGAATCCAACGCCACCGTTTCCACCACCTGGGCTCCACAGGCTGTCCCCTGCGGCAAGTCTCCTGCGGTGCGGAGTGAGTGGCGTTTGAGAATCAGGTTTTCGGCCCCTTTTCCATCAGTCCCATACACATAGGGACCGAAAAGAGGGCGATCGCTTTCCACCGCGCGAATCAACGTGGCCGAGCCCGCATCGCCGAACAGCGAACGAACTCCCACGTCTCCCTCGCGCAGAAATTTGCTGTAAGTCTCTCCCGTCAGGAATAAAACCGTCTTCGCCTGACCTGTTTCAATCAGCCCCTGAGCCAGTCCCAGACCGTAGATGTAGCCGGAACAACCAAGATTGAAGTCAAGCGCCCCAATGCCGGTTCGCAGCTTCAATCGGTCCTGCAACAGACACGCGGAAGTCGGAAGCAGGTAGTCCGGCGACTGTGTGCAGAAGAGAATAAAGTCGATTTCTTCGCGGCTGCAGACCCCGGACTGAAACAGTTTTTCCGCGGCGTGAAATGCAAGGTCAGAAGAACATTCTGTGTCTGCGGCGACGTGACGCTCGGCAATCCCCGTTTTCTGGAGAATTTTGTCTGCAGTCCAGTTCGGGGCCAATTGGGCGACTTCATCATTCCCGATGACATGACCGGGAAGATGGTACTCGACAGCGACAATCGACGCGTACATGAGCAGAACTCTCAATTTTCTCGACGTTGCTGGAGAGCTAGCTCGCCAGCAATTCTTCGTCGTCGTTTTTCATCCAGTTAATTCGCTTGGCAGGAACACCCATCATGCTGACACCAGCCCGGACATTACTGATGACGACGCTTCCCGCTCCAATCCGTGAAAATTCCCCCACTCGAGTGTTGGGAACGATCACGGTCTGACAGCCGAGAAAAACACCGCGTTCGAGTTGAACTTGTCCCGCCACATCGGAATGAGGCGACAGCGTACAGCCGTCCCCGATGACCGAATCGTGTCCGGCGAGCGAGCCGACGTTCATCAGCACGAAGTCCCCCAGACGGACATTACAGCATGTGACAGCAAATGGACATATCACACAGCCGACGCCGATCTGCACATCCTGCGCGATAATGGCAGAGGGATGGACATACGAGGCAAAGACGGCCCCTCGCGATTGCAGAGTTTTTCCGATGCTGAGTTTCGCTGCGGGGTCACCCAGGGCCATCAACAGACGATCACCTGGAAGAGGCGAGTAGTCGGAAATCCTCCCACTCCAGCACGATTTCAGCCGTGGGAATGGGTCCAGTGCGTGCGGGTTATCATCCAGAAAAGCGACGTGATGGTCCGATGCGGTTGACCAAAGTCGCCCGAACGTCCATGAATAGACCTCGCGTCCGAACCCCCCGGCCCCCACAATCAACCATCGAGTTGCCTGAGCCCCCTGGGGTGTCAAATTGCGGCCATCGACGATGAGTGGAACCGACGCATTGGGTTCCAACTCGTCAGGTTCCTCGCTCACTACGCGAAACGTCATCGCCACCTCCAAAGATGAGGGATTCGCAGAACTCATTCCGTACGGGGATCAAAATCCCTTACCTGCCAGATCTTCCGTCACCCGGTCTGCGGGGACGGAAAGTGACGATCCATACGGTAGTTGGCAGCACCGGCATGAACTGCGGGCCTGTGATCCATGTCGATGGTCAAGTCACGACAGAACTGGAATAACGCGTTTCCAGGTACGAGTAGAGCTCGCCGAATGTCGCGTGCTGCATCAGTTGTCGTGGCTTGATCGCGGTCTGATACGCTTCATCGACGAGCGCGATCAGCCCGAGAAATGTCAACGAACTCCAACCGGGTGTCTCTTCAATCACACAGGATAAATCCAGAGTGCCCGGTTCGAGATCGAACAGTTCGTCCATTTGCTGAAGAAAGACGGATTCGTCCATCTTGGGCCCCCCCAAAAAAATCGCGTAGAATGCAGTGAGAGAAAATCAGTAGCTGCCCATACTTGATCTCGAGAGAGACCGACATGTTGGTCTCTTCGGACTGGTGCTGAACAGCTTCGCGAAACCTCAGTCGAAGCCGTTGAAATCTGTGACGATCGAAGCGACTTTGCCGGGCGTTACGCTTAGATAAGTTCGACCATCCCCCATCGAAACTTGAATCCGACGAACCCAATGGTTCACAACCGTGTCAACGCCAATAGACAATTAAGAATCCGTAAGGATTCCACTTCCTCTGCTGCACATCATAAAATCTGCTGTTAAGCAAACCCCCTTTTGAATCGAGGAAACCCATGCGCGGCATCCGTTGCTGGCAAGTTGACGCCTTCACCGACAGACCTTTCGGCGGCAATCCCGCGGCCGTCTGCTGGCTCGAGACTGACCGCGAGACCGAGTGGATGCAATCCGTCGCGGCAGAAATGAACCTTTCAGAGACGGCATTCGTGCGTCCCCACGACGGGTCGCTTGAGCTACGATGGTTTACTCCCACAATGGAAGTGGACCTTTGCGGACATGCCACACTGGCCACGGCGCATGCACTGTGGTCCGATGGTCTCTGCTCGCTGGACCAGCCGCTGGAATTCCAGACTCGAAGTGGACTTTTGAAGTGTTCTCGCGCGGACCAGTTCATTGAGATGGACTTTCCCGCGACCCCGGCGACGGTCGTCACCCCCAGCGAGAACTTGCTGCCGGCGTTGGGAATCGACTCAGCGATCGTTGCCCGTTCCCGGTTTTACATGCTCGTTGTGGTGGATACTCCAACGACTGTCCGAAATCTGCAACCGGATTTTGCCCGCCTTATTCATGAGCAGACGCTGGGAATCATTGTCACGGCCCCTTCCGATGACTCCCGGTACGACTTCATTTCCCGTTTTTTTGCTCCGGCAATGGGAGTGAATGAAGATCCTGTCTGCGGTTCGGCGCACTGCTGCCTGACACCCTACTGGGCGGGCCGGTTGGGAAAAACAGCCCTGTCGGCCTATCAGGCGTCGTCACGCGGGGGTGTGCTTCGACTCCGTCTGAACGATGACCGAGTTGTACTCGGAGGTCAGGCGGTCGTTGTCTGGAAGGGTGAGTGCTTCTGTTAGTCCGCCGTTGCGTGCAGGCCGTAATGCTCGGACCTGCGAGGGTCATGAAACCCGCGCGATAGACCAGCGTGAGGACGAACCTCATCAGCGGAAACACTCTCTTTCGCCCTGAGGGGACTCATTCCCCAGATCATGTTCCCCAAATTGCTCATTCTCTTAAGGAATTGTGAACTTTCCGCCAAAAAACGGGTCCCTTGTCGGCTCCGGACCCGAAATGAAAGAACGCGAGCGAAAAGTTATTTCGTATTCCCAGTCAAATAGCGCGGACACGTTCAGGGTCTGCCAGTATAATCCCCGCGCCTTGCGACAGTTACGCCGTTTGGGCCAGAAGAGAGACTAACAAGGAGCCACATCGATGAAAGCCGCCATTATCCGCCAGACTGGTGCTCCTGATGTCATCGAATATGGTGACCTGCCAACCCCAGAGCCACGACCCACGGAGGTTCTGGTGAAAGTGGGGGCCGTCGCCGTGAACCCCATCGACACTTACATTCGAGCGGGCGTCGTATCGATGATCTCGCACTTTCCTTACATCATCGGTTGTGACCTGGCAGGAACGGTCGAGAAAGTCGGCAGCGAAGTCAAACGATTCAAGGCGGGTGACCGAGTCTGGGGTAGCAACCAGGGCCTGTTCGGCCGCCGAGGCTCTTTCGCGGAGTATGCATCAGTCGACGAACGCTGGCTGTACGCGACCCCCGCTAAGCAATCAGACGAAGAGGCTGCGGCCGGCGCGCTCGTCGGATTGACCGCACACATGGGGCTTTTCCTGCACGCTGAATTGAGCCCGGGCGAAGTGGTCTTCGTCAACGGTGGTTCAGGGGGCGTGGGTTCCTCGGTCGTTCAACTGGCCAAAGCGGCGGGAGCATTCGTCATTACAACCGGCGGTAGCGAGCAGAGCATGGACATCTGCCGTAAACTGGGTGCTGATCTGGTCCTCGATTACAACTCCCATAACCTCGACGATCAGATTCGGGCCTTCAGCCTCCCTCATGGAGGCATCCACGTCTGGTTCGAAACCCAGCGAGAACCCACCCTGGATCGGACTGTCTCGTCGATGGCTCCCCGCGGACGCATCATACTCATGGCCGGTCGTGCCGCCCGACCTGAATTTCCCGTCGGTCCTTTCTACGTCAAGGACTTAAGGATGATTGGCTTCGCCATGTTCAATGGGTCACCGGAAGAACAGCGAGCGGCCGCAGACAAGCTGAACACGCTTTATGAGTTCAAACGCTGGAAGCCGATGATCGGAAAAGTCCTGCCGCTGAGCGACGCCCCTTTGGCACATCAGATGCAGGAAGATAATACCCTGCAGAAGCAAGGGACCATCCACGGCAAAATCGTCCTGACGCCATAGCCAATCGGTCGTCTCCTCGATACTGCAAAGGACACCGCAAGGGGTTGGGGCGAACGTAGCGAGTCGCTGCCGTGTCAGCTTACTGCCACGGTAGCTTTGCCGGGCCCCTTGTCGGGAATGCGTTGGTAACAATCGACCAGAACGGAATTTCACTTGGCTGAACCCATTCGAGAAGACCTGAAAGTTCAAAACCAGACTGCAGTGCTTGTTTCCGTGCCGGATCCGAGTCGCAACCTGGGCAAAGAACAAGCACTGGATGAATTGAAGGGGCTGGTAAAGACAGCAGGCGTCAAAGTCGTTGGTGAACTGGTTCAACGACGCGGACGTCCTCATCCGGGCACCTGCCTCGGAAGTGGTAAGATCGAGGAACTGAAAGACCTCGTCGACGCGACCGGTGCGAAACTGATTATCTTCGACAACAATCTGACTCCCGCCCAGGGTCGGTACCTGGAACAGGCCACCAAGCGCATCATCGTCGACCGTAGTGAGTTGATTCTCGACATCTTCGCGACACATGCCCGCACAGCCGAATCGCGGCTTCAGGTGGAACTGGCTCAGCTTCAGTACACCCGTACCCGACTGAAACGGATGTGGACTCACCTTGAGCGAATCGAGGGGGGGATTGGTGCCAGTCGAGGTCCCGGTGAAAAGCAAATCGAAACCGACCGCCGGATCATCGATCAACGGATTGATGAGCTGAAGACCAAACTGGCCGAAGTGGAGATCCGCCGCGAACGAATGGTTCGCCAGCGCGAGTCTCATCCTCTGGTGTCTCTCGTCGGTTATACAAACGCCGGAAAAAGCACCCTGATGAACGCCCTGACCGGGGCGGACGTCTATGTCGCCGACCAGTTGTTTGCCACGCTGGATACGCGAACCCGGAAATGGTCGATTCCTGCCTGGGGAGATGTCCTCCTGAGCGATACCGTCGGATTCGTGCGCGACCTGCCGCACTCGTTGATCGCCTCGTTCAAATCGACACTCGAAGAAGCCCGCCAGGCCGACCTCCTGATGCATGTCGTCGACGTCTCGAACCCCGAAGCCGAAGATCAGGTGGAAACGGTGGAGCGGGTGCTGGACGAAATCGGTGTCGAACGACGCAACTTCATCCTGGTCTTGAACAAGATCGATGCGGTACGCGACCGGGGCTTGATCGACGTTCTGCGAGCCAAGTACGAGCACTCTGTCACTGTCTCGGCCCTGACACGGGAAGGCTTCGACAAGCTCGGAACGCTTGTCGGCGAACTGCTGGGCGAAGGCTACGTCGATGCCGAGATCGTCACCTCGGCCGGAAACGGGAAGCTTTTCGCCTTTCTGGCCGAGCATGCCGAAGTGACCGACACCCGCTACGAAGATTCCACCGCGATCTTGCGTTGCCGGATTGCGAGAAACATTCTCTGGCGCGTCAGCGGCGAGGGAACGACCGTACGGGTTCTCTCGGACACTGCGCAGCCACAACCTGCTTCTACTGCCGCTGAAGGAACTTTATGAGCCTCTCGAAGAAAGTCGCGATCGTCACAGGGGGTGGAACCGGCGTCGGACGGTGCACCGCACTGCGACTCGCCGATCTCGGCTATGATGTCGCGGTCATTTACTCCCGGTCGATTGAAGAGGCAGAACAAACAGCCGCAGAAATTACCCAGCGTGGTGTCCGCGGTACCGCCTATCGGGTGGATGTCGCAGACGATCTCGCGGTTCGCAAGATGGTGGACACCGTCGTGGCGACGTGGGGACGCATTGATGTGCTGATCAACTGCGCCGGAACGACCGAGTTCATTCCTTTCGATGATCTCGAACAGGTGACTGACGATGTCTGGGAACGACTCTTTAAAGTCAACGTCGTCGGTGTGTTTCACTGTGCCCGCGCGGTGCGCGAGCCGATGGAGCGGTCGGGCGGCGGTACCATTATCAATGTCTCCAGCGTAGCCGCATTGCTGGGACAGGGGAGTTCAATCCCTTATTGCTGCTCAAAAGCGGCCCTCGACAACCTGACCGTTTCCCTTTCGCGCACGTTCGCCCCGCGAATCCGCGTCAACGGCGTTGCCCCCGGCTTCATCGCGGGACGCTGGACCGAAGGAGGACTGGGGCCAAACTACGATCGAGTCAAGGCCTCGTTCGAACAAGCCCTGCCACTTGGGCGGGTGTGTGAGCCGGATGATGTCGCGGAATGCATCCTGAGCCTTGTCACAGGAAGCAAGCTGGTGACGGGTCAGACCCTGACGGTCGATAGCGGCATGATGATCTCGGGATTCCAGGTAAAGCTCTGCGAATGAGCAGGGACTGAGGGACGGCCTGGTCGCGATCACCTGCGAACATCGGATCTCGGCCGGCCCACGTCCACCTTCCCGTACTTCGAGGGTCGCACGCCCAGAAGACCTCGAAGGATCCGCCCCTGTTTATAATTGAAGACGCCGCAGGACTTCTTCCCGTCCCATAAGTTCGTCGCACAGCCTTCGAAGCGCGATGCGAGTCGGAACCTGAGACCGCGGAATCTTGACGGAACTGCTGTCACTGACGGGAAGCAGATAGGTCGTCTGGCCCAGTTGCGTCGGCTCAATTGACTTCCATTCTGCTGAGTCACTTCCTTTGACGTGCGGGGCCGCTCGATCTCGATATTTGACCCCCAGCCGACAGAACCTGACACCGAGTGTCGCCAGAGCGGATGTCACCTGCCGATGAGAATCACTGGTCACCGGAATAATCGTCCGTGCATCGACACCCAGATCCAAATCGTGTGCAAGGTTACCTAACCACGTTTTTGCGATCTGACGAGACTCCTCAAGTTTCAGCTGCTCACGCTGTTCCAGGTCGACCTTCATCCCCAGGTCTTCTGCCGAGAATGCGTAACAGCCGTAGAATAGAAGTTTCAGTTCCTGCAGTTCTTGAATCAGCGGTAAAGACCGCTTGCCGGTCTCGGAATGACCGTAAAGCTGCATCAACTGAGGTTCGGCAATGAGTTGTCGCAATGTCTGTTCGAGGAACTCGTAAGATCGCGCCATACGGAGATAGTAGGTGGGGGCGGGCTCAAGACGCAGGTTCGGCAGGAAGAGAGCTGCGTCTTGGCCATTGGCCTGTGCGGTCGCCAGGAATTGCTCCTCGTGAGTCTGGATGACTTCAAACTTCTTCATGGTCGCCTCGAGGACTTCCAGTCGACGGCGTGCATACCGACCTGTGAAGGCCAGAGAGCGTGCTTCATCCCCCAGTTGGGGAACAAGCAGTGCGGTCAGTGCGTAGGCCTGGTAGTCGCACCATCCACTTTCTTTGGTCGGACGGACGTCCACATGCTCCGAATGAATCGTTCGCACCATGGCCCCGATGAGATCTTCGTCATCCGGGCAACCAAGTGGAAACACCCGCCGAGCTAATTCCGATTCTCGCTGAGACTGTGGCGGAAACAGCGATACCGCACTCGACGTGATGTCTCGATCACGGCGAAGACGAACCAGTTCGATTGCGTCCGCTGTGTCTACCAGGTCGAGAATGGTGAGTCGTGTCGATGGTGTCACGACCCGGCTCCAGCGCGTCAGTATCTGACGATACTCGGCGGCGAGCGAAGGATCGGATTTCAGAACCTGAACGACCGGGTGCATCCAGTCATTGTCATCCAGATCAAACTCCATCTGGAAATAGCGATAAACCCGATCACATTTCTGGAGCACTTCACTGGCTTTGAGAAAGCCCGCGGCTTCGGAATGAGCTACCTCAGACGAATAACGCCTCACGAAGTACTCTTTGGCAGACTCATTGGTCATGGGGAGATGGATCTCAGCGAGATCGAGTCCCGCCGCGAAATAGGCCGCTGCCCGACTGTCGGGGGGCAGGGCATTCCCAATCCGCTGCAGAAATCCAAGATCTCCTTGCGTGGCTCCAGGAACTCCCAGAAACCAGAATTCTGCCAGTGCGGTGATCAACCCGGCATCGAACTGCCGGGACTTTGCGTCAATGAGATCGACGGAGGGGAGGATTGGAATTCCGTGCGATTGCACGCTTGCTAACGCATCACGAAAGTTGGAATGGACCTTAAGCAGGTTCTGGTCCTGATCGGGCTTCAACGCGGATAGATCCAGCTCCGTCACGCAGGCGCTGAGGTTAACCCCCATATCCTTATTCACTCGCGGAGAGACGCGCGCCGGATCGAACGACGGAGCGGATCGGGGGGCCCAGCCATCATCCGGCCCACTGGTTTCATCCGCTTCAGGAAGATGGTACTCGGTCGTTTCCACCACGATGAAATCAGGTCCTGAACATCCCGCCAGGAGACATGAGAAGAGACTGAAAACGGCCAGTGACGAACGTGAGCAGCAACACCGACGATGAATCCAATTCATGACAACCTCCTGGGATACTGCCCTGGTCTGGTCCAGGGACGCCTCACTCGAGATCGGAACCCATCGGTAAACGGCGTTGCCTGATGAAAGTAATCACGACATGGCTCATAAGATAATGATGTGGAAGTTTCATTCAATGTCAGATTTGCAGCATAATGCGAACTTTGTCATAAGTTTTCTCCGGCAATTACACACAAAGAATACACCACGTGAAACAATGGACACTAATTTCATTCCCATCATCTTCCGGAGACAGATCTGGACATCAGCGCAGTTCTCTCACCGGATATAATTTACATACAAACGCTCAGCATGCCCCCTCTGAAGATCGTCGTAGCGATATCCCGACTCATCTACCCCACTCTGCCTGACCGACAACGCCAGATAGAGAAAAATGATGTACAAGGGACCAGATCGGTTCGACATTGACGACCCGCTCAGCGACAATGTCCTGGCTCACGCTGTTGAGCGGTGAGCCTTCTCATATTTCCACCTCGGCCCTGTGCGACAGGATTGCCCATGACTGATTGGAATCCGAACCAGTACATGCAATTTGCGGATGACCGAACCCGAGCGGCGATTGACCTCTGCAATCGCGTTCCGCTGGAAAATCCTCGTACCATCATCGACCTCGGCTGTGGCCCCGGTAACAGTAGCCGGATTCTCCACAATCGCTGGTCGAAATCGGAATTGACAGGAATTGACAGTTCTACGGAAATGATTGCTGCGGCCCGCAAGTTACCGCTTCCTTGTGAATGGTTGCTGGCGGATATAGCCCAGTGGGAACCACTCAACAAAGTCGATCTGATATTTTCTAATGCTGTGCTTCAGTGGCTTCCTAACCATGACGTATTAGTTCCACGGCTGATGAGCTACGTCAGTCCTGGTGGTGTATTGGCATTTCAAATTCCCAGCCACCACTTCCCTGCGGTACGAGAATTAATCTTCGACATTTCACGCAGGCCGGCGTGGAACGATCGATTACGAGGTGCTCGCAACGCGTTACCCCGCCGAGCGCCACACGATTACTATGATCTTCTTTGTCATCAGTCAGATCACCTGGATGTCTGGGAGACCGAGTACTATCACATCATGGATTCGGCCGAATCCGTGATTCAGTGGATCTCAAGCACCGGTCTGCGACCGTTTCTGGCAGATCTGAACTCCGATACCGATCGCGCCACCTTTCTCACCGAGTTACGCGAACAGACCTCCTTCGCTTATCCGAAACGACTCGATGGGAAAGTCCTCTTTCCGTTTCGTCGAACCTTCGTGGTCGCCCGTCGCCGTTCCTGAAGATCCCTGGCGAAAGACGCCTTCCCCTCGCCCCCGCCATTTGGCCAAGAGAACGATCATCATGTCTTGCCTGTGCGGACGAGCATCTGACGCGCGGAGCAGAGTGAACTGGCGGCCATCACGGTCAGTGAATCAATCCCGGTACGACGCTTTTCGCAGGTTCGTTGAGGCCCCGACCGGCGTAACGCCGCCTCACGGAAGCAGTAACCCGTCATACTGCCTCCGTAGCCGCGCACAAATGGCTCTCTGACCCGGCCCTGGTCCTTGTGTGAGTTCTGTCGCTGTGAGATTATGCCAGTCTCAAATTTATTCAGGAGAACCCATGTCTCAGACAGATCATCTTTATTCAGAATTGTGCCGTTTACTCAAGGATGCCGCGCTCTTGGGATCCTGCGCGAGTGTCCTGAGCTGGGATGAGCAGACCTTTATGCCCAAACACGGGGCGACCCACCGGGCCGACCAGTTGGGTTTGCTGGCCGGTTTAGCACACGAGAGAGCGACTTCGCCTCGGATTGGCGAACTCTTGTCACAACTGGAAAAGAGTGGTGAGCTGGGTGACTCCGACGGCGATGTGGCCGTTAACGTGCGAGAAGCCCGGCGCACTTACGATCGGCAGACGAAGTTGCCACGCAGACTGGTAGAAGAGCTGTCTCGAACCACGACGCTGTCGCAGCAGGCCTGGATTTCGGCTCGTGAAGACTCTGACTTCGCCCGGTTCCTCCCCTGGCTCGACAAGATGATCGGGCTGAAGCGGGAAGAAGCACAGGCCGTCGGCTACGGTCAGGGAATTCCCTACGATGCTCTGCTGGATGACTACGAACCAGGGATGACGGCCGCAGAAGTCGAAAAAGTCTTCTCTCCCTTGAGAGACGAACTGGTCAAACTGGTGGCAGCCATTCAGCAATCGTCGAAACGTCCGCACGTCGAGATTCTTTCACGACACTATCCCAAGACACCGCAGATTGTGCTCGCCGAAGGTGCCTCAAAAGCCATTGGCTTTGATTTCGAGGCAGGGCGCGTCGATGAATCGGCCCATCCCTTCTGCAGTGGATTTGGTCCGGGTGACTGCCGACTGACCACCCGTTACCACGATCACCATTTCAACTCTGCCTTTTTCGGAGTGCTGCACGAATCGGGACACGGGATCTACGAGCAGGGACTGCCACGCGACAGCTTTGGGCTTGGGATCGGCCAGTCGACCTCCCTGGGAATTCATGAATCCCAGTCACGTCTGTGGGAAAACTTCATCGGACGCAGTCGTTCGTTCTGGCAGTATCTTTACCCCACGGCTCAGATGGCATTTCCCCAGGCGCTGGGTGACGTTTCCCTGGAAGAGTTCTACTTCGCGATCAACGACGTCCGCCCCTCACTGATTCGTGTAGAAGCGGACGAAGTGACGTATAACCTGCATATCATGCTGCGGTTCGAGATCGAGCAATTGCTCATCGCGGGCGACCTGAAACCGGCAGACGTCCCCGGTGTCTGGAATGAAAAGTTCAAGAGCTACTTCGGTTTGACGGTCCCCGATGACTCCCACGGATGTTTGCAGGACATTCACTGGAGTGCTGGACTGCTGGGTTACTTCCCCACGTACGCCCTGGGGAACATGTATGCCGCACAAATTTTTGCTGCTGCAAACCGCGACTTAGGAGCCATCGACGAGCTTTCTGCCACCGGGAAACTGAAAACTCTGAAGAATTGGCTGAACGAAAAGATTCACCGCCACGGGAAACGATATCCAGCGAAGACGCTTGTCGAGAAAGTCACCGGCGAAACACTATCACATCAGCCATTGATCGCCCACCTGAAGTCCAAGTACTCCGAACTCTATGGATTGTGATCCCTCATGAATGACGATTTATCCCCCCCCGATGGTCCCCGAGGTTTTCCAAAAGGGATCCTCGTTGCAGGGGCAATCGCGCTGATAGTTGCCTGGGTGCTCCGACTGGTGATCACCCCTGACAGTTCGGCCCAGATCGGAAAGCCATTTCCACCGATCGAGGCAGGGGGGTGGATCAACGAGCCAGGGCCAAGCCCTGAGGACTTGAAGGGGCAGATCCTTGTCGTTGATGCCTGGGCCTTCTGGTGCATTCCCTGTCAGGCCATTGCTCCGTATCTGATCGACCTGCATGATCGGTATCAGAGCAAGGGAGTCAAATTCCTGGGACTGACGTCAGAAGGAGGGGATCGGAAGGGGTTGGAGATGAGTCGCATGTTTGTCGACAAGTTAAAAATCCCCTGGCCGAATGCCTATCTGGCAATCGAACCCCTGAAGGCACTTGAAGTCGAAGCAATTCCCCAGCTCTGGATCGTCGACCGCGACAACCGCATTATTTTCCACGAAGTCGGCTTCCATCAGGGGTCAATCGCCTCGATGGAGAAGGTGCTGGATGAAGCCCTGAGCCGTACTCCCTGAGGCCGTTGAGAGAATGTCGGGCCCGTCCGGAAGTGACGCTTTCCCAGGGGGGCCTCCCGAGTTCCGGGCAATCCGCCACTCCGCACTCCGGCCAAGCAGAAGGCCCCGCACTGAATGAACAGCGCGGGGCCTCTTTGATTCTCAGCTCAATCACTTGATCGAGAATTAGAGAACTCGTGTCAGCCCTGGTACCGCGATCGGGTAGTAACCTTCCGCGTTCGCCTTGACGGGTGGCTCGGCATCCCAGGTGTAGCTCTTGGGGGCCAAGCTGATGTTCGACTTGATGGCGTCGTTCCAGGTGATCTCTTTACCGGAGTAAGTACACATCCGGCCAAGAACAGCCGTCATCGAACTATAGGCTCCATTGTCCGCTTCATTGAATTCGGTTCCATTCCGAATGGCTGCGAACAGGTTGTCATGCTCGACTTCGTACGGGTTCTTGGATTTCTCCGTGAACCGCCATTCCATTCCCTCGGCATTGATCGAGCCGGCAGGATTAGAGGTTCCCTTTGATCCGTGGACGAACTCAGAGACACGATTGAAGCATCCGGGCATCTGACGGCACTGGCTGAACATACAGGTTCCGTCAGCATACTCGTATTCGACGAAGTGATGGTCGAAGATTTCACCATACTTCTTATCGGTACGAACCTGTCGGCCCCCCATGCCGCTCGCCTTGACCGGATACTCCGCCTCTTTGTCCGCCCCACCTTTGACCCAGTTACAGACGTCCAGATTGTGGATGTGCTGTTCACAGATGTGGTCGCCGCTCAGCCAGTTGTAGTAGTACCAGTTGACAATCTGATACTCCATTTCTGACCGACACTGCTCGCGCGTCTTGCGGGGATCCCAAGGGGTGGTCCCGTTCCAGTAGGCTCGCAAGGCGATGATCTTGCCGATCGCCCCGTCCTTAATCCGCTTGATCGTTTCGAGGTAACCCGCGTCGTGATGTCGCTGAAGTCCAACACCGACCTTCAGCTTCTTTTCCTTGGCGATCTTGTTCGCTTCGATCACCTGGCGAACACCAGGAGCATCCACAGCGACCGGCTTTTCCATGAAGACATGCTTGCCAGCTTTGACCGCATATTCGAAGTGAATCGGACGGAAGCCAGGGGGAGTTGCCAGAATCACCAGATCGACACCGCTGTCGATCACTTTCTGGTAAGCGTCCAGACCATCAAAAATCTTCTCTGCGGGAACCTGAACCCGCTCACCTTTCGGGCCCAGGCCATTCTTGATGCTGTCGACGGCATTGCGTCCATTCTCAGGGAAAGCATCCCCCACAGCGGTGAGTTTGACATTTCCGTTTGTCGAGAGTGCCTGTCCTGCTGCACCAGTACCTCGTCCACCACAGCCGACCAACCCCACCTTGATTGTATCGTCACCCCCAGCAAACAGAGTGCTGCTGAAACCGGCAGGGACAACCAAAGATGCACCAACACCCGCCAGTGTGGATGTCTTTAGAAAATCGCGCCGTGATGCGACGTCATGAGATTGATCTGATGGATTCATGCTCGACTCCTGGTGTGATGTACTGCTCAGCGAAAACGTACGACCTGCTCACTCAATGGAAAGAGACGCGAAGACACCTCTGACTTTTCAAGATCTCATATCGAATCGGTAACCGAACGGACCACCGTCACTCAATCGTGATTCGCGGCTTGACACCCTTAGGAACGACAGCGTCCAGACGCAGATTCTTGCGTTCTTCTTCGCTGGGGGTCCGCAATGGTCGAACAACACGGAAGCCAACCCACAAGGCGTCGGTCATGTACCATGCGCTCTTGGGGTTTTGTGGATCCTGCTGTTTCCACTCAGGATCAGACGCCAGTCGTGCGGCGCTGCGGGCGTGTAACGCACCACGATCCCATGCTCCCCCTCGAGCCACGCGAGGATACTCGTCGTCAGCCAGGCAAAGAGGGAACTTTACGGCTTCGTTTGGCTTGAATTTGCCGTAGAAATCAGGCTCGTACTTATCCTGAACCCACTCTGCCACGTTCCCGTGCATGTCGTACAGGCCCCATTGATTCGGCTTCTTTTTTCCGACTTTATGATACTTGGCCGATCCCTTCTCGGCACTGTTCTCTTCGTACCAGGCATACTCTCCGAGCTGCGAGGAATCATCACCAAAGTGGTAAGCCGTTGTCGTACCGGCACGGCAGGCATATTCCCATTCTGCCTCGGTTGGCAGACGATAATATCGTCCGGTCTTCGCACTCAGCCACTCGCAATAGGTCTTCGCCGCATGCTGGGTCATGCAGATCGCGGGATATCCGCCATCTTTGCCCATTTCGAATGACATGTCGGTATACGGATTGGTCGGCTTGGTGATCGCGTCGGCAGCTTTTTCCAGCGGACCGGTTTCAGCGCCACCGAAATCACGAAGAGCACGCTCCAACCTGATTGACCAGAGTTCAAATTCGTCCCAGGTCACTTCGGTGCTGCCCATCCAGAACGGTTCCAGCTTCACCTTATGCTGTGGGCCTTCGTCTTCGTTACGGCCCTCTTCGCCCTCGGGGCTGCCCATCAGGAACTCGCCACCGGGGATGGGGACCATCTTGAAATTGACTTCGGTATTGCGGATCGTCTGGGTATATTCCTTCATATCCGCTTCGGTTTTGGCATCGCCCGGGTCATCCTGCCCGAACAGAATACCGAACGTCGCCAGCAGGCTGACAGAGAAGACAATGGCGTGCTTGACGCACCGCGAAGGATTGAAGTTGTCGATAGAAGATCGACGCACACCGACGGACGAACATCGCCCCTCATTCGTCTGGCGCTGCGAGGGACTGTTTTGAAGAATCCCGCCCGCGTGACTGGCTGAATTCATGATTGAAGAAATAGACAACATGGCAACTCAAATCTGGAAACTATTCGGAACGGTGATCGTGGTCTGCTCTGTCGCTCTCGCACCGCTTCAGGCCGACGAGAAGTACTCTTTTGCAGAACCACATCTGGGTACGATTGTTGAGATCACACTATATGCTGCCGACGAAAACGGAGCAAACCAAGCCGCTCAAGCCGCATTCCGGCGAGTCAAAGACCTGGATCACATTTTCAGTGACTACAAACCTGACAGTGAGGTCATGAGACTTTGCGCGCGGGCTGGCGAGGACGAACCCGTCGCTGTCAGTCCCGAACTGTTTCACCTGCTCAAACGGTCGATCGAGGTTTCGAACCAGACCAATGGTGCCTTTGATGTCACGATTGGTCCCCTTGTTCAGTTGTGGCGACAGTCTCGAAAACGCAAGGTCCTGCCCACCCAAGAGGAAATTCAGCAAGCCCGATCGTCGGTCGGATGGAAGTTCCTCGTTCTGGACGACACCCAGCAGACGGTGAAACTGACAAAGCGAGGAATGCGGCTCGATTTTGGGGGCATCGCCAAGGGATACATTGCCCAGGAGATGAGCCGCATCTTGCGTGAGCAGGGCTTCGACCAGAGCCTGGTCGCGGTCGCCGGCGACATCGTGGCGGGAAATCCCCCCCCCGGCGCCGCAGGCTGGAAAGTCGGTGTAGCACCCCTGGATCGCCCCAATGGAGCGGTCAGCCGACTGCTCTCGCTGCGGAACTGTGCCGTGTCAACTTCGGGCGATGCCTTCCAGTTCGTGGAAATCGCTGGCGTCCGCTACTCACACATCGTCGATCCGCAGACCGGACTGGGGCTGACCTACCGCAGCAGCGTCACAGTCGTGGCTCCAGAGGGAGCCATTGCAGACTCACTGGCAACAGCCATTTGCGTTCTAGGACCGGAACGAGGCCTGCCGCTGCTGGACCTGCACGATCATACAGCGGCTCTCGTTGTTCACGCATCAAGCGATGGGCCTCAGGTGGTCGAGTCGAAGTCGTTCGCTACGTTCGAGGCCCGATAACCGACGGTAATTATTCCCATTCAATCGTGCTGGGCGGCTTGGAACTGATGTCATAAACGACTCGATTCACACCCCGGACTTCGTTAATGATTCGAGTCGAGATCCGCTGCAGCACGTCGTAGGGCAGGGGATACCAATCCGCCGTCATGAAGTCATCGGTCGAAACGGCACGGACCGCAATCACCTCTTCATAAGTTCTGCCGTCCCCCATGACGCCGACCGACTGAACAGGCAGTAGAACGGCAAAGGCCTGCTGGATCTGTCGATAAAGACTGGCCAGACGCAGTTCTTCCATGACGATGGCATCCGCTTCACGAAGCTTTGCCAGCCGAGGTTCCGTCAATTCTCCCAGACATCGGACACCGAGGCCCGGGCCGGGGAAGGGATGCCGCCAGACGAGTTCGTCGGTCAGGCCGAGTTCCAGCCCCATCCGGCGAACCTCGTCCTTGAACAGATCTCGCAATGGCTCAATCAGTTCAAATCCAAGTTGCTCGGGCAGCCCTCCCACGTTGTGGTGGGCCTTGATCGTGGCAGCGGGGCCATCGATGTCGGCGCCGGATTCGATGACGTCTGGATACAATGTTCCCTGCGCCAGGAAGTGCGCGTCAGGGATTGATTCGGCTTCTTTCCGGAAGACTTCGATGAACACGCGGCCGATGATTTTTCGCTTTTCCTGAGGGTCAGTCACCCCGGCAAGTTCACTCAGAAAGCGATCTTTCGCATCAACCACATGCAGATCTGTCTTGAAGTGGTTCTGAAACCGGTCACGCACCTTGTCGGCTTCGCCCTTACGCAACAGACCGTTGTCCACGAAAATACAAGACAGCTGGTCTCCAATCGCCTTGTAAAGAATGGCCGCCACGACGGACGAATCGACGCCGCCGGACAGACCGCAGATCACTCGCTTGTTACCTACTCGTGTGCGAATCGCGAGAACTTCCCGGTCGATCAGTGAGCTGATTTTCCAGGTTCCTCGGCAGCCACAGACACCTTTAACGAAGTTCGACAGCAACTGGCCACCGTATTCGGTGTGCGTCACTTCGGGGTGAAACTGCAATCCGTAAACCGGCTTCTGCCGATGCTTGACTGCTGCAAAAGCACACGAGGAGGTGTCCATCAGCGGAAGGAAGTGTGCATCGACATCTTCAACGTGATCACCGTGACTCATCCAGACGGTGCTGAGTTCCGGCAGCCCGGCCATGAGCGTGTCAGACCTCAAAACACGACATTCCGTCCGCCCAAACTCACGTTTGGAACCAGGTGACACTTTACCTCCAAGGTGCTGACTGGCCAGATGCAAACCATAGCAGATCCCCAGGACCGGAATTCCCAGGTCGAACAGGGCTGGATCCACTTTCGGCGCATTCGGCTCGTAAACACTGGCAGGCCCCCCCGACAGAATCAGTCCTTTTGGATTCAGTTCGCGAATCCGGCTGACAGGTAAGTCGTGTCGAACCAGTTGACAGAAAACGTGCTGATCCCGAATTCGGCGAGCAATCAATTGCGCCGTCTGTCCGCCAAAATCGAGGACAAGGATCAGTTCTTCCTGGGTCGAATTGGAGTCGTGAGAATCAGCCGCAGAAGTCATTGAGAAAAGCCATTTGAGTGAAACGACGCTCCCCTGAGTCGGTTCAGGGGGAAGGGGCAATTGTATCGTCGTGGGCGCCAGTGGCAAATCGAACGCCCTGATCAGATGTCAGGACTTCGGTTTGTGGGGCGGTGCGAACTTGATTTTTTCCACGTAACGCGTCACCTGTTTGGACTCGGGATCATAGCGGCCGGTGCATTTTGAAATCGCCTTAACCACGTATTTGTACTGCGTTTCGTAGTCCGCATCGATCTCCACTTCGACATCTTTCGTCAGTGGGTTACCCGGACGACCGATGATCTGCAGAATCTCCCGGTTCAGCCGATCAAAGGCAGCGTCGTCATTCCCCAAATTCTTTGACCCCAGGACCAGTTGGGTCAGATTGCCGCTGCGATCGGAAACCAGACTGACTTTGATATCAGGCAGGTTCTGTTCACTCGCGGCGGCCTGCGGTGCCGCGATCGGCATGTTGATATTGAAATTTCCCTCAGGTGCGACAATTTTCAGGTTCAGCATGAAAAAAATCAGCAACTGAAAGACGATGTCGATCATCGGTGCCATGGGGATTTCGACTTTCGTCGGTCCGCTCGAGCGATTTCGCAATTTCATCTCAAACGTCCTCCGCAGTGGCACGCAGCGAGAATTTCGTGAAGCCCGCTTCCTGGCATTTTTTGATCAGTTCCTGAACCAGACCAGCGGGAACCTCGGAATCGGCACGAATCAGGACCGTCACGTCTTTGATCACTTCCTTGCCATGGATCAGTTCCATGACTCGGCGTTCCTGTTCCAGATCGGGACCGATGTTACGAACTTCTACAAATCGTTCATTGTAGAAAACTTCCGGGACCGATTTGGCCACTTCTCCCGAGGGAAGCCGCTGAAACCCGAAATTGAGAACGAGTTCATGCTCGGGTTTGACGACCGGCGGCTTGGCCAGCATATCTTTGGGGAGCTTCACCCGTTCGTCCGCCTTCGTGTTCTCAAAATTGATCGCGATCATGAAGAATGTGAGCAACTGAAACACGATGTCGATCATCGGCGTCATATCGGGTTCCGTAAAACCCATCTCGACTTTACGCATCTTCATAACATCGCTCCGACTTCCCTGAATGGATGACGCCCTCGTTATTGAGGCGGGCGAATGCCGGGGGATCGCCCCGCTGGATTTTCAGCCCACACTCAACTTACGAACTGAGACGTTCACCGCAACGAACGCGCGAATTCTCGAATCAACTACTCGTTTCGAGGAACCGACGGGGCTGCCGCAGGGGCTGCTCCACCTGCACGACTTGCCGCGGCAGGAGCCGTTGTTTTCCCTGCGTTCTGGAAGTTTTTCATCAGATTTTCTGCCACGAATCCACATTCCATCAGGAATCGGGCCAGACGGTTCTTATAAAGCGAATAGAAGATGATCGCGGGGATTGCGACGGTCAGCCCTTCCAGTGTCGTGAACAACGCGGTGGCAATCCCGTCCGCGAGTTCCGACGGTTTGGGCGAGGTCGCGGAATTGGCAATCACCTGGAAGCTCATGACCATCCCCTGCACGGTACCGAGCAGCCCCAGCATGGGGGCGATCGAACCAATCAGCGCGAGGTACCCGATCTTGTGTTCCATCGCCATCGTTTCGTCTTCAGCGACCTGCTGCATCTGCTCGACAGCTTCGTCATAACCACGGGTCAGACGCCCCATCCCCTCAGCCATGATCCGCCCGATAAAGGAATCACTGGACTTCGCCGTTTCGTAAGCCCCCTGATAGTCCTTGGACTGCAATCGCTGTTCGAACTCTTCAATAAAGGCAGTGGGCAGGTAGTTATCCCGACGAAGCTGAAGGGCAATCATCATGATGATGGCAACCATTGCGAACGAGACCAGCATGATCAGAAAGCCGAAGATCCCCGAAGCGCGGATCATCCACATCAGAAATGTATCCTGAGGCTTCTTCGCTTCCCCAGCTTTCGCGTCCCCACCGGACCGGTCATCCACTGAGACCGCTTTCTCATCATCTTGGGCAAAGGAGGTTGAAGTCTGTTGAGCGAAAGACAGTCCTCCCACCAGCAAGGCGAGAACCAAACACCACAAGCGGCTGCGAACGACCGTCTGGTTCATTTCAATCCCCTTCACTTGTTTCATTCCTTTTTCTTGGCAGGCGTCTTGTGGCCCGATGACTTGTTCGAGATGTGCGGAGCGATTCTAAGTTCCCGGTCCCCATGTTGCCAGAGGGACCCACTGTATGCCTGTTTTTCTCTTTGTTCACTCAATTCTGCAATCGTGGCCCCAATTCCACGCTGGGGTCGCCCAGTACGAGCGAAGGGGCTACCCTCCCAAAATTGCGGTTCCCATTGGTTACTGCCCCGCCATGGTTACTGACCCGCGAGTTTTTTCCGCCACTCACTGTTGGGATACATCTGCACCAGTTTTCCCGCCGCTTCCGCACTGCGATCCGGATGCTGGACAAGTTTCCAGAGAATACTCATCTGGTACAGCGATTCGGCATGGTAGGCGGTTTCTCGCGGGAACAGGATATCGACGTGCAGGTAGGCGAGGGCTGCTTCCTTGGTTCGGCCCAGCCCCTGATAGGCATGCCCCTGCAGGGTATAGGCTTCTGCCTGCACGGTCGAATCGTCGGCAGGGCCTTTCTCTGTCACTTCATCCAGAATCTTCAGGGCCTCTTCAAACTTCGACTGTTCGATCAGACCTCGAGACAGCCCCAGCATCGCTTCATACTTCCGTGACGCATCGGCCGGCGAATCACCTGCCGCATCGGCCACGGCTTGAAATGCCTTGATCGCCTCGTCGGGTTTTCCTTCCGCCATCAGAGCCCGTGCCTCCACGATCCGGGCGGCGAGTTTCACGTCATCCCAGGGGGCCTGCGTCAGCTTTTCCAGATTCGTGCGGACCGCATCGAAATCTTTTGCGGCAAGATAAAGCTGACTGAGCAGCATCTGCGATTCATAAAATCGCACGTGGTCAGGAAATGCTTTCTGTGCCGCCAGAATCTTCTGGATTGCCTGTTCTCGTTGATCAGGATCGCTCAATGCCTGCTTCGCCGCGACACGTGCCAGAACGTATTCCAGTTCCCCCTTCAGAAATTCGCTGGGAGACTTGATGTCGGACTTCGCCTTCATGAGCCGTTGAGTCGCGGATTCGTAGCGCCCCCCCAATTCGTCGCTGTAACCCAGCTTCAGGTCTCCGCCCCCTCCTTCCCATTCGATGGCGGCGATGTTGTTGGCGGCGACGATCTCAGGATCTCCCTGATTCTTCTTCAGCGTCAACTCTGTCTTTGTCATGGCAGAGATGGTCCCGTTGACCCGCTTGCCGTCGTTCTTTTTGGTGATGATGTCAATCGCACAGAGCGGGCTTGCCGCCACACAAACGACGGTGCCTGCGATCAAAACTATTGCCGGAATTTTGAGAGTCATTCGATGTCCTTGTGACTTGCTCGATTGTCTTAGATTGTCTTATTCGTCTTTGCGAGGTTCCGTCGGCCTTGGTCGTGGCTTGGGGGAAGGGGGTGCGCCTGACTCGGTCCTGGACTGAGTCCGCGTCGTTCCTTTGGCAGGAGCTTGAGCAGTCGGGGCCGCCCCCGGTGCTGTCGCCGTCCCCTTCGGGACTGGATTCCTGGGTCGAACCTTGCCCGGGGCAGGGGCCGCAAACGCAGCGGGGGGCCCTGAATCCACGGAAACCCCTGAAAAGGAAACAGGGACGTCCTTGCGGCCAAACGATTTTGGTTTCTTTGCCTTACCCTTGCCGCTGAACAAAACCCAGCCAATCAGTCCGATCCCGGCCACCACACAACCAAGGAAAATGACCCAGGTTGTCGTGTCGATGGACTTGGAAGCCTCTGCCGTGCCTGCCGTTCCCTGACCCGTCGCTGCGGTCGCGTCAGCCTCCTTATTCGGCTCACTGGCGGCCTCTGCGGATTTCGTCGGCCGCGACGTTTCCAGCGGAATCTCTTCATTTCTTGGGAGATCGACGACTGGTTGCCCGGATTCCTTGAGCACTTCGCGGTAGAGCTCATTGAGCTTCGCACGTTTTTCTTCCGGAAGGACCTTCATGATCGACGAGGTCCCGACGAGTTCCATCGCACAGGCATCCAGCGCTTTCTGCTTCTCTTTCGGGGCGAGTTCCATGCCATAGCGGAACCGGCAGAGGGAGACCGCGTAACGGGCATCCAGAAAATGATCCACCAGATCCGGACGATCTGCGAAATTCTTCTGCTGCTGAATCCTGCGCGCAATACCGCCCCAACCCCAGACACCCAGATTGGGCTCTCCGTTGATCGCAATGGCGAACTTGCTTTTGTCCCCCGATGATCCCCAGTCCTGATAGACGGAGGCTCCTTCAACTTGCGTTCTCAGGTCATTCCCACGGACCTTGAGAATGTCGCCCAGTAGCTGCTGAGCTCCTGCAAAATCCTTTTTCAGCCGGTTACAACGGACCAGGCGCACCTTGACATTCAGCAATTGATCGGGTGTCGCGAAACCGGGATCCGATGCCGCTCGCGTCAAAATTCCGTTGAACGCGGAAGCAGCCCGGTCATAGTAGCTGGCCGTCTTGGATCCATCCGTCGAAATTTCACCAAGGGCAAAGTAGGTCTCGCCGATCCAGCTAAGCGAACCGAGCGTCTGCCCCTCCTGCTTCTTGTACATGTCATCGAGGAAGGTCTCAAACGCCTCCATCAGCTTGTTAAAGCGTTCCGTCTCGCCATTGCTCTGAAAGCGTTCCAGTTCGGTCTTCAGCATTCGCCCAAGACCGACATACAGATCCGTCAGATCGGAACTGGGATCACCCGCCGCGATCGCCTCCAGCGTCCTCATTGCGGCACGCGCATCATCGATCCGGTCCGGCCCCAGGCCGATGTAAGCCCGCAGCAGCAGTGTGTACACACTCTTGGCAACACTGCGGCTTTGAATTCCCTTTTCGGGTCGCTGTGACTCGTCAGTCACCGTGATCGCCTTGACGATCGACTGCGGATCGTCCTGCAGCAGCGCAATCGACTCTGCCTCTTTTCCCTGGCTGAGCAGAATTTCTGCCAGGTAGATCTTGGCACTGACGAGTTCCTGGGGCAGGGAGCCTTCTTTCGGCAACGTGGCCGTCAGCTTCTGAATCCCCGTTCGCAGGAATTGTTCGGCAGAGGCTTTCCATTCCGCCTGCTTTTCCGGGGTCGGCCGCTCTTCAGGTGCCATCCGCGACGCCGATCCGTAGGCGATCCAGTAGGCCTGACCCGCGGCGAGTTGGGCCTCGGGATACTTCGGATCGCTTTCTGGAACCTTGCTGAACCATTCCGCCGCGTCGACGGGCTTTTTCGCCGACGAGTACATCCGCCCCAGGATTAACCGGGCTTCATTGGCTTTATCACTTTCCGGCCAGCGCTGGGCGATCAGATTTGCGGCTTTGATGATCATCCGCATTTCGTCCTGCTTGGAATCAGGCTCGGCCTTATTGTCGTTGTACGCCTGAACGAACGCCGCCATGGCCATGTAGGCCGCGTCCAGCGCCACACTTCCTTCTTCATCACTGGTCGTCCGGGCGACGAACTGAGCCAGCACCGCCGCTTCGTAGTTCCGGCGGAGATAGAAGTTCGTGTAGGCCAGCAGCAGCCTTGCGGTGGCCACGTCCTTCACATTGTCCCGCTTGTTCATCAGCCGCATGGCCAGATCGAAGTTCTGAGCCGCATCATTCAGTTCGTTCGTCCAGTCCTGTCTCAGCCGAGTCACTTCCTCGGCCGGTTTCTGATTCTTGATCGCGGCATCGAGTTCTTTTTTGATCTCTTGTGACGAGTTGAAGTTCTGGCGTCCCAGACCATAGGCCGTTTCGAAGTCATCCGGCTTCCGCTCACGCCCCCCCAGGTTGACCTGCGTCCGCTGCATCATCGACAGCGAGACATCTTTGTATTCGCCCGGATATTTATTGATCTGCTGAGCGACCGTACGAGCCTGTCGCCAGAAGCGTTCCTGATCCGCCTTGGGCAGATTGCGATTATTCCCCAGTGCTTCGTAGGCGCGCGCCTGTTCCCACTGAATCCCCAGACCGACCGGGGTCTTGGCGTCGTCACCGCTCTTCTTCAACCATTCCTCCGCCAGATCCACGACGAGCTGATAATCGTTTCGCAGATGCAGACAGATCAGTTTGAATTGCAGGACCTGTGCCTTCAGACTTTGCAGCGGCCCATCATCGCCCGGATGATCCAGCAGTTCATTGTAGATACCGAGCGCCTTCTGCAGGTCACCCTGTTCTTCAAAGGCCTTCCCCTGCCAGGCCCGCGCATGCAGACCGCCGATCTGGCTGCGGTGACGCTGATGCATCTTTTCAAACTCGTCCGCCGCCTGACTGAGCAACTGTTTGAACTCAGGCGCCGTCGGGTCATAAGTCTGAGCTTCCAGATAAGTGCACTTGGCCAGACTCAGCGTTTCCAGAATCAGATTTCGTTCGATGCGGGACCGCTCTGCATACTGAGCCGGTTCTTTCTGGGCATCGATATACGTGGGAAACTTCTTGAACGCCGCGTCATGCTGATCGAAAGCCAGCTTCAGAACGTCTCGCGCTTTCTGAACCAGTTCGCGGCCACGTCGCTGGAATTCCGATTTGCTTCCCTGATTGGCCGGTGCCTTCGACTGAAAGATTTCGACGCCGGCTTTCTGCAGCAGCATCTGAGCCCGTTCGGCATTGGCATCACCGCTCGAGGGGTGGTCGGGGTTTTCCCGGATAAACTGATCCAGGTAGGCCAGCGCCTGATCGAGCTGCTCGAACTGCTTTTCAGGACTGCGCAGCGTCTTCGCATATTCCCGCAGCGTGATCGCCTTCTCGTAGGGGATCAACTTCCGAATTTCGGCAGGGACGGAGGGACGCTGAGCCAACTGATCCAGATAAAGCAGTGCATAGTCGAAATAATTTCGGTTACGCAGCCCCTGCAAAAATTCGAGGTACGGTTCTTCAGCGGTCAGCCGTGGCGAGAAAACAGCCAACAGCACAAACCACAGTGCACATATCCGCAACCGGCATTTCATCGGTTGATCCTCAAGATTCAATGGAAACTGTCATCAGCGAAGGGATGCGACAGACTGGCAATCATATTTCCAACTGCTCACGTTATCAGTATCGGATGGTTCGCATGATTCGGCAAGTAACGTCACCGCATCACTCGCATGACCTGAGAAGGATTCTTGTCGTACAATCACTCGATCTCCCGACGGGTGAGAATTCCCGCCCCATCGCGTCAGCCCTGTGCGCGAGCGAAGGGACCCACAATGACGTCCAAAGCATTCACAGAATCGAACGAGGAGCATCGAGATGGTACGTGGCTGGTTCGGGAGTACATCGTCGTTCCTCACCCTGGTCTTCCTCGCGGGCGCATGTCTGGGCGGGGCCCCCGCCAGATGCCAGGGTGACGAAGTCACTGCGCAACCGGGTGACGGAGTCACCAATCGTCCGGGTGACGAAGTCACGAAAACTTCCGGCGAGGAACTCGACTACCACGTCACCGATCCCGACCTCAAGGTCGTACGGCTTGATACCTCACCCGATGACTCATTCCTCTCTGTCCGCACCGATTCCACCGGCCGCATCTTCGTAGGAGGCCGCAAAAATCTGTTCGCTTATGATCTCGATGCCGAGGGTCGCTACAAACCTCGAGTCCTGCTGTACGAATTCCCCGATCATACCTGGCTGAACGATATCGAAGTTCGCGGCGACGACCTGTACGTCGTCACTGTCAGCGCCGTCTATCGGATCCCGGGGGGACGAGTGAACCGGTCAGGACTGAAACCCGAGCGGCTGCTCTGGGGTGTCCCCAACGGACACGTCCACCAATGCCTGCATGCCTGCGCGTGGGGACCTGAAGGGGATCTTTACGTCTCCATGGGCGATCCACTGTGGTACTATGGCGATTTCACTCGCCCCGATCACTGGGGTCACTGGACCATGTTCTTCCGGCGATCCCCCACCGAGGGAACGGGAGCCAAAGCGGCGGCGCGAACGCTCAACCGATCGCAGACTCCTGCAACAGAAACAAGCAGAACTCACGACACCGAATTCCATCAGAAGTGGGATTCCATGCCCTACAACGGTGTCGGAGCCATCTTCCGCATTCGCCCCGACGGCACACACCTCCAGTCATTCGCACGAGGTCTCCGAAATCCCTGCGGTCTCTGCTTCGACAAAGACGGCAATCTGTTCACGAATGACAACGATCATGAAGGGATCCCGTCTCAGTTCGCCCCCGGACGACTGATGCACGTGACCCCCGATTCCTACTGGAGCTGGCCGCGAGGCTGGATGCAGAGCAAAACGCCAGACCGCGCCGACATTCTCCCCATGGTCAATGAGGAGATGGGAAGGGCGGTCCCCGTCCTGCAGACCTACTACGCCGATGGATATCTCCCCGAAAAATACCATCACAGCCTGCTCGTCGCGCGCTGGTGTCGCCGGACCGTCTCCTATTTCCCGCTCGAACAACAGGGCGAAACATTCACCGCCACCGAAAAAATCCTGCTCGAAGGTCGCGATCAGGCGCGGCCTGTCGGCGTCTGCGTCGGTCGCGGGGGACGTGTCTTCGTCACACTCTGTTACATGGCGCAGAACGAAGGGTCCCCCACCTATCGCAGCGATCTCGCCGTCATCACGCGAAAAGACGACCCCGAGCAGATGCCCTTCGATCCGTATGACACGACGAGTGCTTCTGAGGAAAAACTGCTCGCCGAACTCAACAACCCGGCTCACTGGCGATCCTCCACCGCCCGGCAGGAATTGCTCCGGCGAAAGGTGACCGTCCCCTCCGCCAACCGGATCACAGAGAGATCACCAGCAAAGAAATCCGCGAACTCGCTCGCTTCGCTCCTCAGCCCCCGCGCCGATCAGCAATCCGCCGATGAAAAAACCAGCAGGGAGGGGGAGGAACTGCTGACATCGATCGAACGTGAGCCGCACGCCTACCTGCAGCGTCGACGTGAGGGAAAGTACCACCACTTCACATCGGCGACGGACCTGAACGCCGTCGATGCCGTCCCGAATCAGGCCGACCCGCTCGCTCTGGCCCGGTTCCCCCTGCCGAATCTGACTGCCGAACTGTGCCACACCCCCGAAACCGTCTTACGAATGGCGGGCGTGCTGACAGCCGGGTTCCGGTTAACGATCCCCCCGGTCGATGCGCAACTCTCACCCGCAGCGCCGCTCGCTCCGCAGCAGAAAGAGGAAGCCAATATCATCCTGTACGCCGATGAGCAGGCTCCGATCGATCTGCGAACCCTCGGCCGAGTCGGGAACTACACCACGGCCGAACACTGGAACGCTCTGCCGCACACGTCGGAACAGGAACGACTCTTCGCACTGCTGGTGGAACGCCTGCACGATGACAATGACCGGATCCGGCTTCAGGCCGCCCACTTTCTTTCCCTGCTGAATGATCCTCGCAGTGAACCGCAGATCGCCCGCGTCGTCAGCGGCGTACAGGATCGCCGGCTCGACGTAGCCAAGCTGGAACACGTGAAGCCCGAGATCTGGACACTCGGCGCGATCCCCGATGCTGAGGGGTTTCAAAAGACCGTCCATCCCGTGGAAACCACCGCGATCGACCTCAGCAGCCCGCTCACGATTGCGGGCAAGGATTACGAATGGAAGAAGACGAAGCCGACAAGCCCCGATCGCCCGCTGTATGACTTCAACCTGCTGTTTGGTCCCTCGCCTAATTCGTCTGTCTACAGTCTGTTCCGGTTCGAAAGCCCGACCGCCAAGCGGATGCAGTTGCTGGTGGGGAGCGAGGATGGCGTCAAAGTCTGGCAGAACGGCAAACTGGTCCACGAGAACGACATCGTCCGGCCCCTGATCCAACTGGACGACGTCGTACCGCTCGACCTTCAACCCGGCAGCAATGACATCCTCGTCCGCGTCGGGATGAAGCAAGGGATCGGCGGCCAGTACCTGCATTTCCGCCACCTGGGAGACGTCCGCTTTTCACTTCCCGAAAAGCCGGACGGCCTGTCGCTGGCCGAGCGTCTGAAGTCACAAACCGAAGGAGGGACCCACGCAGCGCTTGACCCAAGATTCATCCAATACAACTGGGCAGAGGAGATCAAGCAGGGGGACCCGGTCCGAGGCCGCAAGCTGTTCGGTGCCGAATCACTCGGCTGCGTCAAATGCCACGCGGTCACGGCATCGCAGGCAGGAGGAGGCGGCCCGAGTCTCGCGGACGCAGGAAAACGCTTCACCTTACCCTATCTGGTTGAATCCGTGCTCGTCCCCAGTAAGGTCATCTCCCCCGTCTTCCGCTCAACGGTGGTCACGACCCACGAAGGAAAGGTCATCACCGGCTTAGTGGTCTCCGAAACCGGCGAAAAGGTCGAACTGCTGCTCCCCGACACCAAACGCATCACGGTCGAAAAGTCACAAATCGACGAACGCCAGTTCGGCGAAGCCTCAGCCATGCCCCTCGGCCTGGTAAAAACCCCCGAAGAACTCCGCGACGTCCTGGCCTATCTACTGAGTAACCCAACGGAGTAGTGCATGCTCCGACTGAGCAATGAGGGCTCACGATGGCGAGCATTGACGACTCATCGAAAAGGGGGAGATTCGAGTATCAGAAGTCCCATTGTTCTGACAGTTTTTTCAGGGATGCCGCGATTGCGGACAACTGATACGGATCCTAATTTGAAAGAGCGCGATCGAGCCAAGGTGCGGCGCAGACAGTTTTCATCAGTTCAGGATCGAGAACGCTTGCTCTCCAAGCCTCTTGGGACGCCGCTTCTAACGCCTGGTAGTCGGGGTAGGCCCGATTGCTCCAGTGGTGTGACTTCAAATAATGCCACAGGTTCTCAATCGGGTTCAGTTCAGGGCTGTAGGCCGGTAGCCGGATCAACGTGATATTTTGTGGAACCCGCAGGGTTCCACTGCGATGAAAACCGGCGCCGTCCCAGATCATCACCGCGTGTTCGTCCTTCGGGATGCGCGTAGAAAACTGCTTCAGAAACACGTTGATGACAGCGGTGTTCAATCGCGGACTGAGCAATCCTTCAGCGTGCCCCGTCTGGGGACAGACTGTTCCCAATACCCATAAATATTGGTACTCGGTCTGACGGACGACCTGAGGACGTGATCCTGTGGGAGCCCACACATTTGTCGTGGTCCCCTGTTGACCGAACCTCGCTTCATCCTGGAAATAGATCCGCAACTTTTTGTCTGGCTGCGCAGCTTGAATCTGCTGTATCTGCTCCTTGAGACCCGTCTGAAACTCCTGCATCACCTGCGGGTTGGCTTTGTAGTGCTTTGGACGAGGACGCAGATAGGAATACCCGAGCCGGTGCAGCAGCCAATAGATACTGGAGAGTGACCGCACGCAGCCAAATTCCTGCTGAAGTATTCGCTGCAGATCCTTTCCTCGGAGGGAACAGACCTGATCTTCGGGTTTCGGCCCCGCATCAAGTCGCTGTCGTAACTGTTGCTGTGCTTCCTCGCTGAGCGGGACACCCGGAGTCCGTCCACGTCGATCATCCAGCCCCGGCAAGCCGAGTTCGTTGTACTGATAGACCCATCTCTGACAGACGCGCCGTGTGAAACCCACCGCCATGGCAATCGCGGGAGCAGTCCACCCCTGCATGGCAAGAACCACAATCCGCAGTCGCTTGGCCCGGGCGGCATCCTTCTCCTGGCGTTCGAGGGCCTGTAATTGCTCCAACGAATGGTGTCTGCTGCTGACCTCCATTGAGACCTCTCTGTAAATGAGTGTCTCGATAGTATGATAGGTGGTCTGGGAGGGCGCAAGGGAATGCGCGCTATCTCACGTTGGGATCCGTATGATCACGTATTTGGATGTATTCCCTTTCCTCATCAAGATACGGAGAGCGATGCCAGCATCATTGACACGTAACGAATTTTACTGGATCACTGATCGTCTCATTCAGGAGATGAACCATCGGGCGAGCGTGTACAGCCGCTGGTGCCTTCGTAGGCCCAGAAAGGACTTGGTCGCTACGATTGAGGATCGGGGGAAGTCCAAGAAGATCGAGCATGGTCCGGTTGCAACCTCTTCACGAATTGCACATGCGCTGTTGCGAGACGAGCGGCTTCATGCTGATCCTGATACGCCCGACATTGGGATTGAGGTTCCCCAAGAACTAATTCAGCGTGGTACAGCAGTCGTTCAAAGTGCCATCGGCGAAATCACACGACAGTTCAGCCGCTTGGCAAAGGAGGAACGCGTGACGGGGGCGCTGCAATATGATCTCAATCGATTTGGAACAATCGAACACGACGGCTGGCAATTGACGTTTATTCTTCAAGGTTTCACTGAAAAGCCCAAAGAGAAAAGAACCGGCGCCGACTTAGGTGTCATTGTCGATCTCAAACACGCAGGCAGACAGGTCTCCAAGGGTTTTTGGGCACAAGCGAAGCAGGCAGATACGGTTCCTGATAATCCGCTGACATTGCCCGATCTCAAAGGGCAAATCGCAAACATGCTCAAACGGACCCCTGAGGCTTATGGCGTCATCTATACCCCAAACGGAATCGAAGTGTTTCAGGGGTGGGAAAGTCGGAAAAGGAGCACACTGTCACAAGTCATCGGCGACGTGACCGCGTGCCGTCGTGGCGACCGACGCCCGCAGTTCCTTGCCGACACGGTTCATCGAGACTATTTGATTGAGATGGAGTTTGAATCAACCGGTGCTGCACGTCCTACCAAAATCAACATTGACTGGGCGAGGGAGGGATTCTGATGCCTTGTGGCGAAACCAGAGTGGAGAATGCCACTGGGGACGATTCATAACATGAACCCGCGAGCAACAAGTCTGAATGTGTTGAGAGTAATTTCCGCACGGGCGCGAAGTTTTCTCTGAAGTTCAGTGTTCTCCCTGTTGCCGTTCCCTTTGGCATTCAGGAGGATGTCGTCACACCCGACGCCTTCATGCCCACAATCGCATTTTCGGGAGGGGACCGGAGACGTTGTTTCTTCAATTCGCATTACCACCTGCCCCCTCTTCGCGTCTGGTTGGGCAATTCAACGCTATAATCGGAGAATTGGTTAAATTGCACGCAGACAGGCGACTTCGGCGGCGTGTAATTCGTAGTCGGGATGGCAGTTCATTGCTAGACTCAATTCCTCGGTGGTGTCAGCGGTTGCTTCAGCCAGTCAGGTCAACCCGACTCTTCAATGCTCTCCCCGGGGCCTATCTTCTCGTCCGGGCATGATCCAGCAAAAAGCGGGTTCCAGCTGAACTGGGAGGGCGGGTTTCGCTGCGAATTTGATCAAACTGTGAGGAATGTTGAGCGGATATGAATGCAGTTGAAATTGAACAAGCCGTCTCCAGCCTTGCAGAAGCCCCGTTCGATCCGGCTGAATTTCCGTACGCCTTCCTGGAAGCCTTCGGCAACAAAGCCACCACGATCAAGATCCTGAAGAGCGGAAAGTCCAACAAGTCGGATGTGGATGGTGCGGTTCTTCAACGCAATAACATCCACATCAAAGTTTGCGACGAAGGTCAGGTTTCAGATACGCTGAAAGCCTTGCAGGACAGTCCAGCCACGACCCGCCAGAAGGTCAAATACATCTTGGCGACCGATGGCGTCACACTGGAATCCGAACGGCTCATCGATGGCGAGACGCTCGCCTGTGAATACACCCGCTTTCCCGATCGGTTCACGTTCTTTCTGCCGCTGGCAGGCATCTCGACAGTCCGGCAGATTGATGAAAGTGCCTTCGATATTCGGGCAACCAGCCGACTCAACCGGCTGTATGTGGAACTGCTGAAAACCAATCCCGGCTGGGACGCTGACGAGCGACGCGAGGAAATGAATCATTTCTTTGCCCGATTGATTTTCTGCTTCTTTGCTGAAGACACGAACATCTTCCATTCTCCCACGCTGTTTACAGCGACCGTCGAGCAGTTTAGTGACCGAGAATCGTCCAACACACACGAAGTGATCTCTGAAATCTTTCGGGCGATGCAGGTCAAGTCGAATGGGCATGATCGCAATGCGGCCAAGCTTCCCAGTTGGGCCAATCAGTTTCCCTATGTGAACGGCGGGCTCTTCTCAGGCAGTCTGGACGTTCCCAAGTTCAGCAAGATTGCCCGATCGTATTTGCTGCATGTCGGCAATCTCGACTGGACGAAAATCAATCCCGATATCTTCGGCTCCATGATTCAGGCGGTTGCCGACGATGAAGAACGAGGTGCCCTGGGGATGCACTACACCAGTGTTCCCAACATCCTCAAGGTACTCAACCCGCTGTTTCTGGATGATCTGCGGGAGAAACTGGCCGAAGCGGGGGGTAACTCCCGGAAGCTGCTGAACCTGCGAAACCGTTTGGCCCGCATTCGGGTGTTCGATCCCGCCTGCGGTTCCGGGAATTTTCTGGTGATTGCCTACAAGGAGATGCGGGCGATCGAAGCGGAGATTAACAAGCGTCGGGGGGAATTGGACCGGCGTTCGGACATTCCTCTGACGAATTTCCGGGGGATCGAGATTCGGCACTTCTCCTGTGAAATAGCCCGACTGGCGTTGATTATTGCGGAATACCAGTGCGATGTGCTGTACCGAGGGGAAAAGCTCGCGCTGGCGGAGTTTCTGCCGCTGGAAGCGGAGAACTGGATCACCTGCGGCAACGCTCTGCGACTCGACTGGCTCAGCATCTGCCCGCCGGCCGGGATTGCAGTGAAGTACCACGCCAACGACTTGTTTAGCACGCCACTGCAGCAACCGGAAATTGATTTTGAGAACTCTGGTGGCGAGACATATATTTGTGGCAATCCGCCATATTTGGGGTCGCGTGACCAGAAGGACGAGCAAAAGGACGATTTAAAATCACTTTTCGATAAGCGGGTGCAGAACTGGAAGTCTCTCGACTACGTCTCTGGCTGGTTTATGAAGGCGGCCGAGTATGGCACTAACACGCAGACTTCCATCGCATTCGTAACTACAAATTCCATCTGCCAGGGTCTTCAGGTACCTATCCTGTGGCCCCAAATCTTTGCGAAAGGTTATCAGATATCATTCGCCCACACTTCATTTCGGTGGGCAAATCTTGCCAGCCACAATGCCGGTGTCACCGTAGCAATAGTTGGCCTTACAGCTCAGCCTCAACTGTCTAGGCGATTGTTTTCCGTAACTGAATCCGGGGAAACCATTGAAAAGCAGTGTCCACATATAAATCCATACCTCGCCCCTGGCGAGAGTGTCACTTTGGAAAAAAACAGTGTTTCCTTGAGTGGACTGGCAGAAATGACATTCGGAAACACACCGATAGATGGTGGGCACTTGTTGCTAACTCGCAGCGAGGTTGACTCTCTCAAATTGTTGTCAGACCAGCGCGACCGGTTTGTGCGTCGGATATATGGGTCGGCGGAGTTTATTCGAGGGCTCGAGCGATACTGCATCTGGGTTGAAGATCAATATTCAGTCGAGGCGCTAAGCATTATCCCCATTTCCCAGCGAATTTCTGAAGTGCGAAATGTGCGGCTCAAAGGCGGGAAAACAGCAAGAGACATTGCTGACAAATCACATCAGTTTCAGCGGATGTTATCGGGAAAGAATTTCACTCTCATTGTCCCAGGGGTTTCTTCAGAAACCAGAGAATACCTTCCGGTCGGACTTCTTAACAATAGAGCAATTGTTTCAAATCTGGCTTTTGCTCTTTATGACGCTCCCCTCTGGAACATGTCTATCATCGCTTCCAAGCTACATCTGGTCTGGATTGCGACTGTTTGCGGGCGAATGAAAACAGACTACCGCTACTCCAACACGCTTGGCTGGAACACGTTCCCAGTTCCCACTCTCACCGAGCAAAACAAGGCTGATCTGATCCGCTGCGCGGAAGAGATTTTACTGGCCCGTGAATCGCACTTTCCGGCTACGATTGCTGATCTCTACGACCCGGAAAACATGCCGCAAAATCTCCGTGAAGCTCATGACCGCAACGATGAGACGCTGGAGCGGATTTATATCGGCCGCCGGTTCAAGAATGACACCGAAAGGCTGGAAAAGCTGTTCGAGATGTACACCCAGATGACTTCCAAACAGGCTGCTCAGAAAGAATCGACGAAGCCTGCGGGTCAGAAGCGAACAGGGGCTGGCGCATGAGCGACCTGATCCTCTACACCTCCGAAGACGGTCAGGCCCGATTGGAACTCCGCGTCACAGATGGAACGATCTGGTTGACGCAACTGGAGATTGCAGAATTATTTCAGACGACGAAGAACAACATCTCGCTCCACACGAAAAGTATTTTCAAGGAGGGGGAACTCACCCGAGAGGCAACTGTTAAGGATCACTTAACAGTTCAATCCGAGGGCAAAAGGAACGTCAAACGGACGATTTCCTACTACAACCTGGACCTGATTCTGGCGATCGGCTACCGGGTTCGCTCCCCGCGTGGGACGCAGTTCCGCCAATGGGCGACCACCCACTTGCGGGAATTCATCGTCAAAGGGTTCGTCATGGATGATGAACGCCTCAAAAATCCCGGCGGCTGGGATCACTTCGATGAGCTGCTGGCCCGGATTCGGGAAATTCGGGCGTCCGAGAAACGGTTCTACCAGAAAGTCCGGGATCTGTTCGCCCTGAGTTCGGATTACAAGATCCGCGAACAGGAAACGATGCTCTTCTTTGCAGAGGTTCAGAACAAGCTCCTTTACGCGGTGACCGGACACACGGCAGCGGAACTGATTCTCCATCGGGCCGATCCAAACGCCGCCAATATGAACCTGACCAGTTGGAGCGGATCGCGGGTCCGCAAACAGGACGTCATCACCGCCAAAAATTACTTGAGCCAGGACGAGATCGATACGCTCAACCGGCTGGTGGTGATCTTTCTCGAACAGGCCGAGTTGCGGGTGAAACAACGAAACGATCTGACACTCGAATTTTGGCGAGACAACGTCGACAAGCTACTGCAATTCAACGACCGGCCAGTCCTGTCCGGAGCAGGCAAAGTGAGCCATGAGGAGATGAAGCGGGTTGTTCATGACCGGTTCGAAACCTTCGACCAGAACCGGCGGGAAGCAGAAGCTCTGGCAGCCGATGCGGAAGATCTGAAGGAGATTGAACAACTGGAGGATGAGTTGAAGAAGAACCAGCAGAAGGGCCGTGAACATGAGTAGTAAATCTATTCCCTCCGTCTCGGTGAGATACGCTCAGGATGGACGGTCCACAAAATCGAACGCGCTCGGCATGCGGCCCATGCAGGAACGTGTCTGGCAAATGCGAGGGGAGCAGTATCTGCTGATCAAATCCCCACCCGCTTCGGGCAAGAGCCGGGCTTTGATGTTTGTGGCACTCGACAAGCTGCACAAACAGGGACTGAAGCAGGCGATTATCGTCGTGCCGGAACGCTCCATCGGTTCGAGCTTCAATAACGAGCTGCTCAGCCAGTTCGGATTCTTTGCGGACTGGATCGTGAAGCCGAACTGGAATCTCTGCAACGCTCCCGGTGGCGACAACGGGGGCAAAGTCGATTCGGTGAAAGCGTTTCTGGAGAGTGGCGATCAGGTGCTGGTCTGTACCCATGCGACGTTCCGGTTTGCGGTGGAACGATTCGGCGTGGAAGCGTTCGATGACCGGCTGATCGCCGTTGACGAATTCCACCATGTTTCGGCCAGCCCGGACAACCGGCTGGGGGAACACGTCCGCCAATTCGTTGCCAGAGACAAAGCCCATCTCGTGGCAATGACGGGTTCCTATTTCCGAGGGGACGCCGAGGCGGTGCTGCACCCGGACGATGAGTCTAAGTTCCAGACGGTGACCTACACCTATTATGAACAGCTCAATGGCTATCAATACTTGAAACAACTCGATATCGGTTATTTCTTTTACTCCGGCAGCTACACTGATGAGATTCTGAATGTCTTAAACCCCGGTGAGAAAACGATTCTGCACATCCCAAATGTGAACTCGAAGGAGAGCAGCAAGGACAAAATCCGGGAAGTGGAACACATCATCGAGGAACTGGGGGACTGGCAGGGAACTGATCCCCAGACCGGTTTTCAGTTAGTGAAGACGAAAGATGGGAAGGTTCTCAGGATTGCGGACTTGGTCGATGACGACGCCGCCAAGCGGGACAGGGTTTCTTCGGCCTTAAAAGATTCGGCCCAGAAAAACAACCGGGACCATGTGGATATCATCATTGCCCTGGGGATGGCCAAGGAAGGTTTCGACTGGATCTGGTGCGAACATGCCCTGACAGTAGGATATCGTTCCAGCCTGACAGAGATCGTTCAGATCATCGGTCGGTCGACCCGTGACGCCCCCGGAAAGACAAGGGCACGGTTCACCAACCTGATCGCAGAACCAGACGCGACGGAAGCGACCGTCGTCGAAGCAGTGAATGATACGCTGAAGGCGATCGCCGCCAGTCTGCTGATGGAACAGGTCCTGGCGCCCCGTTTCGAGTTCCGGCCCAAGAATCCGACCAACACCGCGACTCCCGGACTGGACTACGGTGACGGTGGATATGACCCCAACAAATCCAATGTTGGGGTCGATCCCACGACTGGAACGGTTCAACTGGAAATCAAAGGGCTGGCCGAACCCAAAAGCGAAGAAGCAGAACGCATCTGCCGCGAAGATTTGACGGAACTGGTGACAGCATTCGTCCAGGACAAACAGGCCATCGAGCGCGGTCTCTTCGATGAAGAACTGGTGCCGGAGGAACTAACTCAGGTCCGGATGGGGAAGATCATCAAAGAAAAATTCCCCAATCTGGATGATGAGGACCAGGAAGCGGTTCGCCAGCATGCCGTCGCGGCCCTGAACTTCGTACAGCAGGCCAAGAAGGTCCTTGACGACGCAGGCAATAGCGATGCCCGGAACACGTCGCTGATTGACGGGGTGCGGAAATTCGCATTGTCGGTCAAGGAGCTGGATATCGATTTGATCGATCGTATCAATCCGTTCGGGGAAGCCTACGCAATTCTGGCCAAGTCGATGAGCGAGGAACGGCTCCGCCAGGTGGCCGAGATTGTCACCGCCAAGAAAGTCAAGATGTCACTGGAGGAAGCCCGCGATCTGGCGAAACGGGCGTTGAGATTCAAAGCGGAGAAGTCCCGGCTTCCTTCATTGACCGCTGCTGATCCATGGGAAAAGCGAATGGCAGAGGGAATTGCATTTCTCCAGCGGGAAGCGAGGGCGACTAAAAATGGCTAAGAAAAAACAACAGGTTACCGATGACGATTTCGATCTGCTGGATGAACTGGGAGTCGAATCCGAACCGGTCCAAACGGGCGGTCGCACGGCTAGAGAGCAACGCATCATCGCCGGTTTTGAGGAAATCGAACGGTTCATCGAAGAACACGGTAGACATCCTCAACATGGCGACGACCGAGACATTTTCGAGCGACTATACGCCGTTCGTCTCGACCGGATCAGAGAATCGGCAGAATGTCGCGAAGTTTTGAAAGACTTGGACGCACGGGGGTTGCTGGGGGACGGAGGCAACTCGTCCAGTGTTGGCGATCACCTGCAGGATGACGAAGACCTTTTGGCAGCATTGGGCGTCGATAAGTCTTCCGGCAGTGACATCACGAGCCTGGTTCATGTCCGACCGAGATCGGAGATCAGCGCGGCCGAAGAGGTTGCGCAACGCACACCGTGCTCTGATTTTCACCTCTTTAAACCTCTTTTCGAGACGGTTCAGCAGGATTTGGATGCAGGCGAACGCAAGGCCGTGAAATTCGGAGAGAAGGCCGCCATTAAAGAAGGGCATCTCTTTATTCTTGACGGGCAAAAGGCGTTCGTCGCGAAGGTTGGCGAAGTGTTTACTAATGACTACGGACATGAAAACTGCAGACTCCGTGTCATTTACGATAACGGAACGGAGAGCGATTTGCTCCTTCGTTCGTTACAAAGCGCATTATATAAGGATAAGCACAGTCGCCGAATCCTTGACCGTGATCAAGTTGGACCATTGTTTCTCGACAACGAGGAAGAGGGGGATCAGGCGACAGGATACGTTTACGTTCTGCGTAGCCTGTCCAATCACCCGTTCGTCGCGGAACATCGTAAGGCGATTCACAAAATCGGTGTTACGGGCGGCAACGTAACGAAGCGGATAGCCAACGCAAAGAAAGACCCGACGTACTTGCTGGCGGAAGTGGAGGTCGTGGCCGAATACAAGCTGGCCAATATCAACCGCAAAGCCCTCGAAGTTTTAATTCACAAGTTCTTTGCTAACGCCCGCCTGGACCTTGAGTTGAAGGATCGCTTCGGTTCTCAGGTTGAACCCAGAGAATGGTTCCTCGTCCCTCTACCTGCGATCGATGAAGCTATGCAGAAAATCAAAGAGGGTACGATCGGAGAATTCCAGTATGACCGTGAGAGCGCACGGCTCGTTTGACGACACGACTTCCTTTTCAAAGAGCACGCTGGAATTTTTGGTAGAAGAATCTGAAGAAGCAATGATCTTTGGGCCTGATGAGGACGCCGAAGAGGGGAGAAGTCCCATTTCAGAAGCATCGTGATGTTCCCGTGCCGTCATGGACGTGTGAGCGGCACGTTGAACAGATCATTGGAGTTATGCCTCTTTCCTTCTACCAAGCAGGTGAGGGTCGGCAAATGAAAATCGATGACGCCTGAGTCAATCTCGCGTCTGTTGCCCCACGTTCTTCGCTGTGGCAAAGCCCTTCGGCGCTTTCTGGAAAAATGGCAAAAATTGCCAACGATGCTATCCTGAGCGGAAGTACGCAGAGCAAGGAAAACGCCATGCCGACCCGAAACATCAATTTGACCGGGCATTTCGACCGATTCGTGGAAGAGCAGGTGGGCGCCGGACGGTACAAGAACGCCAGCGAAGTGCTCAGGGCCGGTCTGCGACTCCTGGAGCAGCAGAGGCAGATCGAAGGCCAGAAACTGGAGGCCCTGAGAAAACTTGCCGCCTAGGGATTTCGTGAACTCGATCAGGGCCAGGGGTCGACCTTAACCAGCGAAAGTAGTGTCCGAAGCGCGATTGCAATAATCAGTCGCCGGTCAGCGGAGGCGAGTAATTACCCGCAGGCCGGCGGGTAGATGAGTTAGAGATGTCGGCGACGACTTTCGTCACTCGATCTCTTCCTGCTCGAAATAGTTGGCCAATCCCTGTTCCAGTGTCGCCATTGCTTCGGCCAGCGTCTCTGCCTTGTCATCTTCGAAGACGACGCCGCCATCGTCGATGGCTCGAACTGTGAACCCATAGCTTTCCTGATCGCCGATCTCAATATGGCCGCAACCCTGGACCCAATTGGCGATCGCGGGAAACAGGTTCTCGACTATTGCCTGCTGCTTGCTCGGTCTGACCATCTCTGACCGGCGAGCCTCCCGTATCCGCTCCAGCTCTCGTTGGAAAGCGGTTTTCGCTTTGGGAAGCTCTTTCCTTACCGACACTTGGATGCCGAGTTCCTCCAGCGGCGGAATGAGTTCCTGCCATTGCCGATGCCCACGGACATGCAAGCGGCGAGGACAGCGTCCCTTGCCGACGAGCGGTCGCAGCATCGCGACGGTCAGCAAGGCCGAAAGATCACCCACTTTGGGCCTGCCCTCAACCTGCGATTGCACCAGCAGTGAACCATCATCCTTGTTGACGACAAGGCCGAGATATTGGGTTTCCGATTGGCTGAGTGATTCGGGCAAAGCTCGGACGTCGATTTCCCAAGTTTGATCCACTTGCCCCAGCGATTGGATCCCTTGGTCGAGAATGGTCCCCGCATCCAGTTTCTTCCTGGCCTTCGCCACGATCACTTCCTCCTGCGGCGTTGTTCCATCTTTCTTGCCACAAACTGCGAATCTTCACCGTTATGAAAGAAGATCTTCCCGTGAAGCTTGTCATCTTTCATCACGGCCCATCCACGCCCTTGGGCCGGATCCATTTCGTCATTGCCGTCCCAAGTCCACTCGACCGCCGGTCCACCGTCCCGCACCGTCAACCTGCAATCCATTTGCCCATGAACGTAGCCGAAGTGGAACTCGCCTTCACTCTTGCCCCTGAACTCGATGTAGCCTTCTTCCTCTTCGTCGATGAACTCCTGATCCCAGGCACTCATCGAGACGATCCGCCAGCGCCCAGTGAATGGCGATTTCGTTGCCATGAGATGCCCTCAAATTTCTGCTGACGGGATCAGTCACCTGCGCGACTCTACGCACTTCGCTTCAGGATGGAGTTTCATCAGTTCACGAAGGTAAATCACTGCGGACACTCCATACCGAGGGTCAGCGCGAGCAACTAGTTTGAGTCCGTTGAGGTGAATTTGCAAAGGTGAGCGCAGTTCGCCCGGTAGTGTTGCTGAACGGAGGGGCGAATCTGTGGAGGCTTGATTTTAAGTCTTTGCCCTAGGCTGATCTCTGGTGGCCTTTCAGGCCAAGGAGGATGGTCCATTGTCCTCACGAGAGGCTTATTCCAAACGTCTGGATGTTTGGGCTCGTCGGTTTGCTGTCGGTGGTTGAGACTACACGCATTCCAAATCTTGCGTGGAATGGTGACGAGACCAGAGCAAGGGGATTCTCAATTGAAGAGCTTTTTCGGTCCGCGAGTAGGGGGCGAAGCCCAGCGAGGCTTGGTTTGTCTGGCGGACGCTGCCAAGTGTGGGGCACTCAGGGAGACGATTCGGGGTGCTGCCGGGGGGACTGGCCAGGCTGGCCAGCCCTTGGCCAGTCGGTGGCCAGTCCCATGTGTCATCGAGATTACGAGTTACGTATTTTTGAGGGACTGGCCCGGCTGGCCACGTGATTTTCGCTGAGGGCCTTTCCGTTCGGGCCGCTTCACGCCTTGATGCCTCGTCACGCGCGAAGCGGCAGAGACGTTGATGTGCGGTGCCTTGCGGCACACAGCGACATTCTGAGAGCCGCTGACGGACTCAAGGAATTCACCGTTATTTGACAATTGGAAACAAGAATACGTCGTGCTGCCTGCGGGTCTTCACGTGGAACCGGCGTCCCGCCGGTTTCTGGGATTTGGCAGGTTTCGCTGGCAGGCGGGTGTGGCAGAATGAGGGGGCTGCGTGAATGCAGAACCTGAATCCAGTACGACTTGATCTATGACTTGATCAAGGGTCGTTTGAAATTTGAACCGGCAGGATGCCGGTTCCACATTGGCAGTACCGGTGCGTTCGCTGGGAATGCACCGGCACGCTCCGTTTGAGATTTCTTTCTGGCCGGACCTCGAGGTGGATCAGGCTTCCAGCTTGCCACGGAAGTAGGCGGCACCGGCGAGCAGGGCTTCGTCGATCTTCGCGGGATCTTTTCCGCCGGCCTCCGCCATCTCGGGTCGACCGCCACCGCCGCCGCCACAAATCTTCGCGGCGGTTTTGACGCAGTCGGACGCGGACGCTCCCTTCGAAACCAGCACGTCTTTGCTGACCGACGCGATGAAAGCGACCTTGTCCTCGACCACCAGGCCCAGCAGGATCGCCACGGAAGGAGCCTTCTCCCGGATTCGGTCGATGAAATCCTTCAGCGATTCACGTGGACAGCCCGCAGCATTGTGGACGATCAACTTTACTCCGTTAATCGTTTCAGCCTTGGCCACCAGTTGCTCGGCGGCGTCCGCCAGCGACGCGACCGTGTGCTTGGAAAGCTCTTTCCGTGCCTCGCGCAGTTCGGCCTGCAGCGACTCAATCTTGCGTGACAGCTCTTCCGGCTGTGACTTCAGCAGGGCAGAGGCCTCTTTGACCAGTTCTTCCGTCGCACGAATCCGTGCCAGTGCTTTCGGGCCGGTGTAACAGGTGATGCGGCGAACTCCAGCCGCGACCAGTTCATCGCGGACGACGCGGCACAGCCCCACTTGTCCGGTGTTCTTCAGGTGAGTTCCCCCGCACAGTTCGCGACTGAATTCCCCCATGCTGACGACGCGGACGTTATCGGGATACTTTTCCCCGAACAGCGCCATCGCCCCCAGAGCCCGTGCATCCGCAATCGGCATCAAGCGGGTCGAGACAGGGGCCCCCTCGGCGATGCGACCGTTGATCTCATCTTCGATGTGGATCAGTTCCTCATGCGTCAGGCCCTTGGAATGCGCGAAGTCAAACCGCAGTTCGTCCTGCTGCACCTTGGAGCCTCGCTGGGTTGCGTTGTCCCCCAGATATTTCCGCAAGGCATGATGCAGGATATGCGTGGCCGAGTGAGCTCGCAGAATCCCGGCGCGTCGACTGGCATCGACTTCGGCGTGAACCTTCGCTCCAACAGCCATCTTCCCCGATTTCAACGCCCCGATATGGACCAGAAGTTCGCCATCACGCTGGGTGTCCTGGACTTCGAATGTTACTCCATCACCGAAGATCTTGCCGGTGTCCCCGACCTGTCCCCCCGCTTCACCGTAGAAGGGAGACTGATTCAGAACCACGGCAATCTGCACGCCGGTTTTGTCGAACGCGGTCGCGAGTTGCCCATCGGCAATGATCCCCAGCACTTCGGCGTCCGCCGTGGTGGTATCGTAACCCAAGAACTGCGTGCCACCCGATTTTCGCAGTGCGTCCAGCGGGCCTGCGGACATGACCGAGTTGGCGAAGGCGCCCCGGCCGCTGGTCTGCTTGTGCTGTTCCTTGCATTCCGCGAAACGGGTCATGTCGACCGACAGGCCCTCGTTGGCGGCCAGAGATTCGGTCAGCTCGATCAGGAAGCCGTCGGTCTGATGCAGATCGAATGCGGCGTCACCCGAGATGACGAGTGAGCCTTCCTTCTTCGCATGCGCGACCAGTTTCTGGAATCGGCCAATCCCCGTTTCGACGACGCGCAGGAACTGCTTTTCTTCTTCGCGAATCGCATTCTGCACCGCTTCGACCGTCTGGCCGAATTCGGGGTAGGGGACCTTCATCATGTCCGCGACGACGGGGACCAGTTGCGACATGAACGGTTCCTGTTTTCCCAGCAGAAAGCCTTCCATTGAAGCACGGCGGAGCAGCAACCGGACGATGTAGTTTTCTTTTTCGGGACCGGGGCCGCAGCCTTCGTGCAGTGCGAACGAGCAGGCTCGCACATGGTCGGCGATTCGGCGGAGTGCCCGTCCTTCCGGAGCGCCGTACTCGTACTTCACCCCCACGATTTCACCGGCCGCCTGACAGATCGGCTTCAGGATGTCGATTTCAAAGTTGCTGAGCACCCCCTGCAGCGTCGATGCACAACGCTCCAGTCCCATCCCGGTATCGATGTTCTTCTTGGGGAGCGGTTGCAGGTTGTTGGGTGGCGCACCGACCCGGTTGAACTGTGTGAAGACGAGATTCCAGATTTCGACAGGCTTCGTGGAGCCGGGTGGCAGGTAATAGATTTCGCTGCACGGTCCACAAACTCCATCGGGGCCCTGAGAAGGAGATGACGCGGGCCAGAAGTTTTCCCCTTCGTCTTCGCGCGAAATCCGGTTCGCGGGGAGTTTAATCTCCTTGTTCCAGATATCGAATGCTTCCTGATCGTCGAGGTAGACGGTAACCGTCAGGCGGGTGGGATCCAGCCCGAGCCACGATTTCGTGGTCAAAAATTCCCAGGCCCAGTGGATCGCTTCGCGTTTGAAGTAGTCACCGAACGAAAAGTTCCCCAGCATTTCGAAGAACGTGTGGTGGTAGGCAGTGACACCGACGTTACCGATGTCCCCGGTGCGGAGACACTTCTGCGACGTCGTGGCCCGGGTGAAATCAATCGGGCCGATCCCCAGAAACTGATTTTTGAACTGGTTCATCCCGGCCGGTGTGAACAGCACGGTCGGATCATCTTTGGGAACCAGCACATCGGTTGGACGACGTACGCACCCTTTGGATTCGAAGAACGAAAGGTACTTTTCGCGAAGTTCATCTGTTTTCATAGAAATTCCGTCCGTCGTCCCTGACTCCGACCTGGTGGAAACACCTGGCCGGCCAATTTGGTAATGTTTTTCGTACTTTCCGGGAAATCAAGCTGATGTTCAACAGCAAAGAGACCACCGCGTTTGGAGCGCAGGGACTGGGTGGAAAAGATAGCACAAGCCGGGAATTCCAGCGACTCTTCGCAGGGGAATGGATGACGACGACAAAACACCCCCCAAGTCGCGACCTCGAAAGTCCCTTCCATGGGAGTTTGAGGCATCAAAATTTCCGGCTTCCGGTTCATCACGAAACCCATGAGCAAAGCGACGGTCAGAGCGACGGGAGGGAGGCCAATGAGCCGGGAACGGCACGCCCGGCGACTCGACAGGAAGTCCCCAATTCAGCATGATCGGGGCACTTCCGTTGAGACTCCAACCGGCGACCTGAGGTGATTCCATGCGAGCATCCCTGCTGACTCTGGCTTTCGTGCTGGCCCCACTTGGATCCTACGCTCACGACACGTGGGTGGAAACGAATACGGCACTGGTCCGCCAGGGGGACGTGGTCTTCGTCGACTTGAAGCTGGGTAACCACGGCAATGACCACCGCGACTTCAAACTGGCCAGCAAAATCTCGCTGGCGCCTGTGCAACTCTCGGTGATTGCTCCGGATGGGAGTTCGGTCGATCTGAAGCCGGGAATCATCGACAACGGCTTCGGCCCCAAGGAAGGTTACTGGTCCAACCGTTTCGTGACGAAAGCAGCGGGACTGCATGTTGTTTCGCATACGCTGGAAACGCTGCATGGCACGACGAGGACCATCAAGAGCGGCAAGACGTATTTCGTAACCAGCCCGAAACTCGACGAGGTTTCTGCGAACAGCACCAACTTTGACAAGCCTCTGGGACATGCCATGGAACTTGTCCCACTCACCAATCCCGTCACGGGACTTGCACCGGACACCCCCATTCGGGTGCGGCTCATTTACCAGTCAAAGCCGTTGGCGGGTGCCCGTGTCAGCTTTATCCCGCGCGGAACGACACTCGCCGAAGGGTTTGACAAGGATTACGAGGCAACCACGGACGCCGAAGGGACTGCTTCATTCACCCCCAAAGAAGGGAATGTCGTTCTGGTCGTCGTCCATCACCCGGTTGCGGATCAGAAGGGGACCGGCTACGACAAGACGCAATACTCGGCAACCTTGACCCTCTCGGTCCCTCAGCAAAGTCGACTAAGGGGTAGCGACGTTAAATTGCAGTAACCAAGAGGAGATCAAGACGTTTTCTGTGTTGTGCCACGTCGAGTTCAGTGTGACGCAGAAACAATCAATCACTCAGGTTTTCCGTCGTCATTTTCCTCCGCCAGGTGAAATGAGTGCAGGAACCGGTGGTAAATCGGCGTGAGCAGAATTGCCAGCAGCGTGAGAAAAATGATGCCACTGAACAGGCAATAACCCGTGGCGAACAGTTTTCCCGAGACAGTTGATAACGGGTCGACGGGTCCCATCCCCGTCAGGATCATCGCCGCGTTCAGCAAAGCGTCGACCCAGTCCAGCTCACCGAAGTAGTGGTAACCGATCGCCCCGACCAGCAGCGAAAACGCCGTGACCGCGAGTGCTAAACTCGCGCTGAGCAGCACACGTCGCAGAAAAACCCAGCGCGACGCCAAAGCGTCCGACCTGTTCTCGAACATCGATCGTTCCCGGTAGCAAGTCAGGATTTCGCACTGCGGCCTCTACGCAATCTTGTGGAGAACCAGGCCGCAGCCATAGAATCCTGCTGATATGTTGAAGAGTACTGAACAAACCTCAGGTTGCGTGTGGTTATGCGATGGTCCACCTCGTTCGTCGTCACTGCGGGCATTTTTATTCTCTTCAGTCAGCAAACGCGGAATCTGGTTGCGACCGAGCGAACGATCTCGATCAGCCCGCCGGCCGTTGTGCTTGACCGGCCCGAGTCCTCCGAGCAGATCCTCATCACCGAATGGGTCGGCACACGGCAGTTCGATCGCACACGCGAGGTTCAGTACAGTGTAGCGGACCCGGCAATCATTGATATTCGCGCCGACGGACTCGTCCATCCCCGTGGGGAAGGCACGACGCAACTGATCATCACCCGAGGAGCAGACCGCCTGACAGTTCCGGTGACGGTGTCAGGACTCAACGATCCCCAACCAGTTTCGTTCCCCTATGAAATTCAGCCCCAGCTGACGAAAGCGCGATGTAACTCGGGCGGATGCCACGGCAAAGCCGAAGGTCAGAACGGTTTCAAGCTGAGCCTGCTCGGGTTTGATAACGAGTCTGACTTCGACGCGCTGGTGAAAGAGTCGGGCGGCCGACGATTGGATTTCGCCCGCCCGGAGACGAGTCTGATTCTGCAGAAAGGGACCGCTCGCATGCCCCATGGCGGGGGAGCCAAAATTGATCGTTCCGGTCCGGGATACAACCTGATGCTGCGCTGGATTCGGGAAGGAGCCCCGTTTGATTCGCCGACCATTCTCCCCACCGTACGGATCGAGATCGAGCCGGCTGAACTGATCATGGACCCAAAGTCCTCTCAGCAAATCAAGGTGACGGCAATGGACACTGCAGGAAAACGCCAGTGTGTCACGACAGCTGCGGAGTTCATCTCGAACGCCGCTTCACTGGTCGAGACGACCTCCAGCGGACTGATACACTCCCGTGAAATCCCCGGGGAAGCGGCGATTCTGGTCCGATATCTGGATCAGGTGGCCGTCTGCCGCGTGACACTCCCCCGTCCGCATCCGGAAACGATTCGGCCCCAGGAAAACAACTTCATCGATCGACACGTTGGCGACAAGCTGGTTCGACTGGGAATCCCGGCGAGTCCCCCCGCAGACGACTCCACGTTTCTCCGTCGGGTTTTCCTCGACACGATCGGTACACTGCCGACCAGCGATGAGGCCCGTGCGTTTCTGTCAGACAACCATCCCGAGAAGAGAATTCGGATCATTGACTCGCTTCTGACGCGTCCCGAATATGCCGAATTCTGGGCGATGAAGTGGTCTGACATTTTGCGAGCGGACAAGATCAAGATCACGCCACAGGGAACCGTGGGGGTGACCCGCTGGCTGCGAAAATGCTTCGCCGAGAACCTGCCCTATGACGAATTCGCCCGACAGATTCTGACGTCGCAGGGATCGATTCAGCAAGAGGGCCCCGCCGCCTTCTTCAAGTCCCTCGAGACTCCCGAAGCGACGGCCCGGTCGGTCAGCCAGTTATTCCTGGGTGTTCGGATCGAGTGTGCGCAGTGTCATCATCATCCGAGTGAGAAATGGAGTCAGGACGACTACGCCGGTCTGGTGGGTTTCTTCACAGGCGTCGCTTTCAAAAAGTTGCCGAACGGAACCGAGTCGGTCATTTCTGGAAAAGGGAACGACTACAGTCACCCGCGCACCGGCCTTCCTGTGGCGACACGAGGACTCGGTGCACCTCCCGCCGACTTAAATGCGGTCGCCGACCGACGTCAGGCGTTTGCGGCCTGGATGACCGACTCTGAAAATCCCTTCTTCGCACGGGCCATTGTCAATCGCCTCTGGGCTCACTACCTGGGACGAGGGCTGGTGGAACCGATTGACGATCTGCGGGCTACCAACCCTTCAACCAACGAACCACTGATGGATCATCTGGTGACGCATTTGAAGGAACTGCGTTACGACCTGAAGGCATTCACGAAAACCATTCTCAGCTCGCAAACGTATCAACTCGCTTCCGCTACGAAGGAAGGAAATCGAGACGATTTTCAGCATTACTCCCACGCATTAACCAAGACGATGCCAGCGGAGGTCCTGCTCGATGCCGTCTGTCAGGTAACGCTGGTCCCCGAAAAGTTCAATGGCTGGCCCGAGGGTTACCGTGCGATCCAGGTGTGGGACAACCGCATGCCGTCGTACTTCTTCCGCATCTTCGGGCGGCCTGTGCGGGCCAGTGTTTGCGAGTGTGAACGGAGTAACGAACCAAGCATTTCTCAGGCACTGCATCTTTTGAACTCACCTGAAATTCACGAAAAGATCACGCACCCACGGGGCCGGGCTCGGCAACTGGCCGAATCTTCGCTCACCGATGCGGAACTGCTCGATGAACTATTTCTCTGCACGCTGACCCGCTTTCCCTCGGAATCAGAAAAAGGCCTGCTGCTGCCTGAGTTGGAGACAGCACAAGCGGATCGACGCGCGGTTGTCGAAGACATCTTCTGGTCGATCCTGAACACAAAAGAATTCCTCTTCAATAACGAATAAAGACCAGACACACATTGAACTGTTCGAGGGCTTCCGGGTTTCGCCAATCCGAGCTATGAAGGAGTATCCATGTTTGAAATTCCCTTCGGACCCTATGCCAGTCGCCGTTGTGACGGCATCTCGCGGCGACACATGTTCCGCCTCGGGTCGACCGGTCTGTTCGGTGCGTTGAGCCTTCCGCAACTGTTACGTGCCAACGAGGCGGCGCAAGGTCCAGAGGCGTCGAGTCGCTCCCGGGCGAAAGCGACTTCGTGCATCTTCATCTTTCTGGAAGGGGGCCCCCCTCAACAGGATATGTGGGATCCTAAGCCCGAAGCTCCTGCGGAAATTCGAGGCGCTTTCCAGACGATTGCGACACGCACTCCCGGCGTCTTCTTCTCCGAGCACTGCCGGAAATCGGCCGAGATCACGGACAAGTTCACCGTCGTCCGCAGTCATTCCCATACCGATAACGGGCACAGCACCGGGTATTACTACCTGATGACGGGACACAAGCCGACGTTCCCCGACGGTGAGCATCCGATTCCCACCAATACCGTATTTCCCTCATTGGGATCTTACGTCAGTAAGGAACTGGGGTCGAATGGAAAGGTGCCAGCATACGTCAATCTGCCTCACCCGATGTCTGCCGGGGGATCGGGATTCCTGGGTGCGGAATTTTCACCGTTCGTGATCGAAGCCGACCCGAGTGAGCCCGATTTTGAAGTGAAGGATCTGGGTCGCGTCCAAGGACTTTCCGACAGCCGTGTCGCACTGCGACAGCGGTTATTGTCAGGATTGGAACAAGGTCGGCAGCGCATCGGTCGAGCCGCTGCCATGTCCACCTACTACGCCAAGGCGAATACGCTGATGAATTCCCCCGAAGCGCGGAAGGCGTTTCAAATTCAAGCCGAACCCGTCACTGTCCGCGAAAACTATGGAATGACGCAGATTGGCCAGTGTGCGCTGCTGGCACGTCGAATGGTGGAAGCAGGCTGCCGTTTTGTCGGATTGGATGCACCGGGCTGGGATGTGCATTTCAACTGCTTCCCGAGTCTGGCCAACGACCTGATTCCGCCGGCAGATCGTGCGTTCGCCGCGCTGATCAATGATCTGGAAGAGAGAGGACTGCTGGATAGCACCTTGGTCGTCATGATGGGAGAAATGGGACGAACACCACGCGTCAACGCGCAGGCGGGCCGTGACCACTGGTCGATGGCCCAATCGATTATCTTCGCGGGCGGGGGAGTGAAACCCGGTCAGATCATCGGAGCGACCGACGCGCAGGCAGCGGCTCCGCTCTCGGATCCCGTCAGCGTCGCAGATGTGCTCCGCACGATTCATACGCTGCTGGGGATCGACTCCACCAAAGAATATCCCGATCCGCTGGGGCGTCCGGTTCCCATCGTGAACGGGGGAAACGTGATTCCTGGTCTAATCGCCTGATCCCACACCGACGACGATTCCTGTTTCTCTCGTTGTCCGTCGCTGCCTGTTGCTGACTTCCTTTTCGAGTCTGTCATGAACACCCTTCGCTGGATCGCACTGACGCTTACCATCGGGTTAGGCCCCTTCGGTGCTGTAGCCGTTGCGCAGCTCGCACCGGAAATCGGTTACGTTCACCCGGCGGGTGGTCAGGTCGGCTCCACCGTCGACGTGGTGCTGGGAGGTTACGACTGGACTCCGGACATGCAGCTTTTCGTGCATGACTCGCGCGTGCAGATTGAACTGTTGGGGCCCCCGTCACCGGTCCTGATCACCGAGCCACCTTACTGGTTCGGGGCGAAAGCCCGTGGCTACGCCTGGCCACTTCCCCGAGAATTTCGTGCTCGGCTGACCATTCCCGCCGATGTCGAACCGGGATTTGTACGCTGGCAGGTGGCCAATGCAAACGGGGTCTCTCCAACGGGAGTTCTTCATCTGACCCGAACGCCGGAAGTGATTGAAGACCCTCGTCGCATCACTGCGCAGGAACTACCCGATCTGCCGGTCATCGTTTCGGGACAGATCCGGCGCATCGAAGAGGTCGACCGCTACATCATTCGGCCCCGGCACAACGGGATGGTGACGGTGGAATTACTCGCTCATGCACTCACCTCACCAACGAACCCAATGTCTCTTCATGGGGTGCTTCAGGTCCAGGATGAGCAGGACCAGAAAGTCGCCGACTACACGGCCTCTGAAGGGAACGACCTCACGACAAGCTTTCGGGTTGAAGCGGGCAGAGAATATCGGATCAGTCTGCACGACCTCGATTTCGCCGGGGATCGGTCATACGTCTACCGTCTGCTGATTCATCCCGGTCCTCGAGTGATGGCGGCCTATCCTGCCGGGGGAAAGCGAGGCGAACGACGGATGGTCGAGTTTGTTGGCCGGGGAATTGAGACGGGCGCAGATACGCTGGAATCCGTGACCCGGGAAATCCCTTTTCCCCCTGGCGAAGCGAACAGCACCTTCGAGTATGTGCTTGAGACTCCACAGGGCCCCTCGCGCCCCTACCAGTTTTTCCTCTCGGATCACCCTGAGCATGTCGGCGTGCAGACCATTTCCGAACTACCCGCAGCCGTGACCGGAAGACTGGACAAACCATTCCAGACCGACCGGTACTCGGTCACCATGAAGCAGGGGGAGGTCTGGCAGATCAACGCCAGATCGCAGACCAGCGGTCCGGCACTCGATCTGGATCTGACAATCATCAGTCCTGATGGTACGGAGCTCGCGAGCATTGATGATGTTCCCGGATCAACCGATCCGGAACTTCTCTTCACAGCACTGGCAGACGGAGTGTACCGAATCGACATTTCGGATCGCTCTTCGCACAGCGGTCATCAAGCCGCTGCGTACCGCATCAGCTTTGAGCGACCAGAGGAAGGTCTCTCGCTGAAACTCCCCGAATCGCTCAGTATTCCCCTGGGAACGACGGTCAAACTCCCTGTCGCAGTGACTCGCCGGGGAAGTTATCAAGGGCCCGTTCCGCTGCAGATCGAAGGTCTTCCCAGTGGTGTCACGACCGCGTCGAACCTCGTCATCCCGGAAATGCTGAATGAACTCGTTGTTGAACTTGTTTGTGCCCCCGACGTCGCTGTCTCGGCAAGTCTGGCTCGTATCACGGCACAAGCAGCGGGACGCGATGCCAAGCCATTGACGAGCACAAAGTCGCTGGTGATGGCCATCACCATGCAGCCACGCATTAAGATCACACCGGAAGGGCTCGACGATGTCAGCAAGGTTCGCCGTGGCAGCACGCACCTGTTCCCCCTGAACATCCAGCGAACAGAGGGGTTCGATGGGGAAATCACTCTGGAAATGACGGCGAAACAACAGCGTCATCGACAAGGTCTGGCGAGCGACGAAATGATCGTCCCCAGTTCGGTCACGCGTGTGGAGTATCCGATTTTCGTCCCGGAGTGGATGGAGACAACGAAGACCAGCCGCATGATTCTCAACGGCGCGATCCGCGTTCCCGACCCACAGGGAAACATTCGAACGCTACTTCAACGCATGGAACTGCGGCTTGGGATTCTGCCCGAAGGGGCCATTCTGAAGTTGGGATCCAAACCGGCAGAGTATTCCGTCCCGATCGGTGGGCAACTCTCGATTCCATTGACGGTCTCCTGCCTCCCCGAATTTCGCGAGCCGATTCGAATCGAACTGGTTCCGCAAGAATTCCAACAGGGCCTGGTCTCTGCGGACAGCATCACACTTCGACAAGGTGAAAGTAGTGCATCACTGACCGTATCGGTGGCCGACGATCCGGGTCTGATCGGACCGCAGGACCTCGTATTTCGAGCAACCGCGTATCAGGAGGGCAAATGGCTGGTGAAGTCAGAGACAACAGTCCCGATCGAAGTCACCCCCAAAGCTCCCGCGACAGCAACGACTGCGCGATGAGTCGGAACCGGGTCCGTGCAAGAACGACGCTGCTACCCATCACAATTCAGGATGAAAGCACCCTTACAAACGACGTTACTAACAGCGACTCTCGCAACAAAGTTTATGGAATGTGTTTCTTTTCCAGACTCGGTTCAGGGACGCGAGACAAAGGTCGATGATATACTCTCGCCATGAAAATCCTGCTGTCTCGACTCGGTCTTGATTTGAGTGAACGCCGGCTTCAGCCCGAATGGATGGACCAGCCGGGCCTGGATGCTGATTTTCATCGAACGGCGCTACTGGCTCTGGGGCGTATCAATGCGATGACTTCTGTCCATCGCTCGTTCTGGCCTGTCATCCGCCGAATGGCTGCTGAGGATCCGACACGTGAACTGCGGGTCCTTGATGTTGCCTGCGGAGGAGGCGATCTCGCCGTAAGGCTCGCCCTGTGTGCTCGTCGCGAAAACCTGCGGGTGACTGTCGATGGCTGCGACATCAGTCCAACGGCAATCGGGCTGGCTCAGGAAAGAGCCAGAACGGCAGGAGTGAATTGCCACTTCTTTCAATTCGACGTGCAACGGGGGGTATGGCCAACGGACTATGACGTCATCGGCACATCTTTGTTCCTCCATCATCTCACCAATGACGATGCCGTTCGTCTCTTAAGGACCATGGCTACCGCGACGAAACGAGGTGTTATCGTGCACGATCTGGTCCGAGGTTACTACGGGTACCTGATGGCGCGCTATGCGGTGTGGCTGGTGACGTTCTCACCGATTGTTCATTCTGATGGTCCTGATTCGGTCGAAGGTGCGTTTACCGCAAATGAACTGCAGGACATGGCTGAGCGCGCGGGACTGCACGGCGCCACAATCAGTCGCAGCTGGCCCGCCCGCATGCAGCTCGAATGGAAAAAGCCTTGACGCCGCTGGAGCCATTCACAGCGAGCGACATACAGCAGAAGCTCTGGGATGTCGTGGTCATCGGTGCGGGAGTGGCCGGATCCGTGGCAGCACTGCAGGCGGCCCGCCTGGGAATGCAAGTTCTGCTGATCGACAAACGTCGTTTCCCGCGTCGTAAGGTATGTGGCGCCTGCCTCAATAATTTGGCACTGGGCGTGTTCCGTCAACTTGGTCTCACCAAGGTAGTCCAGGGCCTTGGGGGAACGGACATCAATGACTTCTCGTTCCACGTCGGCAGACAGGTACTTCATGTTCCGCTGCCGGGCGGAATCGCGGTCTCCCGTGAGACTCTGGACGACGCGCTGGTGAAGGAGGCGATCTCTGCGGGGGTTTGGTTCCTGGCCGAAAAACTTGCAAAGCTGGGCCCGTTAGTTGGCGATTACCGCGAGGTCACGATTCAGCAGGAGGGGACTGAAATCAGTATCAGGGGACGGTGTGTCATTGTGGCCTCGGGTCTGGAATCAGTCGGTTCCGCGGAATCAAATGAATGGAAGACTGAGGTTGTCGCGTCGTCCCGAGTTGGAGTAGGCTGCCTGCTCAACGAACCGGAAGGTCAGTTTGCTACCGGGACAATCTGGATGGGAGCAGCGGCAGGAGGATACGCCGGGCTGGTCCGTGTCGAAGGAGGACGACTGAATATCGCAGCAGCCCTCGATCGCGATTTCTTGCGTCAACAGGGGTCACCTGCCACAGCGATCAGGGCAATATTGGAACATTCAAAGATGCCGGTCCCTGCGAGCCTCATGGCAGCAGAATGGCAGGGAACCTTGCAATTGACGCGTACCACCAGACCCGTTGCCAGCGATCGCGTCTTCCTCATTGGGGATGCTGCAGGCTACGTTGAACCGTTCACGGGTGAGGGTATGGCATGGGGATTGTTAACGGCACAACAGGTCATGCCCTGGATTGAGCAGGCGGTCGCTCGGACGGATTGGTCACCGCAGGTCGGCAAGGGATGGGAGCAGGAGTATCAAACGCTGATTGCACATCGCCAGAATCTGTGCCAGCGGTTTGCCTGGTTTTTACGCTCACCGACGCTGCTTTCCACGTCACTGTTCGTCGCAACGGTATGGCCGGGATTTGCAAAGCTGCTTGTAAACCGCTTAAACGCTGCTCCCAACCTGACTCCTCACGAATAGGCCGAACCCGAGCGGCACTCCCTGTTCGTCAGCTCAATCGATAAAGAAACAACAGTCGCCTGCCAGGGTGAGCACCACAAGCAGGAATATCACTGGCGATTCCCTTCGTGACACCAACGGGCGCCTTGTAAGACGGACGCTGATCGGGATTGCGGGACTTACTTGCTGGGCGGTGAATCCTGAACGATGACGATCCGTCCCTTTCGGATTTCTGGAACGATAGAACGGGGATCTCCATCCAGTCGAATGGTGACGGGTCCCGAAAGGTTTCTCACGGCCGCATGAAATTCGGCCGGCGTGTGGACCGGTGTCTTGTTTACGTGGGTAATGAAATTCCCGACTTGCAGGCGCGCGGTGTCTCCCGGAGAGTCCGGGTCAACCCTGGTCACCAGCACCCGTCGCATGTCGACCATGGGGTCACGGAGACGGTCGATCCCGGTGGGATAATCAACAGCGATTCCGCGCCACGGCTCATGCCGGGGATTGGTTTCAATGATTCCCTCATCATCCAGGACCGGCCACTTGCCGAGCTTGACCTTCACGTCGAACCGATTGGGGCGGGTCCCCTCACGCCAGATCGAGACATCGATCTCGGTTCCCGGTGCATAGAGTCCGACGAGACGAAAGAGGTCCGTCCGGGACAGGACTGGTTGCCCGTTCACGGCGAGGATGACGTCATTAACACTGATTCCGGCGAGTTCGGCGGGCGAGCTATGAGCACACTCGACCACGATCGCGGCAGACTGTTGCGGCATGTCCGTATTCAGCCGTTGAAACTCGTTGCCGTTAATTTCGCCGGGAACTATCCCGATCATGCCGTATTCAACGGCCTGCCCGTCAAGCAATGTGCGAACGATTCGACGGATGTGCTCATCCAGCGGCAAAGCAAATCCGACGGATTGTTCATAGCCTTCAATGGCCGCGAGGGAGGTGCTGATGCCGATCAGTTCGCCCTTCAAGTTCAAGACCGGCCCACCGCTCAGCCCCAGATTCATGCGAGCATCAAGTTGCATGACCGCACCGAGCCGGTAAAGCATCGAAACTTTGGCTCGTTCTTCCATGTCAAACAATTGCTGGCGACCAAACGATATCGGTTGCCGTGTCAGATTGCTGACCATTCCCCAACTGACGCTCGGCGAACCATCGCGAGCGATGGCATAGGGATTACCGAGCAGAATGACGAACTGACCTTTACGGGGCGGGGGAGCCAACTCCCAGTTCAGGCTTTTGAAATCCTCGGGATTGATATTCGCCCCTTCCCAGTCAAGTCGCAGAACGGCCAGGTCACTGCGAGGATCTGCGGCAATGATTGCCGCGCGACACGACCGACGGTCTGCGAAATTGACCAGCAATTCCGTTTTGTCCGCCGCTTTGACATTGGGGTACACCGGGCCACCCCGGACAACGTGAAAGTTCGTCAGGACCAGTCGCTCGTCCGATTCCGTGGGACTTACGATACAGCCCGCACCAAAGTCATTTGGTCGCACGTCAAGGTCACGCAATTCCCGCTGAACGCGCGGGAGTGGAAAAATCCTCTGGTCTTCCGCCGCCGCTTCAAACGGAGCGGGCTTGAATCGGGCGATGCTGACGACCGAACGTTCCCATTGGTCGACCACCTTGATGATCGAATCTTCCAACGCGACTGCCGGGTCCTGGGCGGGAAGGGACGTCGAGGAAATCACGACGCAGACGATCAGGGCGAGACCAGACCGCAAGCGGGAACGAGGGCTGTTCGAAACGTTGATTTCCTGACGCATCATCATCCGCTTCGCTCACTGGAGAAGAGGCATGGGGACGGAATGTCCATCCGTGACGACAGTGGCCATCGTGCACTCCGCAGATCTTGCCAGCCAGTCTCGTTGTCCTGGCTGTGCAGGTTGAACATATCCAGCGTTTGGCCGGGCCGAGCGACGACGAGTCTTCCTTCCCCACCGTTTGCGAAGCGGGGATTGATTCTGTTCGGTGTTGCAATCAAGTCCTGGTCTGACATTGGAGTTGAACGCCTCAAGAAGCAGGAGGAAGAGCCCGTCGCCGTCTCATGTTCGATCTCGATCAGTCCTCGCCCGCTCCTGCCAGCTTCTGGCCACTGGCGTAAAACGCGGCCATGACTTTTTCCCGCAGTTCTGCCGTGACTTCAGGATGCTCTTCCAGGTAAGTCCTTGCCTTGTCACGTCCCTGACCGAGCTTCGTGGCACCGTAGACATACCAGCTTCCACTACGGTCGACGACATTATACACCGCCGCCATATCGAGGACATCACCTTCCAGGCTGATTCCCCGGGTCCCCAGCATGTCGAACTCGGCCACGCGGAATGGAGGAGCCACCTTATTCTTGACGATTTTGACCTTCATGCGGATGCCGATCATGTTGTCGCCATCCTTCAACACTGCCAGCTTGCGGACATCAACTCGGCACGAGCTGTAGAATTTCAGTGCGCGGCCCCCCGGTGTCGTTTCCGGTGAACCGAACATGACGCCGATCTTCTCGCGAATCTGGTTGATGAAGATGACTGTCGTCTTGGCTTTAGAGATACAGCCGGTCAACTTTCGCATCGCCTGACTCATCATGCGTGCCTGCAGACCGACGTGCGAGTCACCGATCTCTCCCTCTAATTCTGCGCGAGGAACCAGAGCGGCGACCGAGTCGACGACGATGATGTCCACCGCATTTGACTTGATCAGCATTTCAGCAATTTGAAGTGCCTCTTCCCCGGAAGAGGGCTGGCTCACCAGCAGTTCTTCCAGATTGACCCCCAACCGCTTGGCCCAGGCGGGATCGAGGGCGTGTTCGGCATCGATAAACGCCGCAACACCACCTTCTTTCTGAGCATTCGCCACGGCGTGCAGTGCGAGAGTCGTCTTGCCGCTCGATTCCGGTCCGTAGACTTCAATAATGCGACCGCGAGGGAATCCCATTCCCCCCAAGGCGAGATCGAGAGATAACGAACCGGTTCCAATTCCAGAAACGGTCATCGACGCGTTGTCAGAGAGCTTCATGATGGAGCCCTTGCCGAACGCTTTCTCAATCTGGCCCAAAGCATTTCCGAGCATCTTCTGTTCATCGGACTCAGAAGGGTCGGAATCGTGATACGATTTGGCCGATTTAGCCTTGGCCATAGCAGACATCCTTGGAGAAATGACCCGGGATTTGAAATCGCCTGTGCGACATTGATCACTCAGAGTAGTCGAAAGTAGGCATTCCTTCCATCATCCGCAAGCCCCCAATTCGCTGCTTTTCCGCATGAAATGCAGGAAATCGTCCACCGTTTGCCTCAGCGGCAACCGGACGTATTTACACTCACGGACAGAGGCGACTCGTCCAGCCCAATTAACCCGGTGCGCAGGGAAAAGGCCACGCGACATCCAAATGCCGGTGGCCTCCATTCACTGAGATCTCATTTAACTGATGAATGCTCGACGATTCGCGTCGCTCTCATCCTGAACTCAGTCGATCGGCTTGCGGGTGGAGACAGGCGGGGGAGGGAGTTCCAGCAGGGGCTGCGTCGTCGATACGGCCTGTGCGTATTCACGCAGTTGCTCGAACGTGTTCTGGAATTCCGGTCGGACAGTCAACCGCCGATACTCGGGCGAAGAACTGATCTTGGTGAAGTGCGCAATCGCTGTAGAGAGTGAATCCTGTGAGGGATACACGCCCGATTCTCGCAGCTCTTTCGGAATCGCCAGATAAGGACGCCATTCCGGGCTGAGAATGGCTTGAAGCTGGTCCGAGTTCCGTACGAGCGAGCGTCGCAAGCTTTCGATCAGTCTCGGAGAAACGGTCGCTGGTGCTGGTTCTTCCGTGGGAACGACAGGAGTGGCAGCGGGCGCACCAGGAGCAACGACGATGGGGGGCGGAGTCAGATCTGTCATGAGCTGTCGCAGGTCATTTGCTTCGTTGGGAACGCGCTTCGGCAGAGTCCCTGATGGCGTTCCGTAGTAGAAGGCATGAGCATCGTGATCAATTTCAAGAGCGGATCCGTCGAGTGAAACACCGACGAAAAGTCCCCGGCTGCGCGAGTACGACAGAATTTCGGACCTGAGCGTCGCATCCGTTCCCGCCGCCGCTTCGCGCCCCACCGGCCCGGCCGAAGCGGAAGCATCGACCCCCACGGTAAACTTCCCTTGAAGCAATCCGTCGACTCCCTTACGTGTCGTGAACACCAGAACGACGTCTGTTCCCTGAATCCCTGCCTGCCAGCCGACACTCCCGCCCGTGAGCGTCAGAAACTGGGGAAGACTCCATTCACCATCGTGATCGCGCACCAGAACCACGCCGTGCCCACGACGCGCACCGGCAATAAACCCAATCTTGATGACGTTGGGGATAATGGCGATCCCTTGAGCGTCCTGAAGCAGTTTCTGAGGAATCTGTTTCCCGGGAATGGCCATCAGTTCCGAGATGACCTGCTCCGCAGCAACCATCGTTTCGGCCGGTCCGTTCGCCATCAGGGGCCGGGAAACACCTGTTGTCAGGCCGCACGAGCAAAAGATGAGCGCAAGAATCAAATACCGTCGCATGATTGAACTCCATTTCCGATACGAGGCAGAACACCGTTCAGGGACAAATCGCCGTACTCAGCCGGAGACCCGATTCCAATCGCTCGTCATTCCCAATCCATCTTCTCAACGCAGCGGAACAGCAAGAAACACTGGCCCCGCGAACCCCTGCCGTTCCCTTTTGCGGCCTGACGGCGAAGATACCTGAACTTCTGCCAACCAGTCTAACCTAATATTGCGGCTTGCGAAGTGTCCGCGGGAGAATCCCACAATGAATGTGCCAAACCTTCAACTCCCCGATTCGGTTCCGCAAAGCGTCGCGCGGGTGGAACAGCACGTTTCTCACTTGGCTCACGCTTCGCCGGGCGGAATGGGCGGAAAATTCGCTGCTCTTGGAAAGAAAGCTCGATCCGAGCCGGTTGTGACCCGGCCGTGCGCAGTTATGATAGGCGGTCAAGAGTTGGGAATGGATCTTCGTCGCACATCCGACGAACGATCGGTTCCTCTGTAAGGAATGAATGGAAGATGGCTTCGCCTCGCGTTTGTGTGCTGCGTGCACCGGGTACAAATTGTGACATTGAAACGGCTTACGCTTTCGACACTTGCGGCGCACAGGCCGACCGAGTGCATCTGTTCCGGCTGATCGAACAACCCCAACTGCTCGATGACTACCAGATTCTGTGTATCCCCGGCGGATTCAGCTATGGCGACGACATCGGTGCCGGTGTGGTCTTTTCAAGCCAGTTGCGAGGCCATCTCGGCGAATCCGTCAAGCGCTTTCTGTCGTCTGACAAGCTGGTTCTGGGAATCTGCAATGGTTTCCAGACGCTGCTGAAAGCTGGCGTACTACCCTACGGGGCCGAGGGATGGGGCACCTCCGAACGGAGCGACGCTGACGCCACGCTTACCTGGAACCACAACGGAAAATACACAGCCCGTTGGGTTCACCTGAAAGTCGGTCAGTCGAACAATGTCTTCCTCCGCGGAATCGAGTCCCTCGATCTTCCCATCGCCCATGCCGAAGGACGACTCGTTCCGAAAGATCCGAGTGTTGTTCAGCAGTGGAAGGAGAAAGGACAAATCGCAATTCAGTACGCGGACTGGGTTCAGGGTGATCCCTCACGCCCTGTCAACGCGCGCTGGAGCGCCAATCCGAATGGTGCTGTCGCTGATATCGCCGGACTCAGTGACCCTACCGGCAGAATTCTGGGACTGATGCCACACCCGGAACGCTTCCTCTTCGCCACCCAGCATCCCCACTGGACACGACTGAAGCTGGAAGGAGACGGCGCGGGTTTGAAATTGTTCCAGAACGGCGTCGCCTACTTCGGCTGAGAAGGGATCTCATGCGGGTCGCTCAGTCAATGTCCTGAGCGACCCCAAAAGCGTCTCAGTCCAGAATCCGCCAAGGCTGAATTTTCAGCTCGCTGGCGCGCAGATTACACCACGAGATCTGCTCGATGCCGCTGGCAAAGTGGGGAAAATACGAGTCAACCAGCTCGTCTCGGGCAGCAGCCTGCAGCGTCACACCGTCTGGAATCCCGGCCGACTTGAGAAGAATCAGTTCTTCTGCAGGCCAGAGTCGCGCGGTCCAGGCTGCCAGAGAATCACTCGTCACGTCCCAGTGATGGGGGAGGGGTAAGCCCGAAATCGGCTCTTCCTCACGCACAAACTGGTGGAAGTCCAAAAGTAGAGGATCAGCTCCCTGCTTCCAGTGTTGATCGGCAGCAGCGCGCGAAGCAACGGTCGTCCACGGCAGGAGTGCCTCCAATAGTTTGCGATTGAGGTCGAGACTGGAAATTGCCAGCCAATGAGCGACTTCCTGAGTCAGATGATGAGTCTTGCTCCAGTTCCGCACGACGTCCGTCGTCGCTCCCCCCCCAATCAGAATCAGACAGCGATCGCCGGGTCGCTGGCTCAGGACTGCCAGCAGGCGTTCGGCAAGTCCCGGAAGCGTCAGCAGACTCCCCCCCAGTTTCAAGATGACTGTCATCGTGATTCACCCGCCACCAGAGCCATCTGCAGATCCATGACGTTGGTGTGAGTGGGACCGGTCTTGAGCAGTCCACCGACCTGATCGAAGAAGGTATACGAATCGTTAATCGCCAGGAACGTTCGAGGATCAAGCCCCCTGTCCTGTGCAGACTGTTGTACCTTCGCGTCAAAGAACGCACCCGCTGCGTCAGTAGGCCCATCTTCGCCGTCGGTACCGCCTGACAGCACAATCAGACGACTCAGATCCCGATTCCCCCAATGACATCCCGCCGCCAGAGCCACTTCCTGATTCCGCCCCCCAACTCGGGGCAAATCCGTTTCGGCGAGCTTCACGACGGGTTCTCCCCCACCCAGGAAACACATGCTGCGGGACGAAGCCTCTCTTAGTGCGGTCGAAGAAAGTTCCGCCAGTTCCACCCCAATTTCCGAGGCAACTCCCTGTCGGTCCGTTCCCAGAAGACGAACCTCAAAGCCGAGACGACGAGCTTCGGCCGCAGCCGCCTTGACTGCCGTCTGATTGTTCCCAATCACAAAATTGTGACACTCGATCGTCGATTTCTCGTCCGCGACCGGCTTGCCGATCTGCTGGCGCAGGGCATTCCACACGGAGGCAGGGACGGAACTATGGGCTGAATCAGTCCCCGCAAACCGCTCCAGCACGGCCAGGGCGTCTTGAGCGGAGTCACAATTGGCCACTGTCGGTCCTGAGGCAATGATGCCGAGCGGGTCACCCGGCACGTCCGAGATGATCAGGGCGATCATGCGTCCTGCCGGAGCCGCGCGCAGCAGGCCCCCCCCTTTGACGCGTGACAATCGCTTGCGAACCGTATTCAGTTCGTGAATTGTCGCCCCTGAACGCATCAGCAGCCGCGTCACAGCGAGCTTGTCTGCGAGGCTGACACCCTCAATCGGAGCAGGGAGCAGAGCGCTACCTCCACCAGAGATCAGCACGAGACACAGGTCGTCCGGCGTCAGAGAGTGGACAAGTGCCAGAATCTGCTGGCATCCGTGGACACCCGCCTCGGTCGGCTCATTTACTCCAGCGGGCCGTGCCGGATGCAGATGGATCTTTTCCAAGGAACGAACGCAATCCGCAGGGACATTCACCCAGCCAGTGAGTTTGTCCAGGAAGCGACTTCCCAATGCGTCTTCCACACCCGCAGCCATCCCGGCTCCGGCTTTTCCGGCACCGACGACCACAAGACGCCGCAGCGAATCAAGGGAAATTGTCTCACCGCAAATCGTGAAACATGAGCGGTCGGCGGAAATCGCCTGACGTACCAGCGCGGTAGAATCAACGGCGGCAACGCCCGCTCGCCAGATTGCCTCTGCCTGTTGCTGCAGAGTCACACCAGTTCCCCTCTGAATGGAGAGCGAACCGGTGCCCCACGCTCCAGGGGCTCATCGTACGTTTCGACGGCCCCGTCCAATCGTAACGACTGGATTCCGGCAGGCGCGGGGAAATCGCTCTCGACCTGCAGGAAGAATAATGCGTTCACGCGCCGGGACGCAATCGCATGTAGGCAGACAGAATTTCGTAGAGATCGGTGGAAACCTGGATCTCGTCATCCGCAAAATCGCTTACCCAGGTCCGATTCCAGCGGGTCGCGTCAATGAGGGCGCGAGAGATGTCTCCCAGGCGGACAGTGACATTTTCGGGGACATCTGGAGTGGATTCTTCTTGACCTGTAAAAATCCGAAGGCGATGGCGCATGATTTCATCCCTGATGTCATACCGACAGAAGATTTTTGACCGGCCTCGAATTTGGGCCACGCGGTCAGCTAAGAATTCGACATTGTCGGTTAGGCAACTTGACCGAATCTGCGGAAAAATCCGACAGGACTATCTGTGCTCATTATTCCGCTCGTACAGAGCTTCAGGGACACTTGTCCAGACACGTTTCACCCGCGCAGGACTTGCCTGTTTGGAACGAAAAACCGACCCATTGATGGGGTCAACCGGCAGAAATTGGCGACAGCTTCCTGCTGACACTCGGACTGAGTCACTTCGAATTCCCGTCCGGCGGGGACTGCGCATTCTCCCCGTTGCGACCAATCAGCAATCACCTTCTCTGGAGACGTTACGACAACTTAATAAGACGTATTCCGGAGAAGGGATATCGCTGACGTGCAGACCCCCGGCTCGATCGAGCAGCAGGGGGGAACCACTGGCGTAGAGAACGAACCCTGGCGCCATCGACACAAGTCAGTTGATATAACCGCGCTGGCAGAGTTCCGCGAGTAATTGACGCCCGGCATGATCGAGGTCACTGTCATTGAGGACGGTAAAATCGGCCCCCCTTTGCTTGCGATCCAGGCTCCACTGACTCGCCTCACGCCGATGCAGTTCGTCAGCCGTCCACCCGCGGTTGTCCCGCACTCGCTGCAGACGGATCTCATCGGGGGTATGCACGTAGACCACCAGGTCGCATTCCTGATTCCAGCCCGCCTCCAGCAGGATCGCGGCATCCAGCAGGACAGCAGCCATGCCCGATGCAGCCGCCCGCCCGAATTCCGCGACGGCCTTTCTTCTGATTTCCGGATGAACGACTCGTTCAAGCTCGTGCCGGGCATTCAGGTGGTCCGGGGTCGAACCGAACACCTTCTTCGCCAGTGCCGGCCGCGAAATTCTTCCGTCTGCGCCGAGAATCTCGGAACCAAACTTCTCACGCAGTGCTTCGACAACGTGTGGTTCCAGTAGAGCTTCATGCCCCAAGGCATCTGCATCAATCACGCGAACGGGGGCATGCGCAGCGACCCATTTTGCCACTGAACTCTTGCCCGATCCGATGCCTCCGATAATGCCGACGACGGGAATACCATGCCGAAACACCCCGGGTCGCCCAGCAGGGACAGTTCGTGCTTCATCGCGAGGCTTTGCTGCGTTTGGATCGTTCATGGTTTGTGTGCGGAGGGCCGCTGCTCCTGTAACACGCTGCAAACGCGGGACGTGCTGACGCCCCCACTGCACAATCCGTTGATCGACAGCTCAATCGAACAGATAACTGACCGATTCATTTCTGTGAATGCGTCGAATGGCTTCACCCAAAAGTGGAGCCACCGAGATGACGCGAAGGTTGGGGAGCATTTGCTCGGGTTTCAGGGCCAGACTGTTTGAGACCACGATCTCAACAATGGGAGCTTCCCGTAACCGTTTGACGGCTTCGCCGCAGAAAACGGCATGCGTCGCCCCGACATAAATCTTGCTGGCGCCGAACTGGGCCACAGTCCTGACAGCACCGACCATTGACCCCCCGGTGGTGATCATGTCATCAAAAATGATGGCCGTTTTGCCTTCGATCGGCCCGCCGATCAAGTTTTCCTGCCGGGTCTCAAACGCGTTCGCACGACGTTTATCGACGATGGCAAAACTTCCCCCCAGATGGTCAACGTGCTGGAGCGACCGTTTGATGCTCCCTTCATCAGGGCTGACGATGACCAGATTTTCCGTGGGTAGATTCAGTGACCGGAAGTAATCGTCCAGAATCGGTGACGCGTACAGGTGATCCACAGGGCAGTCGAAAAAACCCTGAATCTGCGCGGCGTGCAGGTCCATCGCCAGTACCCGGTCCGCACCGGCTTTGGTAATCAGGTTGGCAACCAGCTTGGCAGTGATGGGAACGCGTCCCATATCCTTGCGATCCTGACGTGCGTAGCCGTAGTAGGGAATGACGGCAGTGATGCGTTCAGCGCTGGCACGCTTACACGTATCAATCATCACCAGCAGTTCCATCAGGTTCTCATTGACCGAGGGGCCTGTTGGCTGAACCAGGAAGACGTCACGACCTCGGACATTGGTATCCAGACGGACCGAAATTTCCCCATCAGGAAAATTATCGAGTACCACAGAACCCAGTCCAATACTGAGGTACGACGCGATCTCGGACGCGAGCTTCGGATTGGCGCGACCACTCAGGATGCAAAGTTCTTCATACATGAAAATTCGGGTGTTCGGCTGAAGGCGTGTGGCGGCGTCACCCCGTCGGGGTTTCAATTACCCTGTCAGGTTTCCATCCCTGCCAGATTCTCATAAAGCCGCCGCATTCTGAGAGAAGCCTCCTGCGGAAGCAAGCCCGATCGCCATCCAGAATGAAATCGTCTTGACGCTTTCGGGTGAATCAAGGACAAGTCCGACGCCATCGGGTTTGCGTTTCGATCGCAGGGAGGCGTTCGTGCGTCACGCGAGTACTTTTCCATGTGCCGTCAGTTTAAGGCGGCTACTGCCTCAGGCGACCTTCGTAGGATGCACGAATCTGTGCGTCATCGATGCCGTCGAAAACAGCACGGATGTCCGTGAAGGGACACTTTTTGCCGTCATCCGCGGTACACGCGTTGATGCCCATCAATATATCAACGAGGCCTACATTCGAGGGGCCGCGGGACTGCTCGTCGATCGGCCACATCCCGAAATTCCGTTGCCTCAATGTGTTGTACCGGATGTCCGATCGGCCTTCTCACGTATCTGTGAATCCCTGTCAGGAAATCCGACGCGCCTTCTCAGCATCGCGGGTGTAACCGGAACGAACGGGAAAACCACCACCGCATGGCTGATCCGCAGTCTGCTGGAAAAGTCGGGACGGCGAACAGGCCTCCTGGGAACAGTCGAGTACTCAGACGGCCAGCAGAGCGAACCGGCCACGCTGACGACTCCCGATTCTCGATCTCTCGCACAATGGTTTGGCCGCATGGTTGCGGCGGGAACAACCCATGCCGCCATCGAACTTTCCAGTCATGCACTCCACCAGGGCCGTGCCGCCGGAGTCGAACTCGGTGCGGCCGTCGTGACCAATATCACGCAGGATCACTTCGATTATCACGGCACGTTCGAAGCTTATCGCAGCGCAAAAACCCGCATTGTGGAACTGGTCCAGCCGGGGGGGATGGTCGCCCTGAATGTCGATGATCCCGCCGGTGCCTGGTCCGTTCGCAACCACGTCTGCGAATCCTTGTCCGCCGTCAGCTACGGTTTGAGCACACTCGCCGACGTGAGTCTTCAGATTCGCGACGAATCGTTGTCTGGCACCCGCTTTCGCCTGGGTCTGCATGGACGCAATATTGAGTGTGCGACACGACTTATTGGTCGCCATAACCTCTCTAACATTCTTGCCGCTTCCGCTGTGGCCTTCCACTTTGGACTGACACCTGAAGAAATCGCCGAAGGAATCGAAACCTTCCATCGAGTTCCCGGCCGCATGGAGCAGATCGACTGCGGACAGCCCTTCGATGTCTTCGTCGATTATGCTCATACCGACGACGCCCTGCAGCGTTGCTTGAACAGCCTGAAAAGCCTCACAGCAGGCCGAGTCATTGTCGTCTTCGGAGCAGGGGGGGATCGCGACCGCAGCAAGCGTCCTAAACTGGGCAAGGCCGCAATGCTGGCGGATGTCGCCATCGTCACCAGCGACAACCCTCGTACAGAAGATCCTGCCAAGATTATTGACGAAATTCGGGCGGGGATGCAGAACGACGGCACCGTCACGATCGTCGAGCAGGACCGGCGAGAAGCCATTTGCAAAAGCCTGCAGATGGCCGCCCCGGGAGATTGCGTCCTGATCGCCGGAAAAGGGCATGAGAACGAACAAGTCATCGGTCGCGAACGATTCTCATTTGATGATCGAAAGATCGCGCGTGAATTTCTGCGAGAGCGGTGGCAACCACTTGCTCGCCCACCCGAGAGAGTGAGCGCTTAATATGCAGCGGTTTAGCCTCCGAGACCTGACACGGGCAACAGGCGGTCGGCTTCGGGACGTCAGTAACATTGACGCTTGTTTCGACCGAGTCTTCATCGACTCACGCGAAGTCCAGCCAGGAAGTATCTTCTGGGCACTCAAGGGGGAACATCTTGACGGGCATCACTTCACCGGTGAAGCTCACCAGCGCGGTGCTCACCTGTCCGTAGTCGCTGCCGAATCTGCATCGGCTGTCTCTGGGGCCGTTCTGATCGTGGATAATCCACTGACCGCATTAGGTCGGTTCGCCGCATGGCATCGCCATCGACTGGACCCGCTGGTCATCGGCATCACTGGAAGCGTAGGAAAAACGACAACGCGTGAGCTGACTTACGCGGCCCTGGGCTGTCAGTTTCAAGGGATCCGCAGCCGCAAAAACTACAATAACCTGATCGGACTGCCGCTCAGCCTGCTCGAGCTGAATTCGTCGCACGAATTTGCCGTCATAGAAATGGGTGCCTCACGCGTGGGGGATATCCGCGAACTTTGCGATATTGCCTGCCCCGAAATTGGTATTGTCACCGCAGTGGGCCCAGCCCACCTCGAGTCTTTTGGCTCACTTGCCGCAGTCTTTCAGGCCAAAGGAGAGTTACTTGAGCAACTGCCGACGACTGGCTTTGCCGTACTTCCGGGAGATGATCCCGATCTGCGCCAAATGGCTGATCGGGCACCGTGTCCTGTCATTTTTGTCGGCCAGGGTGATGACAATCACATCCAGGCCACTCAAATCGAACCCCGTCCCGGCAATTTGCGTTTCCACTGCGAAGGAACCCGATTTGACGTTCCCGTCAACGGGCGACACGCGGTCTCCAATGCACTTTGCGCGATCGGAGTCGGTCTTGAAATCGGCATCCCGATCGAGCAGCTCGCGAGCGGTCTCGCCCGGTTTTCACCCCCTCCAGGACGTGGCGGACTTCAGAAAATTGGTCCGTGGACGGTGCTTGACGACACGTATAACGCCAGTCCGCTTTCCGTCGCCGCCGCGTGCCACGCGTTAAATGAACTGGCGATTCCCGGTGTTCAGAAACGGATGCTGGTGCTGGGCGACATGCGAGAGCTCGGCTCGACCTCGAAAATGGAACACGAACGAATTGGCCGCCTGGCGGCTCAGTTGCAGATTGATCGAATACTGGTCTGTGGTGAGTTTGCAGACGATGTTGCGCGGGGAGCGATCCAGTCAGGGATGAACCCCGAACAGGTTGCGGCGGCGACCCATGTCGAAAGCCTTTTGGCAGTCCTGAACCGCTGGCTGGAACCTAACGACATCCTGCTGGTGAAAGGATCGCGATCAACGCGAATGGAACGAGTCATCGAGTGGCTGAACTCATGTGCAGAATTTGCATTCACTGCCGAACGACAACAAAAAGCCTGCGCCTGAAAGTCACGTCGGCAAAATCTTGACGTTTTGGGATTGCAGCGAATCCCACTGGAATGTATCGAACCTCTTACATGTTGATGACACTTCGCAGGAAGTTTTCACTAAGGATCTACGTCTCGTTTTCGATGCAGTCGGTTCCGTCACAAATCGATCGATTTGCGGAAATCGGTCGTTCATCCGGGTCGCGCCGGATACCTAAGCTTCGGTGGCATTGCAATCTCTGGGTCGATGGCTTTGTCATCATGTCGTGACGGAACCAAACCCGGGCGCTGAGACTGTCCTCTCAGCGCCCGGAACCTTTTTTATAGCCTGCAATTCGCCTTCTCGTTCGGAATAAGCTCCATGACTCGTCCGCAATCTGTACTGGGAGTCTTCCTGCTTGTCGTGACCGTCTTCTCTCTGACCTGGCAATCCACTCGGGCAGGGGATGAGGACCGAGCACAAACGACAACGAAGTCATCTGCGGGACTCACTGAAGCGGAATTACTGGAACGAATCGATGCCCTGGAACTGAGGGTGAGCCAGCTTGAATGTACTGAGACAGGAGTCCGCCAGATCGAGAATTCTGCCAGTCCGGCGGCATCCGTCCCTCGCGAATTATCCGATACTCATTCCGAGCCATCACCCTATCAGTCGCAGAATACCAATGGGACATCATGGAGTTTCCGAACACTCAGCCATCGTGGAGCGGCCCGAATTGTCAGGTGACCTGAATCACCGTGTGCGACTATTCTCGTCCTGACCTGCCGAGCCTTCGTGGCAAACGGCGGAACTCGTCATCATCAGGTTCTTCGAGAATAATCGCGCGCGGTCATTTCTCAGGTTGCCGATGGCAATCACCCTCTTTCCAGAAGAATCCTCACGATGGATCAGTTGCTGACGGGCATCCACCAGTTCCACACAAATGTCTTTCAAAACGAGCGAGAATTCTTCGAGACGCTCGTCTCGGGGCAACACCCCAGTGCCTTGTTTATCGGCTGTTCTGACTCGCGGGTTGACCCCTCGATAATTATGCAGGCCCAGCCGGGCGAGTTGTTCGTTCTGAGGAACGCAGGAAACATCGTCCCCTCTCACGGGGCATCGAATGGAGGCGAACCCGCCACCATCGAATATGCGGTGACGGCTCTCGGCGTTAAGGACATCATCATCTGCGGTCACTCTGGCTGCGGGGCAATCTCAGCCATGCTTCAGCCCGACAGCATGAAGAAGCTGCCACTGGTGCGGGGCTGGCTGTCGCACGCAGAGGCAACTCGCCTGATCGTCGAAGAAAATTACTCAAAGTACCACGGACGGGAACTGCTCGAAATCGCGATCCGCGAGCACGTGCTTGTGCAGATCGAAAATCTCCAGACTCATCCCGCTGTCGCCGTCAAGCTGCAACGAGGTGAACTGCAACTGCATGCCTGGATCTATCAGATGGAAACGGGTGAAGTTCACGCCTACTCGACCAAAGACGGCGGTTTCGCGCCGCTCAACGGCCTCGCCCCTCACGAAGCCAGCAAGCGCAACGTCGCCAATCCTCGCAAGGCCCCCGCGCAGCCCGCTCGCTCGCGTGCCAGGAAGAAATCGTAATTCGAGCAGAACGTGTGGCACAGTCTGGCCGCGTCAGACAGCGCGGCCGGCCTTTCGGCGGCGACGTTTTACTCTCAGATCGTTTCATGTCCACGGATTGCAGGCGCAGTGGCGGCCGAGCATAGTGGCGCGATCGACGAAGCCTGCTCAAGAATCGCGCGACATCAGAGAGCAACCATGCGGTCTCAGTCGCTGGGGGGTTGGAACGCACCTCGGGAGTGTCATGCTTGAGGTTCCACTCCCAAGCATGAGCCAGCCGCGCGAAGTCGCAGAGAGAAGTCGCAGATGGGTGTAAAAAAACTCCCCGGGACGAATCACGGGGAGCTGTTGCCAATCAAGAATATCGAGCGGCATGCGGAAAAATGCGAGAGGGGGGAGTCGAACCCCCACACCGATTAAGGTACAGGATCCTAAATCCAGCGCGTCTGCCAGTTTCGCCACTCTCGCGGGAAACTGAATCATAGCAATCGTCTGGGGTGGCGGCAAACGTGCCCTGTACCAGAAGTGGCTCCGCTTTCCGCCCTGGGCGACTCAACCGCCGATCGCCAATCGCAGTGCCGCCGGAGGATGAAGTCGGGTCCCCCCGTTATCAGGGCCGACTTACGGGAATCAGAGACACGCCTCACTCAGGACAAAACGCAACGTGTTGGCACTTCATCTTTACTGACCTGAAAAGTCCCCCTATCTTCGCGGGTTTCGGACTGGGAGTCAGGAAAGATTGGCGTGAAGAACTCGCCAGAAACAGTGAAGATGAATCGGAACGGCAAACTCTCAGGGGTTCGCCCACAAAGCGAAGCTGGAGAGCTCATGCCATCCGATAAATTCCCGGACCGGGTAATACAAGGATGAATGCCGGAAAAAATGGACTGTCAGACGCGATCGGTTAACGCCGCAGCGCTCACAAGTCGGCCCGCAACGACGGGATACCGGACGATTCATTCACGCGCATGGCTTGCCGTATTCCTCTGCCTCTCCCTCGCAACCTCGTCCGGATGCGCGACTGGCAGGTCGGCCGTTTGGCGATCGCCACCGATCCCTTCGGCCACTTCTGTAACAGGAAACCCGGCAGAGATCGCTCTGGCGACAGCGGCTCATGCGGAGCAACTCGGCCAGGCAAACGCCACCGACTTGTATTACCACACCGCCATCCTGGCCTGGCAGCAGATGACGTCGGGCGAGCCAGCGAACGGTCTGCCATCATCGCCGCATCTGCAGGCCATCTACAGACATGCCATTGGGCGCTGGCTGGAAACAGCCCAGCATTATGGTCGCTGGACTCCTGGACAAGGAATCGATGTTTCCACCGACGTCGGAATGGTACGAATTCCGATTGCCCCGGAGGGCTTTCCTTGGGAACCCGAAGAGTTTGAAGAACTCCATCCCATCGGCGAATACGAGTCTCCCTCATTGTCGCGATACCACCGACGGGATGGACTCGGCTCCCCGCTGGTGGTCCGCAAGTGCAATCGAACAGAGCTACGTCCCGGCGATCGCTTTCTACCTCGCCACGTTTCGTTCAGCGCAACAGCCCTACTCAGACCTCAGGTCGACGACGGGACGGGCGGCCCGCCAGCCGTGCTCGAGTTGTGGAACCCCTACACGACTCATGCAGTTCCGGGTCCGTCCGGCACGGCTGGTCTCGCAACGGATACATCAGCGGTCTTCGCTTTTCGAGAGCTGAGCCTGGGTTCGGTTCCCACCCCCTTCGAAATGTTCGTCCGCCCCGACGAACACCGCGATTCCGAAGGGCTGTACTTCTTTGAACCCCATCAACCGGGAAAGATTCCAGTCCTATTCGTCCATGGATTAATGTCGAGCCCCCGTACGTGGATCGATATGGCGAATGAACTCCGCGCAAATCCCGAGTTCAACGCGCGGTACCAGATCTGGGCATTCGATTATGCCACAGGCAAAAACTTTCTCCGTGCAGCAGCCGAACTGCGACAAGCCCTTTGCGAAGCCGATGCCGAACTGGCAGCCTACGGCGATGATCCTTCCCGACATCAGATGGTGCTGGTCGGCCATAGCATGGGAGGGTTGGTGTCTAAAATGCAGGTCACCCGCAGCGGAACTCATCTTTGGGATTCCATCGCCAACCTCCCTCTGGACCAGGTCCAGATGAACGATCAGTACCGCCGGCAGCTCGCTAAGGTCTTCTTCTTCGAGCCGTTACCGCAGGTTCAACGCGTCGTCTTCATCGCCACGCCCCATCGGGGCTCGGCATTGGCATCCCGGCTCACGGGACGATGGAGTTCTGCGCTGATCCGACGATCGCCATTTGAGAATGGACTGCATCAGCAACTGATCGTTTCGAACCCGGGCGTCTTCCGCTGGTCAGTCTTCTGGCGATTTCCCAACAGTATCGACATGCTGGAGCCAGAACATCCGCTCGCGCAAGCCGTCGACGACCTGCCCATCAGTGACCACGTGAAAGTTCACACCATTGCCGGAACAGGTTACATGACCACCGGATTCGAAACAGGGGATCGCGTCGTTCCACTCTCCAGTGCCGTTCACTGCCGTGCAGAGACCGAGCTGCAGATCAAGGCCACACACACGCACATTCACCGAACCCCGGAAGCGGTGAACGAGTTGCTTCGAATCCTGGCCGAACATCCGTACTGAACGGCGCGTCGATAGGTGGGACTGCCGACGTCGGAAGCACTTCCGCAAGGAATCTCCGCACCATGCGCATGCCGGATGATCGGGGTTCCGGTTGAGCCCCCCCTTGCAGTGACGTACAATCCCCACGTCCTGCGACAGTCGAGTCTTCTCCCAAGGCGTTCAAAATGCGACGAGTTCGAACCGGCGGTGGTTGGCCAGCGGTGCGGTACACCTTCAGTAAGGCACGCGAAGCAGGGGGCCTCTGGAAACTCTGGAAGGCCATGCGGTCGAAGAATGCCTGTAAGACCTGCGCACTGGGAATGGGTGGACAACAAGGAGGAATGGCCAACGAGCTTGGCGTCTTTCCCGAAGTCTGCAAGAAATCGTTGCAGGCCATGGTCGCTGACATGCAGGGAGCGATCAAACCCGAGTTTTTCAAAACCTACTCGATCCCGCAATTGCAGACGTTCTCGCCGCGTGAACTGGAGACCAGCGGACGTCTCACCCAACCGCTCCTTCATCGGCAGGGTGAAAACTACTATCAGCCGATCTCCTGGGAAGAAGCCTTCTCCCGGATTATCTCAAAGCTGAAGCCTGCGGCCTCGGTCGACGTCCCCACCGCACCAGGGCCAAATACAGTCTCGTCTAACGGCGAACACCCCGCTAAAGCCGCGACCAGCTCTGATCCCTCCTCTCCCTTGCCGACGGACAGCCAGGGGAGAGCCGTTTCTTCATCGCCGAAGTCCGGAGCGGATTCATCCAGCGTCGTCTCACCAAATGAAACGTTCTGGTATTTCAGTGGCCGCAGTTCGAACGAAGCAGGTTTTCTGCTCCAGGTTTTCGCGCGTGTCTTCGGAACGAATAACGTCAACAACTGTTCGTTTTACTGTCATCAGGCCAGCGGTGTGGGCTTAGGTAGCGTGCTCGGCACCGGCACTGCCACCCTGGTTCTTGACGATCTCGAACATTCCGATCTGGTCTTCATTATTGGAGGCAACCCCGCCAGCAACCATCCTCGACTGATGTCGACCCTCAAGCACCTGCGGCGTCGGGGCGGGCACGTCGTCGTCATCAACCCGATCGTAGAAACTGGGTTGGTCAACTTCAGTGTCCCCAGCGATCCGCTCAGCCTCATGTTCGGGACAAAAATCGCTTCTCTCTATGTGCAGCCGCACATTGGGGGGGACCTGGCGCTGCTCTCTGGCATTGCCAAGCGGATTGTCGAGATGGGCGCGCATGACGAAGAATTTCTGAAGAATTACTGTGATCACTGGCCTCAACTGAAAGACCATCTACAGAAGCTGGACTGGAACGAGATCTACACTCGTTCCGGCGTGGACGCACAGGCGATTCAAGCGATTGCCACCCGTTACGCGGCTGCCGAAAACGTCGTCTTCACCTGGACGATGGGAATCACACATCACACCTATGGGGTTGAGAACGTCGAAGCGATCGCCAACCTCGCCCTCTTGCGCGGGATGGTCGGACGCCCCAATGCAGGACTGCTGCCGATTCGGGGGCATTCGAATGTGCAGGGGATTGGTTCGATGGGTGTGACCCCGCAATTGAAACAGGCGATATTCGACAAGCTGCAGTCGCACTTCGGCATGGAGCTTCCCACCACCCCAGGCCTCGACACTCTGGCCTGTATGGAGGGGGCGGATCGTGGTGAACTGAAATTCGGCTTCTGTCTGGGAGGCAACCTCTATGGGTCCAATCCGGATGCGGCCTTCGCCAGACAGGCCCTGTCGAAACTGGACATGCTGGTGTACCTCAATACGACGCTCAACACGGGCCATGCACATGGACTGGCGAAAGAAACAATCATTCTTCCCGTGCTGGCGAGAGATGAAGAGCCGCAGTCCACAACGCAGGAATCGATGTTCAACTTCATTCGCCTGAGTGACGGCGGCCCATCACGTCACGTGGGGCTCAAGAGCGAGATTGAGATCATCGCGACGATTGCCAGCGGCGTTCTCGGCAACGAGGGTCCCATCGACTGGGAATCGATGCGGAACACGAATCGAATTCGTGAAGCAATCGCCAAGGTGGTCCCCGGCTTTGAACAGATCAAGGATATTGGCGAGACGAAGAAAGAATTCCAGCTCGACGGCCGCACGTTCCACACTCCTCAGTTTCCGACAAAGACGGGTCGAGCCCAATTGCGGGTCCATCCGCTGCCGGAACTGGTCGGCGGACCGAACGAACTGCGATTGATGACGATTCGCAGTGAAGGGCAGTTCAATACCGTCGTCTATGAAGACTACGACCTCTACCGAGGCATTGAAGGCCGGTACGTGATCCTGCTGCACCCGGAAGACCTGGATCGATTCCACCTCAAGCCGGGTCAGAAGACGACCGTCCGAAGCAACGCAGGAGAAATGGTCGACATCATCGCCACCCCCTTCGAAAAAATTCGTCCTGGTAATGCCGCGATGTACTACCCCGAATGTAACGTACTGGTACCACGCACGTCGGATCCCCGATCGCGAACGCCTGCCTTCAAGTCGGTCATCATCTCGATCGAACCGAGCAGGGCCGGGCGTTTCCCCGTGCAGGTCCCTGTGCTGCGGTGATTCCGCCTCTCTCGCTCTGTCCATCTGGAAGGTGGGCGATCGAAAACGCGAGAGAGTCCATTTCCCCGCCGTCGAAGCGGACGTTATGACGGGTAGCGACGGTAAGAGTTTCGCTGGTCAACTCGCCGAGCCCGCGCCGTTCCGCGTCCGATCCACATTCCAGAACTCCCACCGTCACGTAGTTCCGAGGCAATTCATTCCATGACGATCGTTGGACTTGATATCGGCGGAGCTAATATCAAAGCGGCTGATCAGCAGGGGCAAACACTCAGTCGCCCCTTCGCCATCTGGCGCCACCCGGAACGCCTGGCCGCAGAAGTGGCATCAATCCTTCGGTCCTTTCCAGGGTGCGACGGAGTTGCCTTGACGATGACTGCCGAACTGGCTGACTGCTTCACAACGAAAGCCGAAGGAGTGACCTCGATCCTCGACTCTGTCGAAGCGGGAATGCGTGATCTCAGCAACGCGACCACTTCGCATGACTTGGCGACTCCGGCTGCAAAACTGTCCGTCTGGACGACGCGAGGCCGGTTCGTCGACGCCCAAACGGCACGCGAACAGACGGAAGCGGTCGCCGCCGCGAACTGGCACGCGTTGGCCACCTGGTGTGGGCAATTCTCGCCAGCCGGTTCCGGTCTGCTTGTCGACATTGGCACCACGACGACCGATCTGATTCCCCTGCATGAGGGAAGGCCGGTCTCGCTGGGACTGACGGACCTGAGCCGACTGCAGAGCGGCGAATTGTCGTATTCGGGCATTCGACGCACCCCCATTTGCGCGTTAGCTCATAGTGTCCCTTTTCGAGATGGCTATTGTCCGCTCGCCGCCGAGATTTTTGCGACAACTCTCGACCTTTACTTATTACTTGGTGACCTCGCAGAAGATGCGAATGATCTGGAGACAGCCAACGGCAAACCGGCCACCCGAGCAGAAGCCCGTCACCGCATCGTGAGAATGTTATGCAGTGATGGCAACGCGATTTCTCAGAATGAAGCAATCGAGATGGCCAGATTTCTGGCAGATGTTCAGCGACAGAGGCTCGCAGGATCGCTGGAACGGGTCTTGGCACGACAATCTTCGCCATGCCAGACTGTATTGGTCTCAGGCTCAGGCGAGTTCCTGGCTCGGCGGCTGGTCAAGGAGAACCGCAAAACAGCGACTGCCAAAATCATTTCGCTCAAGGAGAAGTTCTCGGACGGGATCGCCGAGGCGGCCTGTGCGTACGCAGTCGCGCAGCTTTGCCATCGAGGGGACCACACCAGCGTTCCATCGTGATGCGCCCCTCGAACGACGTTCGTTCCAGAGGCCCCCCCGTTCTGCTCACGCGCCACCTGAACTGCTTCGCCCCCCGAGGCCACATTGGAAATCAATTCTCTTGACTGATGTCGTTTAAATGAGCGGTTAAAAAACAAAGTCCAGCTCGATGAGCTGGACTTTGCGATAATCACTCCGACCGTGATGAGCACAAGTCAGTCGCCGACTTCAAATGAATGTCGTACGGAATACTGACCCCTGCCTCAGGTCCGAATTAGTAGCGGTAGTGGTCGGGCTTGAAGGGGCCATTGATCGGCAAGCCCAGGTACTTGGCCTGCTTTTCCGACAGCTTCGACAGCTTGACACCGATCTTTTCCAGGTGCAGACGGGCGACTTCTTCGTCCAGTTCTTTCGGCAGACGGTGGACACCGACTGCGTAGCGGCTGGTGTCGTTCCACAGAGCCAACTGAGCCAGGACCTGGTTGGTAAAGCTGTTTGACATCACGAACGAGGGATGGCCGGTGGCACAACCGAGGTTCACGAGCCGTCCCTGAGCCAGCAGGATCACGCTGTGCCCTGTAGACTTAAAGGTATAACGATCAACAGCACCGACTTCGCTTGGCTTGACGTTAACCTTGGTCGCTTTGCCGTTCTTGACCTGCTCTTCCAGCCAGGCGACATCGATTTCGAGGTCGAAGTGCCCGATGTTGCAGATAATCGCGTCGTTCGGCATCTTCTCGATGTGCTCGCCACGAACAATGTCACAGCAACCGGTGGTCGTGACGAAAATGTTTCCTTGCGCAGCGGCTTCTTCCATCGTCGTGACTTCGAAACCTTCCATTGCTGCCTGAAGAGCGCAAATCGGATCGATTTCCGTCACGATAACGCGAGCGCCGTAACGCTGCATCGAGATGGCACAGCCTTTACCGACATCGCCATAACCAGCCACGACGCAGACCTTGCCGGCGAGCATCACGTCGGTTGCTCGCTTGATCCCGTCTGCGAGCGATTCGCGACATCCATACAGGTTGTCGAATTTGCTCTTGGTAACCGAGTCATTGATATTGATAGCTGGAACCTTCAGCTCGCCACGTTCGTGCATCTGAACGAGTCGATGAACCCCGGTAGTGGTTTCTTCGCTGAGGCCCTTGATGCCCTTAAGCAACTCGGGAAACTTTTGATGAACCATCGACGTGAGGTCACCGCCGTCGTCGAGGATCATGTTGAGTGGCTGACCGTCCGGGAAGTAGAGGGTCTGTTCAATGCACCAGTCGAATTCTTCGTTGGTCATCCCCTTCCAGGCGTAAACCGGAATCCCGGCAGCAGCGATTGCCGCGGCAGCATGGTCCTGGGTCGAGAAGATGTTGCAACTGCTCCAGGTGACGTCCGCACCCAGTTCAACCAGTGTTTCGATCAGCACTGCAGTCTGAATGGTCATGTGCAGACAGCCGGCAATTCGAGCTCCCTTGAGGGGCTTGGTCTTGCCATAGCGCTCACGAAGTGCCATCAAACCCGGCATTTCGTTTTCAGCGATTTCAATTTCCTTGCGACCAAAATCGGCAAGCCCAATGTCCTTTACCTTGTAGGGAAGACGCGCGCTCGACGCGCTCTTGGTGGAATCGGCTGTCTTGGACTTTGTCGCTTCAGCGGTCGACATATCGACGTTCCTTCTGAACATTCTGAGTTTAGGGGGTATCCAACGTTGAACGCCCCAACAATATCTTATCGAGACGGTCCGCTTCGCCCACAGCCGCCGCCCACCCTGATGAAGGATGACCATTCAAGCATGTTGGTGTCAACGTGGTTGGTCCAAGTAGTATAGCTACTTCGGTATCTACTGTCTCGCGATTAAACCAGGGAAAGTGATATCCGAAAAATCTCCATCGCTGCAGATCACAAATGTACAAGCTCCTCGACCGGCCTTCCTAAACCGGCAACCCCGACTACGCATCAACAGAAAATTGTGCGTGCAGGCACCGTCAACATCGAGCCTGTCATCCCCGCACGACCGGTCTTACTCTTGAATCAACCCTATGATCCACGGAGCAGGTGACGACAGCGATTTTCAGATTTCGCACCCGGCACCTGCCTTTGGAGATCTTCCGAAGTTTGAGACAAAAATGATGGTGGCAGCCAGGCGAGTGATCGCATAATCTGCTGCATCGATATCTTACAAGCAGGAGCAATCTGGGTATGACGAGCGGTGCAATGCGAATCAAAGACGTGTATGCCGGTGGCCGCTTTGGGCTGTCCATTGAAGTCTTTCCCCCGAAGACAGCGGAAGGGGATGACTCGCTGCGTCAGACCCTGGCAGAAATGGTCCCGTTCCGCCCCGCCTTCGTTTCGTGTACCTACGGTGCGGGGGGTTCGACAAGCAAGCGAACGGTCGAATGGTGCCGCGAGATCCAGGAGAAGTTCAAAACATCCGCCACAGCCCACTTCACCTGCGTGGGTAGTACCCGCGAGCAGTTAACGGAATGGCTGCATTATGCCTGGGCCGAGGGACTGCGCAACATTATGGCTCTGCGGGGTGATGCTCCTGCAGGACAAGCCTCTTTTCAGGCAATTGAAGGGGGATTGCGATATGCTAACGAACTCGTCAGCTTGATTCGCGAAAGCTTTCCCGAGATGGGGATCGGTGTCGCTGGCTACCCGGAAAAGCATCCGGAAGCGCCCAACCTGGACGTTGATTTCGAAAACCTGGTTCGGAAAGTCAGGAATGGTGCAGATGCAATCTTCACACAGTTGTTCTTCGACAACGACAGCTTCTTTCGATTCCGTGACAGGTTGAATCGAGCCCACATCAACGTACCATTGATCCCGGGGATTATGCCGATCACGGAATTTGCTCGAATTCAGCGAATTACCGCCATGTGCGGAGCCGGAATTCCCGCCGACCTGACGTCCCGTCTGGAAGCAGTGAAAGAAGACAAACAGGCACAACACGAGATTGGTGTTGAATTTGCCATCGCACAATGTCGCGAATTGATCGACCAGGGGGTGAATGGAATCCACTTCTACATCCTCAACAAGAGTCAAGCCGGTCGAGAGATTCTCAACGGTCTAGGGTTTTCATGTCCATCCTCCCAGTAATTGCGGATCGCCCCTTCCAGACGCGCCTTTATGAGCTCGACGCCGCAGGGCTGGCAGACTGGTGTGTGGCTCACGGTTTTCCCGCCTACCGGGCCGGACAGATCCGCCGCTGGATCTTCGGACGCCGGGTGAGTGACTTCGCAGAGATGCACGATGTTCCGGCCACGTTGCGCGCGGCGCTGGCTGACGAATTTTCCTTGTTTCCGGCGCGCCAGGCGCAGCATCAGGTCTCGCGCGACGGAACAGAAAAGCTGCTGCTCGAGCTGCACGATGGCCAGTTCATCGAATGCGTGCTGATGCGAGAGCCCGATCGACGGACAATCTGCATCTCTACTCAGGTCGGCTGCGCCATGGGGTGCGTCTTTTGCGCGAGCGGCCTGCTGGGACTCAAGCGCAGTCTGACGACAGGGGAAATTCTGGAGCAGGTACTGAGGCTCGACCGCTTGCTGAAGAAAGGGGAGCAGATCACGAATCTGGTCGTCATGGGAATCGGCGAGCCCCTGGCGAACCTGAAGTCGTTAATTCCCGCTCTGGATACCCTGAATGAAAAAGGGGGGCTGGGACTGGGGGCCCGCAGAATCACGATCTCGACCGTCGGCTTGCCCGAGAAAATTCGAGAACTCGCCCGTTCGGGAAAGCAGTATAACCTGGCCGTCTCTCTGCACGCCCCGGACAACGAACTGCGAACTCGACTTGTTCCCGTCAATGACAAGATCGGTATCGACGCAGTCCTCCAGGCCGCGGATGACTATTTCGAAATTACCGGACGTCGCGTCACGTACGAGTACGTACTTCTTTCGGGCGTCAACGACGATCCACTGCATGCACGGCAACTTGCGAAGCGACTCCAGTCGCGCATCGCCCACGTCAATCTGATCCCGATGAACGGTGTGACCGAGCTGGAATTTGTTGCCCCGACGGCTCCCCGAACCGGCGAGTTCGTTCAAGTCCTCGAGTCATTCGGCATTCCCGCAACAGTCCGCAAACGCAAGGGGGCCGACATTGACGCGGCCTGCGGACAACTGCGGCTCGCACGCGAAAAGCTGGCAGAGCAGGGGAATCAGGCCAGTACGTGCAGTTCATCAGACTGAGCGGCATGGCCCCCGTTGCCTGAGTCCCGACGGCAGCGAGGAACAGCCGAACTGCCGCCGCATCAGGCGATCCAAGTCTCAGGATCGCGCGGTCCTAATACCCGCCAGGGGGAAAGCTCTGCGCTGTGGGCTCCCGGGGGTGGGTTCTCGCATAGGTGCTTGTTGATTTCTATCACAAGTGATTTCTATGATGTCGCCCTGAAGTTGCAGCCCATGGAATTCCTACGGAGACGCCCCTTGAGCGATACCCCAAAAATCGATCGTCGTACCATTCTCAAATTTGCCGCAGCCTCCGTGGCTGTCGCTAACGCAGTCGGTGTCCGACAGGTGGCCCAGGGCGCTGCCCCCCGTGTCCTTCCCGCAGACACGCTGCCAAACGACGTGAGACTTGGGGGACTGAAAGACCTCAACGCCTACTTCCCCTGGACTCCGAGTGCCAGCGTCGAGGAATGGAAGCAGCGTTCCGAATACGTCCGTCGGCAGTTGCAGGTTGCACTGGGGCTTTGGCCGATGCCAACGAGAAAACCTCTGAACGCGGTTGTGCACGGAAAAGTCGAACGCGACGACTTCACGGTCGAACGCGTCATCCTCGAAACAGGTGACGGCCTCTATTGCACGGGAAGCCTCTACCGGCCGAAGAATCCCAAGCCCGGGAAGTTGCCCGCCGTATTGTGTCCGCACGGTCACTGGGCCAACGGAAGGTTCTACGAACACAACGACGCCACATTCGAACAGGAACTGAAGAGCAAGGCCGAGTCGATTCCCAGTGGCAGATTCCCTCTGCAAGCGCGCTGTGTCCAACTGGCACGGATGGGATGCATCGTATTTCTTTACGACATGCTGGGATACCCGGATTCGGGGCCGATCCCGTTCGAGATCGCTCACGGATTCGCCAGACAGCGTCCTGAACTCAGTCAGCCGGATCGCTGGGGCATCTTCAGTGCTCAATCCGAGCTGCGGTGTCTGAATATTGTGGGCCTTCAAGCCTGGAACTCAATCCGGGCGCTGGACTGGATCAGCTCACTCAGCGATGTGGATACAAGTCGCATCGGCGTGACGGGCGCCAGCGGTGGGGGGACTCAAACGTTCCTTCTGGGAAGTCTCGACCCACGTCCTGCGGCCTTCTTCCCCGCCGTGATGGTCTCGACTTCGATGCAGGGTGGATGTACCTGCGAGAACGCCAGCTATCTGCGTGTGAACACGGGAAATATCGAATTCGCCGCGATGATCGCTCCGCGTCCTCTGGGAATGACCGCAGCCGACGACTGGACGCGAGAGCTGGAAACGAAGGGACTGCCGCAACTGAAACAGCATTACAGCATGCTGGGAGCCCCCGACAATGTGGAAGGGAAGTACATGGCCTTCCCGCACAACTACAACCAGCCCAGCCGGCTGATGATGTATGAATTCTTTAACAAGCACCTGAAGCTGGGGCAGACCAGTCCGATCATGGAACGTGACTTCGTTCCGCTGACCAAGGAAGAATTAACCGTCTGGAACGGCGAACACCCCGCTCCTGCCCGCTCGGTGGAAAACGAATTGCGGATCCTCCGGGGATTGGCTGCGGATCAGGACGCGCAATTCGCGGCCCTTGTTCCCTCTTCTCCCGAATCCCTTCGTAAGTACCGCGAAGTCATAGGTGGCGCGTGGGACGTCATGATTGGCCGCAAGCTCCCTGCAAAAGAGGAATTCGTGCAGGAGAACAAGCACAAGGTCGAAGGGGAAGAACTTCTCAGCTTCCGCTCGGTGATTCGCCTGAAGGGCCAGAACGAAGAGGTTCCAACCTACTTCTTCCTGCCACGGAACTGGAACAAGCAAGTCGCCCTGTGGATCACTGATGAAGGCAAGAGTTCGCTCGTCAAGGATGATGGCTCTCCCAAACCTGAGGTACAATTGCTGCTTGACGCGGGTGTCGCCGTGGCCATTCCTGACCTGCTCTATCAGGGGGAATTCCTTGCTGATCAGAAGTCACTGGCCTCGGCACGCAAAGTCGAGAATCCGCGCGAATTCGTGGGATACACGCTCGGGTACAATCACCCCTTGTTCGCGCAGCGAGTCCACGATGTCCTGACGATGATCGCCTTCTGCCGGTTCAGTAAGTACGAGCCGGAAGCGGTTCACGTGATTGGGAGCGGGCGTACGGCGGGCCCCATCGCCGCAGCAGCCGCGTTTCAGGCAGGCTCGGCGGTCAATAAGGTCGCTATCGGGACAGGGGGTTTCCGATTCGCTTCGATCACAGAAGCTTACGACCCGATGCTGCTGCCGGGCGCGGTCAGGTATGGTGACATCCCGGGGCTGCTGGCACTAGTTGCACCGCACCCGCTCTGGGTCTCCGGGGAAGGGGATCAGCTTCCGGCGGTCGTTACCAAAGCCTACTCTGCGGCACAGTCCACTTCGGTCACGGCCTACTCGGGTTCCACCGATGGCGAACTTGCTGCTGCGGCGAAATGGCTCCTTTCGTAGTTGATTCCGCTGGACCAGAGCGTTTACGAAGACGCTTTCGCTAGCGATAAATGCGAGAGTGGGGATTGCTTCATCACGAGCAATCCCCACTTTTTTTACCGACACGTTTCGTACATTACGTTCGCTCGTTCCTGGCCAGGTAAACCGGCCTGACTTAAGGAAACAGCCCGACCTGGAGAACCAGGCCGGGCTGTGATTTGTAGACTTTTCAGAGCGGGCTACCGTTACTTCTGGGCAGCTCGTTCTGCTTTGTCCTTCTTTCGCTTCTCGACGACTTCGTCCATCAGGCCTCGAGGCAGCATCGAGTACTTCGCGAATTCCATCGTGAAGGTTCCCTTACCCTGCGTCATCGAACGAAGTTCGTTGGCGTAGTCGAACATGCTGGCCAGCGGGACTTCTGCCACGATCGTAGCAATCCCCATGTTGGTTTCGGTCGCACCAACCAGACCTCGCTTGCTGGAGATATGGCCCGTGACGTTCCCCTGGAACTCTTCCGGAACTTCCACTTCCAGCTTCATGATCGGCTCGAGAAGACCAATGTTGGCCTTCTTGAGGGTTTCTCGCATACAGTCGAACGCACAGATGCCGAACGCCATTTCGGACGAGTCGACGTCGTGGTAGCTACCGTCCTGCAGAATCATCTGGACGTTCACAACTTCACACTCACACAGCGGGCCTTTGACGAGAGCTCGCCGGAAGCCTTCATCGATTGGCTTGATGTATTCTTTCGGAATGCGTCCACCGGTAACGTCGTTGACGAATTCGTAGGGGATCGCACTGTCTTCGGGCAGCGGAACCAGCTTCCCGACCACGTGACCGTACTGTCCGGAACCCCCGGTCTGCTTCTTGTGCTTGTAGTTGAACTCGACTTCGCGGGTCGGAGTTTCACGGTAAGCAACGCGAGGCTGACCGATGACACACTCAACACCATACTCTCGCTTGATTCGCTCGACGTAAATGTCCAGGTGCAACTGGCCCATCCCGGCGATCAACGTCTGGCCGGTTTCTTCGTCGGTCAGCACGCGGAAGGTCGGATCTTCACGGCGGAATCGCTCAAGCGCCTTGCTCAGCTTGTCAGCACCGTCTCGCTTAACCGGTTCAATGCTCAACCGGATCACAGCGTCAGGAACGTAGATGCTTTCCAGCGAGTAGCTCACACCATCACCGCAGAACGTATCCCCCGAAGCGCAGTCGACACCGACCAGAGCCACGATATCACCGGCTTCGGCGACATCAACGTCCTGCCGATCGTTGGCGTGCATGCGCACGAGACGACCGAATCGAACCTTTTTACCGGTTCGAGTGTTGATGTAGCTGTCCCCCTTGACGATCTTTCCCTGGTAAATACGGGTGTACGTCAACTGGCCGTATTCTTCCACGACCGTCTTGAATGCCATACAGACGAGTGGCTTCTTGACGTCCGAATCGAGAGTGACGCGGTTCCAGTTCGGATCCTGAGTTTCTTCATCAGACTGTGGCTTCTTCGCCTGATCAATCGCCGTCATTTTGCGATCGAGCGGTGAAGGGAGGTAATACGTCACAGCGTCCAGAGCTTCCTGAACACCCTTGTTCTTGTACGCCGACCCCATCATCACCGGAGTGATCTGCTGAGCAAGCGTGGCCGAACGAATGATCTTCCGGATTTCATCGACAGGAGGATCTTTCTCTTCGAGCAGCATCTCCATCAGAGGATCGCTGTAAAGTGAAAGTTGTTCGAGCATGTGCGTACGAGCAGCGACTGCCTTTTCCTTGTATTCTTCAGGAATAGGTTCACGTCGAATGTCTTCGCCGTCTTCCCCATCGAAGTAAACCGCCTTCATGGTGACCAGGTCGATCACACCCTGGAAGGCCTGCTCACGTCCCATCGGAATCTGGAGCGGTACCGGGGTCACGTGCAGTTTCTCTTCGATCTGCTTGATAACCTTGTCCGGATTGGCTCCCGTGCGGTCCATCTTGTTGATGAACGCAATACGGGGAACCTTGTATCGCTTCATCTGGCGGTCAACGGTCAGCGACTGGCTCTGAACGCCACCCACCGAGCAGAGGACCAGGATTGCCCCGTCAAGCACGCGCAGCGAACGCTCCACTTCAACGGTAAAGTCCACGTGGCCCGGGGTGTCGATCACGTTGACGGTGTAGTCGTCGATACCACCACCGGCTTCCTCTGGCAACTTCACTTCCCACTTCACCTGCGTGGCAGCAGAAGCAATGGTGATTCCTTTTTCACGTTCCAGATCCATGAAGTCCATCGTCGCGCCGACGTTGTCCTTCCCCTTCACTTCGTGGATGGCGTGAATTCGTCCTGAGTAGAACAGAATTCGTTCGGTGAGAGTTGTTTTTCCCGAGTCAATGTGAGCCGAGATACCGATGTTGCGGACTTTTTCGAGGTTCATGGTGATGCTATTGAAACACAGTCAGGGAACAGTGCGATCTCGGAGACGGTCTACCGAGACCTATCGGGGGAAACGAGCGATCCTGCGCAATCAAAGCCGGGGGATTTGATCGAAAGAACCTGCTGCAAGAACGCTGCGAAGAAAACGAGTAGAGATGCCTCGTGAGACGCCCAGAAGGAACAGAAACGCCGAGAGGTCCACCCCAGAGAGGCCACTGAGATGAACCCTAGCGAACTGAGCGAATCGTGCATTCCCGGAGCATCTAAGAGTCCTTTATTTTCGTCGTTGAATTGCGATCAAATCGTAAGTGTACGACGAACTTCCCTAGTTAACTCAAAGATGCCACATCGGGTGAAACATGCGTAATCGCACGTGACAACGTACTTGCTGCGTAAGACAGTCGCGACGTTTCGCCGTAAAAGTTCCCGAATAGTAGCAATCTTCGGACCTTGCGGGAAGTGCGATTCGCTCTATTCGTCGTTTTTTTGCATCCTCAGCCCAACACAGCACAGAACACGCGTATATCGTTCGCCAATAACCCGAAGGGGAAGCATAGACTCGAGCAAAACCGAAAGACTCCCCAGACAAAGCAATAAAAAAACGCCTTCCGGTCGGGACGGAAGGCGTTTCTAATTTTGTCAAATCAATTGACAGGACGGAGCAACTGAGTCGCGAATCGGCTTAGTAACGACCACCACCGCCGTTACCGCCGTATCCACCACTGCTGCGGCCACCGCCGCCGCCACCGTAACCACCACCACCGCTGCGGCCGCCGCCGTAACCGCCACCACCACCGCTGCGACCACCGCCACCGCTTTCACGGGGACGAGCTTCATTCACTGTCAGCGTACGGCCCTGGAACTCCGCTCCGTTCAGTGCACCGATCGCCGCTTCTCCACCGTCCGACATCTCTACGAAACCAAAGCCACGTGATCGGCCGGTTTCGCGGTCTGAAACGACCTGTGCCGACGAAACGTTGCCGTGCTGACTGAACAACTCACGCAGATCGTCAGCTGTACAATTGTAAGACAAATTACCCACATACAGATTCTTGCTCATCGTCGTCCTTTGCGAGCCATACAGGCTCTCTGAAACAGGTCATAGGCTGCCGCTTACTGCGACAGGGAAGATCAAAGCCAAATCAGCGACTACAAAACCGCGGCATCGAGAGCAACATCAAAAACTTCCCGACAGTTTTTTTGTTCCACGAGAGCAAACGGACATGACGGTTGCCGAGGAGCGTCACCCGACTTGACTTACTTGGACGCGGCGAGAGAAAACTCGGACAGCGGGCAAGAAGAAACATCGGTGGGCGAGGAGGCATTCATCTTCCTACCCCGGCAAGCCCCTGCCCGCCGGAGATAGAAAGTGTTATTGCACGTTGCGTCAAAAAAGGAAACGCCGATTCGATAGTTTTTCATAGAAAAATTAGACCGGAAGACGGAAATTCGTTCAGGGCCAGTCGACGTAACTCTCCTTAAAATTTTCCCGGACTCGCTATTCCGCAATCTACCCTTCGCAGCGGCCGCCTCTCGAAACGTGCTAAGTCCATAGGCACCTAGGAAAAACGACGCAGAATACTTCACACAGGCTGAAAAGCCACGAAACAGTCGGTGCGTTTTCCAACAACTCGGCCTCAAATATGCTCACGCCGCAAGTGCGCAATCAGGATTCATGATTGATCGCCATCAAGCATCCGGCTTCACCCGCGATGCGACCTCATTCACGCAATCTTGTTGCCGATTTCACCACCCCGTTCACCCCTATGGGGCGAGATCCGCACGGCACTCCATCGAGCACTCCGACGACCCTCAGAATGGGGTTCGCGCGAACATGCGACCGACCTGAATGACCACTCGCCAATTCCTTCAATTGGTCGATGGGGCATTGCAAAACGCAACCCGACGGCGGGGGGGCACACGACCGCGAATGACACCGCGTCCGTACATCCCTAGCGATTAAAAGCAGCAGACATTGACTGCCGGCAGAGTGACGCCCCGGTCACCAGGGCAGGGCCGTGGCAGCCCTGCCGAAAACCTCAGACAAAACCCATCAACCTGAGGTGATTCGAGTGCAAACATGCGACGGAAAGAGCTACGTTTTCAGGTAGATCGGGTCGCAGCAATTCTATCGGTTCTCTTGAAGTTCGACCGTTCGATCGCTAATTTTCGGCCTCGTCAACAAGGGGGTTGCATGAGCGATGAAAGTTCGCGCCGCAGTTGTCCCGCTCAGTCGACCCGAATCCGGGTCGCTATCTACCATGTCTGAGGTCGCATTAGCGGCCTGCATTTGAAGGACTTCGCATGTCGACCAAGTACGTGTATTTTTTCGGCGACGGTCAGGCCGACGGTGACTCATCAATGAAAACCCTGCTGGGAGGCAAGGGTGCGAATCTGGCCGAAATGGTTCGTATCGGCCTGCCCGTTCCCGCTGGTTTCACCCTGACCACCGAAGTCTGCACCTACTACTACGCGAACAACAGGACGTTTCCACCCGAGCTGAAGCAGCAGGTCCTGGACGCTCTCAAGAAAGTCGAAAAATCCATGGGTGCAGAGTTCGGCTCTGCCACCAACCCATTGCTGTTCTCATGCCGCTCCGGTGCCCGGGAATCGATGCCAGGGATGATGGACACGGTGTTGAACATCGGCCTCAACGACACGACCGTTGTCGCTCTGGCCAAGCAGACCGGCAACGAACGATCCGCCTGGGACAGCTACCGTCGCTTCGTACAGATGTACGGCGACGTCGTGCTCGAGCTGAAGCCAAAAGACAAGACCGAAGGGGATCCGTTTGAAGTCGCTCTCGAACACAAGCGAGAAAAGGCCGGCGTCAAGGAAGATTCACAGTTGTCGGTCGAACAGCTCAAAGAGTTGGTCGCTGAATTCAAGCAACTGATCAAGACCCGCGCTGGCAAAGACTTCCCCACCGATCCGATGGAACAGGTCTGGGGTGCGATCGGTGCCGTGTTTGGCAGCTGGATGAACGATCGCGCCATGGTGTATCGCCGAACATACGGCATCCCTCACGAATGGGGTACGGCCGCCAACGTTCAAGCGATGGTCTTCGGTAACCTGGGTGACGATTGCGCTACCGGCGTCGGACTGACCCGCGACTGTGCTCTGGGAACCCCCGGCTTCTGCGGTGATTATCTGATCAACGCACAGGGTGAAGACGTTGTCGCAGGGATTCGTACTCCAAAGCGAATCGAAGAAACCCTCGCCAGCGATATGCCAGAGTCGTACAAGCAATTGAACGAAATCGGCAAGAAGCTCGAAAAGCACTACAAAGAAGTGCAGGACATCGAGTTCACCATTCAGCGTGGCAAGGTCTACATGCTTCAGACCCGAAACGCCAAGCGAACCGGTTTCGCAGCGGTTCGTATCGCTGTTGACCTCGTCAACGAAGGTCTGATCACCGAGCAGGAAGCACTGCAGAAACGCCGTATTCCCGCTGACGACCTTGCACAGCTGCTGCAGCCCATCTTCGATCCCGCCTCGAAGGCCACGGCCACCAAGGAAGGCCGCTTCCTGGCGAAGGGAATCAACGCCGGTCCTGGCGCTGCTTCCGGGGTGATCTGCCTGTTCGCAGACGAAGCCGAACAGTTCCACGAGAAGAACCCGAACACGGACATCATTCTCGTCCGTAAAGAAACCAGCCCCGAAGATTTGCGCGGGATGAAGGCCGCGAAGGGGATTTTGACTGCAACCGGTGGTGCCAGCTCACACGCTGCACTGGTCAGCCGTCAGATGGGTAAGGCCTGTATCGTCGGCTGCTCGGCCATTGAAGTGGATTACACCACCAACACGATCAACGTTGGCGGCAAGACCCTGAAATCGGGCGACTTCATCTCGATGGACGGCTTCACCGGCGAAGTCTTCGAAGGCAAGGTGCAAACCAAGCCAAGCGAAGTAATTCAGGTACTCGTCCAGAAGACACTGAAGCCAGAAGAATCCGAAACCTACCAGCGGTACGCACAGCTCATGGGCTGGGTCGACAAGCACCGCAAGCTGCGAGTGCGAACCAATGCCGATACCCCCAACCAGGCCGACGAAGCCATCGCCTTCGGTGCCGAAGGGATTGGACTTTGCCGTACGGAGCACATGTTCTTCGATCACCTTGACGAAATCCGTCACATGATCGTGGCAGAAACCAAGGAATCCCGCGAAGAAGCTCTCGCCAAGCTGCTGCCATTCCAGCGGGAAGACTTCGCCGGATTGTTCCGCAGCATGAACGGTCGTCCCGTGACGATCCGTCTGCTCGATCCTCCACTGCACGAGTTCCTCTCTGACCGTCACCTGGAAGAACAGCCCGACCTGGCTCAGAAACTGGCGAGCTGGACCAACAGCACGGTCGACGCTGTAAAGCGACGCGTGGGCGAGTTGCACGAAGCCAACCCGATGCTGGGTCACCGCGGTTGCCGTCTGGGAATCGTCTATCCGGAAATTACCGCGATGCAGGCTCGGGCGATCTTCGAAGCCGCTGTCAAGGTGAAGAAGGAAGGAATCAACGTTGTTCCCGAAGTCATGGTTCCGCTCGCCGGTTTCCTGACCGAGTTCAAGCACCAGGAAAAGATCATCCGCGCTGCCGCAGAAGCGGTCTTCAAGGAAACCGGCACCACGCTGGAATACCTCGTCGGCACGATGATCGAAGTTCCACGAGCTGCCGTTCGGGCCGATCAGATCGCTTCCGCTGCTGAGTTCTTCAGCTTTGGAACCAACGACCTGACCCAGACCACTCTGGCAATCAGCCGCGATGACTACGGTCCGTTCATCGGTTACTACCGTGAACACGACATCATTCCAAGCGATCCGTTCCAGACGATCGATCAGGAAGGTGTCGGGGATATCATGAAGATTGGTGTCGAACGGGGTCGTTCGTCACGAGCAGACCTGAAGATTGGTATCTGTGGTGAACACGGTGGTGATCCCGCTTCCGTCATGTTCTGCCACGATATCGGTTTGAACTATGTCAGTTGCTCGCCACGTCGCGTTCCCGTCGCGAAGCTGGCTGCCGCTCAACAAGCTCTCGCTGCCGGAAAGTAATCCGCACCGTCGCTTGAAGAGCCTCGCCCGAACCTCCGCACTCACAGCGGAAATCGGACGATGACAGATTTCAGAGAGCCCGACGTTCCCCAGGAACGTCGGGCTCTTCGCTGTGCGCCTGGCATGTTGTGTTTCTCGGAGATGCAAGTTCTCTACGGGCCGTGATGACCGGAACCGTGAGCTGTAGGACAGGGTGCCCGCCGCGAGGCGGGATCTGAAGGGAGCCGAAAGCGAAACTTGGACTCGACGAACAGAAACTGGATACAAGGCCGACGTGGTGGGGTAACCCGGCAATGGACGGGGATGCCCAATGCTCATCCGGACACTCACGCCGGTAAATCCAGCGAGGCCCAAGGGAAAGAAGCACAACTTACCCAGGGAGATCTCTCTTCGTGCCGGTCGATCCGGCTATGTCGGTGGCAACACCGTCAGACGCGTGGAGAGAAGTCAGCCGAGGTCGTAGTAGTTGGGGTGCATCGTCAGACATGTTGGTCATGACTTACTCACCGGCGAAGGACCGAATCTAAGATGCAGGGTACGCCTGAGACGACTCGATGAGAGCGGAGCGACAGGAAGGCAGTTGGTATCAACGGCGACTCTTCGGAGCTGACGGGGAACCGCTGCGCCACGACCAGGGCGGTGCGGACAGCATCCAATCTGCCAGGTTCGAGGAGTCACAAACTCTCGCGGCGTCAGACCAGACACGCGCCTTGACCGACAACCTGATGGAAAGGATTTGTGACCGAGACAATCTCAATCGAGCCTATCGCAAAGTGAAAGCGAACAAGGGTGCCCCAGGCGTCGATGGGATGACCCTCGACGATTTGGCCGCCTGGATTGCGACTCACAAGAACACGCTGATCGCCTCGCTCCTGGAAGGACGATACCAGCCCCAACCGGTGCGTGGAGTGCAAATTCCGAAGCCGGGAGGTGGAATGCGACAATTGGGCATTCCGACGGTTGTCGACCGACTCGTACAGCAAGCGATTCTGCAGGTTCTCGAACCGCTATTTGATCCGACGTTCTCGAACTCCAGCTACGGGTTCCGCCCCGGTCGCAGTGCCCACCAGGCCTTGGCCGCGGCTCAGCAATACGTGGCCGAAGGACGTCTCATCGTCGTGGATATGGACCTGGAGAAGTTCTTCGACAGGGTCAACCACGACATTCTGATGGGACGTCTGGCGCGACGCGTGCCTGATAAGCGTCTGCTTCGCATCATTCGCCGGTTCCTGGAAGCGGGGCTGATGCAAGACGGTGCCTGCCTTGCACGTCAAGAAGGGACGCCGCAAGGCGGTCCCTTGTCACCACTGCTGGCGAACTTGTTACTGGACGATCTCGACCGGGAACTGGAGCGTCGCGGGCACAAGTTCTGTCGCTATGCCGATGACTGCAACATTTACGTGCGGACAAAAGCAGCGGGAGAACGCGTGCTGGCCTCGCTCACGACATTCCTGGAAACGCATCTGCGATTGCGGGTTAACCGCGATAAATCCGCAGCAGCGTACATCCTGGACCGGAAATTCCTGGGCCACCGTCTGCTCCCGGGCGGGAAGCTGGGGGTCGCCCCTCAGAGTCTCGCACGGGCACGGCAGAAGGTGCGTGAACTGACGAAACGCAATCGAGGCGTCAGCCTCCGACGGATGGTGACCGAACTCAACTCGTTCTTGACCGGATGGGTGACATACTACCGACATGCCCAATGTCGGTCTCACCTCGAACGTCTGGATGAATGGATTCGACATCGTCTGCGCTGCGTTCAACTCAAACAGCGGAAACGTGCGAAACCGATCTCCGACTTCCTGATCTCGTGCGGAGTACCCCGGTACCTCGCGTGGATTCTGGCTAACTCGGGGAAAGGATGGTGGCGCATGGCGGGTAGCCCTCCCGCTCAACATGCCATGTCCATCGACTGGTTCCATCGTCTCGGCCTCGTCTTCCTGACCCAAAGGCACGCCGATTTACAACCATCTTAGAAACCGCCGGATACGATGAGTACGTCCGGTGGTGTGGGAGGACGGAGGGGGTAACCCCTCCTCCTACCCGATTATAGGGATGCTTAGACGGCCTGCAATCGAGTCACAAATGGCCTGCGGGCGGGTACAGATCATGACCAATACGGTGAGGATCAGTACCCCGCATCAGCGACGTGGGACGAAATTACGCAGCCAGGAAGACGCAGTCGGGTGTCAATTGCTCCAACGGCGTCAGACCCGGCTCAGGCAGCCTCGTATCGAGCCATACCGCATACTCTTTGGAAAACCGCGGGGGCTGCAGATGATGTTCACGAGCACGAAGGGATGAGGACTCGCTTCCCGTCCAGAATGGTCCGCCGAGTCGAATCGTGCTTGAGAGATTTCTGCTGCTTCACAGGGCAGGGTACTACCGTCCAAACACGTACACCCCCGGCAACCGCCTCATCACCGGTAACGAGGTGTAATCGGCCGTAAGGGGCCTATCCCAAAGCCACCCCTATCCGTCCCGATCTCTCGCCGAAGAACAGTCAAATCAGGGTGCTACGGGATGTGAACTGTGAGGACCGTGGCTTGTGGGAGAAACTTCGGGTTCTGCGATCACCTTCGGGGGCCCCGACATCAACTGAATGACGTAGAAGAAGACAGGGGTCAGGAAGATCCCGAACAACGTGACGCCGAGCATCCCTGCGAACACGGCGATCCCCAGTGTCTGCCGCATTTCAAAACCGGCACCACTGCCGATCATCAGCGGAACGACCCCCAGAATGAACGCGAACGATGTCATGATGATCGGACGCAACCGCAGCCGGCACGCCTCCAGTGTTGCTTCACGCGGGGCAAGTCCGGCGAGGCAGCGAGCCCGGGCAAACTCCACAATCAGAATCGCGTTCTTACAGGCCAGACCGACCAGCACCACGAAGCCAATTTGCGTGAAGATGTTGATATCCATGTTGGCCATCAGCACGCCGACAACCGAACAGAGCAAACACATCGGCACCACCAGAATTACAGCCAGCGGCAGCGACCAGCTTTCGTACTGGGCCGCCAGCACCAGGAAGACCAGCACCACCGCCAGCAGGAAGGCGAACATTGCAGTATTACCTGCTTCGAGCTGAAGCAGTGCCAGTTCGGTCCACTCTGCCCGCATCGACGGCAGCAGGACATTTTGGGAAAGTTCATTCATTCGGTCGATCACCTGACCCGAACTCGTTCCCGCAGCCCCGTTGACGTTGACGATGGCCGACGGGTACAGGTTGTAGCGAATCACCATGACGGGCCCCGTGATTTCTCGCACTGATGCGACCGCCGCCAGGGGAACGAGTTCGTGATTTTCGCTTCGGACCAGAACCCGTTTCAGGTCTTTGGACGCCATTCGGAATTGTGCGTCCGATTGCACATTCACCTGCCACGTACGACCGAAACGGTTAAAGTCATTCACATAAAGTGAACCAAACCCGACCTGAAGAGCTTCAAACAAAGAGGAAAGCGAGACCCCTTTGCTGCGGGCAGCCCGTCGATCGATGTCGATGAACAACCAGGGTGTATCTGCGCGGAAACTGGAGAACAGCCCGGTCAGCCCCGGAATCGCGGATCCTTCATCAACGATTTGCTGACTGACGGTCTGAAGTGCGGTCGCGCTGCTGTCACCGCGGTCCTCGACCACCATTTTGAACCCGCCGGCTGTTCCCAGCCCATCCACAGGCGGAGCACCAAACAGGTTGATCAACGCATCGGGAACTTCTTTCTCGAGGGTCGCTTTCAACGTGTCCGCGATATGATCCGCCGTCAAGTCGCTGCGATGGTGGAAGTCATCGAGCATGAGATAAACCGTGCCGAAGTTTGGTGCGTTGGCACCGAGCACGATCGATTGACCCGCGATTCCCATCGTGTCTTTGACGCCGTGGGTTTGTGCTGCCAGTTCTTCAATGCGTTTCATGACGCGGTTGGTCCGGTCCAGCGATGCCGAATCAGGCAACTGCACGTTGACCAGAAGATAACCCTTGTCCTGTGAGGGAATAAAACCCGATGGCGCAATCGTAAACAGGTGGTAGGTGAGGTAGATGAAACCAGCATACCCCAGCAGCACAACGAAGCTTGCACGGAGCAGAAGCCCCACGATTGCGACATAGCCTTCGGTGACCAGATTGAATCCGAGGTTGAACCAGCGGAAAAACCACCCCAGCAGGCGATTCACCAGCCCGCAAGCGATCTGCGCGACGATGATCCCCACGATCGCTGTCAGCAACTGCGGTGAGATGTAAGCGAAGATCGGCTCACCCGCCTTTCCGAGTTGCTCTGCAACCCAGGAACCCGAAGCGTATCCGATCCAGGCACCAATCATCAGAATGAGCAGTCGGGGCAGGGCCTCTCCTGACGCGTGTCCTCCACCGGCAGTCGCATGACCATGAGCCCCCTCTGCATGTTCACCGGCATGCGGAGATCGGGGCTTGAGCAGCAGCACAGCCAACGCCGGACTGAGTGTCAACGAGTTAAACGCTGAGATCACTGTCGAAATTGCGATCGTCAATGCAAACTGCTGGAAGAACCGACCGACGATCCCCGTGATGAAAATACAGGGAATGAACACGGCACTCAGCACCAGACCGACTGCAATAACGGGTCCCGCCACTTCATCCATGGCGCGAATTGCGGCCTCGCGCGAGGTGGCTCCTTCCTCCAGATGCCGCTCGATGGCTTCAACCACGACGATGGCATCATCGACGACGATCCCGATCGCCAGCACCAGGCCGAACAGGGTCAGGGTATTGAGGCTGAAGCCGAATGCGGCCATCGCCGCGAACGTACCGACGACAGCAACCGGAACCGCGACCAGCGGGATCACCGCAGCACGCCATCCCTGCAGAAACACAAGAACCACCACGGCCACGAGGATCACGGCGTCACGCAACGAGTTGAACACTTCGTTGACAGACTCCTGAATGAACGGCGTCGTGTCGTAGACGATGTCGTAATCAATGCCGCCAGGAAACCGTTCTTTAAGCTCCTCCATTTTGCGGCGAACAAGCTGTGCCGTTCCGAGGGCATTCGATCCCGGCAATTGATAGACGGATAACGCGACCGACGGCTGCGAATTCAGAGTACACATCTGGTCGTAGCCCAGCGCTCCCAGCTCCGTACGTGCGACATCCTTCAGTCGAATCAGAGACCCATCCGCCTCGGTTCGCAAAACCATGTCCGCGAATTGCTCATCTTCCGACAAACGCCCCAGCGTCGTCATGGTGAACTGGAAGACCTGGTCTTTCGCCGCAGGGGGCTGGCCGATCTGTCCCGCAGCGACCTGGATGTTCTGCTGTTCGATCGCGTGGACGACGTCATCGGTCGTTAACCCGCTACTCGCCAGTCGCTCGGGATCGATCCAGACGCGCATGCTGTAATCGCGCTGTCCGAGGAACGTGATATCCCCCACCCCGGGCAGTCGCGAAAGTTCGTCTCGCAACTGAATGGTTGCGTAGTTGCTGAGATACAGGTTGTCGCGACTGTCGTCAGGCGAAAACAGATTGACGATCATCAGCACGCTGGGAGACTTCTTCTTCACAGTGACGCCGCGTCGCTGGACCAGCCCCGGAAGAATCGGCTGTGCCAGGGCCACACGATTTTGCACCAGAACCTGTGCCAAATTCAGGTCAGTTCCCTGTCGAAATGTCACGGTCAGCGAATACGCCCCGTCGTTGGTGCACTGGGATGACATATACATCATCCCTTCCACACCATTCACCTGCTGTTCAATCGGGGCGGCGACCGTATCCGAAACCACGCGGGCGTTTGCTCCGGGATAGATTGCCGAGACTTCGACCGTCGGGGGCGTGATCTCGGGATACTGCGTCACGGGAAGAGTGAAAAGAGCGATTCCACCGCACAGCGTAATGACGATCGAGAGGACCGAAGCAAAAATCGGTCGATCGATAAAAAATCGCGAGAACATGCAGGCCGCTCTTTTAAACTGGGGGGCGGGAACGGGGCTGGCGGAACGATTTCCGGGTCTGGCAGGGCAGTCTGAACCAGTCTCTGCGACGCCGCTCGACTCTCTCCCCTGACTAACACCGCATCCCTCAGAAACAGGAAGAAGCGGGGAGCCAATCAGCTTGCGCACGTGCGAGGATTGTAGCGAGTCGTCAAGTCATCATGTGAGTGAACAAGTGACACGTCAATCCTCACTGCCCCTTAGCAGAGCTTTTCACCCCTCGTTGAGACTTGAAGGGAACCACGCTAGCATCACGGCCGCTGAGTGACCTATTCCGGGCATCGCTGCCCGCTCTTGATAACGCCCGCAGGGAGGCCGTCTGATGCTCGCCTTAAATACGATCCATTCTCTTGATTGCATCGAAGCAATGAAGGGGCTGGAGGCGGGGTGCGTCGACCTTGTCTTTGCGGATCCCCCATTCAATATCGGGTACTCTTACGATGTCTATAAGGACCGTCAGGCACCTCCACAGTATCTGGACTGGTCCCGAAAGTGGATCTCGGGCGTCCACCATGTCCTCAAACCAAATGGAACATTCTGGCTGGCAATTGGCGACGACTATGCAGCAGAACTGAAGCTCCTCAGTCAGGAGATCGGGTTTCATTGCCGTAGCTGGGTGATTTGGTACTACACGTTCGGCGTGAATTGCAAACTCAAATTCAGTCGCTCACATACGCACATCTTCCACTTTGTGAAGAACGCTAAGAACTTCACCTTTAATGGACCTGAAATCGCAGTCCCCTCTGCGCGGCAAACCGTCTATGCGGACGCCCGCGCCAACAAGAGCGGACGCCTGCCAGACGATACCTGGATTCTGCGTCCTCAGGATCTCGTCGAGGGGCTGACTCCCGAAGAAGACACCTGGTACTTTCCGCGTGTGGCTGGCACGTTCAAAGAGCGAGAAGGTTTCCACGGTTGTCAGATGCCGGAGCAGCTGCTGGGACGGATCATCAAAGTCAGCTCAAACCCCGGCGAACTGGTACTGGATCCGTTCAGCGGCAGTGCCACGACCGCAGCGGTCGCTAAGAAATTGCGGCGCAATTTTCTCGCCTTTGACATCAGCGAAGAATACATCGCACGAGGGCTGACGCGTCTCGCCAAAATCAACCCGGGGGATGTACTGGACGGAGCCCCCGAACCCAAAGTCAGCGCTCCCGCCACTCCCACGGAACCAGTCAAACGCGCTCGCGCTGTGAGGAAAAAGGAACCCAAAAACGATTCAAGTCTGTTCAATTAGCGAATCAGGTTCGTCGCCCCGCCGCTCGCTGGCCGGCTCAATCCACACGAGCCCCCGCCATACGAAACGATCCTGGGGAACGTGTCGAGAGTGAGGTCAGTCGCCGGGAGTGCCAACGACCAACCCCATCTGTTGGCAGACCAACGCTATGCCTGGTAGGTCGGATTGACCAGATTATCCGGTCGCTCACCGCGCAGGGCTTGAACAACCTGATTCATCGCCTGCGTCCGCATCTGATCAAGTGACTCCTGCGACACAAATGCGGCGTGGGGTGTGACAATCACCCGCTCGTCCTGATAGAGGGGATCATTGAGATCCGGTGGCTCGGGCTCGAACACGTCAAGGGCCGCTCCGGCGATGACATTCTTCTGCAGGGCTTCCCAGAGTGCTGCGGGGTCGATCAATCCGCCGCGCGACGTGTTGATGAGATAGGCTGTTGGCTTCATCCACCTCAGCCGCTCGGCATTGAACAGATGCCGCGTTTCGGGGACGAGTGGAGCATGGATTGAAATGTAATCGCTCTGTTCGCAAAGCTCCTTCAACGAAACCATGCGACAGCCCGTGCCGTAGTCCGCCCCCGATCGTGTGTGAGACAGTACTGTCAGCCCCAACGCGCGCAACTTGGGAACGAGTTCTCTGGCGGTATTTCCCAGACCGACCAGACCCACGGTCTGCCCCGAGAGTCGCCGCATCGGTCCGGCAGCACTCAGATCGTATTCTCCCCGCTTTGTTCGCAGATGGAAGAAGCCGATCTGCCGTGCACATGCCAGCAGCAGCCCCAGTGCGTGGTCGGAAACCTCTGATACGCAGTAATCCGGACAGTTCGTGACCGGAATTCCCAGTTCGGTTGCCGTAGAAACGGCGATATTGTCGATGCCGATCCCCAACCGGGCGACGATGCGGCAACGAGGTGCACTTCGAATAACCGCTTCGGTCACGTGAGCCCAGTTTGTCGCAATGGCGTCAACGTCTTTTGCCAGGCCAATGAGTGTCGCTTCATCCGTGGCAGTTGCTTCAACCAGTTCTGCCCTGGCGGCCCCCAGAATCTTCTTTTCAATCTCCGCATCAGGCCAGGCACGGTCCGTCAACAGCACACGTAAAGCACTCGACATTGTCATCCTCTCACCAGACTCAAAACCCCCGCGACGCAGATGTGCGGGACTCACTCCATTGATTCAGACAGTACTGATTCAGACAGTCTCGGAGAGACTCCGATCACTTACTGCCAGCAGTAGATTACCAGACACCCCACCCGCCGAAACCCGTGTTTCCATAGATCACAGGGCTCATAAAACCGGGGGCACCAAATCCGAACCCGCCGTAATTGACGACTCCCCAGCCCAACCCGCCGACACCGAACGAATTGTACCCGTAGGCTCCATTCGACATCAGCATCACCTGCTGGCTGTTGATCAGGTTCTGTCTCACCAGATTCTGTGTCATCTGCCCTTCAAGCAGACGTCGGTTGTACTCCCGTTTCAGATGGTCCCGGTAAGCTTCCGCCTGCTGCAGATCCAGTTTTGCCTGGTCCATCGCCGGTTGTTCGCCGGTTTCGATTTGAACGCGGGGTTTCTGCTCTTTTTGAGCAGCTCGCTCTCGATAAGCCGCGACCAGAGCGCGGACCTGTCGTTCATTCATCCGCCCCAGCATCCGTTCCACTTCCGCAGACTTCTGAGGATCGAATGACATATCGACGATCAACTGAACCAGTAACCACGCCCGTAAATCTTCGACCTGTTCGGCTGTCGCGGGGAGGGAGCTGCCGCAGCGACCGGGGCGGGGGCGGGAGGAAGGGGAAGATTGTCCAATTCGGCCTGCCCAAACAACGCCAGACTGATCATGAGAGCGTGCATCGCAGTTCTCCGCCGACAGTAAGAAGGACCAGCATTTTCCGAATTTCACGGGCCATAACAAAAAGTATACGCAAACGATTCTCTGAAACAATAACGTCATCGGAAGCACCACCGTTCCGAGACTCCAGCTCGCTTCTGTGATCTGCTGCGGAAAAGGAGCAGTTGATGATGGCGCAGAGAACGATCATTCGACGGAGTGACTTGCCTCCCACAGAGCACCACCCCCCCGTGAAGCCGCAGCCCGCCCGTCGCTTCTGACGAGTGGCAATTTGAATAGCCGGCCATTATCGTCGCGAAGAGTGACTCACTGACTGCCATGCTCACTCTGTATTCCCTCTCTTTCACGGACAACCTGAATGGGTTCAGCCACCGACTTTCCGATTGACTGGTGCCGAAATCAGTTTCCTGCACTTCGCCGCACAGTCTCCGGCCACCCTGCGGCCTATTTTGATGGACCGGGGGGAAGCCAGGTCCCATCACGCGTCGCCGAATCGATTGGAAATTACCTTCTCCACACCAACGCCAATCGGGGCGGACAGTACGCAACTGCCCGAGAGAGTGACGAGTTGCTGGAGTCGGCGCACGAGACGCTGGCAGTCTTTCTCAACGCGGCTCATCCTGAATCCATCATCTTCGGCGCGAATATGACGACGCTCACCTTCGCCCTCAGCCGCGCCCTCAGTCGAACATGGCAGGCCGGTGACGAAATCGTCGTGACTCGTCTGGACCATGATGGCAATGTCACTCCGTGGGTGCTCGCGGCACAAGACGCGGGAGCCGTTGTCCGGTATGTCGATTTTCACAAATCCGATTGCACACTCGACCTGGCAGACCTGTATTCGAAACTTTCCGACAGGACCCGATTGGTCGCCGTGGGCTGCGCATCGAATCTCGTCGGAACCCTGAATCCAGTTCAGGAAATCTGTAAGCGAGCACACTCCGTTGGAGCCCAGGTCTTTCTGGATGCCGTCCACTATGCCCCGCACAGTCTTCCCGACGTCGAAGAGTGGGGCTGCGACTGGCTGGCCTGTTCGGCCTATAAGTTCTTCGGCCCCCACGTCGGCGTCCTGTACGGAAAACGGGACCTGTTAACGTCGCTGACTCCGTACAAGCTGCGGCCCGTCACCGAAACGCTGCCCGGTCGGTGGATGACGGGAACCCAGAACTTCGAAGGAATCGCAGGAACGAAGAGTGCCGTCGAATACCTGGCAGCCCTGGGACAGCAGGTCGACAATTCCGCCACATCACTCAGAGATCGATTACGCTCAGCGTATGCGGCCATCGGCACCTACGAGCGTAATCTGAGTGCAAAGTTGATTAATGGGTTGCTGACAATTCCCGAACTGAAGGTCTTTGGACTGACGAGCCCTGATCGTCTCGCCGATCGCACCCCCACGGTCAGTTTTGTGCACGACCGGTTTAAAGCGATTGACGTCGCTGACCGACTGGGGCAGGAGGGACTGTTCGTCGGCCACGGTAACTTCTACGCGCTTCAAGTGACCGAAAACCTGGGACTCGAACCTGACGGCGTCATTCGTGTCGGATTGATGCACTACAACACGTCTGGCGAAATTGACAGACTGCTTAACGCATTGCAATCGCTGTAGGTCTCAGCGGAAATTTTCCGCGGGGGACGACGAGTTCCTGCGGCGCGCTCCTGAATTGTGTAGTCGCCCCCCATTCGGTGAGAGGACCGACCGAACCAGACCCGTGACGTGAGGTTTCACGGGGCATTTTCAAATCGGCACACCCGTTCCGGCATGACAACGTACTCCCCCGTGTGGCATCTCCGCTGTGGGTGGAGATACGGCGAGGTTCGCTTTCCGCCTTGCACAGATGACGAAAAATCCCCCCCCATGCTAAGATTCGACCGTCTGGCTTCCTTCACAACTCAGGATTGAACTATGTCACGCAACTGGCTATGCCTGATTCTTCTCACTTCCACCGTCGCTCGTGCAGACGACTGGCCACAGTGGATGGGTCCCCAACGAGACAACGTCTGGCGTGAAACAGGCCTCGTCGAAACGTTGCCGGAAACGCCTAAAATTGTCTGGCGAGCCCCGGTGGCAGGGGGATACTCAGGTCCTGCCGTAGCGAACGGAAAAGTCTATGTGACCGACTATGTCACTGATGACGATGTCAAAATCGACAATTTTGACCGCAAGGCTTCGACCGGGACCGAGCGCCTGCTGTGCCTGGACGAAAAGACGGGCGAATTGCTGTGGTCACAGCCTCACCCTGAAACCTATTCCATTTCTTACCCTGCTGGCCCCCGCAGTACCCCCACGGTTCATGACGGGAAGGTGTACGCGCAAGGGGCCGAAGGGCAACTTGCCTGCCTGAACGCAGACGATGGGAAAGTGCTTTGGGCAAAGAACCTCAAAGAAACATACAAGACGAAAGCGGCACTCTGGGGATACGCCAGCCAGCCGTTGATCGACGGTGATAAGTTTATTGTGATCGCGGGAGGTGAAGGTTCCCACTGCGTCGCTCTGAACAAGAACACGGGCGAAGAGATCTGGAGAACCGGGACCGCGAGTGAGCAAGGCTATTCCCCCCCGCTGATCATCCAGCAGGCTGGCGTCCGTCAGCTTGTGCTGTGCAGTCCTGATTCGATTTACGCTGTTGATCCAGAAACCGGTAAACAACTGTGGAAACAGGACTACCAGGGTGACAACGGCTCGATCATCATGACGCCGATTCACCATGGAAACCACCTGTTCGTCGGCGGATATAACAACAAGAACATCCTGATCGAATTAGCGGCCGATAAACCCGGCGCGAAAACGGTGTGGCGAGATCAGGCGAAACGGGGAATTTCTCCCGTGAACGTACAGCCATTCCTGATGGACGGAAAGGTCTACGGTCTGGATCAGAGCGGTGATTTACGATGCTTTGAAATCCCGAGCGGCAAGATCACCTGGACCACTCCGCAGCCTCTGGGTGAACGCAAAGTGGGCAGCGGGACAGTCTTCCTGGTTCGTTCAGGTTCCACCGACAAGTTCTGGATGTTTGCAGAAACCGGAGACCTGATTATCGGTCAATTGACCCCGAAAGGCTTCACCGAGCTCTCTCGATCGCATGTGATCGATGCCACCAACACGGCGTTCGGTCGTGACGTCGTCTGGTGTGCTCCTGCTTTCGCCAACAAGCGAATGTACGTTCGCAATGACAAGGAACTGCTTTGCGTCGACCTGGCGAAATGATGATCGATGTGCCCGGATCGAACGTAGCCACCCCTGATCAGGAATCACCTGTCGGCCCGCTCAGAAGTGCGGCGGCCGACAGGTCGAATCTTGAATTCCGCTCGTTCGATCCTCACATCGGTGGTCCTCCCGCCTACAATTCCTCGCAATGATGCTTCCCACTTTCCGTTTTTTCGGCAAATGCAAATGACGATCGACGCCTCTTCGACTTCCGATCCCTTTTCCAGCATTGATGATGCACTCGACGCGATTAAGTCCGGCCGCCTGGTCATTGTCGTCGATTCGGAAGAACGAGAGAACGAAGGTGACTTCGTTTGCGCAGCGGAGAAGATTACTCCTGAACTCGTCAGTTTCATGTTGCGCTACGGTGCAGGGCTGTTGTGTGTTTCTGTCTTGCAGGAAACCGCGGATCGGCTGGGGTTGTCACCGATCGTCGATAGTCAGAAGAACACCGCTCCCAACCAGACACTGTTCATGACCCCCGTTGATCATCGGGATGCCGGCAGTGGGGTCAGTGCCGATAATCGCGCGAAGACAATCCTGGCGATGAGCGATCCGACTTGCCAGGCTGCCGACTTTGTTCGGCCCGGTCACCTCAATCCGCTGCTGGCAAAGGATGGAGGCGTTTTAAGGCGGACCGGACACACGGAAGCGACTGTCGACCTGATGCGGTTGGCAGGCATGAAGCCGGTCGGTGCCCTGATCGAAATCCTGAGCGAACAGGGTGGAGGGATGGCCGACTTTGAAGAACTTTCGTCGCTGTCTCGCAAGTTCAATATTCCGCTGATTTCGATTGACCAGATCATCCGCTACCGCCGCCGCCGTGAGCAACTGGTGACGCGCGAGGTCGAAACGCCCTTCGAAACGCGTGACTACGGCAAATTTAAGGTGATTGCATACAGCGTGCAGCACGAAGATCAACAACCCCTCGCGATTGTCTGGGGTGATCTTCAGTCCGTTCCAGCGCCCCTGGTACGAGTCCACTCTTCCTGTTTCACCGGTGACGTCCTGGATTCGCTTCGGTGCGATTGCGGCGACCAGCTGCACATGGCCATGCGAATGATCAACACGGAAGGAACCGGCGCGGTCATCTACCTTCCTCAGGAAGGGCGGGGAATTGGCCTGCTGGCGAAACTGAAAGCGTACCAGTTACAGGACCAGGGTTATGACACCGTAGAAGCGAACCACAAGCTGGGCTTCAAAGCCGACTCGCGCGATTACGGGGTTGGGCTGCAAATTCTGAAGGATCTGGGCCTGTCGTCCGTTCGACTTTTGACCAACAACCCGCAAAAGATCAATGCCTTCCCGGGTTTTGACCTGACGGTGGTCGAGCAGATTCCGATTATCGCCCCGACGGAAAAACAGCGGGAATTCTACCTCGCCACAAAACGGGACAAGCTCGGGCACAAGTTGCCGGGCGGTGCTGGGCTGACAAAGTAACCCTTTTGTTTCCAAATCATTCCGTGAATAAACCGTTTCTCCTGCGTTGTCGCGTCCGGAAAAACTGATTGACCTGTCGAAATGTTCCGATACCTTGGTCAATGAGGAACGTAGATGAAGACCACGACCAACATCCCCAAAAATCTGTCGATGGAATCGTGGGAACGAGCTGCCGAGTGCCTCAAGACGCTTGCCCACCCGCATCGCCTCTTGATCGTGCAGATGTTGCTGCATGGACGCTATACGGTTGGGGAACTCGCCGAAGCATGCGGAATCCCCAGTCACATGGCGTCTGAACACCTGCGATTGATGCAGCGTTGCGGATTTATGGTCAGCGAAAAAGAGGGACGGAAAACGTACTACAAAGTCATCGAGTCTCATCTTTCAGACCTGATGGCATGCATCGAAGGGCGGTTTGGCAGCGAATCGGAATAACTCCGTCTCCTCTCGCGATGAGGAACGACGTGAGGCTTCCGTTCTGCGTGATGTCAGGAAACTACAGGAGCTTACCATGGGTGCATCGAGTATCTCACCGGCCAGATTTGCGGAACTTCGTCAGCAGGGGAAAAGCGTCGAACTGATCGATGTCAGAACGCCTGTTGAGTTTCGTGAAGTCCATGTCGACATCGCCCGAAACGTGCCTCTCGACCAGCTTGATCCTGCCGCTCTGATGAAGTCGCGGAAGGGATCGGGGGACGAACCCCTCTATATCGTGTGTAAGTCCGGAAGCAGGGGTCAGCAGGCATGTGACAAGTTCGTGAAAGCCGGATTTTCCAACGTGGTCAATGTCGAAGGGGGAACGAGCGCCTGTGTCGCAGCCGGGCTTCCCGTCGTGCGCGGCAAGAAAGCCATGTCGCTTGAACGGCAGGTCCGAATCGCGGCCGGTTCGCTCGTTCTCACCGGGGTCGTGCTCGGCTGGTTCGTGCATCCCTATTTCTACGGACTGTCTGCGTTCGTTGGTGCCGGACTCGTTTTTGCCGGAATCACGGACACTTGCGGAATGGGAATGATTCTGGCCAGGATGCCGTGGAATCAATGTCAATCCGATTCGGACACGTGCCAGACAAACTGAGCCAACAGAACGGACGATCCATGAAACTGCTGATTGTCGGTGGTGTCGCTGGGGGAGCCTCGGCCGCAGCCCGTGCCCGTAGACTTTCCGAATCTGCTGAGATCATCGTCTTTGAGCGAGGCCCCGATGTCTCGTTCGCGAACTGCGGTCTTCCCTACTATGTCGGCGGCACCATCGCCGACCGGGACAAGTTGCTGGTCACGACCAGTGAACGGTTGAAAAGCCGATTCCGTCTCGATGTACGGACCAGCTCTAACGTCGAAAAAATCAATCGAGCGGCGAAGACGATCGTCGTTCGTGAACAGGCGTCAGGACGTGTTTACGAAGAGTCCTACGATAAACTCATCCTCGCTCCCGGGGCCGCCCCCATGAAACCACCCATCCCGGGGGTGGACTTGCCGGGAATCCTCACTCTTCGCAACCTGCAGGATGTGGACCGGATTAAAGCTGCGGTCGACGCGGGAGTTCGGCACGTTGTCGTTGTCGGCGGTGGGTTCATTGGGCTGGAACTTGTGGAAAACTTCGTCCACAATGGGATTCCCACCACCGTCGTCCAGTCCCAGGATCAGTTGTTGTCACCTTACGACAAAGAGATGACTGCACCCCTCGAACAGGTACTGAAAGAGAAGGGTGTGACGCTGCTGCTGAACAATACGGCGGAAGGATTCGAGCAGCAGTCCGAAGGCCTGATGATTCATCTGAAATCGGGGCAGCACCTTACCGCTGACCTCGTTGTGCTGGGAATTGGTGTTCGCCCCGAAAACCAGCTTGCGATCGATGCGGGACTACACGTCGGTCCTCGCGGCGGAATCCAGGTCAACGACACACTGCTGACCAGCGATCCAGATATCTATGCAGTGGGAGATGCCATCGAAGTCAAAGACTTTGGAAGTGGCGAGCCGACTCAAGTTCCGCTCGCCGGTCCTGCCAACCGTCAGGGCCGCATCGCCGCTGAGAATGTCTTCGGACGTTCGAGTCGCTATCGGGGAACACAGGGAACAGCCATTATTGGCTTCTTCGGCAAAACCATTGCCATGACGGGTGCCTCTGAGAAAACTCTGCGATTCACCAATCGCTCGTTCCGCAAGATCTACGTCCATCCCGCTCATCACGCTGGCTACTACCCTGGCGCTCAGCCAATGACGATCAAGCTCCTGTTCGACCCGAAGGATGGCCTCATCCTGGGAGCTCAGGCCGTGGGTGGTGAGGGGGTCGATAAACGGATTGATGTGCTGGCTGTGGCGATTCAGGCACGGATGACGGTATTCGACCTCGAAGAGATGGAACTGGCCTACGCGCCTCAGTTCGGCTCGGCAAAAGACCCGGTCAATATGGCGGGATTCGTGGCCAGCGGATTGATCCGAGGGGACCATCCCCAGACGGACGTGGAATCGCTGCTGGCCACTGCGTCCGATCAACGTCCCTACCTGATCGATGTCCGCACGCCGCAGGAATTCTCACAAGGAGCGATTCCGGGAGCCGTCAATATTCCGGTCGACGACCTGCGCGAGCGATTGAAAGAACTGCCAGCGAACAAGCCGATCGCCGTGTACTGTCAGGTAGGTCAACGAGGCTATCTGGCGACCCGGATCCTGCTGCAATCCGGGTTCACCGACGTGGTCAATATCGGCGGCGGATACAAGACTTACAAGCTGTTCTCTCCCGGATAACGGCGACCTTCAGCACGATCGAGCGTCTTGCCTTGCGACCGCAGAGCAAATTCATTCGACGCGGCATCCGACCAGGTTTGATTGACGAGAGCAGGGAAGGGGGGCCGCGAGATCCGACGTGGACCTATCCTCGCTCGCGGACCATCTCGCCAGGAAATGTCGCAGCTTCGTTGCACGTTTACGACAAAGAGGGCGATGCCGGCAACGGCACCGCCCTCAAATTGTCTCGTCCCCGGTCGAGTCAGCTCACGAACGCAGACGGATGCGACGGGCGATAATCGTGCTCATCCTGTCCACCTGCCTCGGAACCAGAACTTTTCCGTCAGACCTCATGCCAGGCCGCGACGTTTCAGTTCTGCTACGACCGCGTGAACGATCGTGGAAACTTCGCCCGGATTGGACGAACCTCCCAGCCCCGTGGAACAACCGGAAAGCGGTTCGTCCGTGAAGCCGTGTTGTGAGAGCATGCACTGAAGTTTGTCGGCAAGTTTGGCCAGATCAGCCTGCTGATCGTCGCTGAGAGGCTGACGTCCGACACCCGTTTCAAAGCCACGCAAGCGGACTGCCGTACGGAATCCATCAGGAAACTCGGCCGAGAACAGCATCGCATCGAACAAGGTGACGATGTCGTACTGCAATTCGCGGGCTTCGTCGATCCGGTACGCGAGCGTCAGATCGTACAGCTTTCGCATCAGCTCAGGGACAACACCCGAACTGGCGTTGGTCCCCCCGTCGCAGCCAATCAGCAGCATGGGCATCAGAGCGGCGTCCCATCCGGTCAGGAAACTGAATTCCGGACGTGAAGGACGAACCGCCTGAATCATGCGGATCATGTTCGGGATATCGCCGGAAGAATCCTTGATCCCGACAACCTTGGGGCAGTCTTCGGCGAGTCGCTTGACGGTTGGCACGTCGATGGGGCTGGCAAACATGGGGATGTTGTACAGCGTCACGTCGATCGGCGTGTTATCCGCAATTTCCTTGAAGTAGGCGTAAACCGCGCGAGGGCTCGACTTGTAGTAGAAGGGAGCCACGATCGCGACTGCGGTGGCACCCAGCTCGTAGTACTTCTCACAGGCCCGAACGGTTTCCTTCACATTGGCTTCGGCCGCCCCGGCGAGCACCGGAACCCGTCCACGGACCTGATCGCAGATGATCTCCATGATCCGAATTCGCTCTTCCACCGTGAATCGCGTGAACTCACCCGTCGAGCCGTTCGGATAGAGGCCATGCACCCCTTTTTCGATCAGCCAGTCGACATACCTTCGCAGTTCACTCTCATGGATTTCACCTCTCGAGTTCAGAGGGACGATGTTTGGTGTGAAGATCCCCTGCAGCTTGCCGCGTGATGGCATTTGAAGACTCTCAATGTTTGGCAATTTGGCGAAGTTTAAAAACTTGTGTCAACTACACAGAATTTAACGGGTCTTGGGCCAGCGGTCACCGCTGGCTCCGCCGAAAATAATGATCGGCGTTGGTCACGAGAAATCACCACTAGTTTCGATTGGTGGGACCTCCAGAACAACCTATCAACCCTGTCCGGGGCCGAAAATCGGATTAATCGCTGGCACGGATCGATACGTGTGTCAAAAATCGACGCATTTCTTCAATGTGATGACGAAAATGGCTCACATTTTTTCGGCACACGGCCAGACGACTCGCACGGTTGTCGGTCCACCGGGAGCAGACACGATCTCGATCTGCCCTCCATGCTGGTCCACGATTCGCCAGCATTTGCACAGGCCGAAACCGAGTCCTCTCCCTGCCTGTCGACCAGAAAAGAACGGGTCGAATGCGTGCTGACGTTCGATCTCCGTAAAGCCTTTCCCACAGTCGGTGATTTCGATCACAGCCTGAGCCAATTGAGCCTGGGCCGAAATTTCGATGACACCGCCGTCGGGATGCATCGCCTGGACAGCATTTCGCAGCAATTCTGAAACGACGATGGCCAGTTGTGTCGGATCGGCGTGCAGAGACAGGGACTCCGGCACCTTGTCCACGACCTGACATCTGCCACTGGCGAGCAACTCGGCCTGCCTGGTGATGGCTTGGGCCACGATCTCGCTCAGCAGGACGATCCGCGGCTCAGGCTGAGGAGGCCTTCCAAACAACATCGCGTCACCGATCATGTCCCGAACGCGATACGCCTGGGCGCCGATGGACATGAGCATTTGTCGTCGTTGAGGATCCCGTTCCTCTTTCAACAGCATCTGGGCCCGTCCGATGATGGTCGCCAGCGGATTGTTAATCTCGTGGCCTGCCCCCGCGGCGAATTCCGCCAAGGCCTCAAGTCGCTCCCTGTCGGGCAGCACGAAGATTTTCTGCGCGTCGATCGGCGTCTCGGGTCTCTCCGCTGGTTCGGCCATCAATCTGAGCCTCGTTTTCTCAGTCGCGTGTGTAACCTGAGTCGCCTCCGTGATACGTCTGGAAGGGGGCAGACATTACAACAGCCGAACCATTCATTGAAGTGAATTTTGGGAAGGCGCTTGGACCACCCGACAATCACCGGCCACGTACTGGACTGAGCCCAGTCATAAAATGAGATTGAGGACGATGGCGCGCCATCGTCCTCAATCTCATTAATATTAAAACACGGAGAGACCTTATGCCTCAACCGGTTCGACATCCAGCAATTTGCACATCCGTTCCACCAGAGCTTCGATTTCGAATGGCTTCTGCATGAAGTCGTTCGCTCCAGAAAGTTTCAGGTCCGCAATCTTGTCTTGCTCGACCATCCCGCTGATACAGATGATCTTTGTCCCGTCGAGGGCCGAGTCCATACGAACCCGCTGGCAAACTTCCTTGCCGTTAATATCGGGCAGCATCACGTCGAGAACGATGATGTCAGGACGGTATTCCTTGACCATCATCCCTGCATCAAAGCCGTTGTTGGCAACGCGAATCTCGAATCGGCCGTCTGCTTCCAGCGCATCCCGGATCAATTCGACCAGTTCCACGTCGTCGTCAACGATCAAGGCCTTGCGCCGACCACTTTCGAGCGCATCCGTAGGGATGCTGTTCTCTTTCATGAACCGATAGAGAATATCGCGAGGAATCCGGCGAAAACGTGAACCGGGGACGCGAAAGCCGCGCAGCTGTCCCGAGTCAAAACAGCGAATGATTGTCTGCTGACTGACTTTGCAGATCTTGGCGGCTTCGCCGGTTGTAAAAACAGTTTTCATACGGCAGCTCCTCCATCCTTTGCAGGGGCGCGCCCGCGGATGTCCCCGGGCTGAAAGAGATCTCCCGACACCTCGTGAGAGACCCGCTTCCACAGTTTGTCGAACAGGAAGGTGGCGAATTCGCGATCCATGAATTCACCCGTTCACTATCCACTATGCCGATTCTTCGTCATCCGTTGATAGTGCGGAACCTTCCGAATCTTCCGTGAGTACCGATTGTAACTATTCTGACAATTCGGTCAACATTCGTTTGCCTGTCTAAAGCTCCGGGGGGGCAAACTCGACCGAGATTACCCAGTAACGCGTTTCCTCGCCATCGACCTCACACCCCCGAAGGCCCGTCCTGACTAAGTGTCCAAACGTGGATGCCATCCGATCGATCGTGCTCAGCAAGGTCGATTCGTGTCAGCCTTCGCTGGCCAACCGCTCAGGCTCTTTCAAATAGAGCAGCAAAATCGTGAGATCAGCAGGTGTAATTCCGCTGATGCGTCCCGCCTGTCCCAGATCCCGCGGGCGAACGCGAGCCAGCTTCTCCTTGGCCTCACGGCGCAGTTGAGCGACCGCCTGGAAGTTGAACGTCTCCGGAATCTTCACGACCTGAATCTGGTTTTGACGCTGGATATCTGCTGATTGTCGGCGGATGTAACCAGCATATTTGGTTTCAATCTCCACTTGCTGCCGGGCAAGTTGCCCGATCGCTAGTGATGCTAATTCGCTGCTGCGAAAAGTCAGTTCCGTCCAGGTGACCTCCGGTCGCCGCAACCACTCTTCCAGCGTGCTCCCTTCATGTCGCAATCGCTGAATCAAGTCGCTGGCCCGTTCGATCTCCTGTTCATGCTGCTGGAACCGCTGCCAGCGTTCTTCCGTCACCAGACCGATCCGTCGTCCGATGGGGGTCAGTCGGCGATCGGCGTTGTCCTGGCGAAGCAGCAACCGATACTCAGAGCGAGAAGTAAACATGCGGTAGGGCTCATCGACCCCTTTTGTCACCAGATCATCGATCAGGACCCCCAGGTAACCCTGGCTGCGATCAATGATCAAGGGAGGTTGATTCGCCAGCTTGAGCGCCGCGTTCGCACCGGCAATCAATCCCTGACCTGCCGCTTCTTCGTACCCGGTTGTTCCGTTGATCTGACCTGCGAAGTAAAGGCCCTCGACGCGCTTGGTTTCAAGGGTGGCTCTTAACTGAGTCGGCGGTGCGAAATCATATTCCACTGCGTAGCCGTAGCGCATGATCTCGGCCCGTTCCAGTCCTCGAATTGACCGAACGAGTTCGTCCTGCACATCCCGGGGAAGACTCGTCGAAATGCCATTGCAGTAATACTCCCACGTGTTCCGCCCTTCGGGCTCGAGGAAGATATGATGCGACGGCTTTTCCGCGAAACGGACGACTTTGTCTTCGATTGACGGACAATAGCGGGGACCGGTCGACTGAATCTGTCCGCTGTACATCGGGGCCCGATGAAGGTTGGCCCGAATCAGTTCGTGCACCCCTTCATTGGTCTCGGTCAACCAGCAGGGAATCTGCGGCTGCGAGATCGAGTCGGTCAGATAAGAAAACGGTTGAGGAAGGGGATCCCCAGGCTGCTCGGAACAGGCCGAGAAATCAATCGTCCGGCCGTTGAGTCGACAGGGAGTTCCCGTTTTAAACCGCTGGAGTTCAAAACCGAGGCTCCTGAGCGAATCGGACATGGTTCCCGTTGTCCCGTCCCCCGCACGTCCCCCCGCTGTCTTGGCTTCCCCCGTGTGCATGATCGCCTGCAGGAATGTTCCGGTCGTGACGATCACACTGCGGCAGTGATAGACACCTCCCCCACGCACCCGGACGCCTGTAATGCGGTAGGGTGCGGAACCCGATTCCGCCTGATCCGCCGTCGCGTCGCCTGGTTCCGAAAGGAGTTCTTCGACCATTTCTTGTCGGAGGGTCAGTCCCGGCTGAGACTCGATCCGGTACTTCATCGCGAATTGATAGGCTTTTTTGTCTGCCTGGGCACGAGGGCTATGCATCGCAGCCCCCTTGCTGCGATTGAGCATCCGGAACTGAATGCCGGTCTCGTCAATCACCCGGCCCATCTCGCCCCCCAGAGCGTCGATTTCTCGGACGATCTGGCCTTTCGCCACGCCACCGATGGCTGGATTGCAGCTCATCTGCCCCACGCTGTCGCAGTTCATGGTGAGCAGTACGGTCTTGGCGCCCATTCGCGCCGCTGCCAGTGCAGCCTCACATCCGGCATGGCCTGCGCCGATCACGGCGACATCAAAATGATAGTAGCTGGTGTTCATAGTACGCAGATTAGCAGAACGGTGAGCGGACTACAGCATTCGACGGAAACGAATTGTCACCGGAGCAGGGGAGAGGTGAAGCCCCTTCAGCAAGCCACAAACAGAATCTGTCGCCGCCAAGTCAAAAGAAATGTCCCCCGGAACGCCCGGCTGACACTCCTGACGTCGCTCCCTGATTCACGGGGAATTTCGTGACCCGCTCGCAGCTCAACTAGCCGAATGCACTTGAACGGATTAAAATTTTGGCCGTCGGACACGCCGAACGCGCATCAGGACACTTCACCTCTCGGCTGCCTATCTCCCGGTCTCAATGGAAGCAGGATCGATTCATGAAATCACACGCAAAAGAACGTCAGCTTGTCTGGTTGGGATTCGGCGTCATTGCCGGACTTTGCCTTGCCTATCTGTGGCCGCATGAGCAGGTTCTTGCCAGCGCAACCGACCGCGATGCCAAGTTCGCCATTTGTACGGTCGAAGTCGGTCCAGGACTTCCCGATGCGGTCTTTGTACTGGATTTCTCGACGGGCCGACTGCAGGGGGCGTTGCTGAACCCACAGTCGCAGTCCTTCACAAACTTCTGGTTTGCCAACGTCGCTCAGGATTTCAAAGTCCGCTCGAACGGCAAATACACGATCATCCCCGGACAAGGCTTCCTGAACGCGGGTGCTGCCAATCAGGGGACCGGTCAGGCCGTCGCCACGGGAGTGCTGTACGTCGCTGAAGTCACGTCAGGGATGGTCGGCTGCTACCGGTTCGGATACGTCAACTCCCCCAATCCACTGCCACCAAGCGCCCTGCAGCCCGTGGACGTGTTCCCGTTCCGCGAATCGCAGACGAAATAGCCCAATGGCGTGTCACCCCATCCAAGAATCGCAGACAGCGAGTTTCCTGGATGAGATCTCGCATTCGGGAGCTTTGCGAACTCTCGCCCGACTCAGTGAGCTTGCAGACTCGGAATCAAAAGATCAGGGAGCCTCTCATTCAGAGGCTCCTTTCTTTTTGCGCTTCCGGCAGTCGAGTAACACCCTCCCACGTGGCCGCAGATGTGAACCCCCGAGAACAACACCGCAGCTCGGCGAGCGTGCTCGATGGTGCTCAGTCTCGGAAACACGGATTGAATCCAGGGTCAAAGTCATGGTGTTCAGCGTGTCACAGCGGCTGCACCGACTGCCCGACCCCGGACTCGCGATGAGCGCAGCAGAAGGGATTTTCCACCCAGCAGATTCGTGCGCGGCAATGGAGCCGTGAAACAGCTTCTTGACCTGTCATTACCGCTTTGCCGACATGCTTGAAGCGGACGCAGGACTGAGATTGTAAAGAGAGTAGAACCCCCAGCGGCTGAAAATCCGCAGGCCGCTTTCGCCCGGTTCGACCTCGTTCCAACTCCAGTGCGAGGGAAGATCCGGCACATCAATTTCCAGTAGCGGCGAAGCTGTGGATGAAAACTGAGCGGCGGCCATGAATTTCTCATGTCCGCGACTGAGTCCCAGCAGTTCCCCCGTTGAGAGGCTCCACCGGGCAACGCGGCCTTGCCAGTCACCGCTGACGAGTGAATCACCATCTGCGTGAAACGCCACCACTGCCGCAGGTGAGTTCCAGTTCATCGAGATCACCTCGCTCCAGTCGCGAGAATCGACCAGTGCGATTCGGCCTGTTCGAGGGGACATCCAGTCCCCCGTCGCAACCGCCAGCAAGGCAGAGTAGGGTGAGAACCGCACGCAGTTGATCGGAGCGAGTTCGCGAGGAAATTCCTGCATCACTTTGTCTGCAGACCGATTCCAGATCCGTACGACCCCATCGCGACCACCCGTTGCGATCCAGGAACTGTCGGCAGAAAGATCAACCGTCTTGACGTCCCCCCCGGGGACCTTCCATTCACGGTCAATCTTTAGCGTCTGTGTGTTCCACAAGCGAAGCATTCCATCACGACTGACGGACACGAACTCACGTGAGCCCTGGCCGAAAGCCATCGCCTCGATCGAGAAATCGATCAGCTCGATTTCTCGACCCGCCTCCAAGTCCAGGAGCGTGCGAAATCCTTCGTTTCCTACGACAACCAGGCGACCATCAGACGACTGTGCCTGCACCTCAGACCCGCTCCATCGCGTTACTTTGCCGGGCTCACCTTCCGCCGAATCCGTGTTCTTCGTCCCCTCCGTAACAGGGGACGCCACCGGATCCCCGGCCATTGGCGCGACGGACGAAATCGCGTCCCACGGGACGGATAACTGAGCCATCGGCGATACCGTCGCCGGAAGCAAGGTCCCCTGTGCGCCAACCCACGAGGGCTGCAGGGGCAGCAGACAGACCAGCAATGCACACAGTCCCCATCCGCACAAGCCAATGTCCTGGCGGCGGGGGCCACTCATGATCCAGGTCAGACGTTGTCGCAGGAACGGAACCTGGCCGATGCCTGTCGCCAAGGCGGGCATTCTCAATTCCTGCTCGGCGAGAAAATCGACCACGTCGAGAATGGCCTGGGCATACCGCCGGGGGACGGATGGAGCAATCGACACAACCATCGCGTCGCAGCATTCTTCTTCCGCCGCTTCGATCTCGCGACGTGCCCACCAGACACCGGGATGCCACCAGAAGAGTCCCGTCGTTACCAGGGCGAGAACGCGAACCCAATGATCGCGACGACGGAAGTGGGACAGTTCATGAGTCAGCAGCGTTGCCGTCGCTTCCTCATCCAGCCGATCCAGCAGCAGTTCAGGGAAGACTAATAACGGTGATCGTCCGCACCCCCAGAGCATGGGGGACATGACCCCCGGCATCAGCCAGACGGTTGGTGCTTGAGCCAGCCCCATCCGTTGAGCAATGACGTCGGCAGTGCGCTGGAGTTTCGTGCCGGCTGCACATCCCTGCTGTAGCGCCAGCCGGAATCGAATGCATCGCATCCCCTGCACGACAAACCAGGTCAACGCCCCCAGAGCCCAGACATTCAGAAGTACGGCCAGAGCATAAAGACGCAGATTCTGGCTGCGCAGCGATCGAGTGACGTACGACTGAATGGTCTCGTCCCGGGCCGCCATCCGACGGTCCTGATCCGCCAGACTGCGAGGTCGGGGTCGAGGGCTGGGTTGGGACTGCGACTCGTGAATCGAATCCTCGCTCAGACCTGCCAGACGTTGCCGCAGTTCGATGGTATCCACGTCCGCCAGCACAGGGGGAATTAACTGCTGACCAACCGTGACCAGCCATTCACGGTCGATCAACGGAACTTGCCACAGCGGAGGTGTCACCAGCTTGACAAGAATGAGAACCCATAAGAGATGCGTCAGAGTGGGACGACGAAAAGTCCGCCCGGCAATCTCAGAGAGAATGGCGAGCGGAACAATCATCATCGCGTTGATAAGTGCAAACTCGAGATACGTCAGCACTGCGCGCTCCTGCCGGAAGTCCTGCGCTCCAGATCCGCCAGGGATCCCACTCCGATCTGGCCTCAGGCCAGACGTCTACCGTGACAAGCTTTTCTACAGTGAAAAGCTTCGGTCTATCGACCTTTTTCCTTGTCGAGATCGTCCAGCAAATCACGCAGCGAACCGATCTGATCGGGACTGAGCTTTGCCTTCACCAGATGGGACAGCAGAGGGGCGAGCGAACCTTCACACAACTTGTCCGCAGTAGCCTGCAGACGGCGACCGATCAGCTCGTCACGATCAATTTTCGGCTCGAACATGTGAGGCCAGGGCTTGCGGTCCCGCTTCACAAATTTCTTCAGTTCCAGCCGTTCAAGCAGCTTCTGCACCGTGGCGTAATGCGCACCGGTGCCACCGGGATAGAGCGTATCCGTCAGGTCGCGAACCGTTGTTCGCCCTCGTTCCCATAAGAGATTAATCACCGCCAATTCAGCGTCAGTGATGTCCTGGGGTGTTCGTGCCATGAGTACCTTCGTCTTCGATGAAAAAAATAAAATTTAACACTCAAGAATAAGACGCTATGTCTACTGATGTCAATCACCAACGTTAAAAACTTTGATTACAGCCTACCCCTGTGCAACAGGAATAGGCCTCTTGCACAGCATGCGTTCGCTGATGACTCAGCGAACGCATGCGATCTGTTCCGACAATCATTGAGGGCTAGCGGGAATGTCGAATTCGTTTCACGGACTCCTTGAGCTCAGCCATGACAACCACGAATTTTCGCTCGGACAGACGAATTCAAAGGGACTGATAAGCCGACGTCTATTTGACCGGAGGGAGGTTCTTGATACAAGCCAGGGCCACCTTGATCTGCTCGTACTGCACTTGCTGGTCCAAAGCCTCAAAAATCGGTCTCAGTCGATCCGTTCCGACTCGGGAAACCGCTGCCCGGACCTTTTCAAAAGTGGACTCATTCACCCAGGGTGCGGGGTCACACTGCTGAATCGTACTGATAAATTCGATCAGATAATCCGAGACCGTCGACGATGTGCGCTCGGTCAATGCTGCAACGTCTTCCACCGACTTGCCTTGGCGGAAGAGGTCGAAGGCCAGTTGCTTCGTCGGTGACAACGTCACAGCTTCGGTGGATTGGGTGACACGTGGAACCAGAGTCGTACTTCCGGGAGTGTCCAGATCACGCGCCACCTGGTGCCGATCGCAATATTCACGAATGGCGTCGGTGAACAAACTCCCAAAGTCAGCCGTTTTTTTATCCCCGACCCCGTGCACAAGTCGAAAGTTTGCCAGGTTGGTTGGTCGCCGCCGGGCCAGGTCACGAAGGGTCGTATCCGCGAAGATCACAAACGGAGCGACGCCGTGACCTTCTGCAATCCGCCGACGAAGCCCCCGCAGTTCGTCGAACAGTTCACGATCAACACCTTCCCACGATGCCGCTTCGACTTTGGACGAACTTCCCGATCCCGATCCCGATTTTTTCTTCGCTGGCTGCAGCAGCTTGAGCGTGGCCTGCCCCTTCAAAAGCTTCCAGCCCGCGTCGGTCACCTTCAGCGTGTTGTATTCCCCCTCTCGCTCCAGAAATCCCTGCGAGGCTAACTGCTCAATCCAGTCGCGGACAGCCTCTTTCCTCTCTGATTTCAGCAATCCGTACGTCGAAAGCTGATCGTGCTCATTCGCCAGAATGCGGGCATCTCGTGATCCGACCAGGACCTGTGCCACGTAGTCCGCCCCGTAACTTTCATTCACCCGCACAACACAGGAAAGAATCTTCTGCCCCATCACCAAGGGGTCCGCCACCAGATCAAGCTGATCAAGGCAAACATCACACGCACGGCAGTTGAACGATTCAAACGCCTGATTGAAATGCTCCACCAGCACCTTGTGGCGGCACGACACCCCCGTGCAGAAGCGTTCGATCCCTTTCAGGCTTTCCAGGGCCTGCGCTTTGGCAGGGGGGGGAAGTTCCTCCTGCATCTTTCGCCAGATAATAAAATTCGCGGACGACCAGAGGAGCCAGCATTCGGCTTCCAGGCCGTCACGGCCTGCACGCCCTGTCTCCTGCTGATAGTGTTCGAGCGACTTCGGCGCCCCTGTGTGAATCACGTACCTGATATTGGACTTGTCGATCCCCATCCCGAAGGCAACCGTGGCGACAATAATTTGGGTCTTGTCGTTGAGAAATTCGTCCTGATGCCGATTGCGATCTTCGTCCGACAACCCCGCATGGTAGGGCCGCGTCTTGTATCCCGCCTGCTTCAACGACTGTGCCAGTTCGTCCACTTCACGGCGCGAGATACAGTAGACAATCCCCGATTCTTCAGGATGTGCATCAATCACGCTACGCACCTGCTTCAGGACATCCCCTTTTTTCAGCACCCGGTAGATCAGGTTGGGACGATCAAATGAACCAATCAGCCATTCCGGATCACGCAGTCCCAACTGGTCTGAAATATCCTGCCGCACGGTTTCTGTTGCAGTGGCAGTGAAGGCATGGACGCCGATCCCGGGGAACCGCGTGCGAAGTTGCTGCAGCATCCGATATTCAGGCCGAAAGTCGTGCCCCCAGGCGCTGATACAGTGTGCTTCATCGATGGCGAAGAACGAAACCTGACTGGTCTCAAGGAAGTCGAGCATCTTGTCGCTGCACAGCCGCTCGGGGGCGACATACAGCAGCTTCAACTCCCCTCGCCGAATGGAATCAGCCACCTTGAACCGTTCCGCGTTGGTCATTGAACTGTTGACGCAAGCCGCGGGGATACCATACTCCGTCAGTGCATCGACCTGATCTTTCATCAGCGAGATCAGCGGCGAAACAACGACCGCCAATCCGGGCATCGCCACCGCCGGAGCCTGAAAACAGATCGACTTTCCGCCCCCTGTCGGCAGGACAACGACCGAGTCTCGCCGCTCGATGATCGTCCGCATCGCTTCCGCCTGCAGTGGCCGAAACGAATCGTATCCCCAGTATTTCTGCAGAACATCTCTCAGCGCCGACATCGTATCCGTAACATTGGTCATCGCTGAAATTCGAACCTTTTCGCCGAGAAAAACATCTGACCGACAGAAACAGCCTCAGGTAGCGGCATTCACTGCAGGGATTGCTCAATCCCAGAATTAGCCTGAGATCTTTCCCCATCTGCAGACCACACCAGCGAGTGATGTGGCCTTGAGATCTACGGAAAAGAAGGCACAGTCCCCTGAGGTCATCGAGCCCCCCAATCTGAAGCGGATCATACAAACGGGGTCTCGGATTTGACAATCACCCCACGTAGCCCCAAATCGTCAAACAGGCGGGAGCGGTTCGAACTGACAAGCGCAGGCTTCCACGACCGTAAATGACAGGGCTCGATTCCATCATCACATTCTGGACATCTACTCAAGATGAATTACGTCCCGCGACGAGCGATGTTCGGGATCGTCTTCCTGGTGTCAGGAGTCATCCTGCCAGCGACAACTCTCGGCCTGGAGAGCATCATCGCACAGGTTCTCATTGCATGGACTTCGTTCAACTTGCTGTTTGTCGGATTCGCCTTCGTGATGAATTGGGGGGCGTCTTCGGCAAGGACGCGAGCGGACGAATCGGCCGATGGAATCGTGTCGTTCTCACACCCTATTTTTTGTTACAGGAAGCGGCCCGTTATGGCCAGAACTTACTCTGGCCTACCCCCACCTTCAGCCAGACCCTGCCGGATCTGTATGTGGGCCGACTTTGTGAACTCAAAGATCTACCAAATGACGTAAGCCAGGTGATCGATCTCACGGCCGAACTTGAAACTCCCGCCTCCATCCGCTGTGGACTTCCCATCGTTTGTCTGCCGACACTGGACGGGGGAATCCCCTCTGAAGACCAATGTCAGCAGGCGATCGAAGCCTTTGAAGGCCCTCATGACCGAATTTACATTTGCTGCGCCAACGGTCACGGACGAAGCGTCACGCTCGCCGCGATCGTGTTAGGCTACAAACGCTGTTGTCTCACGGCGGAACAAGCTTTTGACTTCATCAAGCGAGCTCGATCAGCCGCGACCCCGAACCCTGATCAAAGGAGGTTCGCCCAGCGGATTTTTGAGCAACTCCCCTACAAGTAGCCTGTCGCTCTGCGAGCCACTTGCCGCCGCTCAACTAAGCACCCTACCATCAAGAACGACGGCCGACCCCACATTGGGTGACGCAACTTGAGACCCACCGACGCTTCGCGAACGATTCGAGCGTTCGATCGCTCGGACGCTTTCCGCAACAAGGCCCATCATTCATGCCATCGGAAAAAATGCAGTTCAAGATTGCCGGCATGGACTGCGCTGAAGAAGTCAGCATGCTGAAGAAGGAACTGATTCCGCTGCTGGGGGATGATTCAAGGCTATCGTTCGATGTGATGAACGAGATTCTTTCCGTCGCACAGGGCGGGACCGAGGTGACTCAGGAAGCCATTCAGCAGGCCGTGGCGCGGACAGGCATGCAGGCCCTCGTCTGGAAAGAAGGGACGCGTCCGGAAGCTCCGGAAGGGGTGATCCAACGCTGGGGACGGACCTGGCTGGCGGGCCTCAGTGCGATAATGACTGCTGCAGGCTTTGTGACTCATGCCATTCACGCAGGGAGTTTCCGACAGGCTCTGGGGTCGGAAGGGATGGGACTCGCCTCGCCGACTCCACTGATCGTCCGCGTTCTCTACGGGATGGGGATCATGGCTGGTGCCTGGTTCGTTCTGCCCCGCGCATTTCTGGCATTGCGGCGGTTCCAACCCGACATGAATCTGCTGATGGTGATCTCGGTGATCGGCGCTGCCTGGATCGGTGACTGGCTCGAAGCGGCCACCGTCGCCTGCCTGTTTTCAATCTCATTGCTGCTGGAGAAATGGAGCGTCGGCCATGCCCGGCGGGCGGTCGAAACACTGCTGGACCTGACTCCTCCACTGGCCCGACTGCTGCACCCCAATGGACAACAGCAGGAAGTCCCCCCCGATCAGGTCCCCGTCGGTTCGGCACTCCTGGTCAAACCGGGGGAACGCTTCGCACTGGACGGAGTCGTGGTGCAGGGGAGCAGTTATGCGAATCAGGCCCCGATGACGGGCGAAAGTGTTCCTGTCGCGAAAGAACCGGGCGACCTTGTGTTTGCAGGAACCATCAACGGTGATGGTGCACTGGAGATGCGATCAACGAAAACGGCGGGAGCCACAACACTCGCCCATCTGATCCGAATGGTCAGCGAAGCTCAGTCACGTCGTTCGCATTCTGAGCAATGGGTCGAGCGGTTCGCACAGCTTTATACTCCGCTGGTCCTGGTGCTGGCTCTGGCGTTATTCATCATCCCGCCCCTGTTCTTCGGTGGAGACTGGGCGGACTGGTTCTATCGTGCACTCGTGCTGCTGGTGATTGCGTGTCCCTGCGCACTCGTCATCTCGACACCGGTGAGTATCGTCGCGGGGATTGCCGCAGCGGCACGGCAAGGTGTTCTGATCAAGGGTGGAGCCTATCTGGAACTCCCCGGCAGGCTCCGGGCGATGGCCTTCGACAAGACGGGAACACTGACCAAGGGGCAGTTGCAGGTGGTGGAGGTCGTTCCGCTCAACGGCCATTCGGCCAACGAACTGCTGGAACGCGCCGCCGGTCTGGAAGCGCACAGTGAGCACCCGCTCGGCAAAGCGATTGCTGCTCATGCAGAGCAGCACGGGATCGAAGTTCGGCCAGTGCAGGATTATCAGGTCGTGCCGGGGAAGGGAGCGACTGCGAAATTCGAAGGACGTTCCTTCTGGATTGGGTCACGCCGTTTTCTGGAAGAGCAGCGGCAGGGGACGGACGAGATCCGCTCCCAACTCGACACCCTGTCCCTCCGTGGTGTCACCATCGTCGCTGTCGGGAATGAGCATCATCTGTGTGGATATCTGGGGCTGGCCGACACAGTTCGGCCTCGCGCCGCCGAAGCCGTCAAGGAACTGCACCAGTTGGGAATTGCCCCCGTGGTCATGCTGACCGGAGACAGCAGTGCCACCGCCAACGCCATCGCTCATGCGACCGGCGTTGACGAAGTCAAAGCAGAACTGCTGCCCGCCGACAAGGTCGCCCAGATCGAGAGCCTCGTCTCGCAGCACGCCCCCGTGGCGATGGTCGGCGACGGGGTTAATGATGCCCCGGCGATGGCGCGGGCATCTCTGGGGATTGCGATGGGAGCCGCCGGAAGCGACACCGCCCTGGAAACGGCGGATATTGCCTTGATGTCAGACGATTTGTCCCGACTCCCCTGGCTGATCCGTCATTCGCGTCGGACCCTGGCCATCATTCAAGCCAACATTACCTTCGCGCTGGTCGTGAAATTCATCTTCGTCGCACTAACGCTCTTCGGATTCGCCTCAATGTGGGCCGCGATCGCAGCGGACATGGGGGCTTCGCTGCTGGTCATTCTCAACGGCTTGCGACTACTTCGGCCTCGCGACGGACACAGCAGGTCGTCCACTCTAAACTCTCAATCCAGCTGACTTTCAGTTGCCTCTACGCCATCCCGCAAGGACTTCAAGAGTTCAATGCCAGCACAGCCATCTTGACTTAAATTGTAAGTAAGTATACACTCACCCACGAATCCGCTGGAACGAGGCAATGAAGTCAGAACTACCGTCAACGTCGAGCCTTGGAAAATCGACACCGAAAATGTCGAGCGAGGATCGTCGTGCCGCCATCATCCAGGCGGTTCGCAGAGTCTTCGCAGAGCACGGTTTCAAGGGAACGACGACGCGGGCCCTGGCAGAAGCCGCCGGAGTCTCCGAGGCTCTGTTGTTCAAGCATTTTCCGAATAAAGAAGCTCTTTATTCCGCTATGCAACTTTCCTGCTTCGATCAAAAGGATCAAGAGCGAGTGCAGCGGATGATGGAACTGGAACCGTCAGCCTCGACGCTGGTGCTGATGGTTCATTTCCTCGTGACTCGATTGATCTCGCCCTGTCAGACCTTGGATGACGACCAGACAAATCAGCAGCATCTGGTTTTACGGAGTTTGGCAGAGAACGGAGACTTCGCACGACATATTACCGAACACAAGATGGCAGGGTTTATTGAAAAAGTAAAACAGTGCCTGACAACCGCAATGGAATCGGGCGACGCCTGGGAAGGTCCGGTCCGGTTTGATCTGGCGGGATGGTTCACGCATCACCTGGCACTCATGACAATGCTCCACCTGCGCCCCGACGTACCCGTCGTCAACTACGGCGTATCGCGAGAAGTACTGGTCGAACAGATTGTCTGGTTTGCCCTTCGTGGAATGGGCCTCAAAGAAGAAGTCATTAAGCGGTACTACAACTCCAAAGGTTTGGCGTTGTTTGCCGAGTAAGTAGAGCGAACCTCATCCCGAGATTCTGCTCGATTTGAGTGAGTAAGCACACACTTATTCTCACATGTTTATCTGGGGGCTGAAAGTGAGACAGCCCCGATCACTGGAAACGTACGATGACGACGAGTAACTGGGAATTGAACGAACTTTTGTGGAGTAAATTGGAAGGGATTCAGGCAAATCCATTGCCTCTCATTTTTATTGCGATAGCCGTGATCTTTTTCTGGGTCGCCCGCGTTCGCGTGATTGAGCGAACGCGCCGGCGGGTCACCGCCGCGGCTGAGGCCTACGCCGCCAGAGAACTGTCTCTGGAATGACAAGATCTTCTCACGAGGATCTGACAACAACACGCTGACCCGATTCGGTTCCCACTGGTCGGGTCAGTCAATGCAAGCGACACGCGTTTAATCGGAGTGGAAAAGGAATTCGAGTTCACTCAATCAGCACCCCTGATCGAGTCAGCAGGCACTTAAGGAGGAGTCAAGATGCTGGTTATCAGTCGTAAGGTGGGAGAAAAGATTGTGATCCCCGGTCTGAACGCCGAGATCGAAATTGTGGCGATTCAGGGCTCCAAGATCCGTCTGGGGATTTCCGCCCCGTCCGACGTGAACATCCAGCGTCAGGATCTCTCGCTGGCACTCGAAGGAAGCAACCGAATCGGCAATTAATGCTGATTCCGCTGAATCCCGACAGAATCTTGCATGGAAAATCCCTTACCGCTGGCGGCAACGGGAATCCATCTTCCGCAGAATTGCGTTTTTCAATACTGTGTGTGGATGTACCGACGTCCGCCTGGGGTTCAAACGAACACCAGACAGATGAACACAGGCAGGGATCGCCGTTGTTCAATAGTCGGGAAACACCGATCACTCGAGCCAATCTCGAGATCGTTACCCCCCTCATGGATGACGGGATTCTGGGATGCGACTGGACGCGTTGATTTTCGGAGGCGGTGCGGCTGGACTCTGGCTGCTGGATCGACTCTCGCGCGATGGACATCATGTTCTTCTGCTGGAAGCGCACGCACTGGGGCACGGCCAGACCGTCGCCTCTCAGGGAATCATTCACGGCGGCCTGAAGTACACGCTCAGCGGCCTGTTAACTCAGTCGGCCCGCAACATTCGCGAGATGCCGAATGTCTGGCGTGATTCCCTGCTGGGTCGATCCACACCCCACCTCGTCAACACACGCGTTCGTTCGGATTGCTGCTATCTGTGGCAGACCGATTCCCTGGCCTCTCGCGCCGGCATGATCGGGGCACGCCTGGGTCTAAGGGTCAAACCCGAAACGATCGAACCTGATGCCCGTCCGGAAGTGCTGGACGGCGTTTATGGCACCGTCGCACGGCTGCCGGAACAGGTCATTTCTCCTCAAAGCTTCATTCAGGACCTGGCCACGCAGTACCGGGACCGGATCCTGCTGATCGACAGTGAATCAGGACTCGATTTCGATCTGAACAGTCCCGGTGAAGTCGCCGCTGTTCGCCTGACCTCGCCGACGGATGGTGCGCGACTTTGTCTGCAGCCGAGACAAGTCATTTTCACAGCGGGAGCTGGAAACGCTCATCTGCGAAAGCGCGTTGGACTAAGCAGCGATGTGATGCAGCGACGCCCGCTGCACATGGTCATGCTGCGAGGCAACCTGCCAGAACTCAACGGCCACTGCCTGGACGGTGCCAAGACGCGTGTCACGATCACGTCCGATGTCGACTCTCAGGGTCGCATGGTCTGGCAAGTGGGTGGCCAGATTGCCGAGGACGGCGTTCAGCTCAGCCCACTCGCCTTGACCGAACACGCGATCCAGGAATTGCACGCGGTGCTCCCGAGTATCGACCTGACCAGCGTCGAATGGTCGACTTACCGCGTTGATCGAGCCGAAGGGGCCGTCAACGGCGGCTCGCGTCCCGAAACCATCCAGGTCCTCTGTGCCGGAAACGTCACCACCGGCTGGCCAACCAAGCTTGTCCTTGCCCCGGTTCTGGCCCACGAAATTGCCAGCCGTGCCACATCCCCCTACTTATCGACCTCGTTCGACACCCGGGAAGTCGCTGCGTGGCCGCGTCCTCCGGTGGCCACCGTCCCCTGGGAATCCGCCGGCCTGCACTGGTGGAAGCTCGAACAAGCGCCAATGCAATCTCGCCAGCGTGCAGCCTGATGCGATACCTGGAACCGACGGGCAACACGTTGTCCGTCGGTTTTTCCTTTCGTAGCGACACCTCCGCGGTCCCGTTGCGCTATGTCATCGGGATAAAGCGACTCAACAACATTGCCGGAACCACCAGCAGCGATGTTGCAATGGCATGCATGACGCCGATCCCCAACCCGTCCGCCTGATTCAGATGCCAGTGGATCAGCGTGGCATCCAGGATGACCAGCGACAACAGCATCACTTTGATGCTTCCCTGAACGGTTGCCGGAGAAGGGGACCGGAGTGCCTCCAGCCCGCGTCGGTTAATCGTGAACGCGACGACGAGCAGCATGGCCAGCGATACACCGACGGCCGATCGGCCCGGTGAACTCACCATTAACCAGATCAGAACACCAAACCCGACATTCATGATCAGTTGCGCCAGGGCCAATTGCCAGCGGCTGCTGGTTCGGGCTTCCGTCCTCGCGAAAACCGTCACTCCCACGATGTAAGTCCCTAACCCGATCGCTGCGGGAAGCAGCGGAGAGTTCAGCAGATCCGCCAACTGGGTCTGCAGGCTCCCCCCCAGCAGAACATTCAGAAACCGGCAAGTCCCCATCGCCAGCGGCCCCAGGGGAGTCCGCTTCAGATAGCTGTCGTAGCCAAGAATGGCAATGACCAGCAGCATGGCTACCACCATGCTGACGAGACTGACCGCCGCTGCAGCACCGACCCCGACCATCATCAGCACGCATCCCAGCATTGCGGCCGATCTCAGGGTCACGCGGCCTGAAGGAATCGGACGCCCCGGACGCTCGGCCGTATCTTGCTGCACGTCAAAGACATCGTTGAACACCATCCCCGACAGATACAGGCACGCCGACGCGACGAGCAGCCCCACGAACTCCAGCGGATGATTCCAGCTCAGCTCCAGAGCGGGCCCTGGAACCGCGCCCGCAGTCAAGGGGCCGTAGAGAAAACCCTGAGTCAGTACGAATCCCAGGATGATGTCCGCCATTGCGGTAAAGACGGTGGGAAGCCGGAGCAGTTGCAGATAAGGCAGCATGTCAGTCCTTCAATTACAGACGAATTTTCCAGCGGGGATTATGCAGTTCCTGGCCATAAATGGCGAACCGCTCACCCAGTCAAAACGGAAGTTCGCCGCCTCTATTCAAGAAGAAGGCCGATCCTGTCGCGATTTCAGAGCAGGTCGGCGAATTCATCAAAGTATTTTGCTGTGTCGAGTGATTACCCGTCACTCACCGCGCATAATACGCGACGAATTTTCTCCTCCCCACAATCTGGTACGACACCCGAGACCCTCTTTCACAAGTGCTGGAGCGCCATGAAAATCGTTATTACGGACTACTCATTTCCCAATGTGGATGTTGAAGAACAGATTCTCCGGGCACAGGGACATGAACTGGTCGCGTGCAAGGAAAAGAGACCGGCCAGCGAACTCGCATCGCTCGTGGCAGACGCGGATGCAGTGATCACCCAGTTCGCCCCTGTCACGGCCGAAGTGATCTCGAACATGCAGCGCGCCAAGGCGATCGTCCGGTACGGGATCGGTGTCGACAACGTCGACCTCCAGGCCGCCAAAGCCAAGGGGATTCCCGTCTGCAACGTCCCCGACTACTGCATCGACGAAGTCGCCGACCACACACTCTCGTTCATCCTCGCCTCGACACGGCAAGTTGTCATCAATTGCACGCGCGTCAAAGAAGGGAAATGGGGACTGGCAACCGGACTGGAAGGAATGAAGACACTCCGCGATCAGACTGTCGGAGTCGTCGGCTTCGGCCGCATCGGTCGGGAAGTGGTCCGACGGCTGCTGGCCTTCAAATGCCGGGTCCTCGTTCACGATCCCGTTGTCGCACCGTCGGAAATCACGGCGGCAGGCTGCGTTCCCGCGTCACTCGAGGAACTGCTTTCCACGTCCGATGTGATCACGCTGCACTGTCCGTCGCTCGCGCAAACCCGCGGCATGATCAATCGTGAATCGCTCGCGAAAACCAAACGAGGCGTCATCCTGATCAACCTCTCACGAGGGGATCTGGTCGACTCTGACGCACTGGTCGCCGCTCTGGAAAGCGGACAAGTGGGCGCTGCAGCACTCGACGTATTTGCTCCGGAACCCATCCCGGCAGACCATCCGATTCTGAAAATGGATCAGGTCATCGTCGCCTCGCACATCGCCTCGTGCAGCGTTCCCGCTGTCAGAAAGCTTCGCGAAACCGCCGCGAACCTCGCCGCCATGGCCATTAAAGGCGATCCGCTTCCCAGTGTCGTGAACGGAGTCAAATAACGGCGGGGTCCTTTTCTATTCAAATCCCCTGTCACATCGATCGAGTCACCGTCACGTACGGGCGGTGACTTCGGTCGGGGCGAGAGACTTGCTGCACATCGATTCCACGGCGGCACCGGCGGCACTCCATCAGGTCAGCGGACATCTCCGGCTGAGCGGCTGCGGAGAGTGCCTGTTTTGATGAAGGATTATTTGATCATGACGGCGAAAATCCTGGTTACGGGCGGCTGCGGATTCATCGGAACCTGGGTCCTGCGGGAACTCCTGTCTCAGGGGCTGTCCCCGATCGCTTTTGATCTGCGAAGGGACGATGATCGCTGGCAGAGGATCCTTGGGAGCGATGCTCAACGGATCCCGTTCGTCGCGGGGACCCTTTGCGATCGCGAGCTACTCTCGGGTCTGGTCAAAGAACACAAGGTGACGCACATCATTCACCTAGCGGCCCTGCTGACCCCTCAATGTCAGCAGAATCCGTATGAAGGTTGCGAAGTCAACATCCTCGGCAGTGTAGCCCTGTTTGAACTCGCACGCCTGAACCCGGGACAGGTCCGCGGAATCTCGTACGCCAGTTCCTACGCGGTCTACGGTCCGGAAGCTGATGATGCCATTCAGGGGATGAAAGCCGCTGACAACCGTCCCCCGTCGTTCTACGGTGCCTTTAAGATGGCCGTCGATCTGATCGCAGACCAGTATTGGCGGCATTTCCAGATCGCGTCCGTCGGGATTCGCCCGCATGTCGTCTTCGGCCCCGAACGGACGGTGGGACTGACTGCGGCTCCTTCACAGGCCGTTCGAGCGGCCGTTCGCGGAGAGCCCTGGTCGATCAATTACCGGGGACGCGTGGGATACGACTACGTCGAAGATGTGGCACTCGCCTTTGTGCGAAGCGCCCTGGAAACATCACCCGGTTCGACGATCGTGGACCTGCCGGGCCCCATGGCGACAACCGAAGAGTTCGCCGCCATCATCGATCGCGTCATCCCCGGTTCGGGAAATCAAATCAGTGTGAGTGGCGCTGCCATTCCCGCAAACATCCCGCCGAAACCGAACTACATTTCCTCGCTCTTCCCGGACTGGCAACCGACTTCGATCGAAGAGGGTGTTCGCCGGACTGCGGACTTTTACCGAAAGCAGATTGCCTGATGAGCCCCACAACCAATTCGCCTTCCATTTCCATTGATGCACTGACCCAGTTCTGCCTGGCGGCCCTGACGAGGGTGGGCGTCTCTCAAACGGATGCGAAAACAACCGCCACGGCACTTGTGACGACGGATGCCATGGGCGTCTTCACCCACGGAACCAAACTGCTGGCCGGCTATCTCAATAAGCTGAAAGGGGGAGGATACCGGGCGGGGGCCACGCCGCGTATCGAGCGGGAAGGACTCGGCTGGGCTCTCATCGATGGTGAATCGGCGCTGGGGCAGGTTGGAAGTGACTTTGCTATGCGCACCGCGATCGAGAAAGCACGGAAAGTGGGGGTCGCCTATGTCGGCCTGAGAAACACAGGCCACATCGGTGCCGCCGGCTATTATGCGGCGAGTGCCGCTCGGCAAGGCTTCATCGCGATGGTCACCGGCAATGATATCCCCAGCGTCGCCGCTCCCGGGTCCAAACGAGCTGTCCTCGGCAGTAACCCGATTGCCTACGGTGTTCCCCACGGAAACGGGGAACCGATTGTGCTGGATATGGCCACCGCCGCCGTTGCGGGGGGCAAGATTTACGCCGCCATTCAACGGGGCGAGACCATTCCTTCGACCTGGCTGATCGATCAGGAAGGCCAGCCGACGGTCGACGGCAGTCTGTACCCGGATTGCGCATCCCTGGCGCCGATGGCAGGCCATAAGGGTTACGGATTTGGGCTTTGGTGCGAAATCTTGTCCGCAGTGCTGCCGGGGGGCAAAATGACCTGGCAGGTCGGGAGCTGGATCTTCGACGATCCTTCGCTCCCCTCCGAACACAACGCCTCATTCATCGCCATCGATATCGGTGCGATGGTCCCGCGCGAACAATTCGACCAGCGACTTCAGCACCTGATCGACGAGATCCACGCGGCCCCCACTGCAGCGGGAATCGAACGTGTCCTGCTTCCCGGCGAACGAGAATGGGGGCTCTATCAGAAGGCTCACCAGGAAGGAATCAAACTTCCACAAGACGTTCGCGACAAGCTTGTTCAGGCGGCCGCGCACGCAGGGATCGAGCCCCCCGCTGAACTCAGTCGTTAAGCACGCCCTGATGCAGACTTACGGACCGCTGGTCGCGTGCTGTGAAGGCCAGTTCCGTGAACCCTCCTTCGGCGGGAGCGCGGGGCAGACTGTTGAAGCCACGTTTGAACCACTATGCTCCGCTCAGGTTTATCACTTTTGCAGGAGCTGCGGCGTTCGTGAGTCTGTTTCGATATCATTTAGAGGCAACGGATCCCGTGACGGGAGCCCGCGTCGGTCGCTGGGACACCCCGCATGGGTCCGTGGAAACCCCGGCGTTCATGCCCGTGGGAACGCTGGCAACAGTGAAAGGTCTGACCCCCGACCAACTCCGTCAGGCAAAAGCGCAGATGGTTCTGGCGAACACCTACCATCTTGCTCTCAGACCCGGCGCCGATGTCGTTGCCGAAATGGGGGGACTCCACCAGTTCATGCAGTGGGATGGGCCCATCCTGACCGACAGCGGAGGATTTCAGGTCTTCAGCCTGGCTCCCATGCGAAAATTGTACGAAGACAAAGTGGTCTTCCGATCGCATATCGACGGCAGCCTGCTGGAACTCTCCCCGGCGCAGTGCATCGGGATCCAGGAAAAGCTGGGCGCCGACTGCATCATGTGTCTGGATGAATGCCCGCCGCACGACGCGCCGGTGGAAAAAATTCAGGCCGCCGTCGACCGGACGACCATCTGGGCGGCTCGCTGCCGGGACGCTCAGGTCCGCCAGGATCAGGCATTATTCGGTATCGTGCAGGGGGGCACGCACCAGAGCCTGCGCGAACGCTCCGTGGCCGGCCTGCTTCCGCTGAATTTCCCCGGTTATGCCGTCGGTGGCCTGAGTGTCGGGGAAGAACCCGAACAGATGTACCAGACCCTCGACTTCACCGTTCCACTGCTTCCGACCGATCGCCCCCGCTATCTGATGGGGGTCGGTCGACCGGTGGATCTGCTGGAAGGAGTCCTGCGTGGCATCGACCTGTTCGACTGTGTCATGCCGACACGCAACGGGCGAAATGCAACAGCCTTTACCAGCCAAGGTCTGCTGAAACTCAAGAACCTGAAGCACCGTACAGACCCGACCCCCGTCGACCCGGAATGTGAGTGCCCTGTCTGCCGACAGTTCAGTCGTGCCTACATTCGCCATCTGTTCGTGGCGGGTGAGATGCTCGGTCCGATTCTGCTTTCATGGCATAACATCGCCTACTACCAGAAGCTGCTTCGAGACTTGCGGCAAGCGATCAGAGCAGGGCGTTCTGCGGAGTTCCGTACAGATCAACTTGCCCGATGGAATCGATCCGTTTAAGATGCCCCTCCGCGTCTGGTCGGGTTTTTCTTGCAGTATCAATCGTGCAAGCGAGCACTTCGGACAAATTCACATGAAAAAACACTGCCCGGAGGCTTCACGATCAGACCGGGCAGTCCGTACAGGATCGGCACAGACTACGAATTGACGGGACCAATGTTGAACAGTTTCAACCAATTTCTGACGCTGGCCGAGGGCGAAGCCCCCAAAAACGATAGCTTTTTCTGGGTCATTCTGCCGCCACTCGCTCTCATCATGCTGATGTACATGGTGATGGACTCCCCACAGCGGAAGGCCAGGGCTCGGCGTGAAGCGATGATGAAGAACCTCAAGAAGGAAGACCGAGTGCTCACAACCGGTGGCATCATCGGCAGCGTGGCCAATATCAGTCAGGATGGCAAGGAAGTCACACTGAAGGTCGACGACGGCACCCGCATCCGTTTTATCCGGAGTGCAATCGTGGATGTCCTGTCAGCCGAGACCACAACCGAAACGACCAAAACGTAAATGAAGACGTCATGATTGCACGAAATCATGATGACGCAAATGGGGATGCAGTGTCCTGACACCGAAAACCCTCAGTTGACTGCATCACACGATACTTAACGAGTCACTGGGGTTGGTCCCCAACTCGCCCAGAACAACCTCAGATTCAGACATTGACACATTTATCGGGACTGGAATTCACGAATGGATGGAATCGGGCAATCAGTGCTGTTAATGCAGTCTGGAATATTGAGCCGTGAGTGGGCATTGATCCTCATCATGGCGAGCGTTTTTGTCCTCCCCTTCGTACTCGGGGCCCTCATCGCCCGGGCACTTCGATTGGAAGATCTGTCGACACGGATTTCGGTCGTTCTCTTCTCGATATTCGCGTCGCTGGCCCCCTTCATGTTCGTGATGTCTCAAGGACATTCGTGGAAGTCAGCCATTCCGCTGGGGATCGATCTGGCAGGGGGAACCAACCTTGTCTACGCCATCGACAGCCTTGCTGCCGAGCAGCAGCAGAAGAAGGAACCAGGCCAGTCCATTCCTGTCGCAGTCATCGACAAGATGGTGGCTGCGATCGCCAAGCGAATTAACCCCTCAGGTGCGGAAGAGGTCACCGTCCGCCGAGTCGGTAACGACCGTATCGAAATCATCATCCCCGGTGCCGACCCTGATCTGGTCGAACAGAAGAAACGGCTGATTACCAAGCTGGGGAGTCTCGAATTCGGTATCGTCGCCAACGATAAAGATCACCAGAGCACCATCGAGAAAGCCATGCGTCTTTCTCCGACCGTCAACGAACTTCGCAGTGGCGATCGCGTGATCGCCTCGTGGCGCGACAACGCGAAAGATTCCGTCGACCAGAGCGATCGACAGGCCGTTCGTCAGGTCCAGCGAACTGACCCGGTCACCGGTGAAACCGTCGACGTCTATCAGTACCTGATCATCCACAACCTGCCGGAATACACCGTCACGGGTAAATACCTGACTCACGCAGCCCCCGGGACAGATCAGAGCGGTGGCCCCGCTGTCAACTTCCGGTTTAACGCACGAGGGGCCGCATTGTTTGGCACCCTCACTCAGAACAACCTGCCTGACACCACCGAACAGTTCCATCGTCATCTGGCAATTCTCCTCGATGGTAAGGTCTACTCCGCTCCTCGAATTAACTCTCGTATCTCCGACAGCGGAACGATCGAGGGGAACTTCCGCATGGAGGAAGTCGAAGAGCTCGTCGGCGTGCTGAACGCAGGTGCGTTGGAAGTCCCCCTCAAGCAGACCCCGATCTCGGAATTCACCATCAGTCCGCTGCTGGGTGTCGACGTGCAGGAAAAAGGGATCGTCGCGATTCTCGCGTCCTCGATCATCGTGTTCGCATTCGTCATCATTTACTACCGGACTGCCGGTGTGATTGCGGCACTCAGCCTGGTACTGAACCTGCTGCTCGTCGTGGGCGCAATGGCCTTCATCTCTGCTACCTTCACCTTGCCCGGCCTTGCGGGTCTGGTACTGACAATCGGTATGGCCGTCGACTCGAACGTGCTTATCTATGAGCGTATGCGAGAAGAATTCGCTCGCGGTGCCAGTTTCCGCATGGCCATTCAGAACGGCTTCGACAAGGCGTTTGCCGCAATTATCGACAGTAACGTCACCTCGCTGATCACCGCCGTCATCCTGTACCTGATTGGTACCGATCTGATTCGCGGCTTCGCTGTGTCGCTGTTCATCGGTCTTTCGATGAGTCTCTTCTCGGTGCTGTACTTCGGGCACCTGGCCTTCGATATCCTCGAACGCAAACGCTGGGTCAAGAAGCTCACCATGATGCAGTTCATTGGTGAAACGAAAATCGACTTCCTCAAGAGTCAGGGCTGGGCATTTGCCCTGTCGGGTGCTGTGATTCTGGCTGGCTTCGCCGCTCTGTTCGCACGCGGTGCCAGCAACATGGATATCGATATGAGCGGCGGAACCATGGCCACGCTCGAGTTTGTCAACAAGCAGACCATCGATGATATTCGCAGTCGACTCGAACAGGCCTTCCCGAACGGCGTCAGCATCGAACGACTGACCGTCGGCGGCGAAGACCAGAAGGCCGGAACCCGTTATCGTATCCGTGCCACGATTGACCGCAAAGAAATGATTGCTGGCATCAACACCGCCTTCGCTGACAGCGAACACGCTGTCGTCCGGGTCAGTCTCGATGACATCGCGATTTCGCAGCTCGGCGAACTCAAAGATGATTCCGCCCGTTTCTCGGGTGGCTCTGAAGCTAAGGTCAAGCTAAACGGCGGGATCTCGGCAGAAACGTTCCTCGCGTACGTTTCCGATTCTCTGGAGAACAACCCCACCTCCAGCACCAAGTACTCGTCAGGTTCTTCGCTGCTGCAGGTCAAAGGGGTGACTGAAGTTCCTAAGGCCTCCGATGCCCCTGTCGATCCAAAAATCCGGATTCCCGCCAAATACTCCGAACTGATCGTTCAGGCCACGCCCGAAGTGACCAGTCAGGATCTGGAGAGCAGCCTGAAGCTGGTTCAGGAACGACTCAGCACCGAGCCACTCCTCGATGAAGTGAATTCGTTCGACACCTCCGTCGCCAACGAGACGAAGTGGAGTGCGTTCTACGCCGTTACCGCCAGTTTGATCATGATCATCGTCTACATGTGGTTCCGGTTCGAGAAGGTCTACTTCGGGATCGCAGCTGTATCCGCTCTGGCGCACGACGTTCTCGTCACCCTCGGGGCGATCGCACTGGGTGCTTACCTCAGCAAAACACCCATCGGACCGCTGTTGATGCTCGAAGACTTCAAGATCAACATGAATCAGATCGCCTGTTTGCTGACCATCGTCGGTTACTCGCTGAACGACACGATCGTGATCTTCGACCGTATTCGAGAAATCAAAGGCAAGAACCCCAACATCACCTACAACATGATCAACCTGGCCGTGAATCAGACCTTGTCACGAACATTGCTGACGGCGTTCACCACCTTCCTGGTGGTGGTTGTGCTGTACATCGCAGGGGGTGAAGGGATCCACGGCTTCGCCTTCTCGATGCTCATCGGGGTTATCACTGGTTGCTACAGTACGGTCTACATCGCAAACCCCGTCCTGCTGTGGCTGGTCAACCGCGAAGCCGCCGCAAAGTCCGTCCCCCAGCGAGCTGGCGTCAAGCTGGGCAAGACGGGTGTCGCGTAGTCAAGTTTCTTCCTGACTCCCAAACCCGCCGTGAATCGAATTTGCGACAGGTTTGAGCAGAGCTCAGATCGAACATGGCAGTGAATGACAGAGGGACTGACAAATCACATCGATTTGTCAGTCCCTCGTCTTTTGAAATCGTCTTCGACCTCGTCTTTTGACAACTCAAGCATCCATCCTGCCGAGATATCGCCCGCATCGTGGCTGATGACCGCCCGTAAGCGGCCGTCGCAATACCCAGATATGCACGTCCAAGTCGGGTAGGCCCGGTTGACGCGTCCTCGCGGCTACCGGGTCGGCGCCAGCCGCAAGAGGTTTCCCCAATATCCACCAACCGGTCCAGTCAGTCTCTCTCCACGGGCGAGTTTCCGAGTTTCCAGCACGCGCAGTTCTCCGTTCGCTGGGTGAACGGAAAAAGGAAGGGGAGCACCAACCGGCACGCTCGTGAAGTCCGATGCATCCCCCGGAAAAAAAACGGCGAAACCAATCAGATCGTCGTTCGCGATCCCGCGGAGCCCGAGTCTTCCAGTCGTGGCCAGGCCAGCAGGAAGCGAGACCCCTCACCCAGCCGGCTTTTCACGGTGATTTCTCCCCCGTGCTCACGAATGATCTTCTGACTGACCGCAAGCCCTAGACCTGTTCCTCGCGCCCCCTTGGTCGACTCAAAGACATTAAAGATTCGCTGGAGCTGGTCTTCCACAATCCCCGGTCCATTGTCGGTGACACCAACCCAGAACATATCTGTCACGGGATCCAGCCCCGTTTCAATCTTCACCAGTGCCCGGTCAGACCCTTCCACCGCGTCGATCGCGTTGGTCACAATGTTGAGGACGGCCCGATGAATCCCCTCGGGATCAAAGGTGCACAGAGGGAGGTTCGTCGCCGGCTCAAACCGCAGCTCCACCGCAAACTCATTCGCCCGCGCCTGCATCAACTCGAACACGTCATGCACGGTGTCGTTGAGCTGTGACTGCTGGTAGGCCGGCTTTCGTTCTTTACTGAACGTCAGCATGTCCATTACGAGGTTGTAGATGCGATTCTGGTTCTTCTCGACAACGTGCCAGCCCTTGCGGACCAGTTCTTCGTTGTGACCATTCAGCCCCATATCGATCAGGTAGCTTCCACCCCGCACGCCCTGCAGGATGTTCTTGATGTGGTGGCTGAGGGTCGCAATCGTCTGCCCCATCGCCGCCATCCGTTCGGCTTTGACGAAGGCATGCTGATAACGATTGTTCTCCACAGCCAGTGCCGTATGCCGACCAATCGCAATGAGCAGCCTCAGTTGATCTTCCCGAAAGCCACCCGACTTTTCCCGCGGCATCAGGAACGAGTCTGCCGGAGTCGTGATGTCCACGTAGATCACGCCCATCAGCTGATGCCGCCCCTGCATGGGAACACACATCGCCTCACGGATCCCCGCCCGGAAAATACTGTCCGTCGGGTCAAACCGGGTATCATGCTGAGCGTCGGTCGTCCGGACCCCCTGGCACGTCTTTAACACGTAATCGACGATCGTTCTCGAGATCGGCATGCGTGCCCCGGGAACGCCCGCCACCCGCTGACTGGTGACCTGCGGCTGGATTTCTCCGGACTGAGGATCCGACAACAGCACGCATCCTCGATCCGCGAACACCGCCGAGACCGTCAGATCCAGCGTCCGCTGCAGCGACTGCTCCAGCGACGAAGAGGGGCGAGCCACCTCTTCCGCGATACGGTAGAGAACCGAAAGACTGTTGGGCGAGTCGGCCGCCTCATCGCGAGTCGGCGAACTCGTCTCGACAATCTCCTGGCCCATGTGAGTGACAATGCTGGAACGGTCGGCCGGATCGTGGCGACGCAGCAGGTTCACCCGTTCCGCCGCATTGTCTTTCCAACTGTCGCGAGAAGCGTTGCTGAAGAGCAGCAGCGTATTACCAAGCTGTATCTGGTCTCCGTCCACAAGCATGTGTGAGCGAATCGCCACACCGTTGACGAGCGTTCCGTTGGAGCTGTTGCGATCCGTCAGCACGAACTCGTCTTTGACGCGCTGGATCGTACAGTGATTTCGGGAGACTTCGTTGTCGAGAATGCGAATGTCATTGCGCGCATCGCGCCCCATCGCCAGCGGGCGGTCTCCCAACTCGAAGCGAGCGCCTTGTTCGACGCCCTGAACCACGAGCAACGAGGCATTCTTCACGACGTCAGCACCCCGATCGACAACTTTTTCGATACCATCCTCGAATCCCATGCACTTCGCAGTGGCATGCCCCATCATATCGAACAGGGCCGCAAACAGGGACTAAGTTCGTGAGACGAATCCGAAAAAACCGGTTCTCGACCAATCGACGAACGGGTTAGCCCGCCCAACTCAGCCCCTGCAGCGCCACCCCGTCCCCAATTTGCCATCCGGGACGCGAACAGGCTGTTGGAAAAGAGGCGGCTGGCTCTGAAGTCCGCTTGAAATCCATTGCTCAAGCTGCATGTCCCACTTTTCAACAGGCAGCTAAGCCGCGCATGTGACGATCAGAACCATCCCTGGCTGACACGTCCTTCCTTGCGGTAACCCGTATGGTCCAACACCAGCTCGATCACGGCTTATGCCGGCACGGAACTCCTGCGTACGAGTCGTACAAGACGAGAGGGCACAGCCATGCCTTACAGCCCGTTGCCAGCGAGATGCTGGCCGCAATGGGGGGAGTTCGCTGCGGAGGGGGCAGGGGACTCATGGTGAAAGGGGACTGAGGGCGAAATCGTTCTGCGGACAACGAGGAACGTCTGGTGCCCGAGACGCCTGTCTCGCAGTTTCAACAGGGGGTCAATACCCGTGGAGGCCCCTGAGCGTCAGAGCGATCAACAATTTTAAGCGGCAGGGGGCAGGGCCAGCAGATCTTCGATCGTCTTCAGGAGTTCCGGATACTGAAACGGTTTCGAGAGAAAGCGGTCTCGTCCATCCACCTGAGTTTTGACAGAACCGATCAGAATCCGGTGCGATTCCTCGAAGCAGGATGCAGCATCCGCCGCCGTCGCTTCGTCCAGATCAATCACCACGACATGCGGCGACTTTTCGTCATCGCGCTGATTCAACAACGAACCGCGAGTTCGTTCGACATGGGTGCCACGGGGCTCCAGAACCGCTCTTAAAACGGCTTCTGTGTCCGTAATCCCATCTACCACCAACACATGAGGTGCTGAATTCACTCCGCCGTCCTTCCCTGGCTGGCAGTCATGCTTCATCTTGCTGCAAGGACAACCAACTGATGGCCGTCTGGCAGCGGGAGCGGTTTGTAATGCGAACTGAAAATCCTGTCAAAACCAAAAATCCATAAGAAACGTCCCGATTTTTTCGCGGACTCGCGTCACCACTTGCAAAGATTGCCGACGATGACAATTCTCGACAAAGACAGTACCTCCCGGAGTCGCCGCACTCATTTCCCGAGTCATCGTCGACACCCGGCACAACTGCTTCATAGCCCGAATTCGTCCCCTCTAAACAGACTGTGAAAGCTGCCATGCTCAGAATTTTGACCTGCATCGCGATCACTCTGCTGACCAGCCTCAGCCTTGCACAGGAACCCGGTGCAGGCGACGAAACGAATCCTCTGTCCGAGGAACGTCTGGCCGAACTGGATAACGACTTTCAGAGCCTGCTGGACGAATCGGCAGCCACCATTGCCCGGAACCCTCAGTCCCTCCGAGGGTACTCCGAACATGGCGACGCGCTGTTCTTCCTTGGACGTTTTAAGGAAGCAGTCGCCGATTACGATCAAATGATCGAACTCGAACCCAAAGAAAAAGCGTCGCACTGGCGGCGAGGGATCGCGTTGTTTTACGCCGGCCAATTTGAAGACGCCGCCGCCCAGTTCGAAAGTTATCACTCGTTCGACCAGATCGACAGGGAAAATGGGATCTGGCGGTACCTCTCACAACATCGCGCTCACGGACAGGCGCAAGCCAGAGAAGGGTTGCTGAAGTACCAGAAGGACGATCGGGAACCGTTCCCCGCCGTGTACAAATTGTTCGCCGGCACGATGACCCCGGAGGAAATTCTCGAGCAGATCAACACGGCAAAAATTTCCAAAACAGAACGCGAAAAACGTCTGTTCTATGCCCACCTCTACATCGGCCTGAACCATGCCGTGGAAGGAGAGGAAGAACAGGCCCGAAAGCATCTCGCCCTCGCCACCCGCAACACCTGGGGCCCCATCGCCGGTTACGGCCCCCACTACATGTGGCAAGTCGGCCGTCTCCACGAATCCCTGCTGCGCAACAAACAGTCGAAGGACCAACCCCGGAACTAAAATCGCCGCCGCCAAACATGAAACGGTGCCGCTCTCAAGCCCGCAAACGGCCCCATGATCACGGCACCACAGGGAATCGAGGTTTTTTCCGACCACCTGTCCCACCCGCCTGAGACCATGAAGTCCGTCCAAGCAGAGCGAAGCGATGTTCCACAACGCATTCAAACGACTCACCGACTTCAGCAGACGTATTCGCAAGGCGTATGACATCTGGAGCGGAAATTGCCTCCGCGACAGCGAATGGCTTGCGTTAGCGGGGGTGGCCCAGACGTATTTCTTGGGGCGCGGCACACACGAAGTTGATGGGCAAAAGAAAGTCAGGGTGGCGTGCAAAGGCCTATCGCGCGACGGTGCTCAACTACTTCAGTATCCATGAAAGCACTATCATGATTTCCTTTCCGCGTTATTCCGCTATCGGTACCCAATTAACAGATTTGCTGTTGCTAAGTGTCTTGCGTCATTCCCATCTTAAGCGTGACGATCAGATCCAGGTCACTCGAATTGGCGGATATTCTGAAAAAATATATGCTCTCGAATTAGAGTTCGAGAATGAGCTCGAGAATTCTAAAATTCCACATACAACGATTGGCACATTGTTAACCCTACTAGCAGACAAAACCGAGCTGTTGTTTCTACTAATCTGCGGGGACGATAGAATCTGCTTTGGTCTTTTTGACGGGGACTTCCATTTCGTGCAAGCAAAAGATAAAGCGATCGAGCAGAAGATTGCCCGTGACTTTGATTTAGTGACCTTTCTTCTTGATGCACCGGATTTTCAATTTCAATGACGGGGGAGAACAATTCGGTATTGGGAATACAGATCGCGCTGGCACTGCCATGGGCGCTGCCAGCGCGCAAATTTCGCTGGATCAGTGTGATGATTTTCGGAGGGGTGGCCCAGAGGTCGCTTTGGACATCTGGGCCACCCCGTCATGTTTGATGCATTAGGACCACACAGATGAACTTGAATGGCGTGATGCGTATTCTTGCTCTCTTCCTGATCCTTGGAACCGTGCGGATACTCGCTCTCCTGGTGCTTCTTGGAATCACGGGACTCACCGTGAACTGGCTGCTTACGCCAGATACACCGCGAGAACCTCGCAGAGTTTGGATGACATACGAAGATGGCCTCTTGCCGTTGGGCAGGAATCGTTACCTTAGCGCAACTGATCTTCTTCACGGTGGCAGCCAGGGACAGGCAGACAAGAACGCGTACGCAGCGATCGTCATCTTGTCGACCGACCGCCATCCGTCCATGCCGCGCGTGAAGCAACTCCTTTCATCGTCACTGCAGCAGTGTCGCGAGCACTATCTCGATGCCTTTCGATTAGGAATACTTCAGGAAAGCAGCTCTCTAAAAAATGTCCATTTGAAACCGCCACCCTACAAGCCGGAGTACCTTGTTTTCCTGCTGGAGTTCGGACCGACACACCAGCGCCCTGAGAACAAAACCCGCAGCGACTGCTTCGGAACGGTCATCCAGGCGAGGCGTGTTTTTGACGAAAGCGAGAGTGCAGCATCGATTGCGAACTCGGCGTTGATTACTCCAACTTCAGCAGACCACGAACAGGATGGTGACACGCCCGTCAACCTGAACTGGTCCGAGAACTTTACGGAAGTTGTCGAATCGTTTGAGAGTCGAACGGGAAAGATTCCGAGCAACAGAACGCAATAACCCGATTCGGAATCATGGTCAGTTCCCAATTAATAGTAATCTTTGAATGCGCCGAAACTGCGCGTACCGACTTGGAGGGGCGCCCTGATGTTGAAGTTCCTTTGGAGCAGGACTATTGTCGGCAATATTGCTTTTGTCACGGAGGACTCAGTCGTCACCTGCCCCGATGGGAAAGGGGGTGTGTGGGCACGATATCGCCGCGATGATGGCGCTCTCATTTGGTGGAGGTGGCATTATCGCGGAGGACAGTTCCAATTCGTGACAGACGAGGTGATCATTTCCTCTTTCTTCGCGAGTGCTGGAATTTATGCAACGGATTTTCGAACGGGAAAGCGGTTGTGGTCACGCTTGGGTTACACCTTTAATCTGCTCCTGAAACTGTGCGATCTGCTGCCAGTCAACAATGAAGGTGACTTTCCATTGTGCGAGTATCAGGGGTGTGTCTTGACACAGGATGGTGCCCTTCTTGATCCGCGGACGGGTCGGGTAAATCGGCGATGCAAAATCGAGATTGGTGACCATGTACCTAGCGAGAATGGTGTTGATACATTGCTCAAGACAAACTCAGATCTGCAGGCACGAATCGACGGTCAGCCATGGCGAATCAGACAGTGCTGTGGTTTCCAGTACTATGGAACGCTAACAGCTGAATTGATATTCGATGCATCAATTCTAAAACATACTGAACTCAGATTGAATCGCATTCAAGCGACTCTGCAAGAACGCAGAATGACGATCGCGGGCTTTGCTGACGATTGGTCGGTGCGGCTTATCAAGGGAATGCTGATCTTCGTCGCTCGCGACCTGCACCCGGATCCCACTCACCAACACGATTGTGGAGACATGGAACATGGATGCTTGAATGTCCGTCACAGGTTAATGGTGCTGAGAGACTGTGATCTCTCCCTTGAGTATAGTGAAGAGCTGGGGAACTATGCATACGGGCGCCCTATCTGGAGCAATGGAGGTCTCGTTGGCATCAGCCTGATGACACGGAATCAGTATCGATACTCGCTGCGCGGCGCCAATCTGCTCAGAGTTTATGCATTTAACACATAAAGATTAGAAGCAGTTTCAAAACCGGTTCAAGCATATCATTAGGCAGGCGAGGTGGAAAAAACCTTCGAAGAGATGTGGGTAGTATTCATGCCGGACAAGAAGTCTTCTTTGATAGCCTAGCCAACTGATCGTGCGTTCCACTTTCCAGCGACTCGCATATCGCCTCAGGCTTCGCCCGTCTTGTCGAGACGGCTTCTTCCGGCCTTTTCGGTGGGGTGTGATTTGCTCGATACCTCGCAGTTGGAGTGTGTCACGAACCCAATCCGCATCGGCCGCCTTATCGTACAGCAGCCTCTCTGGTCTCTGGCCAGCAACTTGAATGTCGACCAGCGTCTCGATCGTGTTGACTTCGGCGACCTGTGCAGAAATGGTGAACCCCGAGATGGGGACGCCGTTACCATCCGTCATCAGCATGAGTTTCGTTCCTTTGCCTTTCTTGGTCCTGCCAACCTCGGCGCCCCCTTTTTTGCAGGCGAAAAGGTGCCATCACCCATTGCCTGCGACCAGTTCAGCCGCTTCTGTCGATCAAGGGACTTCAGGAGACGCTCCCACGTTTTGACCATGATTCCTCTTTCCGTCCACTCCTTGAGCCTTCGCCAGCATGTTGCAGGAGAGGGGTATCGCTCTGGTAAATCTTGCCATCGTCCTCCGCTCTTCAGGACCCACAGAATTCCCTCCAGACACGGTCGAGGCTCGACTCGTGGTCGGCCTCCCAGTGGGGATGGAAGAGGGTTCGCAAACAGATCTTTGATGGAATTCCACTGGGCATCATCGAGAAATGGCTTTGGGACCGTCCTGGACCCTGTCGTATTCGGCCGCCGTCGTTGGGGCCACATGGACAGGGTAATTCGCATGTAAGGGACTCCTTTCTCCCTTATCGGTATGCAAATTGCCTGCCAGAGTAATTATTGCAAAAATAGGGTTTTGAAACTGCTTCTAGTTCTTGCAATAATAAGTTTTTTGAAATGCATCTACACTTCGCGTTATAGAGGTGAGACCATAATGGCGATCAACTTAAGAACAATGACAAAAAAAGAGCTGCGTCCGTATCTTCAAGCGTATAGACGACTCTTCGAAGGATGGACCGAAGTGGGAGGGGAAGGCTTCTTAAGAATCTCGGGGCCGATTGCACAGCAAGTTTGGTTCGAGCGGCTGTCAGGTGGAGCTTACAGACCTGCCACGGCGGTATCTGTTTTGGTCGCGAAACATTCAGGTATGCTGTTCAGCTTTCTTGACTATCCATTGAGAGAAGTGTTTCCCCGTGATCACGATTCGAAATTTGAAAGAGTTTGTAAAGCGATGCGGGAACAGTTTGTCCCTTCAATTGCTTCTCCACTGAACGCGATCGAAGTTTGTCACTTTTGTGAAAAGTCTGCTATTGAGACAATTCCGGATGCGCACACACTTGTTGCACTAAATGCCTACTTAGGCAGATTAGCTTCGGCACAAAAGTTTCTAGATATATTCAGACGACTTACGCACAACGGAAAGGACTTGCCCGATTATTTCGAAGAACGATTTCGGGCCGTAAACGCAATTCACGAGGCTCTTCAGAGGGGGAACGTGAAGGAAGTTCTTGACGAAGTTCGGCATTCGGAACAATGCCGCCTTTTGAAAGACGCTCGTCAACCACCAATTCCCAGAGGCATTGATAAATGCTGAAAGGAGCATGTTTTCAGCTGCGCCGTTTATGAGGATTCGCTTGGGACAGTTGCAAGCTCTGATCCACAATCAGCCAGGTGTCGATTGATTTACCGAACCATCTGGCAGGCACGCGACTACGGATTCCACATTAGGTCGCAGGCCAAGGTGGAAGAAAAACGGGACGACAGGCACATGAATCCCGTTCGGCCCGGGTTGGTGGAACCAGCCAGGGACTGGCCGTGGAGTTCGGATCACTGGTACCTTGAAAAGAAATCTGTTGGTATACCGATTCGGTGGCCGCCTGGTTTGGAAGCGGATGATGAATTCACCACGGATCTGTAATGGCCAGCCGACGAGATTGCATCTTGTGCCTCCGGCACCCGACCGCCCTCAACAGGCGGTCGAGCCACCCAGCGCTGTCCGATGTTTCTTACCGCCTCAATAGCACCATTTCGAAAGCATTCCTCACGACATATGACTTCAGAACGTCGGTATTCATACTGAGGTAGATCTATGCAATTCATGGTGACTGCCGTGAGACAGAAATGTGGCGGCTTACGTTTACTGATATGCGTAATTTCAATGTCTGTGATGTCGTGTGCGAGTAACACGACTCATCCGACAGAACCGAGCGACGACACTACACCTCGAGGTATACGGTCATCCCCTGAGATTGTGATGCAATGTGATAGTGATGAAGCATTCCTTGCGATATTACGTAGCCCTGAAGCAACCGCTGTAACTCTCAATGAGCGGAGTCCACTGTCGGTTTCAATCCGAATGGCTCGATACTGGAACCACGTCCGAATCGCCGACGAAGCAAGTCGTGAGATGATGGCCTTTAAATTCGTCGGATTCGTCGAAGGAATAAGTAGCATCCAAGTGCCTGATTGGTGGATAGAGCGTATACGAACAGTTTATGTCGCAGAGGATAACACACGTTTTCCAGTGAGCGTGGACGACTCATGGTTTAAGGTGGTAAACCGCAGCCTTCGATTTGTAGGAGAGGGGCATCCATCACTTGATGGAAATGGCGATCTCATGATAGAGAATAGTAATGGCACCTGTAATGTATCCCTTAAAGAGAAGTATGCACCTTGGCCGTCGATGCGGAGAATTTCGTTCGCCTGCGGTAGTGATTATGTTGTCAGCTGTAGTTTTGGACCAATGTTGGCGCAGAATACAGTTTTGTCACATGATCGCAAGGATGGAAGGTTAAGATGGAGCGCTGCGGTGTGGGCCTCCCCTTTATGGCACGCTCTCGGAGGTCAGGTTCCGATGGAAGATCATCGACTCGAAGTATCTATCCAGAAAGGAAGGGTTCTGGTTTTTGGTGCGTGCATAGATGCCGTATACTGCGAAGGATTCTCTGAAAAGGATGGGCTCCCGTTGTTCAGATTCTGCAGTAACCTACAGGAGAAGCAGAGAAGCGATTAGAAGCAGCTCCAAGACCGGCTTAAGCATATCATCACACAAGCGAGGTGTAAAAGCCCCTCGAAGAGCTTGTGTAGTATTTATATTTGCCAATATGTCTTCTCGTATAGCTTAACAGCCTATTGAATAACCCCTGCATTGGGAGTTTGCAGCGATCAATGCCGGCGATTGAGAATCGTCCCTGGCGCAGGGTGGCCCGACCGCCTGTTCAGGGCGTTTGGGTCGCGGAGCGACATGATGTGACGCCATGAGCGTTCCCTTTTTGGGATCACCGCACGCAGTTTCCTTCTGTCTACCATGGTTGAAAGACGCGTTTACGACATTGAGAAGCGGATCGACTTCGTGAGGTTCTCGTGCGACAAGAGGCGCAAGCATGTACAGCATGATCAAGCGAAGAAAATCATCATTGGCAACATGAGCAGTCGACGGGCACAGCATCAGGGGCTTTGCCTGGGATTCGTGATCATGCCGGATCACGTTCATGTTCTCATCTGGTTCCCGGAAACGTAGCGATTGAGTCCATTCACGAGCAAGTGTAAGGAACTGACTTCGAAATCATTACAAACCGTCTTGCCCCAGCATTTCCAGGACGACTGGTCCCAGATTGACTCCACCGAACCAAGCTGGCAGGCATGCGACTGCGGATTCAACAATGGGTCGCGGGCCAAGGTGGAAGAAAAGCTGGACTCAATGCACATGAATCCCGTTCGGGCCGGGTTGTTGGAACAAGCCAGGGACAGGCCGTGGAGTTCGGCTCGCTGGTACTTTGAACAGAAATCTGTTGGTTCACCGATTCGGTGGCCGCCTGGTTTGGAAGCGGATGATGAATTCACCACGGATCTGTAGTGGGCAGCCGACGATATTGCACCTTGTGCCTCCGGCACCCGACCGCCCTCAACAGGCGGTCGGGCCACCCAGCGAACGTGGTTACAATAGAAAACTGAGGGAATGCAATGGAGGAATCGCTCAATAGAACCAGTCTATATGAACCGATTCAAGGATATAGCATAACCATGATATGTGCACATGCGCTATCATACAAAGAAGACAACGGATTCCGTGTAGAAATTCTAGCTGATTTGATGAGTAGGCCAGTTGATATCGACTTCGGCAGGTTCGAATTTAAGCATCCCGAGATCGGAAAGAGGCATCGAGAGAGAATCTTGCAACGCATTCGCGAGTGTATGGCCTATTGGAAATTGCCGATAGAGATCGCTTTTATAAACCCGATGGAGTTGCTGGACGGAACTATTGCGCACTATTACCGCAGATCAGATGAGGAAATCGCTGCTTTCAGAACAATACATCTAGTGGAGCACCTATATGACACGGACTAAACTCGTCAAGATCGCGTTAGTTTCAGCGATCATACTTGGAGGCTGGGCTCTCAATGAATATGCCACGACTTTCATGCGATATAAGATAACAGTGTTTGTTAATGACGTTGAAAACGTCGAGGATGCTGAATGCCACTGGGCAGGCGGACACTACTTTGACGTCATTACAAGAGGAGTCCGGGCACGTTGCAACGTGTTGGTGCACAAGCGTGTACAGTTAATGTCGGCATCGATAACCGGGGGCGAGGATGTCCGTATTCAGGTTGCTTCGATAAAACTGAGTTTAATCCACACGGATGCTTCTGGAAAATCCCGAGACATTCGAATGGCATCCGAATCGAAGAATCCGCCACGAATCGACGCGTTGGGGAAGGGACGCGGTTGGTCGTGGTATCAGAGTTATCGCATCGACGAGGATTTGACAGAATTTTCGAAGGGCAGTTTGAGTCTTGTATGGAGCATGGACAAGAAAGCGGCCGAAGAAGAGATAAGTAGCATTGTGATCATTGTGCCCTTACGCAGCGAGAAGATATTTATTCAAAACAGCATTGTCGGATTAGACCACATTCCACGCGAGATATCATAACAGAAGCCTCTCTCACGTCGGGGGGAGGCGTGTGTTTATGTCCATCCGGCATTATTGTGGGTCGAGATTGCGTCCTCCGCAGGGTGGCCCGACCGCCTGTTCAGGGCGGTTGGGTCGCGGAGCGACATGATGTGATAGCATGAGTGTCCCCTTTCGGGAATCACCGCACGCAGTTTTCCTCTATCCACTCTGGTTGAAAGACGCGTTTGGGACACTGAGAAGCAGCTTTACTTCGTGACGTTCTCGTGCGACAAGAGGCGCGAGCACCTGCGGCATGATCAGATGATGTCCGCAAGCTTACTCCGAACGACGGTTTTCTGCCGCCTCGCAGGTTCATTGGATGCGAGATGCGACCTGTCGCAGGCGCTCAGCTTCGATCCCTCTTGTTGCATGGCAACCCAGACGTCCAAAGCGACGTCTGGGCCACCCCATCGCTCGTCACTCGTCACCCCGCCTGTATTCCGGTTGTTGCCCTTTGATTGCGCACGCTCTCCCCTCGAAAGCTGCCAGTTTTTGCTCTCGTCACGCCCCGCACTGCGACAACACGTCTTGACGTTTCTTGTAGACAATGTAAAATAAATATCGCGCGTCATTGGCAGGGAGAGCGCGATTGGTGCTGCCTGCAATGCCTGATCCGGTTTCACCCGGATGACGGGCATGAATGTCCGGTGACGAGCGAGGCGCGCTGGTTTCGCCGAATGGGACTGATCTGTGTTGTGTCTTTGTTGTGTGACGAGAAGGGGGGACCAGAAATGAGAAAACGTGCGTGGAATGACGGTATGCAGACCTTCGTCCGGGGAAATGTCGGACCACTTTCTGGCTCCCGATTAGATGCTCAAGGTGCTCAAGTTGCTCAACCTTGAGCATCTAATCCAAGCCCCTGAAAAACAGGGGTTTCGTGATTAGGTGCTCAAGATGCTCACTCGCGCGCAGCGTGCATTTCATTTCTGCTTTGCGTGGTCAAATGCGGCTGTGGAGGGGGACTGGGAGGTTTCGGCTCCCTCACGGCCGTCGGTGCGCGGAATGTTCTTTGACAACTTCATGATGAGAGACTGCCGACGCCGCTCGGGGTGAGTCCGACGAGATTGTGCCGAGCGTCATGTGGATCTGCTGCTCGACCATGGCGCGATATTTTCCCCCCTGACTCATTAGTTCCGCGTGGCTCCCCGTCTGACTGATCCGGCCGTTTTCCATGACGACGATCAGATCCGCGCTGGAAATCGTGCTGAGGCGGTGAGCGATGACGAAGCTGGTGCGGCCTTGCATCAGTTTGGCCAAACTTTCCTGAATCAGGCGTTCGCTCTCGGTGTCGAGATTGCTGGTCGCTTCGTCCAGAATCAGCAGTTTAGGGTCCGCGAGAATTGCTCGAGCGATCGCCAGCCGCTGGCGTTGTCCGCCACTGAGGCGAACGCCTCGTTCGCCAATCACGGTCTGCATACCGTCATGCTGTCGGTCAATAAATTCTGCGGCGTTTGCGGCTTCGGCCGCGGCACGAATTTCCTGAGGGGTCGCCTCGCGTCGCGCGTACGAAATGTTCTGGCTGATGGTTCCGTCGAACAGGAAGACGTCCTGTTCAACGACGCCGAGCAGCGACCGAAACGATTCGACGTCGTAGTCACGCAGGTCCCGTCCATCGAGTGTGACCTGTCCCGAAGTCGGATCATAGAAGCGGGCGACCAGATTACTGAGAGTTGTCTTGCCCGCACCGCTCGGGCCGACCAAGGCCACGGTCTGTCCCGCACGAACCCGCAGATTGACATCACTCAGTGCAGGGGCTTCCGTACCGGGGTATGTGAATGAGACATTCTTGAACTCGACCTCACCCGCAATCTGCTGGCGGTCCGCTTTCACAGAATGGGACGACGCGGGCATCTCGCGCGGCTCCTGCAGCAGGTCGAGAACGCGATCGAGTCCGCTGAGGCTATTCTGAAATTGTGTAGCGCTTTGGGCGAGTGTGGCGAGTGGCTCGAGCAGCATCAGCAGGTAGACCAGAAACATCATCAGGTCACCGACGGTCATGTGTCCATCGAGAACTCGCCAGCCACCGTAGAACAGCAGACCCGCGCTGGAGATCGGGATCAGTGTTTCCCAGACCATTTCAATGAACCGCATCCACCACCACGCATACAGTTCCTGCCGGGCCATCAGATTGTTTTCCGTGGTGAAGCGGGCGGCTTCCCGCTTCTGCCGGCTGAAGGCGCGAACGATCCTCATTCCGGCGAACGCTTCGGTGGCGCCAGCATCGATCTGCTCACGCTGTTTGCGAATCACGCGGAACTGGGGTCGGATACTGTTGATCCAGGCCCGGTGGGTGAAATAGACCGTGGGAAGTAGAACAAAGGCCCCCAGCAGTAAAGTCCAGTCCACCCATGCGAGAATGAACAGACTGCCGGCCAGTTGGATGATGGCTCGCCAGGGATTAAACAACATTCCGAAAACGAGTTCCCCGACACTGCCTCCATCTTCCCGCAGGATCGAGGCGACTCCACCTGACCGAATTTCCTGAATGCGATGCAGGGGGAGACGAATCGCATGCTCGAAGACCTGTCGTCGCAGGTTGAGCTGGATCTGCTTCGAGATTTTGGTGGCGTACCAGCGCCCCCAGACATGCACAGCGATCTTCATCAACGAGACAGCGGCAACGGCCACGACGGTCAGTAACAGCAACCGGCGAGGATTTTCCAGTGAGGGAACCCGCTGCAGCACCCAGTCGGGCAGCCGTCTGCCGGTGAGGCCGTAGTCGATGATGAATTTTGTCCCGGCAGGGGGGAGCAGGCCGATGAGTGTCGCAATCGTCACGGAAACCAGGATCCAGATGAGTTGCCACCGGAACGGTTTGAGGAGTTTGAAAAACTCCCAGACGAGTTGCGGAGCTGAGCGGACGCGGTCTTTTGCACTTCGCTCATGACCGGAGGAATGAATTCCTCCGCTGGGCAATTGTTTGTCTTTGACCTGTCGCCGGTAAAGCTCAAAGCGGGATCGGCTTCCTCCCAGCGATTTCGCTTCGTTCGTGGAAGCGGTGGTCCGATCTGAGACAACGGGCGTCGTAGATTCCGTCGAGTGATTTTGCATACTGGATTGTAAACTGAAAGATGATCAGGTCGAGTCGCCCGCGAGAGATTTCTGTCCGATACGCTCTGTCAGAGGTGCTGCCCATGAGTTTAGTCCGAAACCGATTCGCATCCTGGATTGTCACGGGTGCTGTCGCTTGTGTCTGGTTTGTTGCGACAAACATCGCCCATGCGGCGGAACGTCCGCCAAATGTGGTCATGCTGATCGGTGACGACATGGGCTGGACCGACTATGGGTTTATGGGACATGAGGTCGTCAAGACCCCGCATATCGATCGGCTTGCAGAAGAAGGAGCGTTATTTCCTAACGGATACGTGCCGACATCCCTGTGTCGCGCCAGTCTGGCGACGTTGCTGACGGGCCTGTACGCCAGCCAGCACAAGATCTGCTGTAACGATCCACCGCAGGGGATTGACCGCAGCGAGATGCTGCCGTTCCTCGGCAAGGCCGCGACAATTCCGCGGCGATTGAAAGAGCAGGGGTATGAGAGCCTGCAAACGGGGAAGTTCTGGGAGGGACATTTCTCGAACGGCGGGTTCACTCAGGGAATGACGACCAAAGGGCGACACGGCGACGACGGCCTGGTGATCGGCAGACAGACCATGCAGCCGATTTATGACTTCATCACGGCGTGTGGTGAGAAGCCGTTTTTCGTCTGGTACGCACCGATGCTGCCTCATGAGCCGCACAATCCACCGCAGCGCATCCTGGAAAAGTACCTGTCGCCTGATCGGGATCTGAGAAAGGCGAAGTACTGGGCGATGTGCGAGTGGTTTGATGAGACCTGCGGCCAACTGGTGAACTGGCTGGATGAGCATGGATACAAGGAGAATACACTCATCGTCTATGTGGTCGATAATGGCTGGCTGCAGACGAACGGTCCCGTCAGGCAGGGGGACCAGTTTCTGACACGTAGTAAGAATACGCCCTATGAAGATGGCGTGCGGACTCCGATCATTTTCCGGCGTCCCGGCTGGATTACACCCGGTCACCAAACGGAACTGGTCTCAACCATCGATCTCGCCCCGACGATTCTAGCGGCCTGCAACGCGTCGCCTCCCGAGTCACTGCCCGGACTGAACCTGCTGCCGCTGATTCGTGAAGGTCAGCCCATCAATCGGAGCGACGTTTACGGCGAGATTTACCTGCACGACTGTGTCGAGTTAGGCAAACCGGGACTGAGCGTGACACACCGCTGGATTCGACAGGCTGAATGGAAGCTGATTGTGCCCACTCAACCGGATGCGGCCCCGGAACTCTATCACGTGACGGAGGATCCTCATGAAAAGCGGAACGAGGCCGCCAGGTTTCCGGAGCGGGTCGAGCAACTGACCACTCTTTTGAACGAACGATGGAATCCAAAGAAAGATGTCGTGAAGACGACTCGCTGAGCATGAGCGTCCCGATCGAATTCAGTGCGTCAGAGTTGGGGTAGGGGAGTTACGGACGGAACTGGGATGAATCGACCTGATTCTCAGCGTATGGAGGACCTCAAGGTCGGATGATCAAGCGAACCGAGGGTGGGTCAGTCCAGTTCCACGACGACCATGGTATGAACATCCAGGCGGGGAACGGTGACGGTCACTCCTTCAGGCGTTTGTTCGGGTTTGAGATCCAGTCCCTCAGGTTCCAGGTGGATTCGGCTGATCTGGTACTGAGGTGATAACGTCACTTTGATGTCGTGAATGGGAACCACTTCTTCCCGCAGTGGCACATCGTCATTAGGAAAGGCATGTGCTGCTGTGGTGTTGAGATCACTGTAAAGGTGCACGATCAGTCGATTCCGATTTTCATCCCGTTGTCGCATAACCGTGGAATGGACGCACATCGGTGCTTTGATCGTTACAGGTTGAGGAGCGGAGGCGGCCCACTGGATTGCATGGGCTAAGACGAGACGTTGATAAGGATAAGCATACAGGTAATAGCCGGCATCCAGTCCCGCCGCGAAGTAGACAACCCGACCTTTTCCGTGAGTCCGGGTGACGACGGCGGGAAGTGCAGGTGAACCGGCTGCCGATTTGTCAGTAATGGTTGCGATCACACTGGCCGCAGGATCGCGCACTTTGACTTTGACCGCCGGACCTTTGAAGGTCACCGGATCGGGACCGACGTAGGTCTTCATCTTCCCCTGATTCAGAAAGGAATCCGTCTCCTGCCGGAAATCAAAAACACTTTTTCGTTTTTCCCAGTAATCAGGACCGATGGAAATGGCAAAATTCACATCCAGCTCGGCGGTGGCGGGAGCAGGCCCTGCTTCGGGCAACCCGAGGTACTCCACCCCCAGAACGTCCGCCAGAGAGAACCGGCTGCGGGGATCGCCGTATTCATCGAACAGGGACGTATCGAGACTCGCGACGAGACCCCCTCCCTCTCGAACGAATTCGTCGATCGCGGCTGTCTGCGTCTCGTCGAGACTGGCACAGTTAGGGAGGATCAGCACACGGTAACGGGACAAATCCATCGGATTCAGGTTCCAATCGTTAATGACGGTCACAGGCAGATGTTCCTCCTGTGCGGCACGGAACTGACCAAGCACATTCGCCATGTAACGTTCTTCGACCTTGCCTGCCGATCGGCCATAGAAGTTGCGTGTATTGTCGGACATAACCATCGCGGCCCAGGGCTCGGCCTGCTTTTCGGTGAGCCAGGGTTTACGTCGCTGGACCTGATCCATCACCGCATAAAGCTCCTGTTGCAGATGCTTCGGCTGAATCACGGCGATGCTGGGTGAAGCGCCATAGGTCAGCGCCAGCATCATCCGTCGCTCAATTTCATGGGGTGGGAACGAGTCTTTGCCATAAGGATTGCCGTGACTGAGGATGTAAGGTTCGCTAAAGGCAACCCGATGATTGGTCGTCGCCCAGATGTAGGCATTGGCGAAGGCGGGGACGATCGTGGTTCCGCGATTGGTTTCGTCGAGCCAGAACTCCTGATCCGGCGCATCCAGCAGGAGGTTCATCCGTGCGGGCATATTTCGGGGGATCGAAAGGAAGTGTCCCCAGCGTCCCGCGTTGGTGGTCCAGGTCACCAGACCGAGATCGGGCTTGAGCCCCTTCAGTCGAACCTGCATCCGTTGCACGAGGTTTTCCATCCGGCGATCAGCCCAATGCTGATAACGGCGAAAGGCCGGGTTGTTGAGGTCTGCATCAGGGATTTCGGATTGAGTCTCATTTCGAAAGTTCGTCCGGCAATGTTCGCAGTAGCAGACACCCCCATAGTGCAGTCCATCAAAACTGAAGGCGTCGACATCGGGAAACCGGGTGACGATTTCTGCGAGGATCTCGATCATGTAGTCGCCGTAGGGGCCCAGCAGACAGAGCATCCCGCCATGGGGGAATTGTTCCATGTCGATTTGAGGAATGGCTGTGGTGTTGGTGGCGATACGGCGCCAGTCGGGATGCTCTTCGTAGACCTCCGCCTGCAGGCAAGGGGGGTAGACGCCGAGGATCCGAACACCGAGACGCTTGTATTCCGCGATTTCCTGACTCAACCGCTCGGTCGGGACATGGGGACTGCGTCGCTTCAGCAGTTGGCTGTCGTAATAGGCGTAGAAGGGATCGACGAACCCCATCTCGCTGATTGTGACACCATGCCTGACGGCTTCCGTCCTCGCGGCCGTATCCATGACCGACAGCGTGTAGCCACAGCCGACCGTTTTCTGGATCCAGTCAGGGATCCTGATCTGGTGAAAGTGGGATTTTTCGAAGGGTTGGGCAGCGATCCGTGCATCCCAGATTGGATGATCGGAATGATCTGCGGAACTGGCAGAGGGAAAAAGGACCAGCAGACACACCACAAGCCAACGAAAGACCATCGAAAGTCTCCGACACAGTGGGGTAATAACGTTCTCTGGTTACCAGGCTGCTCAACTCTTCAGGGGAGGTTATTTCTTATCTATCCGAGAATCGTAATTCTGTCGTTCAGCCGCGTACTTTACAGCGAGCACAGGGGGGAATCTCAAAATGAAGAGATTCCCCCGCAAAGGCTTCGTAAAGTGCGTCGGTTTACCACGCATCTTCACCGAGTTCTTCCTGCAACTGGCACCAGCGATCTTCCGCTTCGGCCAGTTCTTTCGCAAGCGCTTCGACTTCGTTATGCAGCCTCAAAGACTCCTTCGCGTCGGTCGTCTCCATCAGTTTGGCATTGGAAGCCTTTTTCTGATCGTCCAGACGGGCGATGGTTTTCTCGATCGTGGAGAGTTCTTTGCGGATTTCCCGTTCGTTTCTCCGGGCCTCTTTCGCGGCTGGTTTCCCTGTGTCGTTCGGTTTGGCGACGCCGGGGGGTAGCTTTGTACGACGGGCGGCTTCTTCGCGTTCTCCGTCGTCGATTTCCTTATTCACATAATACAGGTACGCATCATAGTTGCCCGCATAATTGGTTACACGACCGTCGCGCACTTCGATGATGTTCGTCGCCACGCGCTTCATAAAATGGCGATCGTGGCTGGTGAAGATCACCGTACCCTTATAGGCGACGAGTGCATCGGCCAGGGCCTCGACCGTATCAACGTCCAGGTGGTTACCTGGTTCGTCGAGAACGAGAATGTTGTATTGGCTGAGCAGCAGTCCAGCGAGACAGAGGCGAGCACGTTCGCCCCCGGACAAAACGCCGATTTTCTTCTGGACATGATCGTCACGGAAGAGGAGGGCTCCTGCCACGCCGAGGATTTCCTGCGACTTGGTCCCTTTGGCGGCGCTGGATTCCAGGTACTCGAGCACCGTCTGTTTTTCAGAAAGACTCGTGTAGACATGCTGAGCATAGACACCGATCTGGCAGCCATACCCCCAACGAACTTCCCCTTCAATCGGCTTCAGCGAATCGACGATTGTTCTCAGGAACGTCGTTTTTCCCTGACCGTTGTCCCCCACAATCGCAGCGCGGGAACCGTGGTCAATTTCGACTTCAATTCCACTGGAGATGGTTCTCTCGGGATAACCGATCGACAGATTCAGGGCGCGGAGGGCAGGTCCCTGTCGCGGTTCCACCTGTGGGGCACGAATTCGTGCGGTCGGATCATCCGTGGCGATGTCTGCCAGTTCGAGTCGTTCGAGCTGCTTAGTCTTGGAACGGGCCTGGTTAGCAGTACTGGCTCGCGCCTTGTTCTTGGCGATGAACTCTTCCAGGTGTTTTCGCTTGGACAACACGGCCGCGTTGGATCGTTCCAGAATTTCCCTCTGATCACGCTGGTATTCCAGAAAGGCATCGACCTTGCCGGGGAACATGGTCAATTTGCCGCGGCTCAGGTCGAGGGTGTGGGTGCATGTCGCCCCCAGGAATGCACGATCGTGCGAGACGATCAGACATCCCTCGCGATATCCGCGCAGAAAGTGTTCCAGCAGAATCTGGGTTCGCAGGTCGAGGAAGTTGGTTGGTTCGTCCAGCAGCAGCAGATTCGGTTCGTGCAAGAGCAGGGCGGCGAGTTTCACTCGCGTCTGCCATCCCCCCGACAGTTTCGAGATCGGCCCCTCAAGGTAGGCCCCTTTGAGTTCGAACTGGCCGGCAACCTCGCCGCATTTCCAGTCGGGCTGGCCACTGTCCCGCATCAGAAACTCTTGAGCCGTCTCACCGGGCAGAAAGGGATCGTGCTGACGGAGGTAGCCGATTCTCAGCTTGGGATGGCGGGTCACTTCGCCGGTATCCAGTTCCTCCTCACCAAGCAGGATTCTGAGCAGAGTACTCTTCCCGGCGCCGTTTCGGCCAATAAATCCATACTTCACATCTTCAGAAAGCGTTGCTTCTGCCTCATCAAGCAATACTTGATTGCCATAACTCTTCGTAGCTTTCTTAATCTGCAACAACACGGCCATCGAGAACAGATCCTTCGATACAACAAAACGTCGGCGATTCGGTCGAGCGGAATCTTAGCGAAATCTGGAACCGCGGGAGAGGGAACGGGGGAATCCTTGCAGGAAATCCGCCGTAACCGGAAAACGCCTGACAAGTGGGTGAGACACACGCGTTCCAGAGACAATGAATTTCTTCCAAGTCCCTCGACAACAGAAGCTTCGGAGCGAATGGATCGTTCGTGGCGCCTTCGCGGGTCGACGTCCCTGCACGTCGGTGCGGTTACGGGCGGGGAAAAGCGACTCAAGCAAATCTCCGCGCACGTCCGGGTGCGACGGCGAACGCAACAGAGTAGACTTTTGCGTCATTTCTCACCTTCTGCATCATCCTTCGCGGAATACACCATGCTGAACGTTTTGAAGACCGCTGATCGGGCGACGGGCTGCCAGGAAATTTCGAGAACCCGCACGACGGCCGGATCGTTCCGGCTGATTCTGATTCTGGTCTTGTCGATCTGCCAGACCGCAGCGACGGCGGGTGAATTCAAAGTTGGCACGGGAACTCGTGTGATCACTCCCGATCCGCTGCTACCTGTCTCGGGCGGAGTCGGACCGACGAAACCGGCTCGGGAGAAGCAGGGGGACCTGAAGGCACGAGCCGTGGTCTTTCAGAATGGCGAAACAGCGGTTGCCGTAGTCAGTCTGGACCTGTTGGGGTTTCCGTCTGTTCTCGGTCATCGTGTCCGGGCGAAGGTTCCGCGGATCGACCCGAAGAACATTCTGATTGGTTCGACGCATACCCATAGTGCACCCGACTGCTACGGTTTTGCCGACGGACGTGGAGGATTCACAGGCGACTTGAAGTACATGGACCTGGTCTGCGTCAAAGCGGCGGAAGCGATTAATGAAGCGCTTGATGATTTGAAGCCTGCGCGGCTGAAAATTGCCACGGACGAAGCCCAGGGGAAGATCGCCTATAACTACTATGCTCCTGACTTATACGACCGTCGCATGAGCGTAATTCAGGCCGTGGACGAAAACGGGAAGCCGATTGTCACGCTGGTCAATTATGCCATCCACCCCGAGGTACTGGGCTCTGGCATCGGGGTGCTCAGCCCTGATCTGATCGGCCCTCTGTGCGATCGCATTGAAGAGCAGACGGGAGGGACGGGGATCTTCATGAATGGAGCTCAGGGAGGGATGATTACGGCCGACAATCGAGATCTGAGCCGTCCGAAGGATCCTCAACGTGGATACTGGCATGATGACCGAACCTGGAATGAGTGTGTCCGAATCGGGCACACGATGGCCGATGAAGCACTCCGGATCGTCGCAGAAGCTCCTGTTCAGGCCGCCCCGGACCTCACTTGCCGTGCGATCGACGTCACCTTCCCGGTTGATTCGGATCTGATGTGGGCCATCATCATCACGTCACCTCTCAAGTATCCGCACAATCCGGATCACAGCATCACCACACAGATCAACCTCATCAATATCGGAAACGCTCAAGTTTTGACGATTCCCGGCGAGGCACTTCCCAATATCGGCTTCTACCTGAAACGGAAGATGCGGGGTGAGCATAACCTGCTCTTCGGATTGACGAATGACGCTTTCGGCTACATCCTGACCAAGGTCGATTTCCACAGTTTTCCGCGCTACGATTACATCAGTCGGACTTCGCTGGGAGAAATGACGGGTGAAATTCTGATTGAGCGTTCACTGGAACTGGTCGATCAGTCACCGAAACCAGGTGGAGCAAAATAGGCTCAAGTCAACCCGGTGATTCGCGATGTTTTGCTGTTGAATCCGCGGTTACGGTCGTGAGCGACAATGGCCTCATCCGCCAGTGCTGATTGAACCGATAACGAGCGGAGATTACGATGACGGCCTGTTTTGATAGCAGGAATTCATCCCTGTTTTAATGACTTCAATGTGGGAAATTCATTAATGACCGAACCTCTGACCCGCCGTTCGTTCTTGTCGACAGCCGGGGCCACGACGTTTGCTGCAACCCTGGCGACGACGGCTTCCTTCACAGCTCAAAGCTATGCTCGCGTCAAGGGGGCCAATGACCGGATCGGGGTCGGAATCATTGGTGCAGGGGTGATCGGTACGGCTCACCTGAACGTCCTGAATGGGCTCAAAGAAAAGAACAATCTTGCCCCGATTGCAGTGGTCGACTGCTGGAAGACTCGCGCGGCCCAGGGCAAGGAACTCGTGGGTGCCGATCACGCACTCACCGAATACCGCAAGCTGCTCGACATGAAGGAAGTCGACTACGTCGTCGTCGCCACACCCGAACACTGGCATTCGACGATGACGATGGATGCCATGGACGCCGGCAAAGCGGTCTATTGCGAAAAGCCGATGACGCACACGATCCCTGAAGCTCAGGCCGTGATGAAGAAGCAGAAGGAGACGGGTCAGCCGCTGCAGATCGGAGTGCAGGCGTTGTCAGACGACAGCTACATTTCTGCACGCGACGCGATCCGCAAAGGGGTGATCGGCAAGGTGATCCAGGCCCAGATTGAATACGTCCGCCGTTACGACGCCAAGGCAGGGCCATGGCGAACCCCGGCGGAAATCGCCGCTCATCCCACCAAGCCAGCGGATCTCGACTGGCAGGCCTGGCTCGGCTCAGCTCCCAAGCGAGATTGGGATCCGCATCACTACTTCGAATGGCGCTGCTATTCAGCCTATTCCGGTGGGATCTGTACCGACCTGTTCATTCACCGTATTACCCGAATCATGCGAGCGTGTGACCTCTTGTATCCTCGCCGTGTCGTCGGGATGGGGGGAATCTGGCAGTGGCCAGATGGTCGTGACCTGCCAGACAACATCGAAATGATTTGTGAGTACCCTCGCGGAATGACCGTCTATGTGCTCGGAACCATGAGCAACCGAGTGGGGATCGATCACCTCATTCGCGGATACCGCGGCACGCTCTTCTTCACCCCGACTGGATGGGTGGCCAAGGATAAAGATGGCAAGGTCCTGGCCGAACATACCAAGACCGGGGGCGAAGATCAGTCTCTGCATCACACCAACCTGCATAACCATATCCGTAACGGCGAACCACTGAACTGCCCGATTGAACTGGGTATGGCAGGTGTCGTCGCCGTCAATATGGCCAACGAAAGCTGGCGTTCCAGCCAGATGATGGGATGGGACAAGGCGAATCAGAAGATGGTTCCCGCAAACACCCTGAAGCTGAGTCATGAACCGGAAGAAACGCTGTAAGGTGCCTTAAGAAAGTTCGCTTCATGCCCGCTCAAAATTGGCTCAGGCGGATCTTTCTCGTCGTTTACGAGCCAGATTCCTCAGAAATGGGGTTTCTGGCTCGTGCCCAAACTCAAATCAGTTCTGACGTCGAGGTGACCGTCGGGGCTCCCAGCCCCAAAGAAAGCGATCGTCTCTTCGGAGTCCCGCTGTCGGTGAAGGGGTTGCAACCGGTCTATGTTCGAGTGGTCAATCGCTCTGCGGAATCACAAAAGCTCCATTTCCGAAGCCTGGATCCGCATTATTACCCTCCCTTGGAAGCAGCCGCCCGCTGTCATTTTTCGCTCTTGAAGCGGCTCTATTCGTTCGGAATTCTTGCCTGGTTCTTCCTTCCGTTGCTGTTTCTGGCCCCCTTGAAGCTACTCTCGATTGGCTGGGCCAATCAGAAGATCGACGAGTTATTCCAGTCATTGGCCTTTCATCGCCGACCCATCGGGCCCGGAGAAACAGCCGAAGGCTTTGTGTTCACAGCGTTCGATGCCGGGACGAAGATGGTTCGCGTGCGGCTGCTTTCCATTGGCAAGTCGCTCGACGGACAGCACGTGGCGAAGGTCGAATCTGCAGTCCTTTCGGCTGATCCAGAAGAGTTGGCGAACCTCCAATTTGAAGCAGGCCGCGGTGTCGATCTCACGTTTGTGATTGCTGTCCCCAGTATCAATTCCGATTACCTGCACCGCAAACTCGATGAGCATGTTCCCCAAAATGCCGCCCATGATTGCGACGTTTCCACACTGGTCGAACGGCTCAAAAGTGTCTCGACGGCAACTTGCAATCGCCACAATCGTGGCTCGGGGGACCCCATCAATCTGGTGTTGATTGGCAGCTTTGAAACGCTGCTGAACTCGTTTGCGGGACGCTGGGACGAGACCGAAGTCATCAGTCTGGCCACATGCTGGAAGACCGCTCGCGCGTTCCTGCTGGGTTCTGAATATCGGTACTCACCCGTCAGTCCGCTCTATCTGTTTGGTCGCAGCCAGGACATTGCCCTGCAGCAGATTCGCGAATCGATCAGCCAGCGACTCCATCTGCGGCTCTGGCTGGCACCGCTCACACTGCACGGTCAACCGGTCTGGATCGGTCAGGTCAGTCGCGATATCGGGGTCCGTTTCACTACTGCGGCATGGAACCTGACAACCCACAGGATCGACGCGGATGTCGATGAATCACGAGATTACCTGCTCGAAGACATGCTGGATGCCGAACGGGTCGAAGCGGCAGGATACGTTTCCGCCGCACCACCCAGTACGCCTCAGTCGCCTCGCCATAACCTGACGGGAGATCCGTACTATACGGACGGCAAACGAGTCGTCATCCTGCTCAGTCCGGTTCGGACAGTCCCCAGGTTCGTCATCTGGGACTGACACAATACGACATCCGTCCGTGCCGGTTGACGAGTCGAAGCCTCCAACGATCACTTGAGACATCGACAATCAGGCCACGGCAGGGCGGAAAGTGAATTGACCTCCCAAAAGAGGACGCAACTTTCCCCAATGAAGAAAGCCGGTCCCAAGGACCGGCTTTAGACTTCTGAGCCCACCAGCGAACTGGTGAAACTCAATCATCTGCTTCTTGGGACGAAGTTTGTTAGCAGCAGAAGTTCGTCTCTTGAATAGACTCGCATGAATCGATGCGAACCTAACGGACATTTGCCTGTGCGTTGTCAGCAGGTTGCTTCGGGGGCTCGAATTTGTAGAGTTCCTGCGCGTTCGTCCCATTCCAGACCCGCAAGACACCATCTTCACCACCTGCAATGGCGATGGCTTCGTCTCGAGTGACAGCGACCGAATAGACGTAATCAGTCGATCCAGCGAAGTTCCGGTAGTTTCCTCCGTCGTTCGACCGGTGCATCTTAACGGTCTTATCACCGCTTCCACTGATCAGATTGTCGCTGGCACCAATGTACTGAATCGTCGTGACTTGTTTGCTGTAATTCTGGATCGTGCGATGTTGCTCGCCAGTTTCCACGTTCCAGACCTTGATTGCGTTGTCAGCACCTGCACTGGCAATCCGACTGCTATCGGCCTTCCAGCTCACACCGAGAACATGGTGGGTATGCCCTTCAAACGAGCGAACCAACTTGCCCGTCGCGACATCGAATTGCTTGACGAATTTGTCAGCAGCACCGGAAACGAGGTACTTCCCGTCACTCGAAAAATCGAGAGCACAGACCGTATCACTGTGAGCCTCGGGGAACTGTCGTGCAATCGTTCGGGTCTCGACGTTCCAGAGGATCAGTTCCCCGCTTCTTGAAGGATCCCCGCCCCCGGTTGCGAGCAGTTTCCCATCGGGACTGAATGCCACCGACAAAACTCGATCAATCATCTGTGACCGTTCGAGTCCGAGTGAGTTATCTGCAGGGCCCAGCGTGGCCAGCAGCTTCCAGTCAGGGTTTGCATCCCATGCCAGAACTTGCTTGTCATCTCCAGCCGCCACAAGCAATGTCCCGGGCCCTGATGCGACCAGACCGACACCTGCGGCATGTCCCGTAATCTCTTCCAAAGGTTTACCCGTGGCACCGCTCCAAAGGCGGATGACACCATCTTCGCCTGCGATTGCGATCAAGCGTCCGCCATCGACATAGGCCACAGACTTCATCTGTTTGGCTTCGAGGGCAGGGAGGTCGGCCTTGGCCTGATTGAAGACGGTTTCGACTTCCTTGGCAGCAACCGTCTCTGCATCGAAGACAGCCTTAACTTGCTTCTGCTGCTCATGAGCAGACTGTTGCCCTTTTTCGGACTGCGCCACTGTCTTAACCGCAGCGTCAAATGCGTCTTGAGCCTTCTTGACAGCCTCAGTCTCCTTCGCCGCGGCGGCCTCGGCATCGGCGACCTTCTTCTTCAGAGCTTCATCTTCCGGTTTGCCGGCAATCTCTGTTTTCGCAGCTTCGACTGCTGCTATAGCGGTGGTTTCTTTTGCTTTGGCTTCTCCGAGAGCCTTTTCCATCGCATCCTTCTGCTCGATGGCCTTCTTCGTGGCTTCTTCACGTTCTTTGAAGTTCTTTTCAGCCGCCTTAAAGCTTGCGTCCGCGAGTTGGACACGCGACTTGGCGACCGTATCAGCGTCAGTCAGCTTCAGAATGTATCGCTGGGCCGCGATATTGCCCTTCATTTCAGCGACTGGGCTGCCATCAATTTTCCAAATACGTGCGACGTTGTTCGCTCCCGCAGTGACAACAAACTGGCCGTCGTTTCTTACGGACATCGAAACAATCGGTGCACCGTGGTTCGGAGCACTGACCTGGGCCCCGGTTGTTGCGTCCCACACTCGCCACGTTGCATCCGCACTGGCCGAAACAACCTGTGTGCCTGCGGGAAGAACGACGGCAAGCGACGTCACTGGGCCGCCATGGCCTTTCAGTTCAACAACAGGAACGACTGGTTCGGCAGGCTTGTCACCCTCTGCAGGCTTTGCCGTTGCGAATGGAACTGCCCACCCGCGAATGAAATGATCACCCGCGTGTCCCGAATAGACCTTCGCGCCATCGGGGCTGATGGCGAGCGAAGTCACCTCGTGCGGGGTATTCAGCAGACCTGCCTGCTGTCCATCCGCAACGCTCCACAAGCGAACGCTCTTGTCAGATGAACCACTGAAGAGCTTCGTTGAGTCTGGGGAAAACTGAGTCGCCGTAACTGGTCCAGTATGACCCGCCAGAACTCGACGTGTGTTCGGATCTTTCAGGCTCTGCAGGATCAGAGATTTGTCGGCTCGCCCCAGAGCCAACCAATTTCCATCGGGTGAGACCGACATCGAGACGACGGCCTGGTCCTGAGGGAATGCGCCTCGCTGCTGATTCGGGAGCCGCTGCCAGAGCTTTACTTCCCGGTATCCGGCGGAAGCCAGCAGATTCTCCTGAGGATTAAATGCGAGTGCGTGTACAAAGTCACGATGAGCGGCCCCATGCGGGTAGAACTGCTTATCTCCCTGCTTGATTGTCAGCAATTGTGGATCCTGCAAGCGGGTGACATATTCGCCCGTAGCGAGATCGTAGAGATCGATCTGATTGGCTCGACCGCATGCCGCCCAGCGCCCCCAAGTCGACAATGCGACGCTGTAGATCGAGTTCATATTGGCAGGAACAGACTGCCAGGGAACTGTCACGTTCCCAGCGCTATCTCCAGCACTCGCTCCTTCTTCAATCCACTTCTTCAGAATTCCCAGCTCTTGCGGGGTTAAAGACGAGGCCGAAACTTTGTTCGGAAGGGGAGGCATTGCAGGTTCGGCTGCACGGGCAGCAACCTGGTAGATCAGGCTCTTCGCAACATCTTTTGGAACAACGGCGGGTCCTCGTTTTCCCCCCTTCAGAATGGAAGGGACATCTTCCAGGACCAGTTTGCTTTCAGGAATAGCCACATTGTGACAGGCGACGCACTTCTCATCCAAAATCGGCTGGACATCTTTTTCGAAGTCGACAGGACGTCCGAGATTGGCTTCTTCAGCGACAATCTGACCTGGTTTGGCCGCTTCTTCAGCATGACTCGGCAATGAGTATCCCAGCACGAGACAGACAGAAAGTGACGCGGCAGTGAGTAGAGAGCGCATAAAAACGCCTTGTGCAGATAAAGTTCGATTCATGAAGTCAGTACTACGATTCGTGGATGCAACGCAGGAGAACCTGTTCTATTCACACTGCTGCAGAGCTTCTCGTAGCCTTACGTTGGACCGATCCCCTGTGAGATCGATGATTCGGAGGGACGAGTCAGGCGCTATCTCATCTCTTGTTCAATGACCGCTGGGGGGGTACCCAAGCCAGACTACTTGACAATCTTCAGGGTAATTGGCTGATCCACAGCCGCTTCCCCATCAAACTGCGACGTCGCCCGAACAACCATATTGGCTAATGCAGCCTCAGCAGCATCCGCTGCAGCTTCGATCACCAGAGTCCCGGCAGACTGATCCGCGGGAATTGTCACTGGTTCTGCCTTCACGCCCCCCACGTTTGGAGGGAGCGGCAGAGTCAGGGTGACAGGACCAGCGAATCCGTTTTGACGTTTGATCTCACATTTAACTTCATTTCTAGCCCCCACTTTGACATTTCCGCCGTCGGCAGGTGCCGCAGACAGAGTGTACGGGGCCGGTTTGACAGTAATCACGATTGGCGTCGTCGTCGGATGGAAGTTCAGATTCGCCGCTTTGGCGTACGCATCTGCCGCTTTGAATTTCTGATCCGCTGCTGCTTTCGCCGCCGTAATTGATTTACTCTTTTCATCCAGTGCCTTCAGCTCGGCTTCTGCTTTGGCTCTGGCCTCTTCTGCACTTTTTGCTGCGGCTTCCGCTTCGATTCGCTGCTTTTCAGCCGCAGTCTTTGCCTCCAGGGCAGCCTTTGTCAATAGCCGAACTTCTGCCAGCTTTTTCTCAGCTTCCGCTTTTACACTGGCGTCATCGCCAGCATTTTTCAGTGTTTCTGCCGCGGCTTTTTCGTTGGCCTCTGCGTCCTGAACCGCCTTGAGCGACTGGTCTCGGGCATCGGTCAGCTTCTTGAGATTCGCAGCATCATCCGTGGCTTTCTGGACCGCGGTATCTCGAGCAGCAGTGGCCGCTTTAATCGCCTCTGCGACTTCGTTGGCAGCTTGCTCCAATGCGGTGAGCTCTTCTTTTGCCCGATCCGCTTTTTGCGGGTTCCTCCGGTATGATACTGCGGCCTGCCCCGTCAAGTGGGTCACGTATGTCCCAACAGGCGTATTGGGTGGAACGAAGAGACGGAACACCTCCTCAGACTTCTCTTTCGGGATGGGCTTATTTTCAATCTGGACATTCGGCGGCTGCCCCTGAACGGTCACGTTCACAGGTTGGTCGAAGCCATTACGACGGGTGACCACCACAGGAAGAAGAATCTGCCGACTGTGATTTGCATCGATTCGATGAACATTCGTTGTCAGCTGGAAAGGAGCAAGCTCTTCCATCACCGACAGTTCGATTGACTGGGCCAGGCGAGCGTCCCCGGGGATATTCGGCTGAGGCGCTCCCCAGACGACGGTACCATATCGGACCGGATGACTGATTTCCCGAGCTGCGGCGACTTTCGCAGCTTCGGCTTTCGCCAACGCTGCATTTGTTAACGCGACCTTCGCCTCTGCGGCGGCTTGAGCGTCAGCCAATGGCTTAACTGCCGCGGATGCCGTTGCCACGACGCCTTCTGCGTCTGCGACCTTCTTCTTCAGCCCTTCGTCGTCAGGCTGCTGGGCCAGTTCAGCTTTGGCGGCCGTGAGCGCCTGATTGGCTTTTGCCAAGTCTTCTGCTGGCTTAGCTAATGCCTTGCCCGCCGCACCAAGTTCATCCACGGCCAGCTTGGCAGCGTTCTGAGCAACGGTGAATGCTTCGACCGCAGCCGAGTCTTCGAGTGTCGCCTTTGCGACCAGACGAATGGTACCCGCCCATGCGGGTGTGTCTTCTGCCGATTTGAAGACCAGAATTCCACTGGCAGGTGCGACTCCGATACTGATGTCGGGACATGTCACGCCAGGAGGCAAGCCCTCCGCGGACACAGTAATCGGACCAGCAAAACCATCGCGACGAAGTGCAATCACGTGTATCGGGAAGTTGTCTCCGCGTCGCAGATTGATCCCCGAGGGAGCAGCCTGACGAGGACCTGGAGGAATCAACGTCGTTGCAACTGCCGCAACACGGAAATCAGGAGCGTCCTTGCGAACGATCAACCGATAGACGCCCATGTCTTGCTTGGAATTCCCGTATCTCTCTCGCAATGTAATGCGGTACTGTCCGTCGGCAGGTGCCAGGAACTTCACCACGTTGTCATCATTCAGCGTGTCGAAAAGATTGGCAAGGGGATTGTTCGGATCGTCGTCCAGAGCGCTGATGCGCGTGAGCGACTCTTCGCCTTTTTCGTTAACCTTGACCTGATCGATGACCAGCACAGGATCAACTGCCGCACCGGCCCGGTGAGCAATCACTTCGATCCAGAATGCGTCTTTGGCTTTCGCATCAAACTGGTAACAGTCGACGTCGCCTCGCTTCTGATACTGACCCGAGATTTCACCGGGGACGACAATCTTCTGAGCGATCGATCCGTTATCATTCGGCTCGACTTCTATCGTGGGAACCGTGTTGCTGAACTGAATCATGACCACATTCGATGGCCCCGTCGCAGAGGAGATCGAATAAGGGAAAGCATCAATTCCTGCGGAAAAGGGTTCCAGAATGGTCTTGGGATCAAGAACGTCGGGAGTGGAGGGGACCGCAATATTGACGATCACCTTTTCCAGTGCTCGGCCCTGTGGATCAAGACCGGCGGGTTGTCCTCCGGGCAAGTTTCGACCGTACAGCGTAAATGGACTCGTCGTTCCAGGAACGCCCGCTGCAGGAATCACGAAGTCGATATAGGGACCGGTTGAGATCGTCAATCGATAGGGAAAGTCTTCGCCACCTGCATAAGTGAAGTCGTAGACTTTCAGAAAATACTCTCCGTCTACGGGGACGGTTAGATCAATCAGTGCGTCCTGACTGACGAGATTTTTCCGGGCGAACCCAAGTCGCTTTCCGCTAGCGTTATAGATTTCCAGGGCGGCATCCAAACGGGAATCCAGCCTGCGGGAGACGCAGTCCATCAGCAATCGCTGTCCCGCTTTTGCAGGAAACTTATACCAGTCAATGTCGGTCGCCCCTGTGATACGAGCATTCACTGTCTGGTTCACTTCAATCGCAATCGCTTGCTCGCGTGCGTTGTTGGGCTCGGTCTCGATGAGTTCCTTCAAGGCACCGACGATGAATGTCCTCGGATTGCTGATCCCGAAGAATCCGACGGTCCGGACTTCATACTTCCCCGGGGGAACATCGGCAGCGACAGAAACCTGGAACAGGTTCGGGATCGGTACTTGCTTACCTCCGACATCGTGCGTCTTCGGGGCCACGGTGATGCCGGGGTGATTGAAGACGAGAGTCGTAATTTCTTCCAGATCAACGCCGCTGGTCAGCGTGACATCGGTTACCGTGCCAGCCTGACCTCCGGGAGGGAACAGTGCTGAAAGCCGGGTAGAGGGAAGCTGAGCGTTGACGATCGTCGTGGGAATCACGAAGCAAATCAACGTGAGGATGACTCGTTGCATAGGAAACCGGGCGACGACTTTCACATCTCGCCTTTCGTATAAACAGAGGCAGTTCGATTCGGGACGGCCGCCAACTTCGGCCGTCCGTCATTGCCGACATCAGGGATCAGTGATTGAACAGGAATTCCTTCGAGTTAATCAAAGCCCAAACGATGTCTTCGAACGCCACCTTGGGGTTTTCCTTGTGTTTTTCCAGGTGAGCCAGTGCGATCTGCATCTCTTCCTGATCAGGCTCGCGGCTGTAGACCCAGCGATACAGTTCTTTGATCTTCGCTTCTGCTGGAAGATCTTTATCGTTCGCAAACTTCGATGCCCGGCCATTCCCGTCGGCGATCTTGTTCTGAACTTCGCTGCTGTTCAGCAGGTGCAGGCTTTGAGCCAGGTTCGCTTCTTGCGACCGTTCGCACTCACATGCCGTGTCTGCTTGTGGCTGTCCGAATACCTTCAGGAAGTAGGGTCCAATGCTCGCGTCCGGCAGTTGGATAGCCCGGGTTCCGGAAGGAAGTCCGTTGTAGGCCTGGTTCGTTGAAGTGACCTGATGGAAGGCATCGTAAAGAACTTCCGCCGTCAATCGCTTTGGATAGTACCGAGAGAAGTTCTGCTTATCCTTCAGGTTGTACTCGTTTGGTAAAGAGCTCAGCTGGTATGTGGATGAGTTGCAGATCGTTCGTACCAGTTGCTTAATATCAAACTTACTGGCGATGAAGCTCTGAGCAAGGTTATTGAGCAGTTCCGGGTTCGCCGGGGGATTGGTTTCACGCATATCATCTTCAGGCTCGACGATGCCGCGGCTGAAGAAGTGCTTCCAGTAGCGATTCACCAGGGATTTGGCGAAGAACGGATTCTGTGGATCGGCCATCCAGTCAGCCAGCAGGGCTCGTGGGTCGTCTTCGGGACTGACGTTGTACGGCTTGCTGCCGAGACCGGTTGGCGGGAGCATTTTGCCCGTTCGTTCGTTACGAGCCTGGGCAGGTCCCTGGTTATCGATGGTGAAGATTCGCTTGTCGCGCAACGTGTTGTTGCCACCGATGATGTTCTTCCGTCCGATACGGCTGAAGAAAGCGGCCATACCGTAGTAGTCGTCCTGGCTCCATTTCTCAAAGGGATGATGGTGGCAGCGAGCGCATTGAATTCTGAGACCCAGGAACAGCTGAGAAACGTCTTCCACTTGTTCATTCGGTTGATCGACTTCGCGATACCAGGCAACCGGGGGACTATCATCCGCACTGCCGGAAGCGGTCAGAATTTCTCGTACGAATTGATCATACGGCTTATTCTCATAGAGACTGGACCAGATCCACTTGTGGAATCCGTATGTTGGAGCCAGATCGTCATTAGCCCGTCGTTTGTTTCGCAGAACGAGGTTCCATTTGTTTGTGAAGTAGTCTGCGTAGGCTGGCGAATCGAGCAGCTGATCAATGATATTCGCACGCTTGTCAAGATCGGTACTCGCCAGGAAGGCCGAGACTTCCGATTCCGTGGGCAGCGTACCCGTGATGTCGATGTAGACGCGACGCAGGAAGGTCCCATCGTCGCTGACGGGGGATGCAGGGATGCCGAGCACGTCCAATTTGGCCACAACAGCGGCGTCGATGAAGTTTTTCACGGGCGGCTTCTCGGCGATTTCGGCACCGAGAGGAATCGTCGAGCGGAAGACAGCAACCTGTCCCTGGTAGCGCGCCATAATGGCGACTTCACCCGCCAGATCCAGAGTCTTGACCAACCCCGTGACGTTGACTTCTGCCATTTCGGGATCATTTGGTTCATACAGCGCCATACGAGTGACGTCTTCGGTCGACCCGTCGCTGTAGACAGCCATGACGGTGATCTGCTGCTCGGAGCTGCGATCCATCACGCGGCTTTCGGGAATACACTTAATGCCAACCACAAATGGGTCGGTAGGATTGCCGTACGGCATCCCTTGCTCGATCCAGCGGGAGATCAGTCGGTACTCGTATCCGTCGACTTCCATCCGCTTGCCGCCGCCGTGCGGAGATTTCCCAACGGGCTTGGTGAGCAGCAGGCTTTGTCCGGGTGAGGAGGGGAAGATTCGGCGGCCGCGGCCTTCCTTGACCAGGAATTCATGGTCGTCTTCGGGGTAGAACCCGAGGAGAGAGAGCTTAAAACCATTCTGTCCACTGGCTTTACCGTGACACCCCCCGCTGTTGCAGTTCAATTTGGTGAAGATCGGGGTGATCTGGTTGGGGAAGTTGACAGGGATATCGTTAGCAAGCCCGGTTACTTCGACAGCCAATTCTGCCGTGAGACCCGAGCCGATCGCCTTGACGATCGCCTTGCCGTCCTTGAGTGGAGTCATATGCCCGACCGAATCGACCTGAACGATTCCTTCAGGTTCGATCTTGTAATCCACTTTACGGGTGTAGTCGCGCATCTGGCCACTGGAGTAGATTCCGGTGGCGATCAACTGCTGCCGCCCGTCGCGACCTCGCAGCAAGACCCCTTTCGAGTCCACGTTGGGTTCAAGCTGCAGTTTGATTAACTGCCCGGGATCTCCCAGACCTCTGGGAGGAGCGGCATTAGAGAGTCCCGGTGCAAGCAGCAAGGCACAAAGAGCCAGAGAACCTGCGAGCCAGCGGCAACAAACAGTGGATGGCATTCTCATGAGGTCTTTCCCGGAAGGGATGCGGTTTTCAGCCTGTTTCGATCAAGTTTTTCGTGTCGATCCAGACTGCAAGGAAGGCGTCGTCGTCGTGGAATTAAAGGCGGGCCGGTCAAGCGGAGTGTCAACGACCCAAACATATCGACCGTGATTTGTTTGTCAAGCTGTTCAGATTGTGCGAATTAGACATTTGGCGATCATATCAGGTCGAATCTAACGTTTTTGGCATCACCATCCAATGCCCACCCCTACGGCCTTCCGAACACCATTCCCGATGGCGATCCGGGAATGCCCGTTATGCTGCGGAACTCAGTCGAAGCTGAATTGCGGAGAACGCCTTGCCAAACACATAAAGATTTACAAAAAAACATCTTACAGAGAATAAAACTGCAGAAGTGCAAGCACGTGACGAAGTGACAGATCTGTTGCGCCGGGCTACATCCTGGCCCCGTGAACGCATCGAGAATCGGGAACAGTGCAGGGGACGCAGCAATTCAGACCAGCCCCTGGAATCGATACACCATCCCGGCTTCTTCCGAGCCGCAGAAGCAGCTCCATGACTCGCATTGGCAGCGCAGAGAATCGTTCAAAACGTTTAACGGACCGCAGAAGCCCGGTAATTGGTCCGTCGATTCTTCAAGCCCTTGACCATTGGGACCGCGAGCAGGTTCCCACAATCCGCGTTCGCACTCGCGGCACAGAACCAGGCACGCGGAGGACGGAGCGCGAACGAAGAATCCTGCTCCACAGCCACTCACAGACGGGCCTGCCGGAAGGGGACAATTGGAGTTAACCGCTTACCCCAAGACCCGATACGCGATCGCGACTTAATCTGGACACCTGGACATTGCCGGGGATTGCGCTCTTGGCAAAGTCTGCCTCTGGCACTGATTGCATCCTGAGATTGCACTCGCCACACTGGTTCGCTCATCGGAGCCTGAAAATTTGTGCCGTGATTGGGAACGTGAAAATGTCAGAGGAACTGGTTGGTCGGATCTGTGCCGAATTGACAAAGCTCGTGCTGGTTGACCCTCACACGCACATTAACCCACATGCCCCCGCGTCCACGACGCTCGCGGACATCATGGGCTATCATTACTACACCGAACTGGCTCATTCCTCGGGAATGCCTAAAGCCCTGATCGAAGAACCCGGCCTGGACCCCAAGACCAAGGTGGGCCGCCTGGTGGAATCATTGCATGACCTGGACAACACAGTCCAAGTCAGTTGGCTGGTGGAGCTTTGTCGCAAGTTTTTCGGTTTCCAGGACAACCGTATTACTCCCGCAAACTGGGAATCGCTTTACGACAAAGCCGCGACCGTGATGGCACAGCCTGAGTGGGAGGACCAGTGCCTGAAACAGTCGGGAATCGAACGGGTCTTTCTGACGAACGAGTTCGACGATCCTCTGACCGGCTTTGACACAGCTCGCTACATCCCATGCCTGCGGACCGACGATCTTGTGTTCCACTTCACCAACCCGGTTGTGAGAGAACGTCTGACGAAAGCCACGGGGATCGAACCGTCGAACCCCGAACGAATCCGACAGGCCATTGGTAAGCTGTTCGAACACTTCGTTCGGCATGGGGCAAAAGCGTGCGCGATCAGCCTCCCACCCAGCTTTGCCCCTCGCAAGCCGCTTTCGGACGAATTGATTGACACCAACTTCCGCACTTCATTTCTGGATCCTGACTCAACCACCAAAGACGTGGGTCAAAACTTCATCTTCTGGACAATAGCCGAGTTCTGCGCCGAATACCGACTTCCTTTTGATCTCATGATCGGGGTCAACAGGCGCGTCTACCCGTCGGGGGTGTATCAGGGGCAGGATCTGTTCGATCAGCGGGTCTCGTTAATCCAGTACAGAGAGCTCTTCAACGCGTTCCCGCAAGTCACATTCCCTGTCTCAGTCCTGGCTCAGGCCAGCAACCAGGAACTTGTCAGCTATAGCTGGATCTTTCCAAACGTGGTCACCAACGCTCACTGGTGGTATTCCAACATTCCGGCATACATCGAACTCGACACCCGAGCTCGACTGCAGGCCGTTCCGCGCAACAAGCAGGTTGGTTACTACAGCGACATGTACAAGCTGGAATTCGCGTGGCCGAAATTCTCGATGTACCGGGAATGCCTGTCACGAGTTCTCGCTCAGGATTTCGTGATTGCACGAAAATGGAGCGAAAACGACGCAATTTTGCTCGGAAAACAGGTTCTTCGCGGTAATGTCGAATCAATTTTCAACGTCTAAGGGACCTAATCAACGAGCGCTGCTTTCGCTACCGATGCATCGAACGTAGAATCCTCACCGCTCGAGATTCCGTTAACAGGCTACCGTCTCAAAACGTTTCAAGGCCGGAACATGGCACAATTAATCCTCCTCCTCGACGGTGAAGCGACAACGCTGGAACTCACCTCTGACGAAACGATGCTCGGCCGAGATCCCAAGTGCACACTGGAAATCAAGTCGGGGATGGTTTCGCGGCGACATGCGCGTGTCCTGAAACAAGACGGAGAGTACATCGTTGAGGATATGGGCAGCGGGAACGGCACCTACGTCAACGGGAATAAGCTTGTCGGTCCCAAAGCCATTAAGCATGGAGACCGCATTAAACTTGGGCCGGTCCTGCTGCGGTTCGAAAATCCCTCCGGCGCGTCGGTTTCACCTCTAACCGGGCCTGCGCGTCCGGCGAACAGCCGCATGCCGAGCGCAGGAGCAGGCAATCCGAGCGGCACGGCAACAACATTTACTGTCGAACTCAACGACGACGATGAATCATCGCTGATGACGGGTAAGGCGAGCGGCTTTGGCAAGCTGGATGTGAAGCCGGAAGCCAAGCTGAAAGGGGTTCTGGAGATCAGCCGTGCCTTAGCAGGAACCTCGGACCTGGATTCGCTGCTGCCGAAGATTCTGGACACACTGTTTAACATTTTTCCGCACGCGGATCGGGGCTGCATTCTGCTCCGCGACGACACTCAATCAAAGATGATTCCCCGCGCGATGAAACATCGCCGGGCGGGTGATGACGAAACAGTGAAACTCAGCCGGACCATTCTCAGCAAAGTTCTGGAAGAGAAATCCGGGATCCTTTCGTCCGATGCGACGAATGACTCGCGTTTCGAAGCAAGCGAGTCCATCGCTAACCTGACGATCCGATCGATGATGTGCGTTCCGATGTTGAGTCTCTCGGGCGAACCAATGGGTGTGATCAACATCGACACCCAGAACCCATTCAACCAGTTTCGTGAAGAGGACCTTGACCTGCTGATGGCGGTCGCCGGTCAGGCCGCGATGTCCTACGAACAGGCAAAACTACTGGTAACGGCAATCGAGAAGCAGAAACAGGACAAGGAAATGGATATCGCCATGGGGGTGCAGCGATCGCTGCTCCCCACGGCGTTGCCAGCAGCAGATGGCTGGGAGTTTTTCGCCTCGTATGACACGGCTCAGGCTGTCGGCGGCGACTACTACGACGCCTTTTTTGTGGAAGACGGCAAGAAAGTCTGCCTCGCCTTTGGCGATGTCGCGGGGAAGGGGGTCCCCGCCTCGCTGGTGATGTCTCGCATCGCAACTGTGGTCACCAACGTCATGACCTTCGTCGGTGACGTTCGCGAGGCGATCCACCGAATCAACCATCAGATGTGCACGCGCGCCGTAGAGGGACGCTTTGTCACATTTGTATTGTGCGTCATCGACCTGACCTCGGGCGAAATGACGATTGCCATCGCCGGACACATGCCCATCATGATCCGCAAGACAGACGGAACAATCGTTGAATTTGGGGAAGAAGCGATTGGAGTGCCGCTTGGGGTCATGGAAGACTTCCCCTATGACGTGCTGACTCGCACGATCGAGCCGGGCGAAACCTGCGTCATTTATACCGACGGGGTCAGCGAAGCGATGAACCCTGAAAACGAACTTTACGGAGTTGACCGGCTGCGGGAATTGATGAAAGCCAGTACAGGTGGTCACGCCGACGCCTTGGGCAAAGTCATCCTGGGGGACGTTCGCAAGTTCGCCAACGGCCGCCCCCAGAACGACGACATCACCATTATGGTCTTTGGTCGACGCTAAATTTTGATGTCATCGCATCGTGGGTTAAGTGCCGGGAAGTTGTCGGCTCAAAAACTGTTCGAGAACAAGGCTGGAACCAGATAGGCCTGACGGGCGAGTCCCCGTCACGGTTCTCGCCGACGTCAACGAACTGCGAGAGCCACAAGACAGCGCGTTTGGCGATCTCGGCTTGCACGAAACGGCAGGTCTCCTGAGCCAAGCACCCTGTGTCCCATCACAAAGTCAACATGCAACACGCCTTTTCCGGCTTTCGATGCCTGCCGACGGGGCAGTCCCCTCATCGAATTCTCGAGCAACGGTGGCCAATCACCGGGACCGGCCACGAATCTCGGCCCCTGTCCTGGCTTGCAGGAGGGCAAAGTTGGCTTCGAATTGTTCCTGGTTGAAACCTTGCCACGCGGGAATCTCGCGACCTTTTGCCGTGATCAGCCAGATCTCGTAGGCACCGCCGAGTGCCGGAATCAACATGTCAAAGATAAAACCAAAAACGTACTGAAGCGGACCGAGCAGCAGGAACGTCCAGATCCCGGAACCGATTGAACTGTATTTCGTTTCGACATAGACCACTCCCGGCAGATTGCATTTCTGCGGTTTCAGAGGGAAGTAGGCGAAATAGAGCTGCGTCTGAAATCGGTCGCCGTTGATCGACGACACCCGGTAGGTCCCGGTGAGCGCCATCGGCAGGATGCAGGCCACGAGTCGAAGCCACCAGACCATGTGGGGAACAAATACGATGGGCAACAGCAGCACAACCAGAACCGCGATGCGAGGCCCCAGTTTCACTTCGGGTGGTAGTATCGTTTCCATAGTCTATAACCATCCGAACGGTCAATTCCCTGCCGACGCGTGAACAGCATACTCAAACGCCGATTGATGCTAACCGTCAGTTGCTCAGACGACCACCGAACGACGGTGCCGCAGGGATCAGTCCCTTCAAGTATGCTGTATTTTCTACAAAGAGAAAGAACACGTGATCCCATCGGACGAATTGCCCGAGAACGCACATTCGGCCAGCTTCGTCAGCACTCGGTCTCGCGCAAGTGATTGGTCCTCGTGTAGAAATTGAAAGGCGAATAAATTCTTTCAAACATTTACCTTAAGGTAGCGTAGATGGGCGAACTTCGACCGTTTTTGTTGCCTACGGAACGACCTGACACATGTGGCCGTTGATTGCTGGTTGCCTGATATCCGCGTTTGCGGTCTCTTTCCTCATAACAGGCGTGATGCGTTGGGTTGCTCCACGGATCGGCCTGATTGATAAGCCAGCAAGTCGGAAAGTCCATGTCATTCCGACGCCTCTCGGGGGAGGCGTCGGAATCTGGTGTGGAGTTGTCATCCCACTCGTTGCAGCACAAGTCCTGATTCAGCTTTGGCTGCATGAACCACCTAAATGGCTTCCCCTGGAATTAGCTGAGCACCTCAGCGGAGCAGCCTATCGCGCTACCGAGCTGTGGGGAGTTGTTGCCGCAGCGACGATTCTTTCCATCACAGGGCTCATCGACGACTTTCGCCCTCTCTCGTGGAAGCTGCGAATCGCACTGCAGTTCGGAATATCGGCCGCCGTCGTCATGTCAGGCGTACGGGCATCGATTTTCCTCATCTATCCCTGGATGGGGATCTTGTTGTCGATCATGTGGATGGTCGTCCTGGTGAACTCATTCAATTTCCTTGACAACATGGATGGTCTTTCGGGTGGGATCGGGCTGATCACCAGTACAACTCTGGCGGTCATGATGCTGACGAAACCGGGGGACCCTCACTGGTTCGTCGGCGGATTTTTTCTGATCGTGGCGGGATCACTGATGGGATTTCTCTGCCATAACTGGTCGCCGGCCCGCATTTTTATGGGAGACGCCGGCAGTTACTTTATCGGCTTCAGCATCGCCTGCATGACCCTGCTGGGGACCTTCTACACTCCCGCAGACGAGAGCCAACACGTGATTCTGGCGCCACTCTGCGTTCTCGCCGTTCCTTTGTACGATATCTGTTCGGTAGTCCTCATTCGATTGAAAGAGGGCCGCAGTCCGTTTCAGCCCGACAAAAAGCACTTCTCACATCGTCTTGTTGCATTGGGACTTACAAAAGAGCAAGCCGTCTTGACAGTACATCTGACGACGATCATCACGTCACTGCTGGGGCTGACTCTCTATGCTGTTTCGACGTGGAATGCAGCTGTGATTGTGGTGGCTTGTGTTGGTTGCATCCTGCTATTAATTGCCATTCTGGAAGCGGCACCACGTGATCAGCCCTAACGGACATGGGAATGGGAATGGCAGACAGTCGAGTAGTTCGAAGGGCGGGGTCCGCAGCGGGGGGGGCAGCACGACACCCGGGAACGACTCGCCTGGAACAGACAATCCGCTGGCTATTCGCGGGCTGGGTGCTGGTTCTCTTTCTAAGTCGCTTTTTCTACGTCGCTGAATCCGCCGATCAGGGAGACACCCTGTGGATCGTTGCGGGCTGGATAACCGCCGCACTGGGGTGGTCCCTGCTGTCGTGGATCTGGCCATCCACACAGTTGCGACTCGGCTGGCTGGGGGTCGGTGTCGCTCTGTTATTCGGTGGCGAAGTGATTTCCGCCCTCCAGATCGTCCTGGGGTCCGGCGATCAGCGAACGGCCATTAATCTGGCTTGGGAAGCTCTGGGGGTCGTGATTGCCTGGTCCATCCTGCACCAGCACTGCGGAAATTTTCAATTCCGTCGCGAACTGCTGGCAGCCCTGATCGCCACAGGAGTTACCACGGCTGGACTGGGCCTGTACCAGCACTATTTCGATTTTCCGCAGATGGCAGCAAAGTACGCTCCCTCATTTGACAGACTCAAGCAGGCAGATCCGATTGAAGCCGCTATCATTCGTAAGGAACTGGCTTCGGAGAGTATTCCGACCGACGGCCCGGCGCTGATCCTGTTCGAGAAACGGCTGAGGGACAGCCGGGAACCGCTCGGTTTCTTCGCTCTGGCAAACTCATTGAGCGGATTTCTCGCCGTCAGCCTGATCCTGATGGTGAGTGTCGTGGCGTCCCGAATCCGCGCCGGCAATCGCTGGAGCGGAAAGCAACTTACTCTCTGGATCGTGGTCCTCCTGGTGCTCGGGTGGGCACTGCTGCTGACGAAAAGCCGCACGGCGTGGTTGGGCACGGGGGCTGGCCTGATGTTACTGATGCTGCTTTCCGGCCGCACCCTCCTGACCGTTCGGGGCCTGCAGTACGGGGCTGGTGTCGGAACGTTTCTGCTGTTTCTCGGATGGGGACTGACGATGTTCGGAGGGCTTGACCGACAGGTGCTCACCGAAGCCCCCAAGTCACTGCAGTACCGTTTGCAGTATTGGCAGGCGACCACCCGGATGATCGCCGATCACCTGCTTTTTGGTGTTGGCCCCGGACAGTTTCGCAGTCACTACCTCCGCTATAAGTTGCCGGAAGCAAGCGAAGAGATCGCCGATCCCCACAATCTGTTTCTGGACGTTTTCGCCAGCGGCGGAATTGCCTCGTTCTTCGGTCTGGTGCTGATTGGCGTCGTCCTGTTTAAGGATTTGGGAACGGAACCAGAAACGGAAGCTTCTGTCTCCGGCGCTAATCCGCAGTGGGGAATCCTCCTCGCCTCTATAGCCACCGTGGCCTGGTTGCTGCTATTGCTCAGCAGTGCGGACGACCGTTTGCTGGTCGTTTTGCCTGTCGCAATGGGTCTGTTTTGGGGCCTGTGCCGTGTACTCGACGGAATTCAGGCGGAAACCTCACTGCTGCGAGCCGGCTCGCACGCAGCGGCGTTTGCGCTGATGTGCCATCTCTGCGGGGCGGGGGGGATTGGAATGCCAGCCATCAGCCTGCTGCTGCTGACGTTAATTGATTGTGGCACGGTTCACCGTCCCGGTTTACAGAATTCGACACGGGGGAAAGTCGACATCCGCTGGCTGCCGTTGAGCGCTTTCAGCCTGCTTCTCCTGTGTGGGCTGATAGCAACAGGAATTCGCCCGATCCGTATCGCGCAGGCAGCACTGATGAGCGGAGATCGTCTGGTCACCAAAGGCCAGTTGAGTGCCGCCGAGCTGGAATACCGGAAGGGGGAGCTGGCTGATGGCTGGTCCAGCGAAGCGACGCGGCGTCGTGCGGAACTCGCATATCGCCAGGCGGCGGCAGACCATTTCCGGTCCAACGAATCATTTCTGAACGCCGTACAACTGTTGAATGACGCCAAACGGCGAAATCCGACGTATTTTCGAGATGACGTTCGACTAGCGGAATGGTGGATGGAACGATGGAGGGCTTCGCAGAACAGTGAAGATGCCGCTCAGGCGGTGGCCGCTTTGGAACGAGCATGGGATCGCTACCCTACCAATGCGATTTTGATGTCCGAGCTGGCCGTTGCCTGTCAACGGGCGGGGAAGCTGGCTCAAGCCAGAGAGGTCGCCGAAAAGGCTCTGCGGCAGGAGGCCATCAACCGCGAGTGGGGGCATGTGGACAGGTACCTGGAAGAATCCAGAAAACGTGAGCTCGAATCCCTGATCGGGGAGAACGCATCGTAAAGTCGTATAAGGCATCACCCTGAGACTCGCCGAATTGCAGCGCGAGCTTTTTCGTTTATACTTCGCATTGCGACGCTGAAGGCGCGCGGCACACGACAGATAGTCGCCCTGCGAAAAATCAAAGAGGTCCCATCTGTGAAACCGTTTTCGATTGTATTGTCCCTTGTTCTGGGATTGGGTGCACTCGCCCTGATCGTCTGGGTCGGACGTTTTGGTGGTGCACTTCCCGTTTCAACTTCGACATCGCCGGAAACGAACCCCAGCGAGGCGAAACCGGCAGAAGAAATTCCTTTGCCCAAATCGGGCCCTTTCGGCAAAGCCGAGGTGACTGAGTCAGAATTCAACTTTGGTGTGAAGAACGTCGGCGACACTGATGAGCATGTCTTTTCCATCAAGAACGTGGGAGAAGGGGTGCTTCGCTTCGAAATGGGCAAGCCGACCTGCCAATGTACTTTGGGCGAGATCACCAAGAACGGTGAAGCTGTTGAGAAAAAGGGCGAGCTTGCTCCGGGTGAGTCAATCAGCATCCTGGTCAAGTGGGTCATGAAGAACCAGATGGAGAAATTCCGCCAGACGGTCCCCGTCATGACGGATGACCCGGACCAGCGAAAAATCGAACTGGCAATCACCGGCATGGTTGACCAGGCGGTCCGCATTTTCCCGGAAGGGCAATGGGACTTCGGCGATATGTCGTTGACCGAGCCTTCAACGGCTGAAGGATATATCGGTTCCAAGAGCCTGACCGGCTTCACAATCCAGGAAATGCCCCGCGATAACGCTCGGGCAAAAATTACATGGGAACCGGCAGACGAAGAGACACTCGCTCCTCATCAGGCGAAAAGTGGATACAAGATCAAGGTCGAAGCAGGTCCTGATGTTCCCATTGGACGCTTCCGGGAAACGATTCGCCTGCAAATTATTCCTACCGACAGCAGCCAGCCAAACGACGATCTGTTCGTCAATTTTGGCGTGATTGGACGGCGAGGGGGCCCCATCGAAATTCGTGGGGTGAACGGGGCCAATTTCAATGTTGACTACAACCGCCTGCACTTCGGTGAATTCCCGGCTTCCAGTGGAAAGAAAGCTAAAGTAACCTTCTTCGTGAAGAACTTTGATGAAGAACTGGTGCTGCAGGCCGTTGAGCCCTCCGATTCCAGAATCAAGTTTACCTTTCCAGAAAAAGGAAAGGTCTTCGGGAAGTCCAAGAGCTATCAGGCGGACGTGGAAATTTTGCCGGGTCCTCCAGGGAAGCATCGTGACAACGATGCCAAATCGTTCAAATTGAAGTTCAATCATCCCGAAGCACCTGACTTCAATCTTACTATCGACTATCACGCCACGTGATTGACCACGGGTTCCAGGAGGGAATGTGATGCAAACAATGGCCAGACGACATTGTCGTTCTTGCGTATGGACAATGATGATGTCGTTGAGCGTCCTGTTTGCAGGATGCCAGCCCCCGAACTCGGGACAAGAGCAGTCGAGTCCCACACCGACATCGGAAGCACCGAAAGCGGACACCCCGAAGAAAGAGCAGAGCGAGGCCGTCACCGCTTCTCCAAAGCACGAACCAGCGGTGACGCCCCCCAAGTCGGGGACTTCGAATTCCGCCACAGTGAATTCCGCCACCGTCGCGGCCAATTCGACGAAGGACCTTGCCGTCGAGCCTTATCTGAACGGCTGGGATAAACCTGCTGTCGCTTTCCTGCTGACAGGAGAGCAACATGGGTATCTGGAGCCGTGTGGCTGCTCGGAAACTCAGTCGGGGGGCATGGCCCGCCGCGCGGACCTGGTTCGGATCCTCACCGAAGAAAAAGGCTGGGACCTCGTCGGTCTGGACGTAGGAGGACTCCTCAAACGCTCTCGACGTCAGGATCAGATTAAGTTCGAGAAGCTCTTCGAGTCGTTTCAGAAACTGCACTATGCCGCCGTCGGCGTCGGCCTCGAAGAACTGCGACTGGGGGCTGATTTTATCCTGACCCGGATGCCGGGGGATCCGGACGAACTGGCGAAGGCGACAGCCCTCGTCTCGGCCAACGTGGTCTTGTTCGACCAGCCGGAGCTGGGTTGGCCAATTCCCTACCGGCTCGTGGAAAAGAATGGCGTGAGGATCGGAGTCACCTCGGTCTTTGGTCCCAGTTTGCGTGACCGCGTCGCCCCGGCGGGAGTGAGTACCAATATCACCATTGTGGAACCTGAAACCGCACTGCCACCTGTCATTCAGGCACTGGAAGAGGCAAAACCTGATCTCATGGTTCTGCTGTGCCACGGCAATGAAGCCGAATCGATGCAGCTCGCCAAAGCTTATCCCCAGTTTCGCATCGTTCTGGCAGCGGGTGGATTTGAGGAACCCGATGGCAAGCCGATTCCCGTCGGCGACTCGTGGGTACTCCATGTCGGAAGCAAGGGAAAACGCGTCGGCGTGCTGGGCTTCTATCCCGACAACAAAGCACAGCCGTTCCGCTTTGAACTGATTCAACTGGATAAGGATCGCTTCAAGAATGACCCTGAGATGCGCACCATGATGCAGCATTATCAGCAGCAACTGGAAGACGAAGGGATCTCGACATCGGAAGAGCTGCTGCTCCGACACCCGTCCGGGTTCAGCTATGTGGGCGCTGAAAAATGCGGCGACTGTCATACCAAGGCGTTCGAACACTGGAAGGAGACCGGCCACGCGCTTGCCTTTCAGACAATCGTTGAGGGCCCCTGGCACGAAGAACGCGCCGCAGAGAAAATTGGCTGGATCAAACGGCAGTTCGATCCGGAATGTCTCTCCTGCCACGTGACCGGTTGGCACCCGCAAGAGATGCTGCGTTACGAAAGTGGCTATGTCTCCGAGAAGTTGTCATCACACCTGCTGGGACAACAATGCGAAAACTGTCACGGTCCGGGGAGTGAGCACGTTCGACTAGAAGAAGGATCGGCGTCGATGGACGAGTTGGCCGCTGGCCGTCAATTTGTTCGTCGTACGCTCGCTGACGCCAGAAAAACGATGTGTATCGAATGTCATGACCCCGATAATAGCCCCAAGTTTACCCCTGAGCGGTTTGACGAGTACTGGGACCAGGTCAAGCACCCCTTCAAGGACTAGACTTTCCAGAGCCGACATTACACCGTTCCACGTAGTCACACTCGCCCGCACATGAACTTCTCGCACAGAGACGTAAGAGCGGGGTTCGCCATCGAAACCAGGATCTGGCGGACGAACTGATCTCACCATGAAAGAACAACCGTGACTGACATTGGTCCGCCGCAATCACTTCGTGCATTGAAGGATGCAGGCGTATTTGAGATTACCTGGGCGGACGGTCGGGTCTATCGCCCACCTTTCAAGCTTGTCCGTTTCGAATGCCCCTGTGCTCAATGCGTCGACGAAATCACCGGCGTCAGACTTTTGCGTCCGGAATCGATTCCCGATGACATCCACCCCATCGAACTGGGTTTTTCAGGCAACTATGCTCTGAAAGTCGTCTGGAGCGACCAGCATGGCTCAGGGCTTTTTACCTGGGACCGCCTCCATCGTATCTGCGTCACCAGTCAGACGTAGGACTCCCACGGTGCCCAGTCCAAGTGAGGGGCAGGGGAATCAACCATTCACCACGGTGAGGTGAACGGAATCTGTTGCACGCAGATGCCACAACGATATGAAGTGGGCCGAGCCTCATTTGAGGCTCGGCTCACTTTGATTTCAGGGGGTGGTCCAGGCGGCACCATCCGGAAAGGAAAACTCTGCAATCGACTCTGGTTTCATCGTGATGCTGTAACCCGGTGCTTTGGGAGGAACATAGTGCCCGTTACGCATCTCGACAGGATCCACGAAATGCTCGTGCAAGTGTCCGGCGAATTCACAGAGACGATTCTCGAGCGAACCACTGACGCAGATGTAGTCGATCATCGCCAGGTGCTGAACGTACTCACAGAGCCCTACACCGCCAGCATGGGGACAGACAGGAACGTTAAACTTGGCCGCAAGCAGCAAAACGGCCAGCACCTCGTTGACTCCACCAAGCCGGCAACTATCGATCTGGCAAACTCCGATGGCGCCGGACTGGAGAAACTGCTTGAAGAGAATCCGGTTCGCACAGTGTTCGCCGGTCGCGACCTGAATCGGAGCCACCGCTTTGGCGATCGTTAGATGGCCCAGAACGTCATCAGGGCTGGTCGGTTCTTCGATGAACCATGGTTTGAACTCGGCCAGCGACTTCATCCATTCAATCGCTTGGGGCACCTCCCAGACCTGATTCGCATCAACCATCAGTCGGCGTTCCCAACCAATCTCTTCGCGAATAATCCGGCATCGGCGGATGTCGTCGTTCAGGTCGCGTCCCACCTTGATTTTAAAGACGTTCCACCCTTGAGCGAGGCAGTCGCGGCACAAACGGCGCAGCTTGTCATCGTCATACCCCAGCCATCCTGCTGAGGTGGTATAGGCGGGATATCCTTCCCGCTGCAGTTGCGCAATTCGCGCCGACTTGGTGGGTGCGATCCGCGAGAGAATCTGAAGGGCCTCACCGGGACTGAGGACGTCGGTGAGATATCGGAAATCGATGCACGCGACGAACTGCTCAGGCGTCAGATCGGCGACCAGTTGCCACAACGGTTTGCCTTCCGTCTTGGCCCAGAGATCCCAGACGGCGTTGACCACGGCCGCTGTCGCCAGATGGATGACCCCCTTGTCCGGACCGACCCACCTCAACTGGCTGTCTCCGGTGATATGACGCCAGAAGCCCGCCATGTCTGACGTAAACGATTCCAGAGTCCGGCCCACAACGAGCGGCGCCAGCGCCTCAATCGCAGCGACACAAAGTTCATTCCCCCGACCAATCGTAAAGGTCATACCATGCCCTGCGGCATGGTCGGCCCGATCCGTCTCCAGCACGACATAAGCGGCCGAGTAGTCTGGATCGGGATTCATCGCGTCCGATCCATCGAGCATTCGAGATGTCGGAAAGCGGATGTCAGATGCCGTCAGTCGCGTGATCGTCGTGGGCATGAGTTGAAGTATCTTTATCTGGGGGAACCTTGCACAGATATTTGCGTGGAATGGTATCGCGAGTGCCCGGACCGTTCCACTTCCCGAAATGTGCAAATACCAATCTGCACCAGGCCCATGACTCGCCGGCGGAGGTCGTACGTCGTTGACCGGGGGAACCAGAACTGATACGATTTCAAAGGTTAGTGATAATTACGGCGAACCATTTTCCGTCTCCATTGTCTGCCCTGTACCATGACACCATTTTCGTTCCTGCTACTGGGCCTGCTAGCTCGCTGAGATGCGAGGTTCAGGGAACGTCTGGTCGCACGATATGCACATGTTCACCCTGAGACCTCGTGGTCTCAGGGTTTTTTGTTTTTACAACCCCGCTTCACGCTGGATCGTCACAGGGTGGAGTGGTCAACTGACGTTTGTCCCGACGATTGCCCCTGGTCCTGAATAACCTCGAACCGACACGGAACAACGATCGAGCATCAATCAACCGATTGATGTTGTCACCTTTCACTTTTCATTGTGAAACACACCATGCCTGATCATGTAATCATCTTTGACACGACCCTTCGCGATGGCGAGCAATCCCCCGGTTGCAGCATGACGACCCCTGAGAAACTCAAGGTGGCAGAAGCACTCGTGGAACTGGGTGTCGATGTCATCGAGGCAGGGTTCCCCATCACTTCCCCGGGCGACTTCGAATCCGTTCGTGCCATCGGACAGAAGTTCGGCGACCGTGCCACGATCTGCGGGTTGGCTCGCTGTCGACGCCTGGATATCGAGCGGGCTGCAGAAGCGTTGAAGGGAATCGCAAAACCGCGCATTCACGTCTTTCTCGCGACAAGTCCCATCCATCGCGAATTCAAGTTGAAGATGGCCGAGCGTGAGATCGTCAAAACCGCGGTCGAACACGTGAAGCTGGCGAAGTCGTTCTTTGAGGACATCGAATTCTCGCCCGAGGATGCCGCTCGGACAGAACTCGATTTCCTGGCCGAAGTCGTCGAAAAGGCGATCGAGGCGGGTGCGACCACGGTGAACATTCCCGACACTGTTGGATATGCGACTCCAACACACTATTTCAAGGTCATTTCTCATCTGAAGCAGCATGTCTCCAACATCGACAAAGCAGTGATCAGCACTCACTGCCATAACGATCTGGGACTGGCTGTCGCCAATAGCCTCGCCGCAGTCGAAGCAGGGGCCCGGCAGGTGGAATGTACGATTAACGGATTAGGCGAGCGGGCAGGGAATGCCGCGCTTGAGGAAATCGTCATGGCCTTGAAAACGCGCAAAGACTATTACGGAGTCGAAACGCGTATTAACACACCAAAGCTGTGTGGTGCCAGTCGCCTGGTTTCGAGTATCACCGGGATGCTCGTTCAACGAAACAAGGCGATCGTGGGCCAGAACGCCTTTGCACATGAAGCCGGGATCCATCAGGACGGCATCCTGAAAGAACGCAGCACGTACGAGATCATGCGGGCAGAGGATGTCGGCTATGTCGGCGCGAACCTTGTTCTCGGCAAGCACAGTGGCCGGGCCGCGATCCGCTCACGCGTGATTGAACTGGGCTACCAACTCGACGAAGCTCAGATCGAGACCGTCTACAAAGACTTCATCGCCCTGGCTGACAAGAAAAAGGACATCTATGACGCGGATATCGTGGCACTGATCGATAACAGGTTGACCGTCACGACGGATCGCTGGGAACTCGTTCGCTTTCACATCGCCGCCGGGACGGGAACGATTCCCACGGCGACCGTCGAATTACGAGATCTGGCGTCAACCAAACCAGCGGGTCTCGATGGAGTCGACGAATCGACTACGACACCCAAGACCCACAAGGATGCCTCGATCGGTGACGGGCCTGTGGACGCCGTCTGCAAAGCCATGGAACGAATCGTCGGCATCAACGCGGAATTGAAAGACTATCAGGTGCGAGCAGTCTCCGGGGGCGAAGACGCCCAAGGGGAAGCTTCCGTCGCGATCGTTTATCACGGTCGCCGTTATCACGGCAAGGCCGTCAGTACAGACGTCATTGAAGCCAGTGCTCTGGCTTATTTGAAGGCATTGAACAAGGTCCTCCGCGACTGTCCAACGGAGAAAGCATTGCCAGGGGTCTGAGTTCACATCCGGTTGACAAATGACAACAAAAACCAGGCGCGGGGGAGACGTTTTCCATCGCGCCTGGTTTTACGTACGGCTAACTCAATCCCGATCTGCTGATCGGAGTGACCTCGCGATGGAGCGACAAAGGGGAAGACGTGCAGCGACTTCTCAACTCACCGTTGCTGCGGGCCGAGCGGAACGAAGACCACGCCGGATCAGCCATTCGTGCATCAGGAACAGTAACGACGACAGCGCAATGGCAATCAGGGGAATCGTTTCCAATCCTGATTTTCTCGCCGCGATTCCCGCAGCTCCGGGAAAGAGAGCAACCCCCAGCATGGCTGCACTGACCTGAAATCCGATGGCATGTGCTGCCTTAGTCGCGCCGAGACGCTGAGGGGTCCTTGCCATCAGGCAGGGAAAGACGCAGGCAAGTCCCAGTCCCGTGAGCAGGACACCAGCCAGGCCGACACCGACAGGAGACCGGACGGTCAGCATCAAAGTTCCGCAAAACGTAATTACGAGCGAGCACCGCACCATCCGGTCCAACCCGATTCGATCGGCGACCATTCCCAGCACGACTCGTCCCACGCCAATCGCACCGAAGTACGCCCCTGCGAACATTCCCGCTGTCTTCGCAGGCACATTTCGTGATTCTGTGAGGATCGTGTAACACCACTGACCGACGGTGAATTCCAGGCCGGTATACAGGAAGAACACCACGATACTCAGTTGGACGAGCGGGTCGCGGAGTGTTCCCAGCAGTCCCACGGGTTTCGCTGTAGGGTCGCTGTCTGTCGTGGCGGGCTGTTGCCACCACTGGCGCGTCGCAAGAAAAAGACAACTCATCAGCAGCAGGACCACCGCCACCAGCACGTAGCCCGTTCGCCACGATCCCCGATTGACGATCATGGCCGTCATCAGCAACGGACCGACGGTTGCCCCGACGCTGTAACACGCGTGCAACCAGTTGACGTGGCGCGTTGAGAAGTAGGTCGAGGCATAGCTGTTCAGGGCACTATCGATTCCTCCGGACCCCAGCCCCCAGATCACCGCACATGCAACGAACAAAGACCAGACAGGAGCCGAAGCAAAACCGAACATGGCGACGCAGACGAGCAGGCTGCTTCCGGTGAGAAGTGTTCCCACTCCCCATCGTGACATCAAGCCTCCACCGAGAAAGCTGGAAGTGCAGTACCCGCATCCCAAAGCGATGAACACCAGCCCGAAGTGATCTTGCGGCAGAGAGAATGAATTACGGACAGACGGCCAGGCGACTCCCGCCACCGTGTCCGGAAGCCCAAGACTGATAAACCCCAAATAGGCAATCAGCAGCAGGAGAGTCTTGCGCCACGCAGTCGCCGGGGGAGGTTGAGTAGCCGATTCGATGACTTCGCTCATTACTTGGTGTCGACCTGTATGCCGTCGAGTTTTAACGCTGCGACCGCTTTCTGTGAGAGATACGTCCCAAGCCATTCCGCGAGACGTTCGTAGACATCGTCAGGAATGGTATGCCCCTGACCATGATTGAGAAGGCCGAGACGGGGAGAATCTGAGAATAATCGATAGACCGGCAGGGCGGCACCGATCAGTGGCCAGCTTCGGTCTCCATCGGCTGCTCCTGGCCCCGTCTCACCCCCCAGCACCAGGAACGCGCGCGGAGCGATGAGAGCCACCAGTTCATGGTGATTCCGGCCAAACGAGGCCTCATGGATTTGCGGCCCCAGATACCACGGTGCATCCCAGTTTGTGGACTTAAGAGCCATTCCTCCTTCGCTGGCAACTGCGGCCTTGATCCGCTCGTCAAACGCCGCCAGATACAGCACCTCTTTTGCACCAAGCGAATGTCCGACAGCCCCAATCCTCGTTCTGTCTACGTGCGGTTGAGCCTCCAGGATGTCGACGGCTCGACGTGCATCGAACAACATTTTGCGCATGCCCAGCGACTCGGGATGACGAGCACGGTATCTGTCGACGGCCGCCGTCAGACTCGGAGCGTCCTGCCACAAGAAACAGCGGGGACAGATGACGACGAACCCGCGCTGTGCCAGCTTCAGTCCTAACTTGCGGGAGTCGGGACCACTGACTCCTGCGATTTCGTCGATCGTATCCTGAGCCGTATGATGCAGTGCCACGATGCCCGGAAGCAAGGTCCCCTCCGTCACGTGAGCAGGTCGCAGCAGATAGGCCTCGACGAACAGATTCGGTTCACATTCGTAGCGAATCAGGTCCCGAATGACACCCCCAACGGACTCACTTTTTAGCAGTTGCGTCGCTATGCCCTCAGGTGTCTGCGGACTGGGTCCAAGAAAATCGTCCCAGGCCTCGATCAATTCCCGACGCCGCTCTTGCCATTCATCCGGGTTATGGACCTCGCCACCGCTTTTACGCATCAGGAGGGGTTCCATGAACCCGACATCGAAACTGACCTCCCGTTGGGGACTTTTCTGAACCTCACCCAGCCAGCGGACATCCAGTTCACCGGCGTGCAGTGAGAGAGGCCTGACGAAAAGCAGAGCCATATGGCAGACAAGCGGAATGCAGACTCTCAATGTCACCTCAACTCTGTTTTCGTGGATCACAGCATCCCCAACCACGGCCCCAACAAACGGCGAAGCAGGGGAGGGCCTAAGCACATTCCAAATGCCAGGAAGCGGACGAAGAAGAACGACCGGCGGTTAGCTCGATGATCCGCTACCTGGCATAACTCCCATCGAAGGGTCACGTCGCGACGAGCTCAGCTTTCAATCGTCGGAGTGGCAGGTCCCTTTCTCAGAGTGCTGTGTTTCATTCCGTAAAAGTAGTAAATCGCAAGCCCCAGTCCCATCCACGCGATCAGTCGCAGCCAGTTTGCTGCAGGGAGTGAAAACATCAACGTGAGACAAGCCCCGATGCCCAGCAGGGGAACAAGCGGAACCAAGGGACAACGGAACGGACGAGGCGCATCTGGGTTTGTGTACCGCATGACGAGAACGGCAGCGCAAACGATTACGAACGCGAATAATGTTCCGATATTTGTGAGGTGAAGAAGGGCATCGATGGGTAGAAACCCTGCCAGAAAAGCAACGAACACTCCGATCGCGATTGTGCTTTTCCAGGGAGTGCGAAAGGTGGGATGCACATCTGCGAAGAATGCTTTGGGAACAAGCCCATCTCGAGCCATTGCCAGAAAAACGCGTGGAGCGCTCAGCATCATCACCAAAAGAACTGACGTGATTCCCGCCACGCCGGCAGTCGCGATGATCACTTCGGCCCAAGGAATTCCCGCATTTTTGAATGCAGACGAAATTCCCGAGTCTTTGTCGATCTGGTCATATTTCACCATCCCTGTCAGTACAGCAACCACGGCGACGTACAGAATCGTGCAAATTAACAGCGACGCAATAATCGCGATGGGAACGTCACGTTGAGGGTTTCGGGCTTCCTCTGCGTGGGTCGATACAGAGTCAAAACCGATGTAAGCAAAAAAGATGATCGCAGCACCGGCCAACATTCCGACGGGCTCTTGTGCCGCGTTGGTTTCGCCAGCAACGTGATACCCGAAGATGTTCAAACCAGTCCAACCATAGGGAGCAAAGGGAGTCCAATTCTCCGGGTGAATGTAGAACGAGCCGACCAGGATCACAAAAACCACCGCAGCGACTTTAATAAAGACCATCAACGCGTTGAATCCCGCACTCTCGGAGATTCCCTTGACGAGGATGAATGTCATGATTGCAACAATCAGGACCGCAGGAAGATTGAAATACGATCCTGTCAGAACAAACTGGTCATTCTCAAAAACCACCGTCGCCCTGTTTAATGACGAGGGAAAGTGCAGTCCAGCTTTAGATATCACTGTCTGAAAATAGCCAGACCACCCGTTCGCGACGGTCGCGGCTCCCACCGCGTACTCCAGAACCAGATCCCAGCCAATGATCCAGGCGAAGAGCTCCCCCATCGTGATATAAGCGTAGGTGTAGGCACTGCCAGCGACCGGTGCCATCGAGGCGAACTCGGCGTAACAGAGGGCTGCAAAGATACAGGTCATGCCTGCCACGATGTACGAAATCATCAGGGCTGGTCCCGCCGTTTCACTGGCAGCTTTACCGGTCGCGACAAAGATTCCTGCACCGATCACCGCACCGACCCCCAGGGATGTCAGATTGACCGGCCCGAGGCACCGCTTCAGACGCTGATCCCCTTTCATGTCGACTAATAGCTCGTTCAGATCTTTGCGGGCAAACAGCTGACTCCAATTCATCGCGATTCCTTCGGATGGAAGTATGACGGTCGCAGAGATCGGGACCGACCGACTGAGCACGTTCGTTATCTGGACAAACGGTAACGCCCAGCAGGAGTCATTTTGAAGCTCCACGCATCGAAAATCTGACATCAGGGCTTCGGAAAGCCGCTGGTAGGGTCCTCGCAAATGGGCTTCCTGTTTCCTCGGCTTGCAATTATCTTGAACGCATCAGAAAATGCGAATGTTTAGCAAATCGATTCTGCGCAGCCAGGGGAATTCGGATGGCGATTCAATTACAGGGTTCCAACCACGGTACTGCCAGTTCCGGTTCAGTCGCAACAATTCCGCAATTCGCTCCTCCCCCCTCGGATCTGATTCAGATTGGCCGTTCCCGCCGATGGTTCCTGCAGACCGGAATGGCGGGTATCGGCGGATTATCACTTCCTGCCATGATGAACCTGCAAGCACAGTCCGCCCGTGCAGAAGGATCAGTCACGCCGCAGCGCAAGAAGTCTGTGATTCTCTTCTGGCTTTCCGGGGGGCCCAGCCATATCGATATGTGGGATCCCAAACCCAACGCCCCTCGCGAAATCCGCGGCCCCTATTCCACGATCTCTACGAAAATCCCTGGATTATCACTGTGTGAGCATTTACCGCTCCAGGCCAGTATCGCTGATAAGCTTTCCTTCCTCAGGGCCGTCGATTGCAAGACAAGCAATCACACGCCGATCACAATGCAGGCGGGGAATCCACTGGCCCGTCGAACCGACGACAACAAGGACGGTGGTGGCTACCCGTCAATGGGTTCCGTCGTGGCCAAGTTCCGAGGCTCAAATCATCCTGATCTGCCCCCGTTCGTAGGTCTGGCTCCATCCTGGGTTGCGGATGTCTGGGAATCGGGCCATATGGGATCTGCGTATAACCCGGTCAAAGGGCTCGAACTATCAGGCAAGTTTGGACTCCCCAAGGGCATTCAACTGGATCGCCTGCAGGACCGCGATCGATTGCGTCAATCGTTCGATCGGTTCCGTAAAGACTTGGATACCAATCGAACACTGGAACACATCGATCGCTACAACGCACAGGCATTCGAAATGGTGGCGAGTGGCCACGTTCAACGAGCGTTTGATCTGCAATCTGAAACTGACGCCACGCGTGACCTGTATGGCCGCAACAGTATCGGCGAAAAGGCAATCCTGGCCCGACGACTTGTCGAAGCTGGGGTGACCTTTACGCTGGTCAGCGGTGCATGGGGCTACTTCGATCATCACGGTGATTCGGTGAACTGGGGAGGGATCGAGAAAGGATTAACCCCGCTTCTGCCGCACGTCGACCGAGCACTCTATGGCCTGGTGATGGATCTCGAACAACGGGGTTTGCTGGATTCGACGCTGATCCTGATGATGGGCGAGTTTGGTCGCGCTCCCGTCATCAATAAAGATGCCGGCCGCGACCATTGGACCAATGTGATGTCGATGGTCGTCGCTGGCGGCGGACTGAGGCATGGTCAGGCTGTCGGTGCCACGGATGACAAAGGTTACGATGTGAAAGAAGGGCTGGTCCGCCCTCAAGATCTCGCCGCAACCGTCTTCCGCTACCTGGACATTGATCTTGGGTCTCACTGGGTTAATCCCCAAGGTCGCCCGATTCCGATCGTCGTCGAAGGGGGACGACCAATTCCTGAATTGATCTGAATAACCGGGCTTCCACCTTTGGATTCCGGCTCCGCTAGACCCGGTTAGAACACGCCGGGCGGTGGGAACCTCATGAGGGCGTCGGACCCTGCCAGATTTCCAAGAAGGGATTTTCCATCCCTCCCGATCCCAGCTTACAGTAACTCAGCTTGCGGGACCTCAGCTGGCCCGGATCTCGAGTCACCTAATCTTCGTGCTGTTGAAGGTTTGCTCTCAGGGAGCCAGATCGAGGCAGACCAGTTTTCCGGCTGCGTTTCTGCCGTAGACTTTTTTGTTCAGAAAGACTGGGACAGTCCAGCAGCGACCGGTCAGCATCGGTGACTGGGCGAGTTCTTCAAATCCGTCGGGGTTCGCCTTGGCCAGGATCAGCGTCCCGCTCTCACTCAAGATCAGCAGTTTGCCATCGACGATCATCAGCGAACCACACCCCATCCCTCGCTGCTTCCAGGCAACTTTTCCAGTATCAAACTTCATGCATGTCAATTGAACGACACGACCCTGGTTCGAATTGCCATCAAACCCGTAGAGATATCCGTCGAGCAGAATGCTGTTGTTGAAGTGGTTCCGCATTTCTTTGTTGGTGTAGATTTCCTTGAGTGATGAGCTTTCCGCGTCCCACTCAAACAGGCCGCAGCCAACGTTGTAGGCCGTCGAGATTGAGATCAGATCGCCTTGGATGATGGGAGTCGTCGCATTCGTGCGAAACGGAGAGGACCACGACTTGAAGGCAACCGCTTTGCCCGTCATCAGCTCGGTAATCCGTAACCCTGCACAGTCCAGCGTCGCAACCAGAGGTGTCTCGGTATCTCGACGAAAGACCGCCGCAGACCCATATCCCGCTTCGTGAGGTTTCGTCTCCCAGTTTTTCGCGCCCGTAATCTTGTCATAGGAAACGACGCGACCTCCCTCAAGAATGACCTGGTTCCCTTCGATCACGGCAGAACTTGAAAAGCCCCACTCAGGATTGGGAACCTTCAGATCATCCTGCAGCATCACGCTCCAGTGAACTTCACCGGATTTCAGATTGAGGCAATAGAGCTGGCCTGATTTTCCAAGGGTATAGACGCGCTCGCCGTCAATCGTCGGTGTCGCACCGGGTCCCCCTTCGTGAAGGTTGTTATTGAGTTCGCACGGATAGCGATGCGTCCACAGCTCTTCGCCGGTATTTGCATCCAGGCACCACACGATCTCTTCACCCTCGACATGCCCCATCGTAAGCAGACGCCCCTGAGCGATAGAAACCGAACTGAAGCCAATTCCAATCTCACGCGACCAGTTAACCGGCAATCCCTCATCGGGCCACTCTGTTTTCCAACCCGTCTCGTGGGAAATTCCGTCCCGATTTGGGCCCATCCAGTTCGGCCATGACGGCTGAATCTCGGACTCAGCGTTCAACACCGCGGGTGCCAGAAACGAGACAGAGATCAATGCGCAAAGGGCCAGCCTCGAATAGAACATGCAACTACTTTTCCTGTATGACAAGTTAATCACTTCCGTGTTTGAGGAACGCCCCAGGATGATTCAAAGGGCGAAAGTCGAATGCCGATTCCCGAAATGACTGACGAGCTCGATCCGACACCGGCCCACATCGCAAAGCATGAACCATGCATAGAATCAGGCGTGGGGCGAACAGTATCGACCGATCCGTACAACGAAGCAAACGAACTGCAGGTTGGCTTCGCATTCAACGTGAGAACGGCCGTGATCATGCTTAAAAAGCTTGAAGGGCCCCGCTCAGTTTGGCACGAGTGGGTCTTTCGTCTTGAGAATGCCAGAAGTCAGTTGAGTCAGCGAGAATTTCTGCCTCCCTTGTTCGTCGAAATTAATCGGGTCGAGCCATGTGAGGAACGCCTTCTGAAGGTCAGGCCATTCGGAATCGATCGCGGCAAACCACGCAGTATCGCGGTTTCGTCCTTTCAAGACGGCCGCCTGACGAAAGGTCCCTTCGTAAGACAGCCCCAACCGTTGCGCAGCACGGCGGGAAGGGCCATTCATCGAATGACATTTCCATTCGTAGCGTCGATATCCCAGTTCAAACGCATACTTCATCATCTGGTACATCGCATCGGTGGCAGTGGGCCTCCCCTGGAGCAAGGGAGAGAAATTCAGATGGCCCACTTCGATTGACCCGTGGCTGGGATCAATCCGCAGATAACTGCAGACACCGACCGCCTTCTCCGTCTGCTGATCGATAATTGCGAAATAGAGTGGGTCCGCTGTCGATGCGGACTGTGTCAACCAGAGGATGTATTCGTCATAGGTTGGAAAGGGGCCGTATGGCAGATACGTCCAGTTTCGCCCCTCAGCATCGAGTGAATTTGCCTGGTACAGATCACCCCCGTGCTTCGCTGAATCCAGCGGTTCCAAGCGGCTGAACCGGCCCTGTATGGCGACTCGCTGGGGCAGGGGGCGGGGACACCAGTGGGGGACCTCGTCTCCTACGGGCTGTCCGAATTGATTTACAGCAGGCATCGAATCACTTTCTCGGCCAAATTTCCATCAGGGGAATCGATCAATGCAGAGGTACTCCAGCGGTTGCTGGAGAGACCATCGCTCCGGCGGTAGTCTAGACGAAACTGCGTGAATGTGAGGTCACTTCTCCCCGCAACAGGCGAGAAGGAGATACAATAGAAACAGTTCCTCTCTTTCTACGAGAGGCCGCTATCAGACAGACTCGCGCAAGAACCCTTCACCGAGTATGGATTGCGTTCCATTCATTTTAAACTCAGGAGATCTGGCATGGCTTCCACAACAGTCCCGGTACCAAAGATCCGCCAAACGAATATGTTGATCGGTGGGAAGTGGCAGGAGTCCCGCAGCGGCAAGCGGTTTTCCACTCTCAATCCCGTCAATGAAAGCGTCATCGCGGAAGTTCCTGAAGGTGACGCCGCCGATGTGGACGCCGCTGTAAAGAGCGCCCGTGCCGCCTTCGAATCGGGCCCCTGGCACAAGATGGACGCACGCGACCGGGGTCGGCTGATGAACAAATTGGCCGATCTCATGGAGAAAAACCTCGAAGAACTCGCCGCACTGGAAACGCTCGATAATGGAAAGCCGATCAGCGACTCAAAAGCAGCCGACCTTCCACTGGCCATCGATTGCCTGCGATACTTTGCCGGTTGGGCAGACAAGCTGACAGGGGACACGATTCCCATTCGCGGCAATTACTTCTGCTACACACGCCGTGAACCCGTCGGAGTCGCGGGACAGATTATCCCCTGGAATTTCCCCATCCTGATGGCCGCCTGGAAGTGGGGACCCGCGCTCGCTGCCGGGTGTACCATTGTCATGAAGCCGGCTGAGCAGACCCCGCTGACCTGTCTGCGGATGGCGGAACTGGCTCAAGAGGCAGGGATTCCCGACGGGGTCATTAACGTCGTAACGGGATTCGGCCAGACCGGTGCAGCCATCGTTAAGCATCCCGGCGTCGACAAAATCGCGTTTACCGGACACTACGAAACCGCCCAGAAGATCATGGTGGATGCCGCAGGGACTCTCAAGCGGCTTACGTTCGAACTGGGAGGTAAAAGTCCCAACGTCGTCTTCGCCGATGCGGATCTTGATGCCGCTGTCGCCGGTGCCGAGTTCGGACTGTTCTTCAACCAGGGTCAGTGCTGTTGCGCCGGCTCTCGCCTGTTCGTTGAGCAGTCGATTTATGACAAGTTCGTCGAGAAAGTCGTCGCTCGGGCTCGCGCCAGGAAGCTGGGTGATCCATTCGATACTCAGACGACGCAGGGTCCTCAGGTCGATGCGGACCAGTTTGAGAAAATCATGGGCTACATCGACAAGGGCAAATCGGAAGGGGCACAATGCCTGACGGGGGGGAACAGGTTCGGGGATAAGGGTTACTTCATTGAACCCACCGTCTTCGCGAACGTCACAGATAACATGGCGATTGCCCGCGATGAAATCTTCGGCCCCGTCCTCAGCATTCTCCCCTTCAAGGATACGGACGATATCATCGAACGCGCTAACAGTACTTATTACGGCCTCGCTGCGGCTATCTGGACGCGTGATGTCACCAGAGCTCATCAGTTTGCCGCACGAGTGAGAGCAGGGACCGTATGGGTCAACTGTTACGATGTCTTCGATGCTGCAGCCCCATTCGGTGGTTTTAAAATGAGCGGTATGGGACGCGAAAATGGCGAAATCGCTCTCGCCAACTACACCGAATTGAAGACCGTAACGATGAGTTTGTCGTAATCGTGCAGCTGATTCGGAAGCCATCCCCCTGGTTCCTCTTCACGAGGGACAGGGGGCGGCCCTCTTGAACATCAGTTCGTCATCGCTCAAAAACTGGGCGAGCAGCAGCATCAAGACCAGATAACGAATTGCAAATTGCGACTGCGCTGAGTATTGAGAGTTATCATTCCATTACCGAAGTTAATTCATCTAAGACAGGTCCGGATTGATGACACAGACTCCGGATTTCCAGGACACCTCTGAATTCCCTCAAGTGATAGAAACTTCCATTGAGGGAACGATGTGTCCGCGTTGTGGACGACATTCCCGGGACGAATCATTCTGTGAACATTGTCAGTTCGAGCTGCCGCTTCCTACCTCTCCTGGGCAGGAGAATGTTCCCGAAGAGACCTGGGGCCCTGGTTGTTTCAGCGTCAACTGGCCGAACAACCCGGACGGCTCTTTTCTGATCAGCTCAAACTTGAACGGACTTCGCATTCACGGCATCCGTCCAGAGCTTTGGACCGAACTCGCTGCCGACCTGAAGACGCGCCAGGCCGTGGTCCTCGAGATCTTACCCCCCATCCATGTACTTGAGACGGGGGGAGGAGCCCTGATCTTCGCCGAGGCCTGGCCAGCGGAACGTTACGCTAGTTCAGACACCACCGAAATCACTATCGAGAACCTCGTCACCGAGACACTTGTCTGGTGCAGGAAGCTCGCAACGGCGATGGATGCGTTGCACCAATCAGGACATGTGTGGCTCGATTTCGACCCGGAGGCAGTGGAATTCCGGGGCAACCACGTCCGCATCACGAATCTGGACTGGCGATTGTTTCCTGCTGGGAAATGTCCCAGTCATCTGGCCAAAATCTCGAAAAGGTTCTCTCCACCGGAAGTGTGCCAGTTCCGGGATGACCAGGTTGGTCCACAAACAGACGTCTTCCACCTGGCACTTGCTGCGTATTACCGGTTGGCAGGACTCGAACGACACGGCTTCTCGGACCTTGGACTGGAAGCATTTGGGTTCGACTTCCCCCCCTTGCGAATTTACCGTCCTGAACTTCCCACAGGAATCTGGCCTGCGTTGAGTCAGGCATTGTCAAAAAATGCCAGCCAGCGACACGCTTCACCCCTCGAACTGATCCAGCAACTGGAGCGAGCCGCTGGCGATCATTTGCGGTCACATTATCTCCCATCGGCAGCGCCCCCGACTCCCTCCGAGGAGCGGAACGTGTTACAGCGTCTGTTCGGGCGGAAAAAATCGCCCCCCCCCGTCGAGGTGTTCGACCCCATTGTCCCGTCAACCACTCTCGAAATTGGCTGGCAATGTGAAACCGGGCGAGCAAAGTTGTCCGCGGGGACCGTCAATCAGGATCAGGCCGTCGTCCATACGATCCCCGTGCATCAAAGCGAAATTCAGCTGTTGATCGTGGCAGATGGAGTGACGCATTCGCGTGTGGGATCGGGCGAGCGGGCCAGTAAGCTGGGCTGCGACACACTGGTCGCGACTGTCCGCGAACAGATTCTCGGTCTCGCACCTCTGGCCAAGCCCGATTGGAACACAATCCTGGAAATCGCCTGTCAATCGGCCAGCCAGGCGATCGTCAACAACGCCCTGTCCATTCCGGACCGTCCGGAAGTTGTGCACGATAATGATCTGATGAGCAGCACTGCACTGGTCGCACTGATTGACGGTCGAGATCTCTACCTCGCAAACGTCGGTGACAGTCGAGCGTACCTGATTTCACAGGGGCGAGCCGAACAATTGACCGTCGATGGTGATGTCGCCACATCGCTATTGAGAGAAGGGGTCCCGCCCGAGCAGGTGCAGGAAATGGGAGCTGCGGGGAAAGCGCTTCGTTATTGCCTCGGTGCTTGTCGTGAACTGGCCAACGGGCAACTGGTCGCTGACCTGGAACGAGCACGTCCCCAACTCAGTCAATGGCGGATCAAACCGGATGAAATTTACGTTCTCTGCTCGGATGGACTTGTGGAAGAGCGAGTCTTCCTCAATCCAGAAGACCTCGTCACGATTGCCGAGGCCAACAGCAGCGGGAGTGCACAAGCAATCGCGGAAGCGATGGTGGAAAGTGCAAACTCGCGGCAGCGACTTCCCTCTGAAGCCGAGCCCGCAGGCTACGGCGACAACATCACCTGTATCGTCATCAGATCGGCTCACGGACCGTCTCAAGTCGTCCTCTCTGGAAAGGGCTAACCTTGGCTGAAGAATTCTTGCTGGAATGCCGACTGGATCAGCCCGCCGTTTTAAGCGGACGTTCCGCTGACGTTTATAGTCTTGTGACAATTAAACCCAACCCGGTCCGCCTGGGGGCGCTGATGGAATCGGGGCAGGGAAGTAGTCTGCCCGCTCACCTGATCGTGCTGGTTGATGTCAGTGGTTCGATGCTGACGCTCATCGAACCTGATTCCAATGCCAAAGTGGTTGGCAGATCGATGGTCGAAGGGATCATGATGTCCGAGGTGGAAGCGACCGTTCCATCTCGCCGCGCCGTCGCCGTCAACGTGGTACGACACCTGGTGGAACGGATGGCCCCGATCGACCGGATGACGCTCATCGGATTCGACGACCAGCCACACACCCTCGCAAGGGCTCTACCGAAAGGTCCGCAACTTGATGATGCTGTTCGCGAACTGATCGATGTCGGGGGCGGAGGAACGTCGCTCTCCAAGGCCTTCGGCGAAGTCCGGAAGATCCTGAGTCGCTCCGGGACGGGAACAGTTTCAGAGACCGAAACTCAGCGCATCGTTCTCCTGACCGACGGCGAAGACAGTGATCCGGACCTCGCCCTCGGAGAGGCCAAGCAGTTGGGTGAAGATTTTCACCTGCCGATCTGTGCCTTCGGCACGGGCGATTCACGCGCCGACTTTCTGTTGGAAGTCTGCCGAACCACGCTGGGCGGGTCTTTCGATAACATTCGGAATGAACGTGAGGCGGAGGACTGCTTCCAGCGTTTCTTCACCGGTCAGAAGAATATCCTGGCCACGAATGTTTCACTGAAACTATGGCTTTCACCCGAAATCTTTGTGCGAGAACTGTACCGTACCAAGCCTGAAGTTTTGTACGTCGGGGATATGCAGCCCGATTCCGGCAATTCCGTGGACATTCCGCTGGAGTACATGGAACGAGGTAAAATCTATGAACTGTTGTTCCGCAGCACAGTCCCCGCGCGCGATGCCGGTCGGTTTCGACTGGCCAAGGCGACGTTGACCTACGACGTCCCCGGATTGGGAGTTAGTGATGGTCGCGTCGAAGCAAACATCGCCGTCGAATCAACCCCCGATGAAAATCGGACACTCATTCGCACCGGCGATGTCCGTCGAGTCATCACACAGGCAGAAACACAGCGGCAAGTCCTGTTCCTGCAAGGCAAGCGGGACCTGATCGAACGAGGTCAGGCAACTGCGAAGGATAAGGACGTCGTCGCCAAGCTCCTCGAAGCACTGATCAAGAAATTTGAAGAGCAGGGGGACCAGGCAAATCTCAACATGTATCGACACATGCAAAGTGAGTTCCAGACGAAGGGCCTCATCACGCAGGAGATGATGAACAGATCCCTCGCGGCATCCTCCAAAGTCGAAGGAGCCATCGCTCTGCAGGAGGTCGACGACTTCTGAACCGGAATAGGGCGCTGCGCGTCTCCATCACCCACAGTCGATCCGTATGGGTGCTACTTAAGTATCGAGTTTTCAATGACCAATCGATCTCGCCCCGCGGAGCACCTCGCCAGCCGAGGTTTCGCTCAGCGGACAACAGGTGTTTGTCTTGAGCGGGTGCGGATCACGATCGTATCCGCTAACCGGTCGCCGAATCGTTGGCGCAGCCTTGAAAAGGCAACCAGCAAAATCGCAGGAGTCCATGTGAACAGATACAAATTCTCCATCGCCAGCAGAACTTCACGCAAGAGGCTCTTGGCGAATCCACAGGGCCGGAGTGACGTCTGTACGACTCGCAACCGACAAACCCATTTCCCCGGAGTCAACCCGAACCATCCCTGCATAGCGATATAAAGGAAGCACATGACAAGGAAAGCCAGGAATGTGATCACAGCAATCCGAAGTGCGACGAGAAGAGTAGGGTGGTCATAGACTCCAATCGCCATCGCTTCAATCGTTGTTCTCCAGTCGAGGTCCCAGGTCCTCAGAAGAATACAGGGCAGTCCCGCTGTGATTACAAGGAAGACCGTTCCATCAATCCCGCGTGCAATGGCACGTTCCATGACCGAGGCCAGCTCGACAGTACGATTGCCGAATTCGTATCTGGCTGTGTCTCGGCGCATGAAGACAGTTGCAAAGCAGGAGAGCATCATCCCAGCAAACGCACTCCAGGCAAGACAGTAGAATGTGATCAGGTAACCAGTTTGCCCGTTAGGTTGCAGGGAATAACGAATCGCCGTCTGACTTAGGCCATCCGGCCCTACTGCAAAGACTTCGCCGCGCCGCGTAGGTGTGGTTGCCGAGAAATACGTGAGCGACCCCTCCTCGTTCTGCCCAAGACACGTAATCAACGCAGAGAATGGAAGCTTCATTCTTGAATATTCCATCCAGCGATCATTTTTCAGCGCCAGTGCAACCGCGACAGGATACCCCTTTCTCTTCTCGTCAATCACAACGACGACTGGATCGCCCCCAGCAATCGCTGGGAACCACAGAGCCCCTGGAGGAATGTCATCCGAAACAAGCAACCACTCATCCGTGACGCCAGCCTCAGAACTCACGTGTTCTTGACATTCCAAAGGCGCTGGGTCACCCCCGCCCAGCTTGGGTTGATCCAGCGCACCCGTCGAAATTGACTCTTCGAATTGGAATCCTCTGCGATGGAGCAGCCGCCCGGGTAGCCGCCAGAATAGATGCGCCGTCGAGCCGATCGGAAGCACGCTTAGCAGGCCGTCCTTTGCCGTGCCCCATCCCGGTGGAGGGGCTGGAACCGGCAAGATCAGTGTTTCATTCAGCGAATTGCGCCAGCGTCGAGTGACGTCAAGCAGGGAAATGACACCTCTCGACGTCCAGAATCCATCGATGAGTTGATAAAGCTCCCGATTACCGACGACCGGTGAGTAAAGCGAACTCAGCTTTCCGTCCAGAATGAACTCCTCCGACAAGCTATACTCATACACAAGTCTGTTGCCGGGTAAAGTTGAAGTCATAGGTCTCTGCTCGGCTTTCGGCATTGCCGACTCTGGTATGAACTCTTCTCCCTCAACGCGGACGATGTCTTGATGCCACATGCCAGCAGAGTCCGGCCGCGATTTCCCCAGCAACCAGAGATGATGGTCATCCCCTACAACGGTCTGGCTATAGCCGGTATCGTAACTCAGTTCGTCTGAGGTGAATGAAGCACCCGGGTCGTCGAATTTTCTGGACTTATCTAATGGCACCCACGACACCTCCAAGTAACCACGTTCCGCCGATCCCTGAGTCAGGCGACTACTCGCACGATAAAGTCGGTTCTTGATCAACTTGGCATCTTGGAATGCGCCCGGAATAACAATCTTGCTGTTAAATCCCAGGAACATCAATCCTGTGTATCCAAACCGTTGGAAACTTAAAAAGACGCCAACGACCACCATAAGCAACGGCAGTTCGATCCCGACTCCCACGAGCAACAAGATGAACCTCGAGAGAGCACCACGACGCATTATCGCACTCACAGGAAACGCAGAAGACCGTTCCAGAACATGAAAAGATGAGGGGACCACGCAATTCCCTTGCAGGAATTTCACGATTTCGGCCTGCACCTCAGATTATTCTGACTTTTCTAAACCAAGACCACAATCAACGACGCCACGCTTGTTCCAATGGCGTGCTTTCACACAGTATATCTTCACGTCAGACCAACTCTTATCAAATAGTGAAATATTCTGTCACCGATCACCAATACATTCCAACCTCGCGTCGTTAACCAGTCTCACTTAATTATCAGCCTCTACTCGTCGGAATTGATATCTCAAACCTAAAGATAGGCTTGCCAAACAGGGCAAGAGTTCGACAGGGGAAGAAACTCCCGCGCAATGAGTGCCCCTTTCTGAGTAAGGTGATGAGACGCCGATGGTCCTGGGAATCAGAAAAATCGGGTGAGTAGCCTTGAGTCTGAATTTGCGACGCGAGGGCGATCGAGTTCCTGACACGATCCGACTTCGGCATGATTGAGGATGAGTGCAGTCATCCACTCGATTCTGGTAGACTTCACATATGTACGATTGATGCCGACTTGTTCGCAGGAATTCTCTATGCCGAACTGTGCTGTATGCGATATCGAACTTCAGCCGCAACAAAAGACCTGCCACGTCTGCGGTTCGGCAACGAGTGATGTTTCTCAATCGGGAGCGTCCCTCACCCCTCCGTTACCCCTTTCAAGTGCTCCATCACCACTGCCGGAATCTAGCGGTGTCGAGGAGAAAGCCCCATCCGGCGAGCGGGAATGTCCTGCCTGTGGCAACATTTTCGATTCACTTTATCAGGACGAGTTCTGTCCGTGTGGGACAGAACTACGCCCCCGTGTAACGCTCGGCAGAGAAGGGGCTCCGACGGATTCCATCAGCCCCGAGTCTCTTCTTCCGCCAGTGCCACTATCGCCCCCTGTTGAACCTGCCGGCCCCAGTCGCCCCGCTGCGGGAACGGTCTGTATTGTTGTTTACTCGGACGCCAAACCTCGACAGCCGATCCGCTACGTTCCAATCGTCAAGGATGTTGTTCTGATTGGTCGGGAAGACCCGGTCCGGGGTGATTTCCCTGATCTTGATCTGGCATCGCTGCTTGATCCGGCAGCCGCGAAGAAAGTTTCACGACGTCATGCAGAACTGCTGCGTGCTCGCGATTCTCAATCGTTTTCACTCAGACCGCTGCCCGGCAATACGGGGACGCAAGTCGGCAAGGAACTCGCATCCCCCGGCCAGCATTATCCGCTCACCGATGGCACTCCGATCGTCCTGGGTGGTGTGGTGTGGATGAAGTTTGAAACGATCAAGTGATCTTCCTGGCAGCTCATCTTTGTTGGCCGGTTCCGTGACATGTCTTCTTCTCCCCCATTCAAAACGGCCGCCGTATGGAATGAATTTTCGTATCGCGGTCGCGATTTCGTCAGAGCGACGGTGCCTCATGGAATCAATGCGGGACTTCCCTTTGTCATCGCCAAGCGTCTCGCCGAACGGTACGAGGTTCGTAAATTCTTTGCGTCTGGAGGCTGTGGACTACTACTCGAAGGACGCGACCTCTGCACCGAAGCCAATGTCCTGATTAAGACGACACTACGGTTCGACGGGATTGTTACCTATGCCCAAAGCAGGGATGAAGAGGGGATCAAGCGGCGACTCACCGAGAATCGCAAGCTGTTGCAGACCGAGCGACGCGTCATGGTCCTGCTGAAGAATCGAGGCTGCAACGGGATCCCCAACCCCAATGACTACGTCTTTGACTGGAACCCTCAACTGGAAGAACTCTTCCAATCGCAGGGGGGCGGATGGCAGTATCAAGACATAGAACTCCTCTCCTCAGAACACTACCTGATCATGGAACGGATGGAAGGTCGGCCACTGACTGAGGTGATCAAAAAAGGAATGCCCGAACGGACCTCATTACAGATCCTGGCACACGTTTGCCACGTGCTGGCGGTTCTCCATCAGCCGACACAGCGCGAGGGTCGTGAATGGAAGCTGGTTTATCAGGACCTCAAACCTGACAACATTCTGATCGGCGAACAGAACAGTGTAGCCCTCCTGGATCTGGGAGGTTGTCGACTCACCCTGGGAACCACGGTTGGGAACAAGGGGGCGTTTACCCCGGGGTATTGTCCACCTGAATGTCAGACGGGCGACACACTGACGCCGACGGCGGATTCGTACACGGTGGGAAGTACCTTGTTTCATATGCTGACCGGTCGCCGCCCTGAAGAATTTCTCGGATCCAATGCGGCTGTGGGGGGACCGCAATCTGTCGCATTCCGCAACTGGGACTGGCCACGGCTCGAACAAACCGCCCGGCGAGAGACCCAGGAGTTCATCAGGAGGTGTCTCTCTCCCACTCCTTCCGAACGTCCTGCCGACGGTCGTGCACTCGTCGCGGAAATTGAACACCTGTTGAAGGGAAGTGCTCCGACATGAAGTTGCCAATCGGGGCACGACTCCCGCACGACTTCGCGGACATTCCTGCGAATGAGCCCGAAATTGTGCAGCGCAATCGGGCCATCTACCGGATTACACAGGTCCTGCACGAAACCCCCTGGTCCTGTCTTTACCGGGGGAAGAAGATCTTCCGTAACTTTGAATTTTCCAGGTCGGTCCTGACAGAAGCCACAGACGACGAATGCCTCGACGTCTTTATCCGAACCCTGGCCTATCCCAAAACGGACGACCGGGAATACATCAAGGCACGTCGTGAGCACGCGTGGTTTGAACTGAAGCAGGTCATGGGATTCCGTAAAACCAACCTGATTGCAGAGCCGCTTGACTACCTCGAGATTCGTAACGACCAAGACGCGTTTACATTCCCTCGCCCAGGAAAAATCCCCAAGTCGGAACCGGTCCTTGTCTTTGAAACAATCGACGGTCAGGACATGGAGCAATGGCGAAATTCGACGCACTTTGACATCCCCCTTGGATTGCGAGTTCTCAGTCAGATCCTGGAATTTCTGTCGACTCTGCACTCATCTCGACTCATACTGAATGTGGTCACGCCCTCCTCGTTCTGGATCGATGGCTTACATCAGATTCACTGTCTAGGGACCGAGCACATCGTTGACGAACGGCGGGCCCGGACCTGGCGCGGCCTCTTTCCCAGCGAACGGTATGCTCAAGGGTTCATTGCTCCGGAATTGCTTAATCCTGAGGTTCCTCCATCACCCCAAAGTGACGTCTACGGGTGGGCTGCTCTGGCGTGGCTCGTCCTCACGGGAGAGCACCCGGCCCGGTTAGCGACAGTTCAACACCAGCGGATCGCGCGGTTTGAACCCATGCATCGCGATCAGCTCCGCCGCGAACTCTCCAGGCTGAAGCCCCAACAGGTGGCGGTCGTCAAGCAGGAACTGGGTGTCACGGGCAACCGTTTCGAATTGCAATGGCCTGACAGTTTTCTGGAAGGACTCTGGAGTTGCCTGGAGCGCAGACCCTCATTTCGTCCCCCGTCAGTAGCAGACTTACGAGCCTGCTGGAGCAATCCTCCCCCACCACCAGTCCCCCTGTTCCTCGCCATCAGGCAACCCGGCGGCGCGATTCGTTTCCTCCTTTCCACGACCGGACTACGGCCCGGTCTTCAGTTTCAGATCACGCGTGAGCCCCCCGGGGGCTCTTCCACCCAGGGCGATCGAGAAGTGATCTGGAGTGGGACCGATAACCAGCGAATTGAACTGCGCATGCCGCTCCCTCAGGGGGTGTCGAAGCCTGGCGGTGCGTCTGCAGCCGATTGGCTTTTTAACATCGTCACGACAGAAACTGTCGCGGGATCAACCTCCCATTCCCGACCGACCCCAGCGATTGCCATCGATGGGACCGTGGCGGGATTCCGGAGCAAATTCGCGGAGTCCTACGCCGCTCAAACCAAGTTATTACCCGATGCCGTCACTCTTCTCGCCCAGGTGGAGCCCTTCGAAAGCCTCATCGACGAATTGTTCGATTCCCCGCTGGAACACGTCCGCCGATGGAGTCTGGAGATTCTGGAAGGTCGATTCCGGACCGGGCCGGTCCCGCCCGCTACTCGTGCCTTCCTGAGGGACCGCGCTCTGCTCGACGAAGAGAATGAGATCCGTCAGCTCGCCGCCGGTCTGCTGTTGCGTTACTTCGGCAAAGTCACCGTTGAAACCACGGTCGATCTGGCCCAGCGAATGGGTGGCAACGCGGTGGACGACATGATCCGAGCAGCCCGGGGATTCGTCTCCTTCGGTGTTGATTACAAAGTCATCGAGACGACCATTGAACTTCTCGAGCAACAACACCGGATCGTTGTCTGCCCGGTCTGCCATCATGACCTGCGAACACGAGAACTCGATCAGCATCTGATCTCGGAACATCGATATCTCCCCATCGATGGTAAGCTGCTCCCCTTTGGCCAGGCACTCACCCGTCTTTGGTCTCGCGTGATGCAGCAGTTCGATGAGGTGGCTCTCAATGAGCTTACCAGCCACTTGCAACAGCGGCAGGCACAGCATGTCGTTGCGGCCTTTGCCACGGCATTAACGCAGCAGGTGGTATTCATGCTGCAGGCGCAGGCAGCGCTGCAAATGCAGGAACAGAGACAGACATGGCTCGGCCGACTGAGTCAATGTCTTCATCCCAATCAAATCGCACGGTCGGCCTGCTGGACCTTGTTGGCGCACGATGATGCCCGAATTCGTGAACTGGCCCGCAGTACGGTGGTCTTGTCTGCCGTGACGCGGCTGGTTGGTGAGCATGTGACCCCTGCGGCCTTTCGTGCCACGGTCGACGGACTCGTTCCGCTCGCTGCGGTCCACGAGCGAATCGACGCTTGCCGCCAGCTGATAGAACTGGGAGCCAATCAATTCGCCGGAGAACAGTGCGAAAAAGAACTCGAACTGGAACGCCTGATCGACTGCCCTGAATGTGGAACTTCGTTTCCCAAAAGAGATCTGGCAAGTCACCGGCGGCAGGTGCACCAGGTCTATGAATGGGAAGGAACACGGTATCAGTGGGAAACGCTGGTGCCAGTCTTGCTGAACCGGACAGTCGCAGTGGAAGGGGACGCATTTGCTGCCCGAACGCTCGCCGAAGTCTTCCTGGAAAAATATGGTAACGACGCCTCGAGCCAACTCCATCAAAGCCTGCATGATCAACTCCATAAATCCCGATCAGCCGCTGAACTCCGCGAACTCATATCCGGAGTCGCGACAGCGCTTGGTGGCCTGTCCACCGCATCACACCTTTCCCACGACTTCCTCAACGAGATGAACCTCACCAGTCAGATAGCGGGCCTGGCCATCTTCTCCAGCCTGCATGATGATCCGCCGGGTCCCCTCGTCTCCCTGGCCACCAGCCGGATTGGCGACAGGAAAATTCCGTTCACCATCGGGCAGCAGGCTGCAATCCGGTTACTCAAAACAACCGGCGTCGATTCCGATTTAATACACCGGGCACTCATGGCTTTCGCATCGCGAGCCGACGACGGTCTGAAGGGGATCGAACTCCTGCGTACGTTGGAACAATGGGTTGGTCCGTCCAAAGCCGTCGACGCTGTCTGTCATGATCTGGCCTCAAGAATTCGGATGAGGTGCCCGCGATGCGATGTCGTCATGACTCCCCCCGACCTCGCGCGTCACGTCCGCACAGAGCACGGAATGATTCTCGAGGGACGATCCGTTCGTCAGCCCTGGTCAGTGATTCTGGAATGCCTGGATGAATATGCAGAGCACTCGAATCCTGATTTCCTCGAGCGTGCCGAAGAACTCGCTGACTTTATGTCCCCTCGAAAAGGCCGCGTCCGTTTATGGCGTGAGGCATTGCGAAGGGGGATCGCGCCCCCACACTATCGTCAACAGATGCTCGACTCGGTCAGCAGAACAAACGACAGCCTCTGTCCGGAATGTTGGGAAACGCTTTCTTCCGGCGAGACGGGCGGAAGTGAACTCCAGATCGATCCGCGAGGCGATCTCAAATCGAATCTCATTTCGCTCTATCAACTTGGTGTCCCGGGCATCTGGGGAAGCGTGGAGATCACTCCGTGGAGCGGACCGATCCCTCACTGGTCCCTCACCACATTGGCTGCAGCGATGGCCGTGGGACTGCTGTTCCTGATCCCTGCGGGGTTGTGCGGTCTGTTGGTTCTGGGGGGTAATGCGTCCGCCAGATTGCCCGCGATGTTGACGGGAATCGCAGGACTGATCAGTGCCATGGCCGTGCTGTTGTTCTATCGACCTCGATCGTCGATACCACTGGATGTGGCGTGGGAGTACGTTGTCCCTGCATTGCTGGAATCCGAAACCGAATCGATCAACCCGGCCCACTCGACCTTCATCGCAGACCTTTGCCGGGCGAGTGTCGATCAGGGGACTCCACAGCTTCGGCAGAAGACCTTGGTCAGGGCAATCGAGTTGATCCAGTCGCAGGTAAGGAAGGGGAGTCTGCCGATCTCCCACCTCGTCGAATTGTGGATACTTCGGTTGGAAGATGCGCTGTATCAGAAACGTCACTCCGGGGAAGTTGAATCTGTTTTGAATGAGATGCTGGCAGAAATGGTGAAAGGCGACCTGCCAGTCCAGCTTGATGCGCGAGCAAAGCGACTGATTTCCCGACTCAATGTGGAAGTCGTTGTCGGGGGATTGTGGCATTTCATCGTTAAAGCCCGCGCGGTCGGCCTGAATGCCGTGGACCTCATCGAGTTGTGCCAGAACTCAACCACTCTGACAGCATTGTTGACCCGGCTCACCATTCGCCCCCACGAGCTTGCGTATTTTGTCGCCCTTACCGAAATGGAAAAAGTAGGCAAATTGCCCGTTGGGCTGATCCCTGCGAGAAAGCTGAAACCAGGCAGCAGGGATGTCCTCACAGAATACCCCAATCTGCTGGCAAGAACGGAACTTGTCGGGCGCTCATCCGATCATGATGCAGTTTTGTTATGCCCTAATGAACTGATATTCAGAGACCGGCGATTTACGAATCGTCCAGATGTCACAGTGCAAAAGAAGTATCAATTCGTTCAGACAGGATGGACTTACCAGCGCAAAGACGGGGGCCCCGATCTGCGGTATTCAAAGAATCCCCCTACGGGTTATGACAATCTTATCGGTTATCACCTTTGTGTCGGTAATCAGACCTGGAGCTACAAGGCAGATCCTGAGCCGCTGGCGGCCAGACTCAGGACATTGGGGCGCTTTGTTTTTGGCGATCTCCCGATTCTGGCAGAAAAATTGCAGCAGGAATCCGTTTCGCCCCGGGTTTTGCATCTGCTCGCCGGCCGTAGCGTCCGCTGTCCGCGCTGCAGGACTGCGCTCGTCTATCAAAAGGGCGCAGTTTCCGACCGAACAACAGAACCGGTACCCTTTCTTGAACAGGAAGAACTTGTCTAAATTTAGGATCCGACGCGTCTCATCGTCGCATCAACAATGTATGATAAGGACGTCGGAAGAGACGAAGAACCTTGATCGAAGGCCCGTTAAGGCAGCATTGCCACGACGACTGGTCCCTGACAAAGGTAATTCAGGCAAGTCGAATAGGAGCCAACCGGTGAGTCATACCCACCCAGCCTGAAAAACCGGGCCGGGGGGGTGACTCAGTCGAAGTTCGCTCAAAAAATGGTTAGAAGTTCCCATATCGATATTTGTTTGTGCCAGATCTGCGGGGGAATGTTATCCGTGTCGAACACGCATCCATCAGTCATGATCTCGACTTGTCTGGGGGCAATGTGCGGGTTGATGTTATCCGCCGTGGCCCTGGCTCAAGAGACCGCTCCTGCGGCGGTTGCTCCTGCGACAGAGACCCCTTCGGCACCCATCCGATTTGACCTGCAGGCGTTGGCGAATCCTCCTGCTGTTTTTCCCGCTGACGACCTTCAGGTCGAGGGGGTCAAAGCCTTCTACTATCAGGGGTTGAACTACAACCAGCGACCGACCCGCGTGTTCGCCTACTACGGCGTCCCCGCGAAAAAAGAAGATTCGCATGATACTCGGTTGCCCGCCATCGTTTTGATCCATGGAGGAGGGGGCACCGCCTTCGACCGCTGGGTGAAACTCTGGAACTCGCGCGGTTACGCTGCCATCGCGATGGATCTGTGCGGATGTGTTCCGGTTGGAACCTATGGCAACTGGAAACGTCATGACGATGGTGGTCCTGCAGGATGGGATGCCAGTTTCAACCAGTTAGAAACGCCCGTCGAAGATCAATGGACTTATCAGGCGACCAGCGCGGTCGTCCTTGCTCACTCGCTGCTCCGCTCGTTCCCTGAAGTGGACCCGGATCGAATTGGAGTTACCGGGATCTCGTGGGGTGGCTATTTGACCTGCATCGTGGCAGGGGTCGACTCCCGCTTCAAATTTGCTGCTCCCGTCTACGGCTGTGGTTTCCTCGGGGAAAATTCAGCCTGGCTACCCGCCTTTGAAAAGCTCGGTCCTGAAAAAGCGGGACTCTGGCTGCGACAATGGGACCCCTCGGTCTACCTTCCCCAGGCAGAAATGCCGATGCTGTGGGTGAATGGAACCAATGATTTTGCTTACCCGATGGATTCATGGCAGAAGTCTTACCGCCTGCCAAAAGGAAACCGTGATCTGTCCCTTCGCGTGCGAATGCCGCATGGTCACGGCCCCGCAGGCGAAAACCCCGAAGAGATTCACGTCTTCGCCAATTCCATTCTGAAACACGGCCAACCACTGGCCCGCATCACTGCCCAGGGTCAGGCCAACAATAATGAGATCTGGGCAACCTACAAGTCCGATGTTCCAATCACCAAAGCCGAATTGAACTATTCCGTCGATACAGGACGGTGGCAGGAGCGCAAATGGGAGACGCTCGCCGCAGAAATCGATACCGCCACCGGCCGTGTCTTTGCCCAAATTCCTGCCGAGGCAAAAGTCTACTACCTGAACCTGTTCGACGACCGCAACTGTGCCGTCAGTACTCAGCACATCGTCAGGTAATGGGCCTCGGACCCATTGCCAGCGTTCTTGACGATGAGGCCGTCAATACCGCCCCTGTTTGCTCATCTGCTTTGGCTGAGTCGTCAGAGAAGTTGAGCTTCGTTAATCAGATATCCCCTCGCGGCTTGTCCCGGCAGCAGTCCAGTCAACAAGGGCATCATTGGACGACTGTTGCAAACGCCTAATCAGGCGATGAACGCGACTGCTCTACTGGGTTGGAGCGTTTACCGAGAATTCCCAACCAGATCCGCTCCTTCTCGTCGCTGGTCCGGTACTGGCATTGCCGGGAGTCAGTCTGGCGGGAGCCGCCCGTGGACCGCGATGGCGACCAAATGGTCCGGAAGAGTTAGCTATTGGCCGATGCACGTACCCGGGCACGTACTCAGTGCAGACCCGACCGCTTGACCATTCCTCCCTGAACATCAGACAGGGATGTCGTCACCACGAATGCCGACGGATCGACATCAAATATGATGGCCTTCACCTTACCAATCTCAAGTCGCGTCACCACGCAATAGAGGATTTCCTGATCGGCACCGCTTTTCCCCCCGCGGGCCTTATAGATCGTCACCCCACGTCCAAGTTCATCCATGATCCGGATACGAATCGGGGAACTCTGCTCAGACACAATCGTCAAGGCCGTGTATTGCTCGATGCCGTAAATAATGAAATCCAGCGTTTTCGCTGCTGAGACATACGTCAGAATCGAGAAGAGCGCCTTCTCGACACCCAGCACAAACATCGCCACGAAAAAGATGACGACATTGATCGCCAGAATAATGTCCCCCACCCGGAACAGGTGACTCTTCTTACTGATCAGCAGGGCCGCGATTTCGGTTCCGTCCAGCACCGCGCCACCGCGAATCGCCAGACCAATTCCTGCCCCGATGAAGAAACCGCCAAACACGGCCGTGAGCAGATGGTCTTCTGTGACATCAGGAAAATGCACCACCTGCAACATCAATGCGAGCAGACCGATCGCACACGTACTTCGAAACGCGAAGGCGAGTCCGACCTGACGATACCCCATTGCGATGAACGGGAAATTAATGACGGGCAACAGAACGGAAAGTGATTGTCCGGTCGACTTCGCCAGCAACATTGAGATACCGGTCACCCCACCGTCGATGAAATCGCTCGGCATCAGGAAGCCATGTAAGCCCATTGCCGCAGAAAGTGCCCCGAGCACGATGAGAGCCAGGTTGCGAATTTCCCGCAGCTGCCGTTTCTGGATGACGAATCGCGCTGAATCGAGCAGTCGTTCCTGAAGAGTCGAAAGCAGGTCGCGGAACGTACTTGGCATAGATTCTGATTCGGTCTTCCAGAGTGATAAAAGACAAGGAGTAAGCGGTATAACTGTGTTGTCTGAAATTGGGAAGTGTTGCTAGCCGAAACTCCCCGAAAACACCTTCTTTTCGTGTGCGGAGCTCATTCCTCGTAGGGAACAATTTTCACCGGAATTGCCATATCCGGATCAACCTCATGCCTGGTAACGCGATGCCGGGAACACTCAATCCTGAGATTGACGCAAGCTAAAGCACAGATCGGTTTGTTATCTGAGCAGGGTTAACAGCCTGTTGAAGAATCTGTGAATTTCAGAGGTTTCATCCGATTTTCGTATTTGCGAGAAAATGTGGCGGACAGACTCAGAAGGCCATGCAAGTAGCCGGTAGAGGGAAGTGTCGCCGATGATGGCTCCAGAGAGCGATTTTGAGTGAACTATAGACCGGAATAATGGCCGAAATACGGCCCCTGGCCGTGTGCAGCGTCCTCGGTTTGCCCATTCCGAACAGCTTGAGCATCAAGATTCCCAGATTCCGGGTGGCAGCCACCATCAGATAGCGTTTGTTGATCTTGGCCAGGCCTCGTAGCCATGTCCTTCGAGATCCCCCGGTCCGACAGACGTGGGCAAAACTTCGCTCCACCTTCTCGCTGCGAGCACGCTGCAAGCTCTTTCCCTTCGCCCGAGTCATCCGGCGGCGGTTGTTTGCCACCGCCCTATGCTGCTCGACAGGTTTGTCTTTCCAGCGACGGCGGTAACGGGACTTCGGCTTGGGGATATAGGTCCGCAGGTCCATCTCCTCTGCCCCGGCTAACTGCTCGTTCGTGTGATACCCCTTGTCAGCCACCACCTCTTCAATCTTCAGGGAACTTCCGCTCTGTTCCAAGTGTGTTTGAGCCGTCAGAACGCTCGCCAGTAATGTCTGCGAATCCCCTTCCGTTCCCGTGTAAACGGTCGCGGACAGGATGACTTCACTCTCCAGATCAATGACGTGCTCGGCCTTGTAGCCCAGGTGAGTGCGCCCGTCCTTCATCTTCACAATTTTACTGGAAGGATCGGTACGTGAGGCCCATTCGGCGTTGGAGACCTTCTTCTTTCCTCGTTTCGCTCGCTGCTGGTCGAACCGCCGCAGTTCCTCATCCGTCGGGTCGTCATCTCCCTCTCCCAGCAGGCCCTCTTCCTTCATCAACCGCTTCAGGTACTCCTTCCAGTCTTCCCCCGTATCTTTGCGGATAATGGACTTCATCGCCGCGTTGGCTTCCAGGTACGTTGAGTCCACTCCGACCGTCCTGGCCTTCAGTAGGCCCTGTTCCTCGATCACAAACAGGATGTACTGAAAGACTTCCTCGTGAACCGACAGCGGTAACCGATCACGGATACGAGTCAGACTGCTGTGGTCAGGAGTCTCTTCCGACAGGCTGATTCCCAGAAAACGCCGCAGCGCCAAGGAGTCTTCGCACCGCCAGGCGATTCCCCGCTGAGAGTCGATCCCTTCCAGATAGCCAATCATCAGCATTCGAAAGTAGACGCCTGGAGGAATCGAAGGGCGGCCACCACTCTTGTAGTGCGGCTGGCACAACTGCTCGACGAACAGATCAAACCCGTGTTCACGCAGCAAGCGATTGAGTTTGTCGTAAAACACATGTCCTGGACCGGTCGCCAGACGATCCGTCTCCAGCCAGAATTCCCGTTGACTCTCTGATTCACGCTTCCCCAGCGACACCGCCAAATCCTCCAGATACCATCTTCTCAACAAGGCCCGTTGAGTATATCAGGGATATTGGCTTTTGGGAGTTTTTCAACAGGCTGTTAACAGGACTCAACAGGAAAGGGCCCGGTGACTTCGACGAATCAAGAGGAAGTGTGACGTGTCACGTCGCTCCGGATCTTGCCACACTGCTCCCACCCCTTGAGACCCGCGTACCAACCCTACAAGACAGTTCCTCGCTCTGTACTCTCCCTTCACACCAGCCTACCAACAAGCCCCGACGAACGAAGCAGCAACCAGCTTCCCTGTCACCTCGCTGCTCATCACTTTCATGGTCCGACGGCGGGCCATAAAGGTCGACTTCCCGTGGGTCGTGCCCCTAGTCAACCACTTCGGCCCAGATGGCCAGTTCCACCGCCGCGTTCATCGGCAGTTCATTCGATCCCACCGCAATACGTGTATGTTTTCCAGCTTCACCAAAGGCTTGAATGAGCAGTTCGGAAGCCCCATTGATCACTTGTGGCTGACGGGTGAACCCCGGCGCTGATTGCACGTAGCCTTCGACGCGGACGATGCGAGTCACCCGATCAAGGCTTCCCACGCACTTCTTGATCTGAGCCAGTGCATTGAGAGCACACATCCGGGCGGCGTGAAACGCCTGTTCCTCGTGAAGTTCGGTCCCCACTTTCCCTTTGAACATCAGTTCCTTGCCCACCATCGGCAACTGGCCGCTGGTGATGACCAGATTGCCTGTCCGCAGGACCGGCACATAGAAACCGACCGCCTCTGGCGCACTCGGCAACTGATGGCCAATCTGCGAGAGACGCTGTTCGACGACTTCTTCTGTCATGATGCCTTGTCCTTTCGTGGTAGGGGTCTGGGAAGCACACGTTCAAAATACCACGGCACAGTCCAGATCAGGAGTCCGGTGTGACCGTCAGCACCTGATCGACCTGAGGAGCCAGGATGACCTTGCGCTGTCCACCGGGCCAGGTCACCGTCACCTGCTTGATGGAATCCTTCTTGCCCAGGCCGAACGTCACTGGCAACTCACTTTGAGAAAGATAACTGCGAGTCGGCATCACCTGAGCATTCATCTTCTCTGAGTCCAGTTCGACTTCAATCTGGGCACCGATTGCAGACCGACACGCATGAGGCCCCCGTGCATCCACGCGTAACCAGTGATGCCCCAGCTTCTGATCATTGCGCAAAAGTCGCGGTGCCGAATTCACCGCCGCAAACAACAGGTCCAGATCCCCGTCACCGTCGATATCCGCAGCAGCCGATCCCCGTCCGACCATCCGCTGGTAGAAATCGACGCCGGACTTCGCCTTGGGGACTGCCACAAATTCCGTCGGAGACTCAGGCCCGCAGTTCCAGAAGAAATGCGGTGGCTGGGCATACTGCTGGCTCAACTGCACCTTGCTGATCTCATTCTCGAGATGACCGTTCGCTCCAATAATGTCTGGGCGTCCGTCCAGATCGATGTCGAGGAACAGTGTTCCGAACTTGAGTTCCAGTCGCGATTGCGGACCGATCCCGGTCGCATTCGCCTCGTCCACGAAATCCATCGAATCACCGCGTGTCACATAGAACGCAGTCATCTCGTTAGAAAAATTTCCAATCACTACGGCCAGATGTTCGCCATTGCGGAAGCGGGCCGAGTCGATCCCCATGGCCCCACGGGCGTTTCCCTGCTGGTCAAACGCGACGTTGTGCAGAATGGCAACTTCTTCGAATGTTCCATCCCGCAGGTTATGGAACAGAAAATTCTGGACGGTATCGTTTGCGACAATAATGTCCATAAACCCGTCACGATCCGCATCCACGAAGGTGACCCCCAGCGACTTCGCGACAGCGACATCCTTTCGTGCCGGGTTCGTGACGTGCAGCCCGGCAGACTTGCCAACTTCTGTGAACTTGCCTTGATCATTGCGATAGAGATACGGAAACGTCCCGGGGAAGTTTTGGGGACGGCCGTAGGCGCGCTCACGTCCCGTCAAAGTGAAGGGCTGGGCCTTATCAAACTCACGGTCCCACTTCACGTAATTGGCCACAAAAAGATCCAGGTCGCCGTCGTTGTCATAATCCAGAAAGCCGCAACTGGTGCTCCACTCCACTTTGTCTCCACCAACCCCTACCTCTTCGCTGACATCAACGAACTTCCCACCCTCATTGCGAAACAGCCGATTGGGCCCCACCGCCGAAAAGAAAATATCGAGGTCGCCATCAGAGTCATAATCGCCGATTGCAACCCCTTGTCCGTAGAAGGCCACATTCAGCCCAACCTCGTCAGTGACGTCCGTGAATCGACACTCGCCGTCATTGCGGAACAGCTTCTGCGTGGGGACCGGATCCAGCGGCTGATCGTCCCAGGGCCACTGAGTCGAGTTGACGAAGAGGATGTCCTGGTCGCCGTCATTGTCGTAGTCGAGGAACGCACACCCCCCGCCCATCGTTTCCGGCAGCAATTTTTCTCCCGTGGCACCGCTGTAATGCTGGAACCGCAGACCGGCTGATTTGGTGATATCGACGAATGGCATCTCCGGAATTTCGACGGTCGGTAACTTACGTCGTTCTGGCGGAGCTACCTGGGTCGTGATCTCGACTTTCGGGGGTTTCTGCAGCGATTTCCAGTAGAAGAAGCCTCCAACGACGATCGCCGTCAGAGCAATGGCACTGGCAGACCAGACAAAGGCCCGGCCCACCAAGGCATCATCCTGCTCTTCTCCGTTTTGAGGTTGATTCATTACTTATCTTCCTTGTCTGCCACTTGTGTCGCATCCGCTGAGACCTGCTGCGCTGCAAGCCCCGGAGCACCGGCGCGATGAAGTTGATAGATCACGATCGGCTCGGATGCTTTCGCAGCGGCAGGATATTTCACTTTTGCCTTCTGCTGAGCCACATCGCGGGCATTATCATCCTGTTTGTACCGCTCATGCAGCCTGCCGTGCTCTTTGGCAAGGGTGTCGTGCCTGGCGACCGCTGCCTGATCCCCTCGCGCGTCGGCAATCAACTTCAACTCGGCATGGATCTGTCGCAGTCCGTAGTGCGCCGTGACGTTCTCGGAATCCAGCTTCAAAGTTTTTTCGTACTCAGTGGCGGCCTGTTCCAGCAGCACCTGGCGAGCCTCGGTTTCGGCGGGGCTGCGAATCTGCTTGGCCTGCTCAAACAGCGTTTGAGCGAGCAGGTTAATCACTTCGTAATCCATACTGAAATCGAATCCCCGTTCCGTCCGTTCCGGCGTTTTATCTTCAAGAACCGAACGAAACGCCTTTTCTGCCCCTTGAAGGTCACCTTGCTGGAGATTGATCATCCCCGTCAGCCAGGCAATCGTCCACGGCGGTGCTGGCGGATCCGTGAACTCGGACGCACGGGCAATGGCCGCCGTCGCCTCATCAAGCAGTCCTTCCTCGAAGTAGGAACGGGCAATATTGAGAGCCCCGTCATACCGCTTGTTGTCTTTCAACTGTTCCAGCCGGGTAAACGCCTCGTCCGCCTGCTTGAGCTCCGCACGGCCTTTCAGGAACAAACCGATCCCGTAGTCGTTCCACCGTTGCCAGACGGGAATTTCAACCTTGGCGTTCTCGACAACGGCATCACTGCCATCTACGGGGAAGGTGATCTTGTCCACCGCCAGTGTCGTGATCGGCAGTTCGTTCAGGTAGGGTTCCCCCGCCTTGTGCCCGCGAATCGGCAGGTCCCCAGGTTTCGCCGTCCGGGTGAAGAAATCCGTGAAGATTTTGTCGAACTTGCGATACTGCAGCTTGACCTCCACCGTAATCGGTTCGGTCACATCCTCAGGAACCGGCAAACTGTAGTGAACCGTGCTGGCCGCACCGGGTGGAATCTGGTTGTTGTACAAAGGAGTGAAGATATCCTGCGGATTTCGACGGTCGATTCGATTCCCGTCTTTGTCCAGCATGAACACATTGATGAAGTGCGACCAGGGATCGACTTCGCGTTGTTCGTCCAGACCACCGCTACGCCCGATCACCCGGCCACCACTCGTGGCGATTACGTCCAGCCACACCTCGTTGGAATCGACCGTCCCCTGCGTAAAGGGATGCCCCATCTTCAGCGTCCGGACGACCGTCTCCAGCAGATACGTTTTCCCCGGCTTGAGCGTCGGCACTTCGGGACGGAGCGGAGCAATCAATTCCCCATCCACCTCGCCACCTTCCTTCACACCGAAGATATCGACCCGGAGTTTCTCTTTGAGAAAATCCTGATGAGCCTTCACCGTAGCGTCGTCATCCTTCAGCCAGGAAAGCCCGGTATTGGCCGCCGGAAAGAGATGATTGTGAATACTCGGCTGCTTTGCTCCGGCAAACAGCCGTGCCCCGAAGTCCTGGGACTCCTGCAGTGGCATATGACAGCCATTGCAGTTCTGCACGGCCTTATCGGGATAGTAGAAACTGCGGGCGCCGTGGCCCGAAACACCACTCAACAGGTACGTGTCATGATGATTCTGACCACGCAGAAATTCCTTGTAGTGGTTCAGGGCATAAGGCAAATGCACCTTGTGGCACGTCGAACAGAAATCCGCCGACTTGTGAAAGTCTTTCAGGAAGGTCTTCTTGTGCAGAGCCGGCTTCGCCTTCACCAACTGGTTATTCACCCATTGCAGCACCGCGTTATCGCTGAAAGCGAATGGATAATGTTCCGGCTCTTCAATCGTGTAATCGGCATTGCCACGGGTGCTGTTGACGTGCGTGATCGAATGGCAGACCGTGCAGGTAATCCCGGCCTGAGCCGTCGGATGATTGACGTCATCAAACTTGGGATCGTCAAACGCCCCGCTGAAGAAGGGGACCGGGTCGTGACAACCAGCACACCAGCGCGCCCCTCGAACATCTCCGTCCCGTTTGAACGAGACTTCGCGTGTCTCCCGCACACTCGCCAGGTACGCCGGATTGTTGAACGAACTGAGATGATGCGAGCTGTGGAACCAGCCCTCGTACGCATCCTTGTGACACTTCAGACAGTAGTCGTCCCGCATCATGGACTCGGCAGGAATAAAATTCCCGGTTGAGGTCCGGGCCAGCGACGGGAAGAAATACTTGTCTGCTCCCTCCTTGGGTCCCGCCTGATTCCACTGACGGGGATCCTGGTTGTGCAATGAGATCAGAACTGCCGCTGTCGCACCGACGCCCACGACATACCCCAGTCCCAGTTTCCAGCGAATTTTGGGGCCCGCCAGCCGATGCAGCCAGTAAAGCCACAAGCAGAAGAGAGGCGACAGGACGTGAGCCCAGTAAATCAGCGATCGCGTAGACGCATTTTTGATGACGAAGACCGAACCACTGCCGCCGAAGTCGATCCGCATGAGCAGAATGCCGCTCACCAGCAGCAATAGCGAACCGACCAGCAGAGCATAGCCCACACGAATCGCCCGCTTGTTCTTCCGCAGTCGTGTATTGAATAAGTGAATAAAGACGAAGATCAGAAACGGAACGAGCATCACCAGACCAAGCAGCAGGTGACCGCCGAACATCAACATGTAGAACCAGTTCTCATACGTCCGGTCCGAGTTCCAACTGAGGAACGTTACCGTCGCCAGATAGACCGAGTTCGCTCCCAACAGGGCGATCAGCCCGTAGATAAACCACATCAACACCCGCAACCGGGGACCGACGGCGGGAATCACGACGGCCCGAGCCGGACGCGGCAGGGGTCTCGAGGAAGGACCAGGGGTCGACATTCAGAAAACTCCGTCAAAAATCGCTGATGAATGGACGTGAACAGTATGATTTCATACTTCAACGCACTATCGACAAGGTCACCAGTACTCGGATGTGAGAGCACTGACTGATGCAGCCGTCATACTGCCGACAGGAGCCACCTGGGAGGAAAGGGGACACCGTTCCGCAGGGGACACACGAACGACAAGCAGGTCGACCTCGCCAACGCGCAGTCATTCATCAAGCGAATTTTGGGGGGCGCTCAATCCCCCCCAGACGTCGTTCGATCAAACAACGTTCTGACTCAGGGTCCAGATGAACCCAGGGATGCTCTACCAGAAGGGGAGGAATCAGGCAGAGGCAGGACTTTTTCCCTGTCTGATCCCGACTGCTGGATTCCGATCGTCGCAGAGGAGCAGGGGCCGACTTGCGGCACAATGGCCCGGTACAGGCCGGTGCCGAAGGCGCTGACTTGGGTAAAAGTCGAGACAGAAACACCTCTGTGACATCGTCATCGTGAACCGAGCCATCGTAGCTCCCCAGAACTTGACTCACCGCATCGTCTACCCGATGAAAGCTCGAATGTCCCCGCCCGGTGTGAAGGTAGTCACCACATGAAGCCCAGGCAGAGTCTCCCACGAGCGTCGGCCCGATCAATACCAGCAGCCAGGGGATCGAGGTGATGAGCCCCGAACCTGCGAATGACCCGACTCGCGACCCGCCTGACATGGATGCTGGCTCAGAAAAAGGATGATCCGAACGTGTCGACCATTTTTGTTATTGCTGTGTAATGTAGGGTTCGTCGGTGAGGCGAGTCAAATTACCGCGATTATGTCGCCTGGAAACTCAACGCCGATAAGCATTTCCCGCAGAGTATCGAGATGTCCCAATCTCCAGCGCAAGCGTCCTCGTTCCAGACTCCTGGGTAGACCCGGTTGTCGCGTCTTCGCGGCTACCGGGGCGGCGACAGCCACAAGAGGTTTTTCAATCGAATTAACCCTCCACCCCGGTCTCCAGCCCCCTCTGCAATCCCCCAATACGATTCCTGTTTTCCAGGAGTTCCCGTTCCAGTCCCTCGCCGACCCCCAAGCCTCCCGTTGCTCCGCAACCCAGACGTCCAAAGCGACGTCTGGGCCACCCCCCCTCGTGTCGCCTGGAAACTCAACGCCGGTAAGCATTTCCCGCAGAGTATCGAGAGATCCCAATCTCCAGCGAATGCGTCCTCGTTCCAGACTCCTGGATAGACCCGGTTGCCGCGTCTTCGCGGCTACCGGGGCGGCGACAGCCGCAAGAGGTTTCCTCACACCAATCCCCCAGTCCCTCGTCAATCCCTCTGCAATCCCCCAATACGATCCCTGTTTTCTGCTGTCCCGGTTCCAGTCCCTCGCCGACCCCCAAGCCTCCCGTTGCTCCGCAACCCAGACGTCCAAAGCGACGTCTGGGCCACCCCCGTACTGTCGAATGAACGATAACGAACAAGTCACCGTCCCCACGGCACTCCGTTTCAACGGACATTCCAGACATCGTTCGCGGCTTCTATCGCAGCAATTCGTACAGCAACTTCATCCAGGTCCAGTTCGTCTTTGCATTTCGAAATGCGCGCTGCACGTTGTTGAGCACCTTGAGCAACTAATTGACTAAACCCCTATTTTTCAGGCGTTTCGATTAGATGCTCACGTTGAGCACCTTGAGCATCTTGAGCAACTAATCGAGGAGACCCCGCGCGGTAGAAAAATCCCTCGCCCGGCAGACGCCAGTACCACTGACTGTTCCGGCCTTTCCCCTTTTCCCGATTGGTCTTACACCCGAGGCTCTTGAACGCTCGACGGAGCGTAGACCAGCAGATCTCGTTTTCCGCCGCATCCTCCCGGACGATGGTCGAGAGAACCCGTCCGCCACTCAATCGCTCATAAAGCCACCGGGCGGCTCGGTCTCTCTCGTACCGGTGCTCCCGCTCCAATGGCTTTTGCGGCGGCACGGTCACTTCGTCGAGATAATCATCCCCGGTGATCGTGACAGGTTCCGTATCCCAGTGAATCTGGCCGTCCTCCGGCGAGTCCTTTTGCTGTGCACCGTCTTTCTGTGCACCGTCACGCAGCGAGTAACCAAACCCGCGACGGTCCCTCTGGGAAACGGTTTTCAGAGGAATCAGCATCCGTCGATTCCCTTCGTCCAGATCCCGCACGATCATCCAGGCCGAGCGAGCGACCCCCGCGAGCGCCGCCAATCCAAAACCACCCCGTCTCCGAACGGCCCGGACAGTCTCCGCCCCCCCTGAGTTCGAAACAGTCAGAATCGCGACTCCGGTCTGTCTGGCCAGTTCCGCAAGTTGAGCGACGTCCGCCTCCACCTGTGATCGGCCGCGGTGCGATTCGAGATAGAGGTCGACGGGATCAATGACGATCATCCGGATGTCGACGCCCTCGTTCTGCAACCGCTTCAATTCCGTCGCCAGCACGGGCAAATCACGCCGCAACTGAAACGACCACGGACGAATCTCCAGTGGAAAAGGGACGGCTGCCGCCTCGGTCACCGCAGACACGTCTGCATCGGCACCGGGATCACTCGCCAAGGGATCGTCGCAACCGCACAGCGCATACACGCGAGCCAGATCCGCTCCAGCTTCCGCCAGTCGCGGCCGAATCACCTCCGTCAGCAGTTGCGCCGAAGAAAAGACCACCACCGCAGGCCGGGTTGCCAGAGGATCGTCATCTGGCGGAAGCGAGTCGATCGGACAATCTACAACTGGCTCGGAGCCACCAGAGCAGGGGGGATTCTCCTCCGCAGTCGATCGAGTGATTGCGTCGCTGACCGAACATCCCGCCACGTGCGATCGGCTGATGGCAATTGCGTCCGTCTCCGCACAGTTGCTGAGGGCTGACCGTGAGTCAGCGATCAAATCAGCGGGGGTATTGTTCTCCCGGTCGACTCCCGCGTCGATCTCACCATCCCCGGCAGTATCCTTAGCCCGTGGCCCCTGTAAGCCGCGCAGCACAGAGACCATCAGTCCTACGGCAAGCCGACTTTTCCCCACCCCCGCATTTCCCGCAAGCAAGGTCACCGCCCCACGCGGAATCAGCCCCTCAATAACCCACTCCGTCGGCTCCGCCACCAGATCCGCCAGGCACCGCAAACTCACCTTCGGTTGCCGGTCGTTCCCGACCGAATTCAAACTCCTCGCAGCCCCCGCCGAAAACCGCTCGGGAATTCCTCCCGAACGATTTTCCCGAAGACCAGCGTCCAACTTCACCGGGTCAGCAGCAACCCGGTCCGGAAAAGCCCAGTCAGGGGGCGAATTGGAAAACCTGCGCATGTGTCACATCCTGGAAGAACGGAAACCCTTTCTCCGCAACATAACACAACCACATGTGAACGTCAAGTTTTTTTGTCGCACAACCCTCATTCAAGAACAGCACCACTGCGAAGTTTCCGTTACGGTCTCCATCTCCACCCCTCGCCATGCCACTGCTTCGGCCGTCTTCTCCGAAGCAGTGACCCCGTGCACAACATGGAATGCTTTGATCCGCAGATTGCACGGATTTTCGCAGAAGTTTCCCTGACCTCGAAATCTGCGTCGCTCTGTGTCATCGGCGGATCCACGTAGGATTGACAGCAAACTCTGATGCGATTGCCCTGGGTGTTTCACCACGGCAGAGTCACCTCAGACCTGCTGCATGGGCTCAGCTCGACCGGGATTCCGGGGAACTCTGATTCTGGGGACCAACCTACTTGACCCCTGACGGGTTGGTTGAAACTCTTTTGTTTATCGGGTCGACTCTTTTACCGCGTCGCCCCGGACACGAAGAGCACTGCTTGCACGAAGCGGGCAAGCAGTGGTATCGATTTGAATTTGGCCGTGGGGCCTGGTGGAAGGACGGGGCGGAAATGGCGAGAGGTCGGAAACTCGGGGGTGAGCTTCCGACCTCTGCTTATGGGGTGTTAACCCTGGTCCTGTTTTCGGCGGGGATCAGCGCTTTGACCGAGATCCCTGTCGCAGCTGTTCTCCGCTGGAGGCTGTCTAGGCCGGATCTGGGACTTCGTCCAGATCGAGACTCAAGTCGGAGTCCGATCCAAAATCGTCATTCGAGCCTTCGATGCCGACAGAATCGAGTGGCTGCGGAGCCGCTTCGATGCTGCCAGGAGCGGACTGGATCGGGGGGACGACATCGCTTCCTTGCGGAATCGGCTGTGGAACCGCTGAGGGAACCGTATTCGGCGGGCAGTTCCCGTCGATCGCACCATTCGTGTAGTACGAGTTGACGCCGTGTCCGAAATGACCGTGGTGTCCGAAATGGCCTCCTGTGTAGGGTCCCATATATCCAGCCCACTGACCATTGCAGAACCGCGAAGCCTGCACAGCAGGGGCATGGATGTGCCACTGTGCGGGAACCGGTCGGGGTGGCAATCGACTGGGATCAGGTTGCCAGAAGGGAACGTGCTGGTATTTATAGCCGAGCTGTGTCGTGTCGGTCGGCTGATAAACCATCGGCGCGGTCGACTGACTGTAGTCAGCACCGGCCCCGTACCACTGGGCGGGGAAGTAGTGCTTGTACTCGACACCCCGTCGCTGCAGCGGGTACTTGGCGGGGGGTGAATACCCATAGTCAGGCGAATGCTTGCAGTAGTGTTCGCCGAACTTGCCGTGCAGACATCCGTGGCAGTGGTGACCGGGTGGGCAGGCCCCTCCTGGTGGGCAATTTCCTGTCGGACAGCTACCGTCGATATAGCCGGTCACCGGTTCGCAGTTGCCGGTCGGGCAGGGGGTTGACCTCAGGTGATGGCCACCGACCTGCTGCACCCCTTGAGCGTTGCGGGCGCTGGCAGGTTGAACGGTCGTCCGGGGACGTCCGTCGGTAATCCGGACATACCCTGCATTATTCGGCCCCTGCTGTGAGAATCCCCGGTCAGCCGAGCCGAGGACCAGCACAAACGCGGCCGCTATCAATCGATTCGATTTTGTGAACCTCATCGTAGTTTCCTTATCATCGCCGGTCGGAGCCAGTCCGTGGCGGAGGCGGTACTTGAATGCCGCGATCCGCGGCGGCTAAAGAGGGTGATTGTGAATAAACTCAGTACGCGGGGTGCGAAACGGGGACGAGTCGACTTGAGGGGACTCCCCAACCGTATTCGTAGGTATGACCGACCACGGGAGCCAGCGGAACAGCCATCGGAATGCCGTATCCCTGGGCCGCCCAGACCTGACCATCGCGCGAGTCAGTGTGATAAGGATTGACGGGATAGACCCGGCCGTAATGTCCGACCCAGGGAAGTCCCGCTCCACCACCACCCGTGGGAATGAAGTAGCCAAACTTCGCCTTGAAGTAGTCACACATGTCCTGACCCGAGGGGTCGTGGTAGTACATCGATGGAGTATGACCCGTGGACCGGCCGTAGGCGTTTTCCAGGGCCAGACTGTGTCGTTGAGTGCGGCGGTGCACTGAGGCTCCCCAACTGTTGTCATTACCCCAGTCGGAATAACGCCAGTCCTGACGAGCATACTTGCGGTAACCGCGGGCACTGTCGTGGAATTCGACGGGACCAGGTCCATATCCCTGACCAGCCCCAACCCCTGCACCCGCACCCACACCAAAACCCGTTCCGGCTCCGGCGCCTGTCCCATCTCCAAAACCGGAACCAGCGCCTGCACCTGCTGTTCCGCCAGCACCTGCTCCGGCACCAGATCCGTTTCCGTAACTGGACCCCAGTCCTCCCGAGGTGGCCGATCCTGAGAACGCAGGAACCTGAGTTCCCGATGTGCATCCCGGTGCGGCCGTCGTGTTGCAGTTGGCTTCGTGGAAAGCGCTGACGGGGGTCACCTGGTCGCTGGCAGCGGTTCCCGCTTTCGCTTTGGTAATTCGTACGACACCCACCGGGCTGGACTCATCGGCCAGCAGCGTCCCTGCAGGAGCAGCGGCAAGTCCCAGGACGAGCGTACTCCAGACAATATTTTTGCATAACGACTTCATATCAAAAATCCTTCCATTCCCTCGGATGGATTGGTTCAACCTCTGATCCATACGGTGTTAACAAACGGTGTTTGAAACTGAATGCGGAACCGGTGTTCTGCCGAATTCCGTGCGTTCGCCATTACTTGGCGACTTTGAAAACGCGATACTGCAGGTCCTCAGCTTGAATGACGTAAACTGTGTGTGGTGAGATTTCTCTCTGCACTGGGACACCTGTCACGCCCCCCCACTGAGGCGCAGTCGCTCCGCCGATTCGTTTTGCAAAGGGAATTGAAGGGGGGTGGCAGCTCAATTCCGGTCCATTCCGCACCCAGACAACCGGTCCGTAACCTCGGATATAGTTAAACCAGTCGCGGGCATTTTCTTTTTCTGTATTGACGACGTCACAACTCGCTCGATGAAGCCGGGCGTAGTAACAATCCCGGGATTTCGCACGCAGCTTGGCAGCATGCGGATCAGGAAGCTGATTGGGAACCACTTGCCCGTCGTTCCCCACATTCGGATCGACCGTGGTATCCATCAGCACCACTGTCGAACTGAAGCTCGCCTGAGTCACTTTTGAGTCGGATTCCGCGGCCTCGGCCTCGGCCTCCGCAGAGGGGGTCTCGACCTTCGCCGGTGCGGCGGGTGCCCTGGCAGCCGACCGCGGTTCACTGCTACGTAGCCGGATTTTGGCCGGGGCTTTCGGGGTCACTTTCTCTGCCGACCAGGCCGGCGAGACCGTCACAAACCCGACCACCGTCAGTAGCAGTGGAGTTCCCAGTTTGAACTGCCAGTGCATGATGAGATTCCTTTCTCGAACGGGATCAGCCTCGACCGATTATCGCCACGCTCCGTGCATGTACGATGTTGCTGGTGGGTGCCAGCCGGCTCCGCTCAAGAGGCCGGGGTAAGCGGAACGGTACTTGACCTGAACCATGGTCCCCTGCAGTTCCCACTTCTCATGCGACCGGACACCCAGCGGGGTCAGGAGCCAGTGCCCCTTGACCCGGTGGTAGTACGGTGGGTACATCGCGCGGTAAGTGTGTGGATACAGCATCTCGTGCGGGGCCAGTGCCTGGTTGGTGATCATCGTCGATCCGGTCCAGATCGGGATGTTCGGCCGTGGGCAGGGATACATGGGTGCTCCCAGGTAGGCGTACCCAGGTTGCTGCTGCGGGGCCACACCGCCGCCCCCACCCAGATTGGCATCGATGGCCATCGGGGCCTGTCCATCGAACTGACCTTTGCGGTAAGAAGCGGGTTGACTGGAGAGCGCAGGTGCCGCTTCGTCCGTCGCGGACGTCACGGGCATCAGATCCGCTCCGAACGGATCAATCTCTTGATCCTGGGCATGGATCGAAGGCATCATTAACGCGGAAAGAACCACCGGCCACACGGCGGACAACTTAGAACCAATCATCGAATCCCCCTCCTTGGGTCGCCTTCAGCAACGGGTGCCGGGCAAGACTCCCTGTTCATCCGACCTGTTCGGACGATAGAACCCCTCTCAATTTCGGTTGGGATCGATCGCGAAAATGAGTCATTCCGGACGCATCGAAGCGACAGCGACGATTTTTGCAAAGGTTTACGATTTAACGGCTTACAATCGGTTGCAGATTCGTTTCAACCGGTGTAACTGTTAGTTACAGCAGACTCGTCAAAGCCGGAAAAGTCAGCCCGACCCATCCGATCGTTCGCAAAAAATCCGCAATGCTTTAGCATCACCCCCACTGCCGTATCCGGATTCCCCTTCGGAGCCCCGGCAATTTGTCCTCAGCCCACAGAGAATCGACCTGCCGCAATCGAGCGAAGCAGTGCAGTTAAACGGAGTTGAAATTGGCGAAACGTACGTCAGACAACGGAAATGGAGAGCAGCGATCCGAGAACGGTGATCGTATCGAGTATGTGTTGCTCAGCCAGGAAACGCGGAAGCGGTACCTGAACTACGCCATGTCGGTCATCATGTCGCGGGCGCTGCCGGACGTCCGCGACGGGCTCAAACCTGTGCAGCGGCGAATTCTGTACGCAATGTACGAAGACCTGCGACTGACGGCAGACAGCAAGACGCTCAAGTGTGCCAAGATCTGCGGGGCCACCATGGGGGATTACCACCCTCACGGTGAAGGGGCCATCTACGACGCTCTGGTCCGTATGGCGCAGAATTTCATGCTGCGATATCCGCTCGTCCACGGACAGGGGAACTTCGGCTCGATCATGGGACTTCCCGCCGCTGCGTCCCGTTACACCGAAGCCAAACTCACAAAGCTCGCCGAACACCTGAATCAGGAACTGAAGTTCCAGACCGTCGAAATGCGGCCCAACTACGACGCCCGGGAAGAAGAACCGGTCGTCCTCCCCGCACGATACCCCAACCTGCTGGCCAACGGCGCATCCGGCATCGCGGTCGGTATGGCAACCAACATCCCCCCCCATAACCTGGGAGAACTGATCGCGGCGTGTATTCACCTGATCGACAACCCGGATGCCGAGACGAAGGATCTGCTGAAGCTGATCAAAGGCCCCGATTTTCCGCTCGGCGGGCGAATCGTCACCGACCGTAAAGATCTGCGGGTTATTTACGAAGAAGGCCGCGGTGCGATCAAGGTGCGTGGCGAATGGATGATGGAAAAAACCAAGAAAGGTGAGACCAGCAATCGCATCATCATCTACTCCATCCCCTATGGCGTGGAATCGGGACCGCTCGCCGCCGAAATCGGTGCGATTGTCACCTCACGCAAGTTGCCGCAACTGCTCGACTCCAATGACGAAACCGACAACAAGCACGACCTGCGGATCGTGCTCGATCTGAAGCCCGGTTCCGACCCCGCACAGGTGATGACGTATCTCTACAAGCATTCATCACTTGAGCAGAACTTCGGCTACAACGCGACCTGCCTGGTGCCAGACGAGACCGGTTCGATGGTGCCGGCTCGCCTGAGTCTGGTGCAGATCCTGCAGGAATTCCTTAAGTTCCGCCTGGCGACCCTGCGGAAGCGGCTGGAATTTGATCTGAGGCAACTCGAGCAGCGTATTCACCTGCTGGAAGGATTTGCCATCATCTTCAATGACCTCGATAAGGCATTGAAGATCATCCGCAACAGCTCGGGGAAGCGCGATGCCTGCGACAAGTTGCTGAAAGCATTTCCACTGCTCGATGAAGAGCAAACGATGTCGATTCTGGAAATGCAGCTCTACAAAATCTCGCAACTCGAAATTGACTCGATCGTCGGCGAACTGAACGAAAAACGAGCCGCCGCCGAGAAGATTAGCAAGCTGCTTTCATCGGAAAAGAAACTCTGGGGCGTCGTTCGCGCGGAACTGGAAGAGTTGTCGAACGAGTTTGCCGATAAACGGCGAACGTCGATCGGCAGCAGCGAGGAGATCGTTGAATTTGATGCTTCGGCCTACATCGTCCGCGAAAACACCAATGTCGTGCTGACTCGCGAAGGCTGGGTCAAACGTGTCGGACGCCTGCAAAGCGTGGAAACGACACGGGTGAGAGAAGGGGATTCCGTGCTGGACGTGATTCCCGGCAGTACGGTGGATAACGTCATTTACTTTGCGAGCGACGGGACCGCGTACACGCTGCCGATCGAGGCCGTTCCCGTGTCGTCCGGTTACGGAGAACCAATCTCCAAGCACGTCAAGATTGGCGACGGGGTGAGTATCGTGGCGGCTCTGACCACCGATGCACGCTTCACGCCGTCAGACCAGGATATGGGCGAAGGACTCCCTCCGGCGCCGTACTTCCTGGCACTCACCGCACAGGGGCAGATCATGCGACTGCCGCTGGCACCGTTTCGAGTCCCGTCGACGAAATCCGGTCGCAAATACTGCCGTCCCGTTGAGGGTGACCGGGTTGTCTGGGTCGAACTCGTCCGTGACGCGACATCGCTGTTCGTCGCCACGAAGCAGGCACGAATCATCCATTTTTCCATGGACGACGTTCCGATCCTGTCCGGGGCAGGGAAGGGGGTTCGCGGGATCAAGCTGTCCGACGACAAAGACGAGGTGCTCGGCGCAGCTCAAATGTCACGACCCAGCGACTGTCTGCGCGTCCAGACCTCGGGCGATAAGGTGCTGGTTTTTGGACAAATGAAGTACGAAGTCACGGCGCGCGGCGGGAAAGGGATTCGGGCCGCCCAGCGAAGTTCTTTCACGCATGTTATTCGTCCTGAAATCGCTCTGGTCGATTGGGCGGCGATCGAGGCAGAGAAGGGGTAGAACGCATGACGCGGGCGACAAGGCGGGCCAGCAGACTGTTCGACATGAGGCGACACACCTCGTGCATTGACTCTGTTAACGCCCGCCTCCAGCTCGTCGCCCGTACATTCCCGCGCGACAAGTCCGTGCGCCATACGACCATTCAAACTGATCCGGCACGAACACCGCTCGTGCCGTCACTACACCTGACGCCCTGTCTCGAGCGAGATGGGCAAAGGTCCCGAAACCCGTTCAAGTCAAACCAACACGGAAGTGTTTATGTCCAGCGCTGACTATACATCAAAAGATATCGAAGTCCTGGAGGGACTGGATCACGTCCGCATGCGCCCATCGATGTACATCGGCGGAACCGACACGCGCGGACTGCATCACCTCATGTGGGAAATCGTCGATAACTGCGTCGACGAACACCTGGCCGGACACTGCACCGAGATCACGGTGACACTGCACAAGGACGGCGCCTCGTGCACTGTCGAAGACAACGGCCGTGGGATCCCCGTCGATGTTCATCCCAAAACGAAAAAGTCGACACTGGAAACCGTGCTGACGACGCTGAACGCCGGGGGCAAGTTCAACAGCCAGGCCTATGCCCGCAGCGGCGGTCTACACGGGGTTGGATCCTCCGTAACGAACGCGCTGTCGAGCGAAATGACTGCGACCGTTTACCGCGACGGTTTCGAGTACACCCAGCGTTACAAGCGAGGCCGTCCGACGACGCCGGTCAAACAGGTCAGACCCTTCCGGGGCCACGGAACCACGATCTATTTTCGTCCGGACGAAGAGATCTTCACCAAGACGGCGTTTAACTCGGAAACGATCCGGCAGCATCTGGAGGATATCGCCTACATCCACGCGGGACTGAAACTGACGTTCACGGATGAGGCCAAGAAAGAGAAACACGAGTTCCTGCATCCTGACGGGATTGTGTCATATCTGGAAAAGATTCTGAAAGAAGGCCAGAAGAAATCGATTCATGAACAGGCTTTCTCGGCCTCGCGCGAAGATGGTTCGGTCAAGATCGAAGCGGTCCTTCGCTGGACCGAGGCGACCGACGAACAGGTCCGCAGTTACGTCAACGGGATTCGGACCCACGCCGGTGGGACGCACGAGTCGGGCTTCCGCTCGGCCGTGGCCAAAGCCGTCCGAAACTACATGGAAGTTCATGACATCAAGATCAAGGGGGTGACCATCGAGAATTCCGACATCCGTGAAGGGGTGCTGGGAATTCTGTCAGTCTTTCTCTCGAATCCGATGTTCCAGGGTCAAACAAAAGAGAAACTCAACAATCCCGAAATGAGCGCTGCGGTTGAAGGGGTGGTCCGTCCCGCTCTGGAAACGTGGCTCAACACCAATCCGACCATCGCCGATGCCGTTGTCGGCCGGATTGTTCTGGCAGCAAGGGCCCGTCAGGCCAGTCGCGAAGCCGCCACGGAAGTGCGTCGCAAGTCCCCGACCTCGAGACGAACCAGTCTTCCCGGAAAGCTACTCGACTGCCGAGCAACCAACCCGTCCGAAGCAGAACTCTTCATCGTGGAAGGTCAGTCTGCAGGTGGAACCGCCGGTATGGGACGGGACAGTCGCACACAGGCAATCCTGCCGCTGCGCGGCAAGATCCTGAACACGGAATCCCTCGCCACCAGCAAAATTCTGGAAAGCCAGGAAATCAAGGACCTCGTCGAGACGCTGGGAACCGGCGTTGGCCCCCACTTCGACATACGACAACTGAGATATGACAAAATCATCCTGATGATGGATGCCGACAGCGACGGATACCACATCAGTACGCTGCTGCTGACGTTCTTCTTCCGGCACATGCGCGACCTGATCACGAATCGCAAGCTCTACCTGGCGCAACCACCGCTCTACAAGATTCAGGTCGGCACCCAGATCATGTACGCTCAGGATGACGCCCACAAAGAAGAAATTCTGGCCGGACTGCCTGCCAACCGAAAACCTGAAATCGGCCGGTTCAAAGGACTGGGTGAAATGACTGCCAACCAGTTGAAAGAAACGACCCTCGACCCCAAGACACGGACGTTGCTCGCCGTCGACATCGACAGCCTGGTCGACGCGGACAAGACGTTCTCGCAACTACTCGGAAAGGACGCCAGCGAACGGTATCGCATCATCATGAGCGATGCCAATCTGGTCGACGACCTGGACGTCTAACCTGGAACGGGGCAGTGCAAGGGAGCGATCCTGGTCGCAGTGGGTTTCATCGGGCCTTTTAAAACTGTCTTGGATGATCCCATTTTGTACAGAACGGTAACGCACCCGTGGCAATTGCCGAGATGGGTGAGACCTGAGAAGAAACGAAATTTTTCCCGCGTTCAATTTCGTGGCGTTGGTCAAATACCGATATGGATAATCTCATCGCAACGATGAGCGATTGTTTTAACCCAGTAAAGGAATGTTGAATGAAACTCCCAGGGATTCTCTTTTCAGCGGCGCTGTGCCTGACATGCATCGGGACTGTCGACGCGTTCCCGTCGATTCCCGGATACATCAAGGAGGGTTACAAGGACGACGGCGAATACAAACCGTTCCTGGAAACGCTCGATTCGCTGAAGTCGAAGTGCGATGTCTGCCACAAGCCTGGCGCTGACAAGAAGGCCAAAGGACACGGTCTGAACGACTTCGGCAAAGTCTTCCATGACCGGTTCAAACACCGTGATTACACCGCAGCGGACAAGGCCAAGAACACCGAAGAAGCGATGAAGGTCTTCAAGGCCGCGTGGGAGAAATCGGTCATCGAAAAGAACGCCGACGGAAAGGTGTTTCTCGACCTCATTAAGGAAGGAAAAATTCCAGCCAAGAACGACTGAGGCAATGGAAGAAACTCGTGCACCGTGAAGTGGCCTTCCCACTCCCGTTGCACCTCCCGCCAAGCAGCACTGGCCCGTCGATGGACAGGCCAGTGCCGCTGGCGCATGCACCACCCGAAACGGAAAGAAAACAAGCAACGCGGGAAAGGTCTTTTTCTCAATCCGCAAATTGTCTTAGCCCCGGACTTTAGTTAGTCACCGACGACGTCACGCGATGAAGTCGGCAACTCTCAGTGGGGTCACTCCGAGTTTGAGCTCGACCCAGCCCGGAATGCTTCCGATTGGAAGACTGCGTTCATCTTCGCAGAGATATCATTGGGGTTAGACTGGGACTTCTTTTTGTCATCTTCCATGTCGAGAGCGATTTCATTGGTCCCCGAGTCACGAACAGTAATTCGCAGGGGAGTCCTTCCTTCGCTCTGATACACCGCAGGTATGGGCTTAGGGGGCGCCGCACTGATCGCAGATCTTACCATCACCTTGAATTCACCAAGCGGCAGACCATCACCAATCTTATAGGTGGTGAACTCGACATTCCCCTCTTTGTCCACCATCCCCACGGCAGTCCGGGCGTCTTTCTCCTTGGACAGCGGAGCTAGTAAGAGTTGGCAAGGACCGAATGGCTCACCGTCCAGTCGTACAACGGCGGATGCTTTATGAACTTTCGGATTTCCTGAACCGCAACCCGTCACCGCCAGTGCGGTCACACATACGATCCAGCTTAAAAAGATTCTGCTAGAGAACATATTTCACTCCTTCGCAGGAAGAGGTAACAACTAATGAACTTGCTGCGGGCATCGCGATGACACCCGCAGCAATTCAGTACTTCAAAACATCACATTCGCTGCAAATTGCCATTCACCAGGATTAGAACTCGCCGACGATTTCGTTGCCCGAAATGGTGGATGTCGCGTAGTAGACATTCCACGAGATGTTTTGACTGATGAAGCGAACGGAGCCGTCTGCCATCAGAGCATGGATTCCACCGGTGTGGTAACTCGAGGTCCCCGGCCATTCCGTATTGGGACCGTACTGAGCGATGAAGGAGGGAGCGTACAAGTAAGGAGCAGGCCTCCACCAGCTACCACTGTTCGACGATCCATCCGGGAAGGGGAAGGGAATTGCGGTGTTATAGTCTTTTCCACCCTCGTTCATTTCGGTCGTAAATTGTCCACCGATGAATGCCGCGCGGAAAACACCGTTATTCGCAATTCGGCGGCGTCCAGTCCCCGAGGTGGACGGAGGGCCAGCTTCAAATCCACCGCGATCTGTTTCTGCAACAGCGATGGTGTTCGATGTCCCATCGACGATATCACTGATTTTCACGCTCTGCAGTGGATTGAACACGCCGCCATAGAAGCTATTAACCGTGTCCGTTGCTGGCGGACGACTCCACCAGTCGAACCCGTTACAGGCAGCGTAGTCCGTGGTTGCAAAGCCATGTGTCCCGCCGACGGGGGAGATGCTGGCCGCATCTGACGGACAAACGAAAGCTGGGAGTTGAATCGCCAGGTGAGGCTGATTCACCCCGCCCGAGATGGCGGGCAACATGAAGTTAACCTGATTGTACAGGGGAGCCTGATCGATGTACGGCAGGATCCCTGTCATCCACGTGTGATGATAGGGGAGCATGGTGGTTGTACCAGGGACACGGTAGCCCCAGATCACGCTTTGTGGAAACCGCAGAGCTGTGTCGTGGTAGTTATGGAGTGCCAGACCAATCTGCTTGAGATTGTTTCGGCACTGGGTGCGCCGAGCTGCTTCACGAGCCTGCTGGACGGCAGGCAGGAGCAACGCAATCAGCACCGCGATGATCGCGATCACGACAAGGAGTTCAATCAGTGTGAACCCGCTCGCAAATCGCAGACGTCGAAGAACAGTCTTCCTTCTCATGAGCCACCTTTTTCAAACGGTAAAAACGAAGAGAGAGCGCAATTGTTTTGCGTTAAGTAAGATCATCGGCAACAGAACAGCAAAAACCCTGGGCGATACACGCACCTGACGGGCCTGCTCACCGATTACCACCGAAGACATCGGTTCATAAGTCAATTATTGTGAAAGGAGATCTTGGGAAGTATCACTGCTATAAAGCTAAACTTCAAGGTGCAACCCTGCAAAATAACTGTTTTTTAGGGATCCTTAAGATTAACTGTTATTAATACATCAGGTAGCAAAGTGACCTGAGGAAATCGCAGCGAGCAAAAAGATGCAGCGCTACCACAGAACAATTCGAACGACAGATGTGAACGCCAGATCAGTCTGCGCGTTCAATCACGACAACGTCCGTATTCTCAGTCAGCTCATCCAGTGCAGATACCGCGCCAGAAGGCCAAAAAATTCTTAGTTCGTCGATCTGCTGGGCTGAACCGAGGCCGATGAGAAAAGACCTCTCATTGCAGCTCATGAAACCATCGCCCGAACTGGACTCAAGGATGCGGGTCTGCCCACCAACCTCGATCTCTATTCGACAGCCGCGACCGTCCCGATTCGAGAGGGTTCCAACAAGTTTCAGTCGAACGTGATTCCCCACCTTTTCGGACACATTTTGTAACAAGGCAGCAGGACGGTCGAGATACGTCACGGCAAGATCGGGCCTGCCGTCGCAATCGAAATCCAGGCGTGCCACCGCGCGTGCGAGTGCCGGCGCCTGGAAAAAGTCCCCCGCCGTCTTGGAGCAGTCAACGAAATGCCCTCGTTGATCACCCGAGAAAGCCTGTGGCGGCATCTTCCAGGGCTCATTTCGCTCACCGAAATCGCCAATGTGACCATTGGCAATAAATAACCCCATGGCCCCCGACAGCGAATAATCAATGCTTTGAATTCCGAAACCCAGCAACTGTTTGGTGGCGGACAAGAGCCCTGCTGTTGCAGACTGGTCCTCGAAATACCCTTCACCTTGATTGAGGTAGAGCGTCGCCCCTTCGTTGAAAAAGTTGGTGACGATCAGGTCGAGCCATCCGTTGCCGTCGAAATCCTCACAGACAATTCCCATCCCGGCCTGAGCCATTCCCCGGTTATTGACCGCACAGCCTGATCGCATTCCGATCTCGGTAAACCGGCATCGCCCCTGCGCATCATTTCCTTCATTCATAAAGAGAAAATTGGGAGTCCCGTCGTTGGCCACGTAGATATCAGGACGTCGATCCCCAGTGAAATCCGCCACGACAACGCCCAATCCCTTTCCTAACGGGACCCGAATTCCGCTCTCCTGCGAGATATCCTCAAACGTGCCATCCCCTCGGTTCAAATACAGGGTGTCGTCCGCCGCGATGTAGTTTGCCGGGCTGCAAATCGTGTACGTGCCGTCCGGCTTCCTGCAGACCTTGAACGGGTCGCGAACATAGGCCGTCACGTAAAGGTCAAGATTGCCATCCAGATTCAAATCACAGAAGGCAGCACTCGTTTGCCATTCTGTCCCCACGACCTGCGCAGCATCAGAAATCTCGGTGAAGCTTCCATCCCCGTTGTTCCTGTAGAAAACATTCCGGCCAAAACCCGCAACGAACAGGTCGGCATCGCCGTCATTGTCAAAGTCACCTGCGGAACATCCTTGACCATACACCTGACGATCGATCCCCGCAGACTCCGTCGCATCACGAAACTGCCCGTTACCCAGGTTACGAAACAACTTTCCCGCAGGGGCGGGCCACGTTTTTCCCGCGATAACACCGCTCCCTCGAAATTGACTTTCAAGCTCACCACCCTGAGCGAAATAGAGGTCCGTCCAACCATCGTTGTCGTAATCAAACGCAGCCACCCCGCCGCCCAGTGTCTCCACGATCCATTTTTGTCCGATCCCCCCCACCTCAAACGTGAAGTCGATACCCGCAGACTGATGCACATCCTCAAACTTCGGCAGGGACGCCAGCGCCGACGGACCGGGCTCCAACATGACAGACGTGGCCGGCTTGTTGATCGACCGATCGGTGCCCGGTTTGGACAGCGTGACCGCGGCCACTAACTCGAGTTCGGGAGGCAATACATTCTCAGAGCGATCTGCGGAAAGGGCCGTACGCAACTCGTCAATTCGAGGCGATTCGACTCCTTCCGTCATCAGCAACCGCAACCATGACGCCGCTTCACGTCGGCGTCCCAGTTCCCTCATCAACTGACACGCATCAATAATCAGCGGCGACAATGCCCGGACTGGCAAATGCGTCGTTCGACGAATGCGATGAATCAGGTTACTGAGCTGTTCCCCCTTCGCTGCCAGTCTCAATGCGGCGGCGGCCGGTTCCGCGTGTCCCAGACGATCCAGAGCCTGCCCCAATTGATAGATGGCCGGAGTGTCAGCGGGATCATGAGTGACAACCAGACGAAGAAACCAGGCCGCTTCCGCCCAGTGGGACGTCGCCGCCGCATACATTCCCCGGGCGCGGGCGATCGGTGAAGGAGGATTTTCACTCTCTGCCCAGGGCTTCAGCGATTGCTCGGCATCAACCAGCCTGCCAAGTCGCAGTTGCGCCTCGACAGCCAGACGAACATCCTCCGGCCGCAGGGGACGGGATTGCAGCAAAGCAAGAACCTCGGGATACCGATCGTCGAGCAACAGGTAACGCGCCGCTGCCGTGTGACTCTCCGCGTCTTGCGGATCCGCCTTGGAGTACTGCTCCATCAGAGCGAGTCGCTCGCCAGCGGAGTAAAATTGCTCATTCGCGGACGAGTACGCTGAAAGCTCTTCAACCGAAAGAGGACGGCACGTCTGCAGCCCCTCAAATGCCTTGCGGACGTCACTACTGCGGATCTGGGACAAATAGAGCTGCGCCAGTCGCTCCCAGGCGGCTCCCAGCTTGGGATTCAGAGTGACAGCGTCGATCCAGTATCGCTCTGCATCGGCCGCGCGATGTTTCATGGCCGCAACAATTCCCTGCAGCAATTGTCGCCCGGGACTCGGTTCCGTCTCGGGCAACTGACCAAGGAATGTCGCCGCCATGTCAGCGTCGTCGAGATTGATACTGACGAGCGCAAGCCGGAGCACCAACTTTTCGCGAGTCGGCTTTCGTCTCGCCAGATCACGGAGCAGGGGGGACAGTTCATCAGCCCGTTGCTGCTCTGCCAGTTTCTCAACGGTACTGACAGCCCGAGACCAATCTTCGTCGGTGAATTCTTCTTCAGGCTGAAAGTAGCGGTAGAGTCCGACGACGACTATTACGCCCAGAACCGCACCCAGTATCCATCCAATCCGTCTCGATCTCTGCGTTGCCACCGGCTCGACTCCAAGGGACCCTCCAGAAAGAGAGAAGAACTGTATTCCCCGATCAAAAGAAATCACAGCAACCCTGAATTGTTCGACCGCTTTGCAGTGTCCGTCAACCGACACTCTTCAAGCCCCACCCTTGCAGAACCCTGCATGACCGCACATCGCCTTCCCTAGACTAGGGCATCGTCACCGTCAAAAAGCGGGCAGCTTCGGGTCGCCATAAACTTCGCTGCACAGATTGCCAGCCGGTAGCTCTCATGAAGAGATGGCGGTCACACGCCGCAGCCTCACCTCTTTAATCAGAGACGAGACCGTTTAATCAGAGACGAGATCGTGACTCGCTCTGACCTGATTTATCCAGACGAGCCACGAGGAAGCGACCACCATGTTAAAGCAGGACTCGGACAATGTTCGCTTTACATGAATTATCACCCTGCGTTTGTACACTCGTACACACACCCCTATAATCTGCGCCTCATCTCGAACGACGATTACGTTAGTTAACGCTCTACAGCGGCAACTGGTCAGGGAGTTACTTTCCCCCTCCTCCGATGAGTCTTGCAAGAAGTGTTTCCGGCGGAAGCGACAGCACGATTGCACCGTTATGCCAACTCACAAGGAACTCAAGATGCAACGTCGTCAACGACTGATCCTTACCCTGCTGGTGATACCGTTCGCTTTGATCTTCACGACAGCGACTCCTTCGGCCGGCGAAGAAACAAAGCGAACTCACACGGTCACGATCGCTGATTACTTCACGCAAGGTCACATTACGGAGTGCGAAATCTCACCGAATGGCCAACACGTCGCCTACGTCGAACGACGGTGGGGCGAGCCCGACGTCCCCGGCAATGTCGACATCTGGCTGGTCGACATTGCAACGAAACGAACGGAAAGACTGACATTCGATCCAGGCCCGCAAATGATGGTCAAGTGGGCTCCTGACGGGAAATCGCTGTTCTTTCGGGGAACGTTTAAACGACCGAATGAGACAAGTCCTCCCTATAACAACAAAGCTCAAGTGTGGAGACTTCATATCGAGTCCACTCGGATCACTCCCGTCACATTCTGCTCGGATGGGATCAGTGCCTTTGAGGTCGGCACTGGAGGGGATTCTGTCTACTACGTCGAATCGGTCCCCCAGCCGCACGCCGAATGGGCAAAACTGAAGAAGGATTTCAAGAACCTCGTCTATGGTGAAGGTGCCTCCGAATGCAGTCGCCTGTGCAAAGTCAATTTGACAAATTGGCGAGTCGAGACGCTCTACGACCAGAATCGATACATTCACTCCATGAGTGTCAGTCCGGATGAAACCAGAATCGCTCTCATCACGACGCCCGACAGCTTCGACGTCACTCATGAAGGAAGCAGCCAGGTTGACATACTGGCCGTCAAGTCAGGTCGCCTGATTCAGATCCCCGATTCCATCTGGCGGGCGAACGGACCTTCACCCTATGGCTGGCTTGAATCACCCTGCTGGTCGTCCTCAGGAGAACAACTGGCGTTCGCCGTCTACTACGACGGCTATCCGAGTGAACTGATCATTGCAGATCTGAAGACTGATGACGTGAACGTGAGAAAGACGCCCCGTCTCGCTGGCGAATTCATTCGCGGTGGTATTCAAAGAGGAACCGGGGACGAATTCTGCTACCTCGTCGATGATCACGCCGTGGCGCGTCTGATGAGCGTCACGGGACTCGGCACCGACAAGCTGACAACAAAGACGTTGACTGCCGAAAACGTGAATATCGACGCCTATGGAATTTCGCCGAATGGAACGCATCTGGCACTGTTGCAGACAGAACTCGATTACAGCCGGGATGTCTTCCTGTGGGACCGCCAGAACGGAAAACCTGCCGAACGATTGACCACAGTCAATCCCCAAATCGACACCTGGAAGCTCCCCACCATTTCTCGAGTGAAGTGGAAAGGGGCGGAGGGTGATGAGGTCGAAGGAATTCTCGAACTTCCCCCCGACCACAAACCGGGGACCCTTCTGCCGATGGTTGTCTGCCTGCACGGAGGCCCCACGGCATGTGACTACTACGGCTTCCAGTTCTGGATTTACGGCCGTACACAGCTCTCAACCAGCGGTTACGCTGTATTCTGTCCCAATTACCGGGGCTCAACCGGCTACGGCGACGACTTTCTCACGAATCTGATCGGACGAGAAAACCAGATCGAAGTTGAGGACATTATGAGGGGTATTGATCACTTGATCGCCGAACAGATTGCCGACCCTGAACGACTGGGAGTCATGGGATGGAGCAACGGTGGCTATCTGACAAACTGCCTCATCACCCATAGCGACCGATTTCGTGCTGCCAGTTCAGGTGCCGGAATGTCCGACATGACGATTCAGTGGAGCGAAGGGGAAACCCCGGGCCACGTGGTGAATTACCAGCGAGGACTTCCCTGGACATCAGGCGATCAGTATGACCGGTCATCCCCGCTACGCCAGATTCAGAGCACGTCGTTCAAAACACCGCTCCTCCTGCACGCTCCCGGTGCAGACACACGCGTCCCCCCAATCAACAGCAGGGCTCTCTACAGAGTCGCCCGACGCTACCTGAACTCCCCCGCGGAACTGGTGACCTATCCCGGAGCGGGCCACACCCTGAATTCCTATCAACACCGCCTCGCCAAGATGACATGGGAGCAGGCGTGGTTCGACAAGTACCTCAAGAGCAGCGAGTAGTCTCTGCACTGCCGCGCTAACAAGATCATCGTTCCACATCGACGCTGTACCACGAATTTCACTTTTGCGAAGATGCTTGTGCAAGCCGATCCGTTCACGGAAATTTTCCATTCCGACCCGGGCAAGTTAGACAGGCAAACCCAGCAGCTTCAATAGCGCTGGGTCAAAGTTAGCTGGGTCAAACTTACCAGAGACATTCTGCGCTGATCGACCGATTCGTCTTCAGATGTCCTGATTCACTTCCTTTGAGAGACCATTTTTCAGACTCTGGTCAAACACCACTGGTCAAACAACACCTGTCAAGCGACACAGGTCGCACGGCACCTCGATGTTACGTTCAGTTGCTCTGATTTCGCTGTCCCTGATTTCGATGTCTCAGTGATCCTGATCACGATCTGGAGGTTGGCGACTGCCCTTCTCGGAGGCTGGAAACCAGGGAAAGAATGCGTTTGTCTGGGCTTGATAAGCTGCGTAATCCGGGCGGCGATCACCGATCGTGCTTTCGAGCAAAGTCACACCGGATACCTTGAGCAATAAGACTGACATCAAAAGGGGGCTGCCGATTGTCCACCAGGCACCTCCCGCCACTGCAATCAAGTAGATTCCCCACCAGACGCAGAAATCTCCGAAGTAATTTGGATGTCGTGTGAAACGCCACAGCCCAGTCCGCATGACTCGGTTCGAGTTCGACGGAATGGACTTAAACCTGGCCAGTTGCCAGTCTCCCACCGTTTCGAAAATGAACCCGAGGGACCAGATCGCAATTCCCATCGCGTCCCAAACTCCTAACGGTGGTGCGATTGGGGTTGTGATCGCGACCTGTTGGGGCAGTGAGATGAACCACATCAACACTCCTTGCAGGAGAAAAACGGTGACGAGGCTCACCCACCAGAAACGTGGTCCATGGTAGTTGCGCATCGCGGCATATCGGTGATCTTCGTCCTTGCCCCAGTTGCGCCAGGCCAAAAACGACGAAAGACGCAAACCCCAAATGGTCGTCAATAAAACGAGAAGCCACGTTCGAGAACTCGCTGGACTATTCAATCCCCACGCTGTCCAGGCGATGATGACAAACCCCATTCCCCAGAAGAGGTCCACGAGACTGACATCGCGCCGAACCGTGCCGATGATCCACAAGATCGTCATGCTCACCAGGACGATCACGAGGCTCATCCACATCGTCGTTAACAGAGGATTCATCCACGGCCTCGCACTGTCGACTGAGGGTGCTGCACCTGTTCAAGGAGTGATTGAGTCACATACCACTCTTCACCGTCCGAATACCCAAACAATTCCGCCACGGCGAGAAAGAACAACCGCCATCGATGGTACCAGCGTTCTGCTGAATCGACTCCGTACACATCGGCGAAAACCTCAATCACCGCGCGTCGATTGCGATCCAGATTTTGTAGCCAGGCATTCGACGTTTTCTGGTAGTGTTTGCCGTTCCAGTTCCAGCGATGGGCGACCTTCAGATCATTCCCAAACCCGTCAAGAAGCTTTTCATTGGGCATTATGCCGCCCGTGAAGAAATGGCGGCCCATCCAATTGAGTTCACCGCTGGTCTCGTAGGGGTAACACCTTTCCTTGTGACAGAAGTGATGCACAAGCAGCTTTCCGTCAGGAACGAGCCAACCTGAGATTCGGCGCAAAACTTCCTCAAAATTGTGAAGATGTTCAAACATCTCAACGGAGACAATCCGATCAAACTGGCCAAGCTGGCAGGCTGCTGGCGAGAATTCATTCATGTCGGCGGTGATCACCTTCAGTCGATTCAGACCCCGCCGTCTTGCCTGGCCTTCGATATACTCCCGCTGTCGATGAGAATTCGACACGGCTACAACGTTGCTCTGCGGGTAATGTTCGCACAACCAGAGCGTCAGAGATCCCCATCCGCAGCCGAGTTCGAGAATTTCCTGGCCGTCTTTTAAGTCAGCGCGGTCACACGTGATTTCGATTGCAGCCTTCTCGGCCTGCTCCAGGGTCGAGTCTTCATTCTCGAAGAAACAGCAACTGTACTTGCGATACGGGCCAAGCACGATTTCGAAAAACTTTGCGGGCAATTCATAGTGCTGCTGATTGGCTTCGTGCGTCGAGAGTGCGATCGGCCCCGACCGAAGTGAATCAAGGAACTTCTCGTCCCTTGCTGCGGCTGAATGAGAGTCAGAACCTGCATGAAGAGTTGTCCGGCACAATTGGCGGATGATCATTCGAGTGAGGGGATCGGGAATCCATCCGCGTTCCAACGCCTCGACACCCCAAGCGAGTATGCTCATGATTGTTCCTGCTCGATCGGGACCGCGAACGAATTCGATTGACGCTTGAACCGCGCTGCCATGTGACTGGTTTCCGCGGCCCAGGTACTGAGGAGCAGGGGATCGCGACGACAATCTGGCTTGTCGAATTGAACCTGAATCACACCTGCCGCGCGTTCTTCAAACACCGCTTCGCAGTAGCAAAAGTAATAGTGCCACATCCGCAGGAAGCGTTCAGGGAACCCTTGCCGTCGAATTTCGGGCAAGTGCTGATGAAAGACACGACGCCATTGCCTCAGGGTTTCCGCATAGTGAGGAGCAAAGTCTTCGGCGTGGACGAATCGCAAGTCCGTGACACGCCCCACCGATTCCAGCATCGCACCGAGGCTGGGCAGACATCCGCCGGGAAAGATATAGCGCTGAATGAAATCGGTGTTTCGTAGATATGTTTCGTAATCTCGCTCAGGAAGCACAATCGCTTGAATGGCCATTGTCCCCGAGGGTTTCAACAGTGAAGCACATTTTTTGAAATAGGCATCAAAGTACGCATATCCAACCGCTTCGATCATTTCGACAGAGACAAGTTTGTCAAACGTACCAGTGACATCTCGGTAATCCTGTTCAATAACGGTGACTTTGTCCGAGAGGTTGTGCTGGTCGATTCGATTCCGGGTAAGTCGAAACTGCTCATGTGAAATTGTGGTCGTCGTCACTCGACAACCGTAGTTATGAGCAGCATGGATGGCCAATCCACCCCAGCCACTACCAATTTCCAGAAGATGATCTTGAGGCCGTAAATCGAGTTTGCGACAAAGTCGATCAATCTTCTCAATCGACGCGTCTTTCATGGACTCGTTCGGCGCTAGAAATATTCCACTTGAGTATGCCATCGACTCATCAAGCCAAAGCTTGAAAAAGTCGTTACCCAGATCATAGTGCGCCGCGATATTCCTGCGACTGCCTGATTTGCTGTTGTAATGCCAGCGATGATAAATCCTCTGAAAGACTCCAGTAAGGTGAGCCAGTCCTCCAGACAAGCGAGCGGTTGCATCCGCATTGCGGATCAGGATCCGAAACAGGCTCGTCAACTGATCGCAGTCCCAGTCACCGCGCAAGTAGGATTCGGCAACAGACAAGGCCCCCCCACAGACGGCATCTCGATAAAAACGACACCGATGAATATGAAGCACCACACTCAGGTGATCCTTGACCCCAAGCGTTTCCTTTGCGGAGCCATCCTCAACAGTGATCTCACCGCGGTTCATTCCCCGCAGCCGATTGAAGAGGATTTTCTTCGCCGCTCGGTCAATCCAATTTGGTGTGTTGGTTGCTTCAATCGTTAGTTCATCGTCCGTCGAATTCATTGGCCCATTCTCAAGATTACGGAAAGGAAAAAAGGTGAAGCTGAAGTTCATCTGGCAGGTTCATCGGAACAGAATCGCTTACGGGTGCGGCACGTAGGGCACCCGCTTTAACCACAGTTTGAGCGCTTGCCAGTAAATAGCGATAAACACCTGTAAGGTCATGAGAGGGTAACGCAACAGCATACGATTGAGCGTCCAACCGTTAATCGTACACCGATTCATTGCCAGGTTCGCATCGAACAACTTGACACCATCGCACTGATTTTCGATCCGAATCTGGAGCTTTTCGCCTGGAGTCGAAAACTGCCAACCGTATGACATTTCCATCCCCATGAATGGCGAAACGTGGAATTCTTTCTGCGTGTCGCCAGCGACAGGACAGAGTCCACGCTCAGGAAACATCTGGCCGCGAGTATCCAGGACGTAGCAGTGACGCTCACCCCACGGAGTGTTGTTGACTTCCGCGATGATGGATTCGACGTTCTCACAATCTTTGTCGTAACAGTAATAAAAACTGACAGGATTCATCTGAAAGCCGAAGTATCGCAGGTGGGTCAGCAGTCGGACTGGCCCGAGGGGACTGAAACCCAGACTGGAGTTGACAAGCTCGATAATGGTCTGTTTCAGAGGTTGATTCGCGGGACCGAGATGATCGCTTCGAACAAATGATGCAATGCTTCTTCGGGCGGTTGACCAAAACCATCTCCCTCGGAACACCTCAGGCAGTTCGTCCAGGTCAAGCAGCAGCATGAACAGCGGGTACTGGAAGCGGTGTACCACCGGTCTATGACGGACATGGGCAACCCGGCCTTCATAGATGCAACTGGCGTAGCTCATCGTGCATGTGCTCCCCCTGAAGACACAAGATCTGCTGCATTCGAGCCATTTTTGAGTGATTCGGCAACTCGCAGTGCACTCACAACGCCATCCTCATGAAATCCGTTACCCCAGTAAGCCCCGCAAAATGAAGTATGGTTTGCATTTAATAGTTCCTGGTGCCGAGCTTGTGCTGCCCCTCTTCCTTCGGTGAATACAGGATGTTGATAGACGAACTGTCGCAAGATCTTCGTCGGATCGATCGCGGACTGCTGATTCAGCGAGACGCAGAACGTATGGCGGGATTTGATCCCCTGAAGGATGTTCATATTATAAGTTAGCGTTGCTTGCTCCTCAGCGGCCTGTATGATGCGATAGTTCCAACTGGCCCAGGCGCGTCGCTGGCGGGGAAGCACGGAATCATCCGTGTGCAATACCACTTCGTTCCTTTGATAAGGAAAAGCGGACAGGATTTCTCGCTCGGCGACCGTCGCTTGAGGACCAATGATCTGCAACGCCTGATCGCTGTGACAGGCGAAGATGACGTGATCGAATCGTTGGGGGGGATGATCCCGAATGACGAGCTCGACCCCTTCGGCATCCCGCTGTAGACCGAGCACCGGTGTATTCGGGCGACGGATCCCTCGAAAGCGATTCAGCAGCGCTCTGACATAGACCTGCGAACCACCGCTGATCACGCGCCAGACCGGCCTCTGCCAAATGCTTAATAACCCGTGATTTCGATAGAATTCGAGGATAAATCGAATTGGAAAATCGTTAAATCGCCCCATAGGACACGACCAGATGGCCGAACCCATCGGCAGAAGGTACTGTTCCGCGAACTGCTCTGAGAAACAATTTCGGTCCAAGAAACTGCGAACCGTCGATCGGTCGTCAAGCGAATCGATTTGTTGCAATGCGAGCCGGTTGAATTTGAGAATATCGAAAACGAGTCGATGAAATGAAGGGGAGAAGAAATTGGCAGGTTGAGCGAACAAACCCCCGAGCGACTCACCAGAGTATTCGAGGCCTTTTCGGTCGTCACGTACGCTGAACCCCATCGTCGTGGGTTGAGAAGAGACACCGAGATCATCCAATAACTCGATGAATTTTGGATAAGTCCAATCGTTGAATACGATAAACCCTGTGTCGACGGCGTGGGTTTCATCTCCTATGACAACTTCAACCGTGTTTGTATGTCCGCCGAAGTAGTCGTTCGATTCAAAAAGCGTCACCTGGTGTTGATGATGCAGGCGGTCGGCCACGACGAGACCTGAAATTCCTGCTCCGATCACTGCGACTCGCATTGGCCACCCCAAAAACTGTCAAAACTTCCATCGGGAGTGTAGGCAGGTCGTAAAACAACTTCAACTCGGATTCGATCGAGAAGCTTTGACAACAGGCAAGTCCGACCCCGAACTTGATTCTGACCCAGACTTTGCGATACAAACCATCAAAACTATCACGAGCGGATTGGCATGGACGATCAATTTCTTTCTCCGAAACAAGCCGCAAGTGCGCTGCAGGTGAGCGAGTCGTCCCTCAGGCGATGGTGTGATCAAGGGCTGCTGGAAATCGTCCGAACAGCCGGCGGGCATCGTAAGATTCCCATCCGGGAAATTGTGCAGTTCGCCCGGAGCAAGGGGCTGACTCTGTCGCCCGCCGAAGTCTCGTTGCAAGTGAGTGCGACTCGAGACACCCCCCCAGAAACTTGGGCCAGCTTGTTTGCTGATGCACTCCTTTCCACCGACAGCCTGGCGGCTCGCCGGTTCTTGATGGAGCTCTTCAACTCAGGAATGGAAGTCAGCGAGATTTGCGACAACGTCATTGCAGCTGCGTTTCATATCATTGGCGACCGCTGGTCATGCGATAGCATTGACGTCTATCAGGAACGTCGGAGTTGCGAAATCGTGACGAAGATCATGCATGAAATACGAGGTTTTCAGCAATCTCCACTTCCCAATCGAATGGCAATCGGGGGCACACTTTCTCACGACTATTACTCCATCCCAACAGCCATGGTCGACCTCGTCCTCAGTGCGGAAAGATATCGTACGGAGAATTTAGGAACCTCGTTGCCTGCTTCCTCATTCGTTCGGGCGGTGCACGACTTGCAGCCTCAGATCTTGTGGATCAGCGTCTCACATATTCAAGATGAATCTCAATTCATTCCAGGCCTGCAGGAGGTATGGTCTGCATGCGTCCAATGTAATGTCGCATTAATTCTTGGCGGACGGGCGCTGACAGAGCCATGGATTCGCCAAAGGCTGACTTACACGGCTCACTGCGACTCGATGAGGAGCCTCAAGTCGCTCGTTGCCAGCATTTTCCGAATGACGTCACAGAAATCTGCGGCCGAATGACTTCCATACAATAATTTCCCTGACCCGAATAGGGACACAAAGGAATCTTGCAATGAGCTTGTCGTTGAAGAACTTTTTGACGCTGCTGCCAATCATCCTCGTACTTGACCTCGTTTGGCTTGGTCTGCTGATGCACTCGTTCTACGACGCGGAAATCGGATCACTTGCTCGCCGAAGCGACGGGGCAATGTCGCCGCGATGGAGTGCCGCGATCATCGTATATCTCTTGATTCCTGCCGGAATCGTCCTGTTCGTGCAGCCATTGTTGTCCGGCACAACACCCTATCTTCAGGCATTCGGCTGGGGAGCAGCCTTCGGGCTGATTATGTATGGTGTTTACGATTTCACCAACCTGGCCGTCATCGAGAAATGGAGCCTCAAGATGGCGTTAGTCGACCTGGCGTGGGGCTGCACACTCTGTGGACTCAGCGCAGTATGGATCCGATTCCAGTTAGGACTGATATCGAAACACTAAGGATCGCATCGCGAGTCCTGTTATTGCGTCAGATCCCATTCGTCAACAACGATCGCGCTTCGCGCAGTACAAAACAGAAGCCGCTTCGAAACCTATCCAAGCCGATCATCATCTCGGACGCTGGTGCTGAAACCGGGGCCTGCTATCGCGGATCGTAAAGATTTATTTCCACGCCTTCGCGCGTGTCGCGGGCAGTACACCGGTGGCTGCGGTCAACTTGGAATTTAATTCAATTACAAACTTCCGCGACGGCTATTGCGCAGGCTGCCGCTTCGTAATTTTTCCGTGAAAGCTTTTCGTCGTAGGGGATATTTAATATCCTGGCGTGTTGCCGATTCGGCTTTCCTGTCGGGGACAGACAGGGCCACCTTGACGAGAGACCTTGCATCGGTGTTTATGCTTTGGGGCAGGGTAGGGGAGCGGCCTGCTTCTGCGCGACCGCCCCCCGTGCTTGTGGAATTGTTTTCTGGAACCCGACCGAATCGTGCTGAGTTCAGACGGGTGGCAATTCTTGCTTTTCTACCGGCAAGAACTTCCACCTCAGCCGGCTTACTTCTTCAACTTCTTGTCAAAGTAATCAAACAGTGCCTGGTCTGCTTTCTCGGCATCGGCTCCTTTGAAACCATGACCGGCGCCTTCGAGGGTAAGCAGTTCCGCATCGACCGTGGCGGCTTTGAGTTTGTCGACCAGCCACACCGCCTGTTCGTGGGCGACATACTTGTCTTCGGTGCCATGAATACACAGGGTCGGCGCCGCATTCGGAGTTACCCAGTAGAGCGGGCTGCCGTGAATGTGCAGCGCTCGTTTTGTTTCGAGGTTACCACCGAACCATAATGGCAGCACCTCATGTGCATCGACACTCTTGCCGTAGGATTGGGTGAAATCGCTGGGACCGTAAACATTGACCACGCACGCGACAGTGCTTAATTGCTCAGGATTCCCGCCGTCTCCTTCGAACTGGGGGACATGGGCTGTCACCGCCAGGAACTGAGCGAGGTGCCCCCCCGCCGAGCCTCCCGTCACGCCAATCCGCTCGGGATCAACATGGTACTTTTTGGCGTTGGCTCGCATCCAGCGAACAGCCGCCTTCGTATCATGGACGGCGGCGGGGAACTGGTACTTCGGTGCGAGACGATACGTGATTGTCGCTGCCACATATCCCCGTTCGGCAAGTCGTACACAGAGTGTGTCGTAGCCATCTCGTTTCCCCGCACGAAATCCGCCCCCATGAATGCAGATGACGGCAGGGAAGGGGCCTTCCCCCAATTTGGGCCGGGCGAGATTGAGCTGCAGGTGCTGATTGTCAGGATTTGAGTATTCGATCCCTTCTTCCCAGACTACGGTGTCGGGCACAGGGGGAGCTGCCAGAACCGGGGGGCCAGCAACGAGAAACAGCCCCAGCAGGCGAACAATCCACGTACGTCTCATCAGCAGATTCCTTCAGAAGCGAGTGCGAAAAGGAGAGAACCAGTTACAGAGCGAGGACATCCAGCCCCCGTTGTCCGATCTCAAGCAGCCATACTACCCTTCTTCCAGGACTTTTTCCCTCGGCGAGACCAGACCCGGGGTGACGAGAAAGGGACCTTATCAACCTGTGGACTGAGGAATCGCTCTCTCGTTTTCGGGAATGTTGCTTCCGGAGCCCGTTACCGCCTCAGTCAGACTCGACACGTGCTCGGCTTCTGCTCAAAATGCACGGGCCAGATTCTTGTAGGTGGCTCAACTACTGCAATGTTGGCGTCGCTGCCGACTTCGAATGGGAGAGACTTGTCGATGACCGCACATGCTGAACACCACGCTCCTGAATCGACCCACCTGACCGGCAGCTCTGATCCCCGTCTTGCCATTGCGGCAGCGTTGAAGTTCGAACCCTCTGAATTGCACGACTTTGAAGCGGCAGACAAGGCAGCGGGCCAGATGATGGGAAAACTGCTGGGATTGCTGTTCTGCATCCTGCTTTTCCTGATGACGGGTGTCAACATCTGGATGATGTCCAACAGTTCGACGATCCATGACACTGATCCACAGGCATTCATCAATAGCGACTCAGGCGAACAACACGCAGCTCCACAGCACTAGACCAACAGAGGAAGCTGGTTCCACCGCATAGCCTCTCTACATAGGGAGGCTGTTTCTACATAGGGAGGCTGTTTCTGCGCGATTTGCCCCCCCCTCAGTCGCAAAACTGTCGTCAACACGAAATTTTACTCGTCGAAGTTTTGCCCGCACCGTGGAAGTACTGCCCGGCACCGTAGCAGATGCGTACTCAACAGAGACCTGCGGTGAACCTGACTCTTATCCGGCATCCGAACGCATCCCCAAGTGAGCTGGGATGGAGTATCAGGGCAGTGCAGAGGGCCGATTCTTCCCCGAGCAGGACACGCCCGCGCTCTTTCAACGAGATTCTCGGCGGGAAATTCCGATCGCTTGCTTAGCGACTGGAACTGACCTCATTGGGCGTCGGGCGATACATGTTCGCGAGCGATTTCTGCCCAGGGACCTCGATCGTCGAAGTCGAGATACCGTCGCCAGTGCTGCACGGCGGCTTCGGGCTGGCCCAGTTGCTCCAGAACCCCCGCCAGATGGAAGTGAACTTCCGGGCAGTCGGGATGCAGGTCCAGGGCGATCTGGAAGGCCGCCTGTGCACCGGTGAGATCCCCGATTTCTGACAGCACACAACCGAGCTGCGTCCAGGCCTCGAGGAAGTCGTGGTCGATCTCAACCGCCATGTAATAGCGTTCAATCGCTCCGTCCGGCTTTTTCAAGCGGTACAAAACATCGGCGATATGAAAATGAAACAGGGGATTGTTCGCCTCTCCAATCGTGGCCATTCGCATGGCCTCAAGAGCCGATTCCAGCTCGTTCGCCTCGGCCAGACGACAGCCTTCGTAGAACCATTCATCGACGGTCCAATGCTGCCGATCAACATTTCCGACCACGGGAGCAGGGTGGAGAGGCAGAATCGAGTGCTCGTCAGAGGGCTCATCTTCCGGGGAAGGGGGATCAAAATCAAAAATTCGCTGCCCGGTCGTCTCGACCAATCCCGAATCGTCCCGGAAGACAAGTCCTCCCATCCCGCGGGACATCACTTCCAGTTGGGCGAGTGGCTTGACGACATCAGGCCAGAGGGTGTGCAACCGCTGCAGACTTGCCGCGATCTGTTCTGACCGAACCCCTGAGGCTGCGAGTTTGCTGAGTCGCCGGGCATTGGCGACTTCTTCAAAATCGAAGTAGGGGAGGCGATAGACTTTTTTCACAGAGGTGATGAGTCCCGCACGCTCCCACCGACGGATGTCATGCACAGAGACATTCAGGAGCTGACACAACATGGCGGGAGTGTAGAGCTGATGCGTTTTGCGCTCGACGGGTTCGATTCCCAGCAGTTTGAGCCATTCCGATTCCGAGACAATTCGAATGGGCTCGCCCTTATCGTGCAGTTGTCGAGCCTGTTCGAGCTTCACAGAGGGGAGGCCATCGGGTTCCAGCGGCCATCCCTCTTCACCCACGACAAGAATTGAGGTTTGCTGACCCACATGCTGCATCGCCGTACCACCTTGCTGCTCAACCATTTCCATCGCCTGGCGATGCGTCATGGAAGCAAGCGTTCCGGTGAACGCGACACGCTCACCACTTAAAATGGGTGAACTTTGCAGGGACGGAACAACTTCGGCCGATGGATCTGGCATCGTAGGTCGCAGGTATCCAACTGAAAGAGTAGCAAGTTGATATCGATCCCGATTATAACGTAAGGCAGGCATTCGTGTCGCTTCGCCGCATGGTGGAGTGACTGATTCGCGAACCGGACAGCCTTTATCAGCACCAATTTCCGCTTCGACGGAATCGAGCAGGGGGGAACGGTCCCGGATCATCACCTTCACCGGTGTTTGCCGGTTGGTGGGTCAATGCCGTTACCTGCGGACATTTTTTCCGCGAGATGAGACGTGCAGGACGCACAACCGCTGATGTAATCCCTAACAGCGAAAAGACTCAGCACGGGAAAAATCTCCACGACAAATGTTTCGCCCGAAAGGGGTACGAGCCAGCGAGAAAATGCCTGACGGGGGAAATTCAACCTCTTGAGACGACTCGGCAATCAGATCGAAGTGTCTATCATTCAGCATCAACCCCAGCCTTTCAACTTCGCCTATTTTTCCTCGGAGTCTATTGAAAATGTCCGCGTTGCAAACCGCCGATCCTGCCCTTTGGTCTGCCCTCCAGAAGGAACGGACGCGACAGCAAGAAGGTCTCGAACTGATCGCTTCGGAAAATTACACCAGTGCAGCCATTCTGGAAGCGGCAGGAACAATCCTGACGAATAAATACGCCGAGGGATACCCCGGTCGCCGCTATTACGGTGGCTGTGAATATGTCGACATCGTCGAAAGCCTTGCCATTGAGCGTGCCAAGCAACTCTTCGGGGCTCAGTACGCCAATGTGCAGCCCCACGCCGGTTCTCAGGCGAATATGTCGGTCTACCAGACGGTCCTGAAACCAGGCGATACTTTCCTGGCGATGAATCTGGCAATGGGTGGCCATCTGACCCACGGGATGGGCCTCAATTTTTCCGGCCAGCTTTACCAGCCTATCGCCTACGGGGTTCGCGAGTCAGATCACCGGATCGACTTTGATCAGGTTGCCAAGCTGGCGCGGGAGCATCGCCCCAAGTTGATCGTCGCGGGTGCCAGCGCCTATCCACGGGAAATCGACCACGCCAAGTTTGCCGAAATCGCCAGGGAAGTCGGAGCCAAGCTCTGGGTCGACATGGCTCACTACGCCGGCCTCGTCGCTGCGGGACTTCACAACAGCCCCGTCCCCGTGGCAGATTTCGTCACCAGTACCTCGCACAAGACGCTGCGTGGCCCACGCTCGGGCTTCGTGCTTTGTAAGGAAGAATACGGCAAGGACATCGACAAGGCCGTCTTCCCAGGTCTGCAGGGGGGGCCCCTCATGCACATCATCGCCGCCAAGGCGATCTGCTTCCAGGAAGCAATGCAGCCGTCCTTTAAGGAATACGGCAAGCAGATTATCGCCAACGCGAAAGCACTGGCAGAGACCCTAATGTCCGGGGGAATCAAGCTGGCCAGCGGTGGTACTGACAACCACCTCATGCTCTGTGATGTCACGTCGATCGGACTGACCGGCAAGATCGCCGAAAAGGCCCTCGATGCCGCTGGAATCACCGTTAACAAGAACATGATTCCCTACGACCAGCGTAAGGCCCTCGACCCTAGCGGAATTCGCATCGGAACGGCGGCACTGACCACCCGCGGAATGCGTCAGGACGAGATGAAGAAAGTCGGGGCCTGGATCCTGAGGGTCCTGAAGAGTCCTGAAGATACCACCGTGATTGCAGCCGTTAAGGGTGAGATCGGCGAATTCACAAAGGCATTCCCCGTTCCCGGGATCGCCTGATTCCGTCTGCCGCCATGGTCGTGATTCCGCAACCTGACGGCGCGGCGTCACCCTGGGGCAGACCAGTTCCTGGCGAGGGGCCGCCACGTCGGCCCTCGCTCAGTTGCTGAGTGAGGATTGATTTACACGACGATTAATCGGGTAGGAGGAGGGGTTACCCCCTCCTCCTACCACACCACCGGACGTACTCATCGTATCCGGCGGTTTCTAAGATGGTTGTAAATCGGCGTGCCTTTGGGTCAGGAAGACGAGGCCGAGACGATGGAACCAGTCGATGGACATGGCATGTTGAGCAGGAGGGCTACCCGCCATGCGCCACCATCCTTTCCCCGAGTTAGCCAGAATCCACGCGAGGTACCGGGGTACTCCGCACGAGATCAGGAAGTCGGAGATCGGTTTCGCACGTTTCCGCTGTTTGAGTTGAACGCAGCGCAGACGATGTCGAATCCATTCATCCAGACGTTCGAGGTGAGACCGACATTGGGCATGTCGGTAGTATGTCACCCATCCGGTCAAGAACGAGTTGAGTTCGGTCACCATCCGTCGGAGGCTGACGCCTCGATTGCGTTTCGTCAGTTCACGCACCTTCTGCCGTGCCCGTGCGAGACTCTGAGGGGCGACCCCCAGCTTCCCGCCCGGGAGCAGACGGTGGCCCAGGAATTTCCGGTCCAGGATGTACGCTGCTGCGGATTTATCGCGGTTAACCCGCAATCGCAGATGCGTTTCCAGGAATGTCGTGAGCGAGGCCAGCACGCGTTCTCCCGCTGCTTTTGTCCGCACGTAAATGTTGCAGTCATCGGCATAGCGACAGAACTTGTGCCCGCGACGCTCCAGTTCCCGGTCGAGATCGTCCAGTAACAAGTTCGCCAGCAGTGGTGACAAGGGACCGCCTTGCGGCGTCCCTTCTTGACGTGCAAGGCAGGCACCGTCTTGCATCAGCCCCGCTTCCAGGAACCGGCGAATGATGCGAAGCAGACGCTTATCAGGCACGCGTCGCGCCAGACGTCCCATCAGAATGTCGTGGTTGACCCTGTCGAAGAACTTCTCCAGGTCCATATCCACGACGATGAGACGTCCTTCGGCCACGTATTGCTGAGCCGCGGCCAAGGCCTGGTGGGCACTGCGACCGGGGCGGAACCCGTAGCTGGAGTTCGAGAACGTCGGATCAAATAGCGGTTCGAGAACCTGCAGAATCGCTTGCTGTACGAGTCGGTCGACAACCGTCGGAATGCCCAATTGTCGCATTCCACCTCCCGGCTTCGGAATTTGCACTCCACGCACCGGTTGGGGCTGGTATCGTCCTTCCAGGAGCGAGGCGATCAGCGTGTTCTTGTGAGTCGCAATCCAGGCGGCCAAATCGTCGAGGGTCATCCCATCGACGCCTGGGGCACCCTTGTTCGCTTTCACTTTGCGATAGGCTCGATTGAGATTGTCTCGGTCACAAATCCTTTCCATCAGGTTGTCGGTCAAGGCGCGTGTCTGGTCTGACGCCGCGAGAGTTTGTGACTCCTCGAACCGGGCAGATTGGATGCTGTCCGCACCGCCCTGGTCGTGGCGCAGCGGTTCCCCGTCAGCTCCGAAGAGTCGCCGTTGATACCAACTGCCTTCCTGTCGCTCCGCTCTCATCGAGTCGTCTCAGGCGTACCCTGCATCTTAGATTCGGTCCTTCGCCGGTGAGTAAGTCATGACCAACATGTCTGACGATGCACCCCAACTACTACGACCTCGGCTGACTTCTCTCCACGCGTCTGACGGTGTTGCCACCGACATAGCCGGATCGACCGGCACGAAGAGAGATCTCCCTGGGTAAGTTGTGCTTCTTTCCCTTGGGCCTCGCTGGATTTACCGGCGTGAGTGTCCGGATGAGCATTGGGCATCCCCGTCCATTGCCGGGTTACCCCACCACGTCGGCCTTGTATCCAGTTTCTGTTCGTCGAGTCCAAGTTTCGCTTTCGGCTCCCTTCAGATCCCGCCTCGCGGCGGGCACCCTGTCCTACAGCTCACGGTTCCGGTCATCACGGCCCGTAGAGAACTTGCATCTCCGAGAAACACAACATGCCAGGCGCACAGACGACAGGGGGCGGGCAAGATTGCCCGCCCCCTGTTTCATGAGTCTATTTGCCCTTCTTTTCCTGCTTCACCTTACGCTTTTCCTTCAGCGTCAGGGCAGGCTTCTTTTGAACTTCTTTTCGGCCTTTGTCTTTCTTGCCCGATTCACCCATTGCAACTCTCCGTTTCTGATAGTGAAACCGTTTCGACGAGACTGTGAGTCGAGCCTCGCCAACTCACAGGTTACCAGATTCGCTGGCAGTGGGTACCGGACCGCTTGCATTCTCATTCCGATAGTAGTCTGGCGGGAATCTGGACGTTCAAGAGTTGCTCGCGGGGAATGGCGGAATTCATACTGCCACTTCGAAACCCATCCAGATCCACGGTGACGAAGCGAAAGCCCAGTTCGCGCAAGCGACCTCGCACCTGATTGCGCACCACGGGGTCCAGCAATTGGTGAATCTGGCCCAAAGGCACTTCAATTCGAGCCAGCTCGTTCGCCTCACACCGCACACGCAGCTCATTGAGACTCAGCAGTTCTTTGAGGAACTGTTCTGCCTCATCGATCCGCCGAACCCGCTCTGGAGTGACCTCGACTCCATAGGCAATCCGGCTGGAAAGGCAGGGGGTCGCGGGTTTGTCCCAGACTGGAAGATTCCAGATCCGAGCGAGTTCACGAACGTCCTTCTTGGTGAACCCCGCTTCGATGAGGGGTGAGCGAACCTGAAATTCGGCTGCAGCCTGCATCCCCGGCCGATAATCACCTTGATCGTCCAGATTGGCACCATTCGCGAGAACTTTTACTCCCAGAGAAGGAGCCAGTTCGACCAGACGTGAATACAGTTCTGACTTGCAGAAATAGCACCGGTTCGAGGCGTTCCGCTGGTATCCGGGGTCGGAAAACTCCCGCGTCTCGACGATGACGTGTCGAATCCCAATCTGAGCGGCGAGTTGTTCTGCTTCTTCCCGTTCCCCTGTCGCAAGACTGAGACTGACTGCAGTGACGGCAACTGCATCAGCCCCGCAAGCGAGATGTGCTGCCTGGGCCACGACGGTGCTGTCAACGCCCGCGGAAAATGCCACTGCAACCTGCCGGTATCCCTTCAGAATTTCCAGCAGTCGGTCTCGCTTCTGTTCGATCTCGGACGGTGTGTTCGACATGTTGGAAATACTGATCAAATCGGGGAAGAAAACGAACGAAATCGGGTCTTGAGAGGTTTGAGAGTATCGGTTTGTCGGCGCAGGCTCAATCTGCCCGTCGCAAGTCCTGTCCGGATTCGGGAAATGAGTCGAAGTCTGTCTTGCGAGAGGATGATGCGATATGATCCGACTATAACATGAGTATGGACGGAACGAAGTGACCGGCAAGTCGCCCTTCGCGACGGACGGCAACGCGACTCCACTGGAACAATCGCTGTTTAACCTTCTGACTGCTCAGTTGAACAGGCTCCCTTCGAGCCAGCCAGCGAAGCACATCACTTATGAATTGACGTAACGAGGCTTTCGAGAAGTCCCGTTGTTCGATGATCGAATGCATTCCTCAAAACGGATGAATATCGATGCAACGAAGCATTCCGACGTTCAGCGTCTGCTGCTTATTGATTTTGGGATGGATGGTCGGCTCTGTCGATGCTGCCCTCACTGCCGAACAGCGGAAAGAACTGAAAGAGATCACAAGCCAGGTCAGCAAGATCACCTCGCTGATTTCCAAGAAGAAATTTGAAGAGGCCGAAGAGGCGATTCAGTCTTCCGAAGAGCGTGTCGCCCAGTTCGTGAAAGATGCGGGACTGAATGAGACCGACCCCGCACTCAAACCCGTTCAGCTTCAGCTCGAGAAAGCCCGCACGCTCTTGAGTCGCGCCGCAGCCAAAGCCGGAGGTGGAGGTGGAGGTGGTGCCGCCAAAGGAGGGTCCATCTTTGCAAAAAACATTGCTCCGATCCTCGTGGCCAAATGCGTCAGTTGTCATACCGAAGACGGCAAGGGAGGCCTGAACCTTGATACGTTCGCAGATCTGGAGAAGGGGGGTGCCAGCGGCAAGGTGGTGGTCCCCGGCAGTGCCGAGAACAGTCTGCTGATCAGACGACTGGTCGCTCCAGACGCGGAATTGCGCATGCCGAAAGGAGCCCCCCCGCTCTCTGAACAGGAAATTCTGGCAATCGGAGCCTGGATCGAAGGGGGTGCCAAGTTCGAAGGTGACAAGGATTCGCCGCTCGCGTCACTCGCAAAGGGAACTGCGACTGGCAAACCAGTCACAGCGCCGCGAAAAGCCGAGATCGTGAAGTCGACCGGGAAAGAAACCGTTCAATTCATGCGAGACCTGATGCCCGAGATGGTCGACACCTGTGGACGCTGTCACAACGACACCACCAAACGAAGTGGGTTCTCGGTCATGTCATTCGAGAAGCTGATGAAGGGGGGAAGCAGCGGGGCGGTCATCGTTGCCGGTAACCTCGAAGAAAGCCGGCTCTGGCGACTCGTCAATGGTGACGACACCCCTGTGATGCCTGCCGGGAACCAGACGGGCATCACTCGCAAATGGTACGATAACCTCAAGACCTGGATTCTTGAGGGAGCCACCTTTGACGGAGATGATCCCAAGAAGAACTTCCCGACGCAGGAAGAACGGCAAGCGGCTGCCATGGCGAAATACACGCCCGAGCAGTGGGTGCAGAAGCGAAAAGATGCCTCACTGGCGGACTGGAAGAAGACCTTTCCGAACATTGAACCGAATGTCCGGGAATCCAATGACTTCCTGTTCTATGGCGATGTCTCGGAAGAGCGGTTGAGCCAGCTCGACAAGTGGGCCGCCGAACAGGTGGCCGCTCTCAGGCAGACCTTCAAGGTCAAGGATGATCCACTCTGGAAAGGAAAACTCGCCGTCTTCGTTTTCAAGGAACGATTCGGTTACGAAGAGTTCAACAACTCGGTTCATCGACGTGAAGTTCCCCGGGAAGTCACGGGACATTCGCAAGTCAGCCCCACCCTGGAAGAGGCCTTCATCGCCTTACAGGACATCGGCGACACACCCTCGGATTCGTCGCCCGGAATGCAGGTCAACCTGGTTGAACATGCAACAGGGGCTTTCCTCAAGCGGGGTGGCTCCAATTTGCCCGACTGGTTGATCCGTGGTGCGGGGCTGGCGATTGCGCATCGCAAGGCACCGGGGAATGTCTACCTGATCGCCCTGCCTCGCGTGGCGGGTGGAATCCTGCAGGAATCGCAGATTACCGAGCCGGAAACAATTTTCTCGAATGGGACATTCGCGCCGGGTGAAGTCGGACCGATCGGTTTTACTCTGGTCGAGTATCTGCTCAAGCGAGGTGACGTGTCTCAGTTCAATCAGTTTGTTCAAAGATTGCAGTCGGGAACGGCTCCCGACGCGGCGATTAAAGCCGTCTACAATACGGATGCGAAGACGGTAGCGATGGGCTACGCCAGTTCTCTGCCAAGCGGTGTCAAAAAGGGAAAGAAGTAGCGTCGCCATATGCCTGATGTCATTGTCATCGGAGGAGGGGTGATTGGGCTGTCAATCGCCTGGGAACTTGCGGGTAAGGGACTCTCTGTTCGCGTGCTGGAGCAAGGAGCATTCGGCCGGGAAGCAAGCTGGGCAGGTGCGGGCATGTTGCCCCCAGGTAATCTGGCGAACGCAAAGACCGCCGAAGCCCGGTTGCGCGGCGCTGCTCATGCACTCTGGCCTGACTGGTCGAACGAACTGACATCGAGAACGGGTATCGACAACGGCTTTATTCGCTGCGGGGGGATTGAACTCCGCATGGATGACGCGGGTGGGCCGCAGTCCAGCTATCAACTGGAGCTCACGGCGCTCAAATCCGAAGGCGTGACCATCGAAACGGAAGATGTCTCCGAAGTGCGTCGGCGGTTTCCGGAAATCAGCGCTGAAATCTCCTCCGCCTATTTCCTGCCCGACTTTCATCAGGTTCGCAACCCCAGACACTTACAGGCTCTTCTGGCGGGTTGCGCAATGCGGGGGGTCGAGTTGCAGGCTGGGTGCCCCGTGCAACAAATTCAGATGAAAGGCGAACGCATCCAGGCGGTTCAAACGGGCTCTGACACGCACCAAGGTGCCGAGTATGTGTTTGCCGGCGGAACCTGGACGGGTCAACTTCTGAGCCAACTGGGACTGACCGTTCAGATCGAACCCATCAAAGGCCAGATTGTCTTACTGCGAGCAGAGCCTCTTCCCGTGCGATCGGTGATACAGGTCGGCCGCCAGTATCTTGTTCCCCGAGCCGACGGTCGAATGCTGGTGGGATCGACGGAAGAACGATCCGGATTCGATAAACGAAATACGGCAGGCGCCGTCGGTGAGCTGATCAACTTTGCACAGCGACTGGTTCCCGCACTCAAACGGGCGACATTCGAGAAATGCTGGGCCGGGCTGCGCCCGTTCTCGACACGAGGCAGACCGTATCTGGGTCGCTTACCTCAATTCGCGAACGCAACGATCGCCGCAGGACACTACCGGTACGGATTGCAACAGTCCTCGATCACCGCCGTCCTGATCCGCCAGGTTCTGTTAAACCAGCCAGTGCTACTGCCGGACGAGCTGAATCTGGCCGACTCCGTCACCGAGTAACACTGCCGGACGGACGAACGGATTGACCGGGGGCTGGTCGAAGCGATGCGTCGAGGCGCGTCTCATTCAATTTCAGGAGAACTATCGACATGCGAGCGGTCGTGCAGCGCGTGAAACGAGCGAAGGTCACGGTAGGCGAAGAGATCACGGGACAAATCCAGCAGGGGTTGCTCGTACTGCTGGGCGTCTCTGATACGGACACCGAAGACGACGCCAGCGCTCTTGCAGACAAAATTGTGGGGCTCAGAATCTTCAACGACCCCGACGACAAGATGAACCTTTCACTTGCCGACGTGGGAGGCCAGATGCTGGTCGTCAGCCAGTTCACACTTCTGGGTGATTGCCGGAAGGGGCGGCGCCCGAGCTTCATCAAGGCGGCACGACCAGAGATCGCCGACTCGCTCTATCGCATCTTCGTTGCCCAGGTCCAGGGCCGAGGCATCACGACTGCCACAGGACGTTTCCAGACTCACATGGATGTGGAACTCGTCAACGACGGCCCAGTCACGCTGCTGGTCGACAGCCAGAAAGAGTTTTAAGAGCTCCATCGCAACCGGGTGCTCGACCAGCCAGCAACTGCAAACACGCCCCGAAGCCGTACCGGCTGACGCGCCGCCGGTTTGCACTCCGCGATGGTGAAGCCAAGCCGCAGAGAACAGGTGGGACATCGCGAGGAATTCGATCGTCCGCAGATTCGCTCAATCAAGGCTGATCAGGGTGGGACGCTCAAACCCCGTGCATTCTTGAGATTTTAAAAAACAAAAAGCAACATAACAGACATTATCGGACGTTCCATATCGGCTGAATTCGACCGAGAAGGACCGAATTTCAGACGGTGAGCCGGTGCGGCCACAACGCACATCACCGGATGAAACCTCGCGATAGACTGCCCCGCCTACGCATCGCTCACAGCGGCCAACTCTTCAAACTCGCCCATGCGGCGGAACTTCTGATAGCGACGCTCGAGCAGTTCTGCCTTGGGGATCTGTTCCAGTGCGCGCAGGTTCCGGACGATCGTCGATTTAAGAACACTGGCCATCGCACGATGATCTCGGTGCGCTCCACCAATCGGTTCTGGAATCACCTCGTCCACAACACCGAATTTGAGCAAGTCGGGTCCCGTGAACTTGAGAGCGTGGGCGGCCTTGCTGGCGAACTCAACACTCTTCCACATGATCCCCGCACATCCTTCAGGACTGATCACAGAGTAATAGGCAAACTGAAGAATGCCGACGTAGTCACCAATCCCCAGACCGAGCGCCCCACCCGAGCCCCCTTCTCCAATGACGACGCAGATGATCGGTACGGGTAGCTGAGACATTTCTCGCAAATTGACTGCGATGGCATAAGCCTGACCTCGCTCTTCGGCACCGATCCCCGGATAGGCTCCTGGTGTGTCGACCAGACAGACGATCGGCAGATTAAACTTGGCGGCGAGTTCCATTTTGAGCAGCGCTTTGCGATAGCCTTCGGGATGCGCACATCCGTAAAGACACTCGTTGCGCTCTTTCAGATTTCGCCCCTTGTGCTGCCCGATGAAGAGAACTTTGCAGTCGTCGATCTTTGCAAAACCCGCATTGATGGCCCGGTCGTCCCCGAAGGCCCGATCGCCGTGAAGCTCGATGAATTCATCGCAGACCAGCTCGATGTAGTCCCGCGCTTGAGGTCGATCCTGATGACGGGCAACCTGGACAGTTTCCCACGGATTCAAGTTTTCGAAAACATCTCGCTTCAACTTCGCGATTTCGACCCGCATATTGCGGATGGCTTCCAGTGTCGTGGGGACAGGAGCTGGCTGAGCTTCAAGTCTCGCCAACTGTTCTTCGAGTTCGACAATCGGCCGCTCAAAGGGCAGCACATACTGAGGCTTCATGAATCAGGCCATCCTCACGCAATCACGCAAATTCAATGCACCACATCACAGAGTACGCGATCTACAAATTCGGCAGACGTTGCACTGTGGTTAAAATTGCCAAGAGCATCGCGACCGGTTTTCCTGCCGGAAGCAGACATGCGGAACAGGACTTACAGGAATCGTTTCTGGTGAGATTGGTTCGATCCGGAGATCTGTCTCACATAGAGCGATTTCTCTAACCCCGAAGACCGTTTCTATAGCAGATTAAAGGATATCCGGCAAATCGGTCATATACTCCAGATCGGCGTTCTCCGGGCTCGCAGGGGTCTGATAAGTGACGGGGCGAGGAGCAGGTCCCGTGTACGGACCCCCTGCCGGAGTCTTCGCTGCAGGTGGTTTTGCCGGTGGCGTGGCGGGGCGATTCGCTGGCGGAGCCCCCGCCCCCGGTTGTGGCATCGGAGTGATCGGTACGGGATTGACGCGCTGCGCCGGAGCGGCCGGTGGAGTCGCATTTGGTCGCGCCACAGGTGGCATACCAGGCTGGACTTGCGGCGTTTGCGGGTGCGTCGGTTGCCGCTGTGGAACCCCCTGAGGTCCGGGTGGGGTGGCGGCAGCGGATGGAGGGCCCTGCTTGACCGCTGGGGGCTGGCCTCCTGAAGGGGGAACCGGAGCAGCCGGTCGCGGAGGCTGGTGCATCGCCTGCGGATTTCCCATGGGTGGCTGCGGAGCGTATTGCGGCATCCCCGGCATGGGCTGCGGCATTCCAGGCATCATTTGAGGGGGCATCATCTGCGGCGGCATCATTTGGGGTGGCATCATGGGCATCTGCCCCTGCGGATACCCCGGGTACCCAGGTGGATACGGCTGAAAGCCGGGTGGATAGCCGGGCATGGGCATCGGCATCGCTACCTGCGGAGGCACGGGCTGGGCTGCCGGAGCGGGCGCCGCCCCCTTCTTGCCTTTTGCCCGGGCTGCATCCTCGGTCTCAGCGGACTTGATGCGGTCCAGTTGCAACTGATTGGCAGCTTTCTTCTTTTTCTCCTGATTCAGCTTTTCCTCTGCAAATTTTTGTGCGAACTCGGGATTTGTCGCCAGCATTTCCTTGAGCTTCGCGTCCGCTCGGCTGTCAAGTCGCACTTCGGAAAGCATTTCCAAGGCGTCCTTGTCTTCGTTCGCCTTTTTCACCGCCGCGGCATCGATAATGTCCTCTTTGAAAATGCGAATCCGTTTCAGCTCCTGCAGCACTTCATCCACACTGGCAGGGCGGTCCGTCGGTTTCTTTTTCAGCAATTTCGCAACAATTCGATCCATCTCTGGGGTGACATTGGGATTGAATTCGGAGGGATTGGGCGGTTCTGCCCCAAGATGCTTTTGCAGAAGTTCTTCAGGCGTCGGGGCCTGGAACGGAGTCTTTCCTGCAAGGACTTCAAAGAACAGCACACCAAGACTGTAAAGATCGGTTTGAATCGTGGGCTGACGGCGTCGGATCGTTTCGGGAGCAATGTACGTTCGTGTCCCCTGAATCGTCTTCAGCTTCCCTCCGAACATTTTGCTGAGACCGGTTGCCTGCCTCGTCGACAGCGAAAAGTCACACAACCGTACCTCACCCGCTTTATTCATGAGCACATTGTCGGGCTTGATATCACGGTGAATGAAACCCTTATTGTGAACATGCGACAGAGCAGAACAGATTCCTTCAAACAGCTGTCGGACCTTCAAATGAACACTGTTTGAGTCTGCCTTGATCTGAAGCTTGAGGTTCGAAGCGCGGAAGTACTCCATCAAAATGTACGTATGATCGCGGTTCGATGAGTACCTTTCAAATTTCACAATCAGTGGGTGTTCGAACGTTTTGTGAATTTCCGACTCGCGCTTCATCTGCGCTTTATTTTCTTTGAAGTCGGGAACATCGGTTTTGAGCAACTTCATGGCCAAGTGCCGTCCGGAAGTTTTCTCGACGACTTCCCACACCTGACTGCTGCCCCCCGAAGCAATACACACCGCAAGCTGATATTGATCGTCGACGAGTTGCTCTTCATTAGCCATGACCGGCTCCCCACTTCAGTTTCGCTCATTGCTCTCAGCAGCGGCGCAAGCGCATCAATCCGCTCGCGATTATCGTTTCAAGTATAACCATCGTTGCAACCGCTGTCCCGACGTGTTTTTGAGGAACCGCTGCATCCCGCATCCTCATCGAGATTAAGGTTCCGATTCAGAACGGGGGGGCCTTGGGGTTCGTATTCGTTGGATTGACTGTGGTGGGAGAGGCGGGGCCTTTCTCAGGCGCCGCGCCCCCTGCAACCGAAGTCCCGGACGAAGGCTTCAGTTGAAAACCATCGCCCAATTGGTGAGACGATTCGTAAATCACCTCATCCCCTTCCGCAAACGGCCCGCTGACGAAGACGCGAGAACCCCCGACCTGCGCCAGAACAGTTACAGGAATATCCCGCACGACATATTGACGAACGACCTGTATTTTTCGATTTCCATCAGGCAGATTCCCCACCGCGGTGACAGGCACTTCGGTAACGGGCTGACGTGGAATCAGGGGGACAAAGACGGTCTGCCCTGCCTTGATCTTCTCACCATTGTTGTCCACCACGACCTGCACTGACGCGATGGAATCGAAAAGTTCCCGCAGCACATCGAACCGGGCCGGCAGCGGCAGCACCTGATCAATTTTCCCCTGAACTTCAACCCCTTCGATCTTCAGAGGAAAACTCTTGCCATTTTCCGCCTGTGCTCGCTCAACCGGAATTTCGACTTTCACCTTACTGCTGTCCGCCACGATTGCGACGGGATCCCCTGCACGGAGAAATTGGCCTTCAGTGACCAGCACGCGCTGCACTTCGCCGGCGAAGGGTGCCCGAATCGTGGCGAGATCCAGGAGTGATTGCGCAAGTTCCACATCGATCTTTGCGATGTCGACCCCCGCCTGAGCCAACTCTGCAGTAATCTCTTCCTTCCCCGCTGCTTTTTGTTCGGCAATCGCTTTTTTCAGCATCGCCTGGGCATGCGCCAGACGAAGTTTCTGGACGGAATTATCCAGCCGAACGACCTCACCCTGAGCCTGTACCCTGGAATTTGTCTTCGCTGCGAGTTGTTTGACGAGTCCATCGAACGGAGCCACCAGCGTGACTGTCTGATTCGCTTCGACGGCCAGAGGGACACGATACTTGTGCGGATCAATGACGCGAGTCGCTTCGCGCTTAATCACGACCTGCTCCCCCGTCGTCGCCAGCGGGAGGTTCGCCTGAGAGAATCCCTGCTCTGACGAAAACATGATTCCGGATAGTACGATTCCGCTTGTGCAGAGGAACTTTTGAAATCGAATCATCATTCTTTCCTTCGGGATGAAGGGTTTGACGGGTATGCAGATTATTTCGGTTGACGGTGAGATAAAAGCTACGAGCGTCGTTCAACGGTGTCAACGAGGGGGAAGAGTTGCCAGGCTCTGTGCATTCATTCGCCTCCGTCCAAATTTCGCTTACAGGAACACAATCTCGTCCCTGGATTCCGTGCCCGGTGCTTGTGGACGATTCTCGCATCGATCAAGATACGCTTGTGGGATCATTTGAGGGTTGCTGAACTGCAACGGCCCTGCTGAGTGCTCGTTCACCGGGCCAGGAAATCGAATTCCGATTCCGTAGAACTTAAGCGTGAAGAAACTGCGGGAACTGGAAAGGAGTCGACTGCGAGAATTGCCGACAACACAACGGTCACCGCGCTCATTTAGGCCCGGACGCAGTCGCTCTTCGACGGAGGGGCTCACTGTGCACGCAGTGGTGCACTCCCGCGTGAGTCCTCGTCTCGCTCCCTCGTCGACTCTGGCGGCATCACTTTGCAGTCGATCTCGTAGAACAATCAAGCGCTGCTGAAATGCAGTCGAAAGGACGTGGCTTGTGAATGGGGCTCTGATCGGTTTGGTCGCCTGGTTATCGGTTGCAAATCTTCAACCAGGAACGGAACTGCAATACGTTGGCTCGCTGAGTCAGCAGGCGAAAACGGGTGAGTCTGAGGTTAAATCATTCAGCCTCTACGCCGTGACCATTGACGATGAAAAAGGTGACCCTCAACTCGCTTACTATCTGGAAGAACGTGGTGGCGGAAGTTTCGGCTGGCCTGAACGTTTCGGCTTGCTCCCCCTGGCCGGCACCGCGTCCGCAAAGCCCCGGCCGATTCGTCTGCTGTACACTCACAACGATCAGCAGTATCCCCTGCCGGTGCGTTCGCCGCTCTGTGAGTTTGCTGACAAGCTCACCCCACAGGCCACTTGGACAGAAGGTCGTTACACCTACGTGGTCACCCGCAAGAAGAACGTGAAAGGGCGTGAAGGTCTGGTGGTCGAGGTCGCGTCGAACTTCGGCCCGGTTCAGACGATGGTCATTGAACCGGCAACGGGAATCCTCTTGTCGCTCGAAGAGAAAATCATCATCGGCCGGGGGGACGAGTTCCAACTTAAACTGGATCTGCAATCACAAAAACAAATCCCAAGCTCTGATCTTGATCGAAACCGTGCGTCTCTCATGTCACTGCTTAGCGTCAAGGCAGAACTGGGGCGGACGGGCGATCAAAAAGTCGTCGAACTGACACGGGACCAACTGAAGTCGCTCCAGTCCAATCTCCCTCAGTACGAAAAAGAAGCCGAAGGGACAGGGTGGTCTCGACTCGTCGCCTCCATCGGCCTGGATTTGAAACAGCAGAAAAAGCGTCTGGACGGAGTTGCTGGTCTGGAGAAAAAACTCGTTGGCCGCCCTGCTCCTGAGTGGACTCTGAAACTGACCGACGGATCGACCTTCACCAGCGACGACGCCAAAGACAAAGTCGTCGTTCTGCACTTCTGGCAGTACCGTGGTGAACCACTGAATGAACCGTACGGCCAGATTGGCTACCTCGATTTTCTGAATAACAAACGGAAAAAACTTGGCGTCCGCGTCATCGGAGTAAACGTCGACGAACGGTTCGCTAATCCCGATCAGAAGAATACCGCCCTCCGTTCCATGAAGAAGTTGCTGGAATTTATGAATGTTGGCTATGACATGGCCATCGATGATGAAACGGCACTCTCCGAATTCGGTGATCCTCGCGCCACAGGTGCCCCCCTGCCACTTTGGATCGTCATTGGCCATGACGGAAAAGTCGCGCACCACCATACGGGCTTTTATGACATCAAGCCTGACGAAGGCTTAAAACAACTCGACGACGCGGTGATCGAAGCGATCCGGCGTCGGAAAGGAAAATAGTCCTGCCCGGGATTTGACTGAAATTAATCAACCAGCGCCGCTGGTTCTCCGGGAACTCCGAAGAAGCAGCATCCGAACCGGCGTCTGCAACGTACCCCATCTGCAGGTGCATTGCTTCAAGTCAACATGAGAATGCCACTGTATGACCGTCTTCGGGCATGCAGTGCGCTGCATACCCTCATCAAACCGAAAAGGCTGCTACTTCAAGCAGTCCGAAGCAGTGGCATCAGCACCGATGATCGCGTCGTGAGAATGCACTAGCGACAGACGAACCAGCGGCGCATCTGGGATGCACTTTTGCGACACGTTGTCGAAGTACAGTTCCAGGCCCGTTCGTACCACGGTCGATCCAGTGCGGGAGGTGGATCGCTCACCTTCAATTCAAAGTGGCTCCCCTCCTGGTAGGCTTTTGTCGCCGTCACGCCTTCGAAGAGGCTTCCCGGAGAAACTCGCGGCGGTTGTTTCGCGAACAGCACTTCTGCGTTCATTAATGCATCCGTCATGTACTCAGCACAGTGAAGTCCGTCACATCGTTTCCCCGTCAGATGGTGCTTGACCGAGTACTTGCGCCCAAGCTGACTCTCGAGGTGTTGCTCGAATGCGGCAGCCTTTGAGGACGAGAACGGAGCGGTGGGGTGAACAATATGAAGCGTGCTGGGTGTCTGACGGCGGACGTATTCCTCCAGCGACGTCTTACCGACCCCTGCTCCGTTCATGCTGTCATAGACAATAAACTGTCCGTCCTTAGCCACGACGCCCCCCACGTGTGTGTAGCTGCTCCGTGAGAAGACCTTGACGGCCAGACAGTCTCCCTGACTGAAGATTAAAGATCCCGTCTGGAGGTTCTGTGAGATTTCTGAGATGAGGTCTTGTGGCGGTGTGGGCGTTGTCGCGTCAGCACTCGGACCACAACATGCGAACGTACAGGCTACGAATAGGGACCACATGGTATTTCCTTGCTCACACTGCATCACAAAGCACCGTTGACCATATTCGCATCAGGCCGCCACGCGTCAATAGTCCATCGAGCCCGCGTAAACCGGTTCGCAAAAAGAATGCACATCGACCCTTCCCTTGAATCAGCCGCTGAGGTAGGGCGTTTCTGCTGCGGCAAGGCCCGGAAAAGATTCTCTGCCGTAAGCGTATCGCATCTGGAATCGGCCCATTCTACATACCGAAGACTCTGGCGACCTACATATCTAACGTTGCTCTGATTCGTCTCGACCCTGATCTTGTCTCGGTGTTGACATCTCAGTACGGTCCGTGCCTGCTGGGAGACTTTCCAGCCACTGCGTTGCTTCACTCGGACGACGAAAGACCCTGATGATCCGCCCCTGCTGCGCCCACTGGGGCAGGATTTCTGAAAATTCGCGTCGGCGCTCATGATAGGTTGTGATCACCCACCAGATGATCGAATCACCAGACAGAAGCAGCCTCAGCGTTTCGCGATTGCCATTACAGCAGGTTTCCCCTCTGAAGATCCGTCTCCATGAGCGATAGACGGACCTCCAGAGAACCAGGGGAAAGGAATAGTCGAGCCAGACGATGCACGTGGCTTCAGGCCAGATCAAGTCACGGACGGCATGGTAGTTTCCGTCGATCACCCACCGATCCCCCGCAGTGACAGTCGCGACCCGCTCACGGAATACGTCAACAGGCACCGGTGTCCATTCTGCACCCCAGTGGAGGGAATCCAGCTCGGTATGGGGAACTCCCAGAATCCGTCCTACTTCGCTCCCCAAGGTCGATTTTCCGGCGCAACTCGTTCCGATGATCAGAATGCGGCGGAGCGAAGACGGATCCGCTTCGGGAACGGGGGTTAATCCAGACATCGCCTTTCCCGGCTGGTGGAACTGCTGTCACTCGGACGGGGCACTTAGCTCAGCGACCCAACCCCAGGTTTTTCACCAGAAAGGCCCACTGATCCGCGACCTCTTCGATCATTTTGTCCGTCGGTTTTCCAGCACCATGCCCTGCCCGCGTTTCGATTCGAATCAGTGTCGGAGCCTCGCCCGCCTGACATTCCTGCAACCGGGCAGCAAACTTGAAACTGTGGCTCGGGACAACACGATCATCCGTGTCCGCGGTCGTGACGAGCGTCGCGGGGTACTTGGTCCCGGGCTTCAAATTGTGGTAGGGCGAATAAGCGTAAAGGGCGCGGAATTCATCGGAATGATCGGAACTGCCATAGTCATCGACCCAGAATCGGCCAGCGGTAAATTTCTGGAAACGAAGCATGTCCATCACACCGACCGCGGGCAGGCAGGCACCGAATAGCTCCGGTCGCTGCGTCAGACAGGCACCGACCAGCAGCCCTCCGTTGCTTCCCCCCTGGATTGCCAGCTTCGAGGGAGAGGTGTATTTGTGTTCGATCAACCACTCTGCTGCGGCGATGAAGTCATCGAACACGTTCTGCTTGTTGAGCTTCGTTCCTGCTTTGTGCCAGTCTTCCCCGTATTCACCACCCCCACGCAGGTTAGGCATCGCGAAGACTCCCCCCTGCTCCAGCCAGGCGATGCGTGAAATGGAGAAACTGGGGGGGAGTGAAATTGAGAATCCCCCATAGCCGTACAGCAGTGTTGGATTGGCGCCATCCAGTTTCATTCCCTTTTTATGGGTAATGAACATTGGCACTCGCGTCCCATCTTTACTGGTGTAGAACACCTGCTCGACCTGGTAGTCCTCTGGATTGAACTTGACCGCAGCCTGCCGCAGCTTCGTACTTTTGCCGGTCAGCAGGTCATAACGGAAGATCGTCGGCGGCGTCGCAAAACTCGAAAACGAGTAGAACGTCTCGGTGTCGGTCCGCCTGCCACTGAATCCACTGGCAGATCCGATTCCCGGAAAATCGACTTCACGGACCAGAGTCCCATCCAGGCCGAACATCTTGACCTGTGTTTTGGCATCTTTCAAATAGGTCACAACGAACATATTTGCGACAAGATCCACTCCCGCGAGTGTTTCTGCTGCCTGTGGCACGAGCTCGCGAACTTCGCTCGGCCGACGAACGTCAATCGAAATGACCCGCTTCAGAGGGGCATCCAGATCCGTCTGGAAGAAGAAGACGCTCCCCTCATTCCCCAGGAACCGGTATTCATGATCGAAGTTCGTGATGAGGCCAACGGGCATCCCGTAGGGTTCGGTCAGATCCTTATAGACGATCTGGTACTTATGATCGGTCCCCTTCCAGATCTGGATCACCAGGTATTTACCATCCTCGCTGACGTCACAGCCGAATCCCCAGGTGGGCTCGTCCGGTCGCTGGTAGACCAGCACATCGTCCGACTGCAAGGCACCGATGCGGTGGTAGTAGACTTTCTGATTCAGATTCGTCTTCTGAAATGCGGCCCCCGCAGGAGGTTCGTCGTATCGGCTATAGAAGAAACCTTTGCTGTCTGCTGTCCAGGCGGCACCACTGAACTTGACCCACTTGAGTTCATCCCCCAAGGCCCTCCCCGAGCTGACTTCCAGAATTCGCCACGTATTCCAGTCCGACCCCGCTTCGGCCACACTATAGGCGACGTACCGTCCATCGGGACTAAATGACATTCCTCCCAGTGCGACAGTGCCATCTTTCGACCAGGCGTTCGGGTCGATAAGCACGATCGGTTCAGAGTCCAGCGATTCGAGTTTATAGAGGACCGACTGGTTCTGTAGACCGTCGTTTTTGAAATAGAAATACAGTCCCCCAGCCTTAAACGGCGTGCCGTACTTCTCGTAATTCCAAAGTTCTGTCAGTCGCTTCTTGATGGCGTCACGTTGAGGAATCGTAGCGAGGTAGCCGAACGTCACCTTGTTCTGCTCTTCGACCCATCCAGCCACGTCGCGGGATTCGCGAACATCCTCTTCCAGCCATCGATAAGGGTCACGAACGTCGACTCCGTGCAGATTATCGATCTGATCTACCTCGCGTGTCGTGGGGTACTTCAATTTCTCACCTGCTTCAACGGCCACCACAGCAAATAGAAAAACCGCACAACCCAGCCTGGCGTAATTCATAGATCGCAACACCTGATGAAAAACCTGGAAGAGAAGTCGAACTCGACGTGACGCAGCCCCCTGCCCTCCGCCAGCCTTACGACCGCCGGGACACTTCAAACCAACTTCCGCAGTATGGATTGAGCCTGCGTTCCTGTCCGGTGCGACCTTACGCCTCATCATGGCCTGAAGGCATCAGGGCTGTTCGGAATCGTCGACGGCGACCCCAACAAGGTCATAGTCTTTGCGTTCGACGATTTCGACGGGAACAAACATGCCCGGTTGAAGGTCTTCTCCACTCACGAAGACAGCTCCATCGATTTCCGGAGCGTCCATATAACCGCGACCGACCCAGATCCCATCTTCAAGTTGCTCGTCAATCAGCACATCGATTTCGCTGCCGACGAGTGAATCGCCGTATTCAAACGCGATCTGCTGCTGAATCGCCATCAGTTCATCGCGACGAGCGTTCTTAACGTCTTCAGGTAGGTGCCCGTCCAGCTTCGTGGCGGGCGTATCAGGTTCGAATGAGTAAGGGAAGACGCCCATTCGTTCAAACTGGGCTTCTTCGACAAACTGCTTCAGTTCTTCGAACTGGGCATCGGTCTCACCGGGGAAACCGACAACGAAGGTCGTTCGCATGACCAGACCGTCAACGCGATCACGCAGCTTGCGCACCAGTTCTTCCGTCTGGCTGCGATTGACTCGACGCTGCATCCGTCGCAACACCTGATCATTGATATGCTGCAAGGGCATATCGAGATAAGGTATCACTTTCGGTGAATTGTTGATGGCGTCGATCAGTTCATCGGTGAAATGAATCGGATACAGATACATCAAGCGGATCCAGTCGACTCCGTCGACCTGATCCAGTTCCTTGATCAGATCCGCCAGTCGGACTTTGCCGTAGAGATCCAGTCCGTAGTACGTGGTGTCCTGGGCGACGAGATTCAGTTCGCGAACACCATCTTTGGCCAGTTCCTGCGCTTCTGCGATTACCATTTCGATCGGCTTTGTGATGTGCTTTCCGCGCATCTTCGGGATCGAACAGAATGTGCAGGTGCGGTCACACCCTTCGGAAATCTTCAGGTAGGCATAGTGCTGCGGCGTGATTCGCAGACGAGCCCTGTCATCCATCGCTTTCAGAGGAGCAGGACGGAAAAGTTCCCGCTGTTCGCGTGCCATGCCGATCAGGTGATCGGCGACACGATTAATTTCGTCACGTCCGAAGACCCCGACGATGTGATCGATTTCGGGTAGTTCGTCGAGCAGCGCGGGGCCCAGTCGTTGAGGCAGACAGCCTGCCACGATGACCCCCTTGGTTTTGCCTGCTCGCTTCAGATCGAGCATTTCACGGATCACAGCCTTGGATTCGGCACGGGAACTGTCGATGAATCCGCAGGTATTGACAATGACGAAGTCTGCTCCGTCCGGTTCGCTGACGAGCGAGTAACCGTCGAGAGCCAAGGTTCCCAGCATTTTCTCGCTGTCGACCAGGTTTTTGGGACATCCCAGCGACACGAAGGCGTAGGTCCCCTTCGCGATCGATGGCGGGCCATCCTCGGGCTGAAACGAGGGAACGGGATCAACGGACGAGATAATCGGCAAATGCATGGGCTTATTCATTTTCACGAGTACAAATTTTCGACCGGAATTCTAACCGACCAGACCAGCAAGTGACAGCTATTCGGGAATTACCCATTTTACGGGAATAACGCACATCGGATTCAGCGTCCACTCGCGAGGGTCCCCTGCACTTCTGAGAGCGTACGGGCCGCGCGATTGCGTTACTCACGAAGTTGTACGTTCGAAATCAGCAGGCCCAGCCGAGGATCCCAACATCTTAGGCGACAGACCATACCTGGAACCCGAACTCGTTCCGCTGGCTGGAGTTGAGTGGGTCTCGTGTCGCGGCACGAGACCCACTCCGCCCACGCAGAATTCTAATGTCCGTTTCCGTTAAGAGGCTTTTGTCGGACACAGTCGACGTAGTACCGGCGGACCCCGTCGATGTCTTCCCCGACCAAACCGTGGATGTCGGTATCGAATCCGGGAAACTTTTCGTTGAACATTCGCGCGAATTTGAGGTACTCGACAATCGTTCGATTGAACCGCTCCCCAGGGATGAGCAGCGGTATGCCGGGCGGGTACGGGGTCAGCAGAACGGCCGTCGCCCGACCTTCCAGATGGTCGATCTCAACGCGGTCGATTTCTCGATGCGCCATCATATCGAAGGCATCGGACGGCTTCATGGCGGGCAGCATGTCCGACAGGTACATCTCGGTGGTAACTCGTGCGACGTCATGATCTCGGTAGGTCTGGTGAATCTGCTTGCACAGATCCTTCAGACCGATCCCCTCATAGCGGGGATAATGCTGACAGAACTCAGGCAAGATCCGCCACATCGGCTGATTCTTATCGTAGTCATCCTTAAACTGCTGCAGAGCACTCACCAGAGTATTCCAGCGTCCCTTGGTAATCCCGATGGTGAACATGATGAAGAATGAGTAGAGCCCCGTCTTCTCAACGATGACACCGTGCTCCACCAGATAGCGGGTGACGATGGATGCGGGAATTCCGGATTCGGCGAACTGGCCACTGACATTCAGACCCGGCGTGATCACGGTCGCCTTGATGGGGTCCAGCATGTTGAAGTTCGGCGCGATGTTACCAAAGCCATGCCAGTCTTCGTTGGCCTTCAGCAACCAGTCGTCGCGATGACCGATCCCCTCCTCTGCCAGGTTTTCCGGCCCCCAGACCGTAAACCACCAATCCTTGCTGCCCCACTCTCCCGCCACTTTTCGCATAGCTCTACGGAAGTTAAGTGCTTCGACGATCGATTCTTCAACCAGCGCGGTTCCCCCCGGTGGTTCCATCATGGCCGCCGCAACGTCGCAGGATGCGATAATCGCGTATTGCGGTGAGGTCGACGTATGCATCAGATACGCTTCGTTGAAGACGCTGCGGTCGAGTTTTTCCGTCTCCGACTCTCTGACCAGAATCTGTGACGCCTGCGAGATCCCGGCCAGGAGTTTGTGCGTCGAATGCGTGGCAAACATCATCGAGGATTTTGGCCGAGGTCGGTCCTTACCGATCGCGTGCATGTCCCGATAGAACTCATGGAATGTGGCGTGCGGTAGCCAGGCCTCATCAAAATGCAGGGTCCCGATCTTTCCGTCAAGCAATCCCTTCAGCGTTTCAACATTGTAGATAATGCCGTCATAGGTGCTTTGCGTGATCGTGAGGATGCGCGGCTTGCGATGCGGATGCTTAGCCTGAGCCGCTTTCGCAAACGGATTCGCCTCGATCTTCTTCTGAATATTCTCGGGAAGAAACTCTTCGAGGGGAATGGGACCGATGATCCCCAGATGGTTGCGTGTGGGAGTGAGAAACACCGGGACTGCACCGGTCATGATGATGGAGTGCAGAATCGATTTGTGACAGTTCCGGTCGACGACCACGATATCGCCAGAGGCGACCGTGGAGTGCCAGACCATCTTGTTGGACGTGGAGGTCCCGTTGGTCACGAAAAAACAGTGGTCGGCATTAAAGATCCGTGCGGCGTTCCGCTCGGATGCGGCGACGGGACCCGTATGATCCAGCAGTTGCCCCAGTTCTTCGACAGCGTTGCAGACGTCCGCCCGCAACATGTTCTCACCAAAAAACTGATGAAACATCTGACCGACGGGGCTTTTAAGGAAGGCCACGCCACCTGAGTGCCCCGGGCAGTGCCATGAGTACGAACCATCCTGTGCGTAGTGAACGAGGGCCCGGAAGAACGGAGGGGCCAGGCTGTCTGTATACGCCTTCGCTTCGCGAATAATATGTCGCGCCACAAACTCGGGCGTATCCTCAAACATATGGATAAAGCCATGCAGTTCGCGCAGGATGTCATTCGGAATGTGATGCGAGGTCCTTGTTTCCCCATAGAGGTAGATCGGGATCTCTGCATTACGTCGTCGAATCTCGTCGATGAAAATTCTGAGATTCACCACAGCCGGATCCAGTTCCGGGCCGGGTGTAAATTCCTCGTCATCGATCGACAGAATAAATGCCGAAGCGCGGCTCTGCTGCTGGGCGAACTGAGACAGGTCGCCATAGCTGGTGACCCCCAGCACCTCAATGCCTTCTCCCTCGATGGCATTGGCCAGGGCTCGAATGCCCAATCCGGACGTGTTTTCGGACCGAAAATCCTCGTCGATGATGACGATCGGAAATCTAAATTTCATCGTGCGTGAATCTCTTGAATGTAGCCCTGCCCGGGCGGGGAATCACAAGTTGAGACAGAGCGCTCTGCCACATACCCGCAGCGCGAGATGTTATGGAAGGCGAGCCCGAATTGTACACCCTGCGACCCCGGCGGCCGCTCTGCCTGCGCGGGATGCAGAAAGGGGACTCTTCATGTTACATGTCCTGATCAAGTTTCACTGGACGCCGCCTGTTGGTTTCCCCGGAACAGCGAGCCCCGTTTCGAGAGGTCTTGTATCTCTGCCGGACGAAACAGCCCCCCGGTTTAATCTATCTAAGTGCTGTTTACTTCAGGGATTCCCGCTGCAATTCTCTTGCCGGACGGGGCAGGAAACTCAGAATCAGCCAAGGTCTGTGCGGCATCGAAGCGAGTTACGGGCCCGACTCGTTAATGGTCGCAACCGCAGCCTCCTCCTCCACTGCCGCAAGACGCGCGGGGCATTGGCACCAGCCCGGCTGAAGAAACAGGCTGAACTTCAATAACACCGAATCCCCCGGCCGCGGCCTGGAGCGCCAGCTTCGTGGTATCGGGACCACGGTCGCACAGGACATAGAGAATCAGCTTTTCCCGGTCCAGCGTCCGCTCAAGGTCAACCAGTTCCAGATTCAGTTCCCACTGACAAATTCGGGCACACCACTCGGGAAAGTCAGCTTCACACTCGCGGATCAGCTCACGGGCGGTCTCCAGGTCGCGGTCCGTGGCTGAACGTACCAGTTTGAATTCCGTCGGGGACTCGTCCGCTTTGCTGTAGTGCGGTTTCAGCTGTTCCAGCACGGTCCCAATCTGAAGCCCCCGGTCGGTTTCGACCACGACAGGGGTCCCCCGAGCAAGAATTTCGGGACCTTCATTGACGAACCGGGCGACTTCCGAGACGACGCCATAACGAATCAGGTAAATCTCGCTCGCCGTCACTTCACTTGTCGTCATAGAGAAAACGTCTTTACTGACAAAACGGTTAAATTTCTCAACCCGGCAGAAATTGCCGAACGAGTCACTTGGTTACAGCGGGCGGTTCGGGCGCGGTCTCTACGGGAAGCTGCTCCTGATTCCCACGACGCGGCGGGCGAAAGAAGCCATTTTCCATTCCGTTTGAGATCCCTCGCCCCATCAGGCCGAGAAATCCGCTTTCCAATTCTAGCCTGAGCTTAACTCCCCGATCAGTCGGGCGGAATTCCAGCGTCATGGCGTCGTTGTCGGAATCGAATGATGCCTCGGCCCGCTCGGTAAATCCGGAGGGGTTTTCGGTGTCGGCCGCCGTCAGCCAGTTATTTGCGTGGGTCACGAACTGAAAGGGGATTCGATTTCGCCCCTTCTGAGAGGTTTGCGGCAACGCCACTTGAGCCACAGCCTCTTTCAAAGCATCCAGAGCCAGTTCACCACCAAACGAGAGCCACAAGGCCTGGGGTGTCGTGTAGATGTAAAGCTGTGGCGATTCACCGAACAGTCGCTGGCTCTCCTCATTCGGGGAATCGACGGGGAGACGATGGACGGGAAGTGTCTCGATCCGCTCTGCATCCGGGTCAAGTTTCAGGAGGATCTCGTTTCCGTTGGAGTTTTCCTGCAGAAACTCAAGCAATTGGGTAATCTGGGAGGGCAAATTGCGGGACGTGGAAACCTTGATCCCGGCCATCAGAACAAAGTTTTCCTGCTCCATCCCTGTCAGCTGCGCGAAAGCATCGATATGGCCCGTTTCGGCTGATGCCACCAATGTTTGAAAGATCGGGTCGAGGAGTTTCGCTAATTCATCTGCCTGATCAGAGCTGGCATTCTTCACCAGATCTCGCTGCGCCGCTTCAAAATAAGTGACAAACTGTTTTCGTTGCTTTTCTTCCATCTGCCATGAGACAGACATCGTGAACGTCGATGGATTTGCGACCAGATTTCCGAAGTAGGTCCGCTTTCCCGTCATGTTCTGAAACAGCTTGGCAAGCTTACTGTCACTGGTCCCCGAAATATCCAGCTCAATGACAGAGTGCTTTGTTGCAGGATCAATCTGGCCCCCGATCGTGAACTCTTCACCGTAATTGACAACTTTGTCCAGGATATCGACCCAGGCTTCCCCATTTGCGCGACGAAGCCGATACACGGACTCGGGTTCGTCATCCCGCTGCTGCAGATTCGCCATGGCCTGATTTTTGACCGCTTCGAGCCCCAGCAATTTCATCCCGGGGGGAATGGTCTTAATCAGGACAGACGCAGCGATGTCATAACGATCCGACAGCTTGGCAGTTAACTTAGCGGGGTCAGGAAATCTAAGATCCAGAGCAGACTTGCTTCCGTCCGGGCCGACCATAAAGAGATATTGATTGAGGTAGCGAGTCCGCAGTGTAAACGACTCGCCGTAGCGGATATCAAAGCGGTCAGGCTCTCCCTCAACCGGAGAAATCGTCCCGGAATCATAGGCCAGAGTCTGGAGCGCCTCGTCCAGGTTCTCGATCGGAATGTAGGAAATGCCCATGGGCCGGATGAATTCGTCGGTATTGAGGTACGTCATCATGCCGAAGGGACGACGTCGATCAATCCCCTTGGTCTCTTTCAATGTCTCAACCGTCCATTGATCGACACGTTCGGTCAGATCCGCTCGCTCGGCCGATTCAAACATCAGATCCGCATGATCACGCAGTCGCTGCAAACTGGCGACATTAAATACCATCAAGGGAAAATCCGTCTCGGAATCGACTTTCTCCGCAGCAGAGCAGAGTTCCCGCGGTAACGCGTTCACGGCTAGCAGAGTGGTGACGAAGAGCAGACGTACCCAGACACCCAAATCAATCCGGCGAAACATGAGATCACTCCCGTCATGACATCTGGCACCGATCCGTCGTTGAAGTGCGGCGGCTCCAGGTCAGCAGAATCGGGGACCCGGCGATTTCATGCTAACTTAATCTTTTCTGATTGCCAGCCATTGCCCTGGAGTAGAGCATCCAAAGAAAGAAAAAGGGTGCCGGCAGGAAACCGGCACCGCGTGGGGAAAAACAGTCGACGTGAGATGTGAAAGAAAGCAGTGTTTTACCGGGAAGAGTCGGCGATGGAGATCGCCGCGGACTTACCGCCCGGTTGCGGAGCAGACTTGGATGGGGTCCGAGCGACCCACTGATTAACACGAACAACGGAGGGAGCAGTAAACTTCTTGGCGGGAACAACAGATTCCGTCATGCGGACTGCGGATGAGTCTTCGTCACGCATGCTGGTATCATTCTTATCGTAGGGATTGTTATCCCCACTCTTGTCGGCAGAGCGAGGTGCTCGCTGCTGAGACGAGTTTGCATCGGGAGTTGGCTTGAGGGAGGTCGCAGGTGCTCCGTTCGCCCCTGGTGCAGCGCCGAGTGCGGGCGACCCGATCGGTGCGTACGAGATACGGGTTCCGGTCTGCATCTGACGAACCACCTGAACGGGCTTCATCACGGTGATTTCCGTAGGAACATAGTCGACCTTGTTTACCGCCACCTTGCGGGTGGTCTGGGTCGGTTCCATGCGTGTCACGTTATAGGTGACCTGCTTCATCCCTGGAACAGCAACCTTCTTGGTGTAAGGAACCGTACAGGTCATGGTCTGAGGTACGAACTGACGTTCCTGGCGGTACTGCGGTGTGAATGCGTTCCGCATATCGTACCCGGTCCGATTAATAAACCCGGCAATGTTAGGACGATTATCATACTGCCATGACGGAACTTTACCCGTGGGAGTGTTCTTAGTGACCCAGTAACCGACCTGCTTACGCTCGGTCTTGTATTCCGTCACATTCTGATAATCGACGGTCGATACATTCACGGTTTTCTGTTCGGTCACAGGACGCATTTCGGTGACAACCTGATCAACCCACTCGGTGCGCACGACCGGCTTTGAAATGGTCTGCTTTTCGGGTTGATACTCCGTCACCTGCACATTCTGAATTACAGGATGAACGACCGGCTGCAGTTGCTGAACGGACACCGTCTGCACAACAGGCTGTGCGACCTGGACCTGCATCACAGCGACGGGCTGCTCGATATGGCAGATCGCCGGTCCCGACTGAATACCGTCGCCATAGGCGTAGGACGCAGTCGACATGGAGGCCGCACTATATACGGCCGATTGTTGCATAATGGGAGGAGCTCCCAGGTACGACGGAGCCGAGCAGCCACAGCCCGCCCCCGATCCTGAGAACCATTGCGCGGACGCCGTTCCACAAAAACTCAGCACGGTGAGGCTAGCCGACAGCGAGGCCAGTCCGAACGATGATCGGGGCATGAAAACCTTCCTACCTGAAAGACGAGGTCTGAAAGCGATGATGTGAATCTAGGGAAGTGAAAAGATGGGGCTTCGGCAGCAATCGCTCGTCTTGAACGGTTACCCCTGCGAAGCGGGCGGGTTTTTAAGAGAATCTTGATTTTGGGTCAAGACCGCCAGACGAAGGGCCGAGAGGGACTGAAGTGACCCGTAGAGAGCGGAAAGGAGAGGCGGCGAGGTGGGGAAAAAAATGGTCCATCCGGGATTATTGTGGGTCGAGCTTGAGTCCTCCGCAGTAGAAGAAGATTGCGGTTTTGAAGTTTTGTCTGTTACGGAAGCCACCGACGCGTCGCTTGATGGACATGATTTTGCTGTTCATACCTTCGGCGACTCCATTGGTAACGCAGTGCGTACAGTAACTTACGACGTTGGCCAAACGCTCCTTAATCGCGCGGGCAACGGTTTTCATCGGCTCCAGTCGCGTGCGAATCACCCGCTGATACCAGGCGTTGAAAAAGGTTGTGGCACTGGCGGCAGAGTCTTGCGTCCAAAGATCCCGCAACATTTCTTTGAAGGCCCAGGCTTTCCCCGTTTTGAGCTGTAAGGTGAAGGCTTCGTCGAATCGGGATCGCTGTTTTTCACTGAGATTCTCCTGACTGGTGAGCCAGACGTACTTCGTGTGACTGAGGCGATCATCACCTTCCTTGAGAAGATTTCGATGCTCAGCGCGTCGGACTTTGTCGACCCCCTTCGTGGCCATCTGCATGATGTGGAATCGGTCGTGAACGATCTTCGTTTCTGCCAGGGGAATGGCTTGTTTCGCCGCTTTGACATAGGCGGCGCTCATGTCCATGGCGATCGCTTCGATTGATTGCAGCTGGGTCTGTGAAAGGGCAGAAAGTGCTGCAAATCCTGCGTCGGCGTCATTTCCATCACTGATGGCCTCGACAGTGCTGCGATCCAGATCATAGACCAGCGTGATGTAATTCTGGCCTTTGAGGAAGGCCTTCTCGTCAATTCCCACGCGAGGAATGGCCACGTCTTGTTTGCGCGCACGACCTCGTGCAACAGCCCTTTCCAGGATGGACCAGGTCTGATCCCATTTCGTTCGCAGAATGCTCATGGCTCCTTTCACATTCTGCGTGGCCAAAAGCACCTGAATGGCGAACCGCTCAAACATCAGAGTGAAACGGCTTCCCTTCTCAGCCCACGGGACGCGGACCTGTTTGACGCCGTGAACGGGACATTCAACACGAGGAATCCGGGCGAACAGAATCGTCTTGAACTGACAACTATCCAGGTGTCGCCACTGACGCTCTTCGGTATGGTCATAGCAGCTCAGTTCTTGCTGACAGTCCGGACAGCAAAACCGAGTCCCCGATGGATGCTCGACACGAACCTCGACCCGCAACTGCTCGATATTCAAGGCGACGCCAGACACCGTCCAGGGACTCTTCAACCCCAAGATCTGCTGATACAATTCCCGATCCTGCATCGTCTCACCTGCTCGGAAATTGACAAATCTTACCAAAACCCACACGAAAACCGGATGGACCAAAAAAATCGCCCAGCAGAGTCAGCCACGGATCTGACTGACTCTGCTGGGCGCGATGGTTCTATCAGTGTCAGTTACTTGCCACCGACGAACTGGGCCTGCGCCTTTGAGTCTTTGACATCGTTCAACTCAACTCGCAGTGGCTTGGTACGGGTCAGCAGGTTCACGCCAAATGTCACCTGGTGGGTCCCAACATCCAGCGGAACCGACAACTGCATTGCCGGATCAACCGGCTTGCCGTCGACCCAGACTTCTAATCCTGTCGTATCATTCACGAGGAACCCGACGACTCCTGCCGTGGTCACGTTCACAGTACACCGGGCGAATCCGAATTTCCGATCCCCCAGCCCACGCATGGTAAAGTCCATGACGTCACTCAGCGGGAGCGCTCCAGAGACAGTGCTGTAGACGGGAACCCAGTTCAGTCCGGTATCGTCAGCGACAACTTGTGCATCACTGGTGCGGGACAACCGCGTATAACTTTCCTTCGTCGGCTGCAGCGTTTCCCAGCGACGGACAACGCGAGCAGTGACTGCGGCGTAGGGACCTGGCTTACCGAGTTCTGACATGAAGCGCACGAGATCGATCAGTTCGGCCCGGGTCAGCTTGTCAACCAGACCGACGGGCATCAGTGACGAACCGGATTGCTGATCATCGATCGACTTCAGCGGAACAGCGAACTCACGATCCTCCACATCCCGCAGGAGCAAGTCCGTATCGGTCTCACGCACCTTGATACCTGTGAAGACTTTCCCTTCATCTGTCGCAACAACCAGCGACTGATAGCCTTCTTTCACGTTCTTGTTGGGGTCCAGAATCGAATCCACAAGGTAATCAATCTGGGCACTGGAACCGACGCTGACCAGGTCAGGCCCGACTTTCCCACCCGCCCCGCCAACGGCGTGACATTTGAGGCAATTCAGTTCCGCCCGTCGGAAGATCTGTTCACCGCGTGCAGCATTGCCGCTTTCCCTGATGGTCCCGACCAGAGCCGCCATCTCTTCTTTCGAGAGTACCTTTGCGGCATTCACGATATTTCCCGCCTTGCTGATCGCTTCGGTCAACTTCGGTTCCTGACGGCCCGATCCGGTGATGATTCTCAAGGCAATCTTGGCAACGTCCTCAGACAGCTTCTGATCCGCAAACGCCGCAGCAAGGACGTCCGGGCCTCCTTTATGCTGTAGAAAGGCATTGATGATGGCGGACTGTGCTGAAACATCTTCAGACTGTTCCAGCAGTTTGACGGCAAGCGCCGCGGCCGCGGGGGTATCAATCTGGATCAGAGAGGTGATGGCCGCTGCCCGAATCGTCTCGGACTTGTCCGTCGACGCCAGTTTTCCGAGAAGTTGTTTGCTCGCGTCGCCCCCCAGTTGTGAGACCCCGCGAATCGCTGCCAGTCGTACGCCCGTTTCCGACTGGGAATCGGTCACGATTGCCGTGACGGGTGCTCGCAGGGATTCCAGCCGCCAGGCGCCGATACAATCCACCGCAGCAGTCTGCAGCGTCCCGTCTTTCGACTTCAATGCTTCGATGACAGGAGCCAAATCACCTGCAGGTTGAATGTCCCGCTTCCGCTTGGCCTCGGCCAGTGTCGTCAGCATCGTTGCGGATTGTGCAGCCGGCGTCGATTTGGTCAGAGCCAGATCAAAAACCAGTCGCAGGTCTTCTGCCCCGCCCAATTGGCCGAGTGTTTCCATGAGCGAGTTCGTCAGGTCAGCAGGGACTTTGCCTTCTCGCAGCTTTTGGACAAGTACAGGAATTGCCGAACCCGCTTCGGCAGAGCGAATCGCGAACAGCAGCCGTGCAACGTTTCCTTCAAAGTCGAACTTGCCGGAAACAACTTCGGGAAGCCAGACAGGAGCCAGTTCCCGACTGGTCTGCCATAGCGCATAGTCGCCGAACTGGTCCTGGAAGCGGTCTGCAGCCCGTAGCGCAATCGCCGCTGCTCGCAGCTCGGGAAATTCCGACAAGGCCCGGACGGTTTCCATCTGGACGCGGGGATGTTCGTCCTGAATGGCCACTTCCAGCCAATCCAGTGCGGCCGGAAGATGTTCTTTCCACTGTGGGACCACGCGAACCGCAGCCGCGCGCGCCTGAGGTGTCTTCGAATCCAGCACGGCCTTCAGCAGTGCTGGCTCGGGCACGTCGAGACTCTGATACATCCACAAGGCTTCCAGCCGATGATGTTCGAAGTTGGGATCTTTGGAATCCAGCTTTTTCACCCACGCCGCCAGCGCCGGAACCACCTTTTCCGCCCCCTGTTCTTTCAGCACGCGTTTGGCGTGGTGACGCTCATAACTTTCGGGAGACTTGAGAGAGTCCAGCAGGGTCGCAGCCGACTTTCCGGCGAACTGCGGACGATCAACCAGGTTGCGTCCTTTCGCAGTGACTCGCCAGATACGGCCATGGGTGTGATCGCGGCGAGGATCACGGAAGTCGACTTCACCATGCTGAATGATCGGGTTGTACCAGTCGGCAATGTAAATCGCGCCGTCCGGGCCCTGCTTGACGTCAATCGGTCGAAACGCAACGTGCTCAGAACTGATCAGATCGGGCTGCTGACGTGCGGCAAATCCTGCCCCGTCTTCGCTCAGCACAAATCGACAGACACGATGGCCACGGAAGTCATGGGTAATCAGGTTTCCCTGCCAATCATCAGGAAGGTGACGTCCATCAACCATTTCGAGGCCGCAGTACTTGGGACTGCCGGGATTCAAACCATGGAGAATCCGGTTTACGCCGTAGACCGTGGGATAAGCAGCACCGGGGACGGCATAGTTGATTCCTTCCCCCCCTGCTCCGTCCGTGACGAAGGATTGTCCCCATCGATCGAAGGCGTGCCCCCAGGTATTCACCCAGCCCCGAGCGAAGACGTCCAGCCGCATGGTTTCCGGTCGGAAACGCCAGATTCCCCCCGCGTTCAAACGCCGGACACCGAACGGGGTTTCGACGTGGCTGTGAATGTAGATGGACTGATTCATGTAGAGCTGACCATCCATCCCCCACCGGAACGTGTGCAGGATGTGATGCGTATCTTCGGTACCGAATCCGCTCAGCACGATTCGGGACTGATCTGCCTTACCGTCACCGTCGGTGTCCGTCAGGTGAAGCAGTTCGGTGCTGTTGGCAACGTAGGCTCCTCCATCCCCCGGTTCGACACCGGTGGGAATCAGCAAGCCGTCGGCGAAGACGGTCGTCTTGTCCGAGACACCGTCACCATCCGTGTCTTCCAGGACCAGAATCTTGTCGGTCGCGGGCTGACCTGGGGCAATCTGGGGATAGACCTCAGATGCAGCAATCCACAATCGTCCCTGCGGATCAAAATTCATCTGGATCGGTTTATGAATCGCGGGATCTGCGGCGAAGAGGTTGACTTCGAATCCCTCGGGCAGGACGAACGTCTTGCGTTCTTCTTCCGCGTCGGGAATGGGAATATCGGTCAGTTCCCGCTGGGCAAATCCCGTCGAACAACACGATACCGATAGTGCGAATATCCACCCGCGACAGGACCACCGCAACCAATTCATATCGAATCCACTACTTAAGAGAAATGCCACCGAAAAGCCTCTGGCCGAGGCAATCCTTCCAGGCACAACAAGATACACTCATGCGTCCGGACACGATTGTTTCGCCAAGACGTTCGGCGTTCAAGCGACCTGCGGAGAAAGTCGGCTTCCCAAAATCGTGCTTTCCGTCAAAATCCCTCCTCACCTCAATTCATCTGAACGGCCCGAAGATCATGACAACCTTCCCTGAAATTGTGCTCAGCAGCCGTAATCGAAAGAAAATCGGCGAGATCGAAGAGCTGTTTGCCCCCCACGGAATCGGCCTGATCGGGGTCACCGACTTTGAAAACGTCCCGGACGTCCTCGAGGACGGCGACAGCTTCGCGGCCAACGCAGCGAAAAAAGCGACTGAAGTCGCGCGACTGCTCAATCGTTGGGTCATCGCGGAAGATAGCGGACTGTGCGTCGATGCACTGGGCGGAGCCCCCGGTATCCATTCGGCCCGCTATGCCGGCGAACAGGGAGCCGATGACAGGAATAACGAAAAGCTCCTGAACGAGCTGGCGAGTGTCCCTACCGAAAAACGGACCGCTTACTACGTTTGTTACGCCGTGCTGTCTGACCCTCAGGGTCAGATCAGACTGTCAGCGGAAGGACGCTGCGGCGGGCGAATCCTGAGAGAATTTCAGGGTAGCCACGGCTTCGGTTATGACCCGCTGTTTCTCGTCCAGGAATTTCATCAGACCTTCGGTCAGTTGTCGCCCGTCGTGAAGCGTCATATCAGCCATCGCGCGAAAGCCTTTGAACGTCTAATTCCTCAGATTGTCCGATTATTTGAAACCCAACAGAGTGAGTCTGCCCCGTGACGACCGCCACACCCAACCCGAACCGCGCAATTCTGATCGTTGCGCTCAAGTGGCTGCTCGCCATTGGACTGCTCTCGGCTCTGCTCTGGTTTTCCCGTGACAACCTGGCTCAGCTCAGAAGTCGCCGGATCCTCTGGGGAGTTTTCCTCATGGCACTAGCCATTCGGTTCGCCTCGCTGATGGCGACATTCAGCCGGTGGCGATTGCTGGTCCGCGGGATCGACCTTCCGCTCTCACTCCGCGAGACCTTTCGCCTGGGAATGCTGGGCGAAGCGTGCAACCTGATGGGCCCCGGGGCCGTGGGGGGAGACCTCGTGAAAGCCGCACTGCTCGCCAAAGACCATCCCCGCAGGATTGCATCTGTCATGGCTACCGTCTTTCTGGATCGAGTTCTGGGGATGTGGGCGTTATTCGTCCTGGGGGCGGTCGCCTCGCTGAGTCCTGCGGGAACGAAACCGGGCCCTGAATTGCAGTGGGCGGTCTGGGTGCTGTGGGGTGGATCGATCGCCGGACTGATCGGCATCGGCCTGATGTTTGTTCCCGCATTCACCCACTCACGGCTGATGCACTGGCTGACCACCTGGAAATTCGTCGGTCGGATTGTAAAGGAACTGATGGACTCAATCGCGCTCTACCAGGGAAAACCCCAGATCGTCATCGGAGCCGCCCTGCTAGGCCTGCTGGGCCATTTTGGATTTCTGACATCGTTCTTTTTCTGTGCCCAGGCGATTCATAGTGGCCAGACTTATCCCGGCTATATCGACCATGTGGTGGGATTGCCCCTTCCAGAAGCCCTCAGTGCCGCGATTCCCTCGCCCGGAGGAGTTGGAGCCCTCGAAGGAGCGGTAGCCTGGTTCTATCAGCAGCACCAGCTCGCGGTGGATCCGCAGAGTACGCCCCAGCAGCTTTCACTGGCCTTCTCGAATGGAGTCCTCACCGCATTGGGATATCGACTGACGATGATGGTCTGGGGTGCCGTCGGAATCGTCTATTACTTCGCATCCAAAGGCGAAATCCAGAAAGCGGTCGAAGGAGTCTCCACCGAACCGATTCCCACGCCTTGATCACGCTGCCCCGTGTGTCGCCCCATAAACTCAGCAATCACCTGCGCAGTCCCTGATAACGGCGCAGGAAGATTCTCGCGGAACGACTGCACGAGATCCTTCGTCTGAGGGTCTCGTGCGGCACGACGTCAGATGACAATCAGCCAGGTGAGCAGCACCGCCGCGGCGCCTAGAACGACCGCGAGTAGCTGCACAGAAATGGGACTCGCTTCGATCACTTCGAATTGCTCGCTGATCCAGTTCGGAAGAGAGATCATCGCTCCTCGTCCAACGGGCTTACAGAGTTTTTCCCCGATCCACTGCAGCCCGTGGGTCAGCCCCCGCAAACGGGCTGTCGTTTTGCCGGGCGAGGAGGAAACGGCCGGGCCACTGAGGATTCGGATCAGGACACTGAGCAGCAGGCTGACAACTCCCCAAGACAAGAGCGATTGGGGCAGATTCGGTGAGAACAGAAAGCCCATGGTAGAGGCAAAAAGCAGCGAGCAGGTCACCTGCACGTTCTCTGGCAAGGGGGGACATTTTCGCAACGAGATAGACCAGGCGGTCAGCAGGATTCCACCACCGATCAGAGTGACCAGGAGTGCCTTGATCAGCGTCGCCTCAGCCCCGAATTCCAGCGAGAATTGACGGGGATTGGGAACCGTCAGCCAGGTGAATTTCGGTAACGTCACCAGCGCGGGTTCGGAACTGTTCCCACCCGTCAGCAGCACGGCCAGGATCGCAGCACAAAGAGTCCCACCCAGCACCCCCAGATGGGTGGCTACGAGGCTCCATGCGTTCCGCCCCAGCATAAAGCAGGTCAGTGATGCGATTGCTCCCATCACTGCGAATGCCACCGTAGCAATCAGAAGGAATTGAACAGAGGTCAGGATGGTTGATGCTCCTGCTCGTGAGTCGTGTCCTCGTCACACCGCGCCACTGCCCCGCACTCCTGAATGATGAGCAATGTCACGGCGACCATTCCTGCCAGTTTTAATTCTGTCCGTTCCGGGAAGCTGACAGCACTGACGACGATCGTCATCAGGATCCCCTGCCCCAGCAGTCCCCGCAAGAGACTGCGCTCACGAGTTCCCCGCGCCGAGACGACTCCCGGGATTCCGATCACCAGAAGTAACAGCACGTAAAGCAGTCGGACGACCCAGAGGCGGTGTTCAGGATTCATCAATGTCTCCCGGGATCTCCGCGGGCGAATCGTCGTCGGACAGATCAGGCGATGGATTCTGCCCCGGCCGATCAGCCATCCTCGTCATCGCCAGGTGCAGAAACACGACGACGGTAAGCAGGACAATGATGTCCGCGCGTGCCCCGACAAGCAGTTCACTTAATCGGGGTCGATCCTGCGTGGGCGGCTGCGGAGCAAACACCTCCGACAGTAGTTCCGCAGGAGGAAGAATCGCATGTCGCGGGCTGGAGATCGCACGGGCGGTCTCTGTCCGTACGGCATACGCCAGCGTCCCGATCAGCAGCAGCGCGACGACTACCGTCAGGCTACCGATCAGCAGGTAATCGCCCCGGTTGTCATCGCTGGAAGATCCGGGCTGGATGGTCGTCAGTTGAACCAGATGTTCCCGGACGGACTGACGTTCCTGTCGCGCAAAGATTTGGACGAGCGAAACAGACCGGATGGTGCCAATCGCCAGCAGCCCCAACCCAGCTTCGAACTGTTTCCAGTAGAAGCAGAGCAGCGCATTGGCCACCGCCAGCAGCACATAGGCAAGCTGCCGACCTTCGAACAGCAATCGACTCATGACCGCCACCGCCGCCGTGATACCGATCGCCATCAGGCTGAAGGGAATCAGATCGCCCGCTTTGAGGGGAGACACCGCACCTGCTTGGCCACCCCCCAGCGCCAGAAAAATCATGACGCAGTAAACGAGCGTGGCAAGCCCCGCCCACAGGCGAATTTCGCGATGAACCTGGGGGCTGTGCCACAGCGTCAGCGCCACCGCCCACATCCCGAGCAGCAGCACTAACCACCAGGGTAAAAAAGGATCATCCATCGGTCGGCCCGTCACCTGAGTGGTCATTCCAGAGCAGCGACAGACCGGCCAACCATTTCGGAAAAGTCACCTCCCGAGAATGGCTCTGGCACAACCTTTCAACGACTCTCGGTGTTACAATGACGGCAGGGACTCTTTTCAATGGGAGTCGTGCTTGTTCATCGTTCCTCACGATCCTGTGTTGCCACGTCAGGATTTGACGTTCCGCTGTGGAATCAGCCGCTTGTTGACGTCAATCTGCACTTCTCCAAAGGCCTGCTCGTGCCGCTGCAGCGATGCGCCCAAGGCCATCCAGAGTCGCTTCGCGGTGAAATAGTTAACCACCAGACGCTGTGTCACCTTAACAGGTTGGTTCTGGGCTCCAGGAGCCTGGGAGTTTAATCCGAAATCCAGGACCAGTTCTTCTGGCAGCCCCGAAACGCGAGCAAAATTGGCGTACAGCGGTTCCAACCCCTCTGACTCAATCACCTGCTGCATTTGCAGGTTCGCCATCGAACGCTCGTTTTCAGGGATATTTGAAGAGCCGGTTGCTTCGGGCACGACGTATTCTCCAACGCAGGAATGAGAGCGGAGGGTTCGGTAGACCGCAGAATGCGGAAGCCGAGCATCATGACCTCCACGTACGTAAACTGTCAATAACCGCCTCAGACGACCATGACGGAATCAGTGATCCGCACCTGTTCCTCCCCACACACGGCCAGTCAATCCTGTCTGCACTGGCTTGACCGGCAAGGCAACTTCGTTTGTTCAAGGTGTTCAGTTCCTGCACTTCAGAAGAAGGGAAGCTCAAGTCACGACGAGGGATGCCAGAGCATGCGGTTTGGCCCGAGGACGGCCAACCAGACAGAGCTCCCTCGCTTTGGATCCGGGGAGCGAAGATACCCCGTCGTCCGTCCGACGGACTCACCACGCGTGAGACCTCCAGTAATTGCCTTCGCTCACAAATCACCCCATGATCCGCATCTTCTTCAATCTGCGCAGAATTTCCATTTGACTTCAGAAAAAGTTGAAGTATGTTTAAAGAGTCAGTCGTCACACTGATGCAACACAACATTTGACTTCTCCAGGGGTCAAATGTTCTTAACGCGGCAAGGACGGAGCAGGGAGCTTCGAGGGGACCTTGCCGCGTTTTTCTTTTTCAATCGCTCTGCCTGAACGGTTCGTACTCTCACGAAAATTTCTCTTACGCTAATCCTGTCATCAGGTTGCGTCTGGATCGATCGCGGCCTCCAGAGGACGAGATGGCCTGCGAGCACACTGTGCCGCACTTCTGAATTCCCAAGTGAATGCCAAGGTTTCCCCCCGCCCTCCCCTTGTCATGCGTCGGGGTGCGGCAGTCCGCTGCGAAGATTTTCACAAGTCGCGCCCGGCTTCATCCGATCAACTGATACAGCCCTTCAGGTTCGCGTATTCGGTTTCTACCGGCCTCTGATCGATGCCGACCCGAATTCCGATGTGCTAACAACCGAATGGCGGGGCCGATCGGGGGGAAATCTTTCATGCCAAGTCAGTCAGGTTCAATCCGTCCCTTCCAGACGGCATTCTGGTGCGTTGCGCTGGCCCTCGGACTGCCCGCCGTGGCATTCATGTTTGGCATGATTCGTGTGCGGCAGTTGCAGTCGGTTGCCAATCCACGCTGGGCCACGTTCGCGAGAGATTTCCAGGCGCAGCAGCGTGAAGAGGTCCAGTCTCCACCTGCTTCCAAACCAGAATCCCAACACGTTGCTCAGCGTCCCGGCCACAGCAGTGCGTCCGTCCCCTTTCGGGACCGCAACGACGTAGACCTGCACTCGTCGGTGCCAACGGCTCAGAAACTTCCGCAGACGGTCTTTACAGGCTCTGTCACCGGACGTCACTCAATCGATTCCCCGGTCAGCTCCCACCCCATTCCGCCGGCAGTCGCCGAGGCGGTGCGGGGACATTCGAATTCGGAAATTGAAGAGTTACCACCCATCGTATTTCGTCCACTCGACGAAGATTCCTATCCGAAACCAGAAACTCCCACGGCTGAGGCAACTCAGCGACTGGAAATTCAACTCGCCGAAGTCCGGCAGCAGCTCCGTCAATTGACCAGTCGGCAGCATGAGCGACAACTCGAAGACCGCCAGCGCGAGACCCAGTTACTGGATGCCCTGGCAAAGCTCAACGATCAAAAGCAAACACGAAAACGCTTCGATGTGCCGGAAACACGGCTCGCGCAGCTTCCACTGCCAGACGAGGATGAATTCTCGGGTCCTCCCGCGCCTGCACCACCGACGGATGACGAAGACTTGTCTCCCGAGCCCGCTCCATCCTTCGTACCAGAAGCAGAAATGGATGACGAACCGGTCGTTGAGCCGGCGAAAGAACCGGAAGTCGAGTTTGAACCGCCGTTTGAGACGCCATCCGAACCTGCGGAAAAGCCCGCTGCCGAACCTGCCGCTGAACCTGCACCGGCACGTGATCATGAGCCAGAGTTCGAACCTGAAACAACGGAGTCGGCCCCCCCTGCTCCTTCTGTGACCGAGCCGAAAACATCCACTCCAAAAACACCAGAACTGAAAACACCAGAACTGAAGGCTCCCTCACGAAGTATCCCGGAATCAAGACCAACCCGAGGATCGGATGAGCCTTTCCGGGAACCTGCCCCGGCCTCACCAAAGTTCGCTGACAACTCACCTCCCGTCGACGAGGGACCGATCCGCATCCGACGAACTGACAGTACCGGTCCCTACCCCGTCTATACGATTGACATCGAAAACGCAGACATCCGTCAGGTCTTTGCCAGGCTCAGCGGCGAAGCCCAGATCAGTCTCTGTCCCAGTGCCGACATACAGGGACTGATCACGCTCCACCTGCGTGACGTCCCAATTCACACAGCACTCAACGCGATCATCAAATCACGCCATTACATCATCGAGCAGGACGCTCAGATCTATTTCATCCGTACCCCCGATGAAATGGCGCGGGCGCGACAGGAAACCCGCAAGGTGGTGATGAAGATCTACCAGCCTAACTACATCAGCGCCAGTGAACTGAACCGACTGATCGTCCCGCTACTGTCGAGCGAGGGACGACAGTCCGTTGCACCACCCGCTGCCGAGGGACTGGGTGAGACGAACACTTCTCCCCTCGCCGATACCAGCGGCCAGAATGATCTGGTCGTTGTGCAGGATTACCCGGAAGTGCTCGCACAGATCGACCAGGTTCTGGTGGATGTGGATGTCCCGCCGTTACAAGTGGGGATCGAAGCCAAGATCCTGCGAGTGCGACTCTCCGAGAGCCTGCAACACGGCGTCGATCTGTCGCTGCTTCCCTGTCAGCAGGACCTGGGGACGATGTACGCCGAAGGAGGACTCAAACAAGGTCGACTCTCCTGCAATGTGCCGACCTTCATCAAGTCGATGGAACGACTGGCCGACACGAGCGTGATTTCGTCACAGCGGATTCAGGTTTCCAACAAGCATCGAGCTGAAATGCTGATTGGAGACCGCATCGGGTACCAGTCCCAGGCCGGAGGAGAGATCCGGTTTATGGAAGCGGGAACGCGACTGATCCTGCGGCCGTCCGTTTCAGCAGACGGGTTGATTCGGCTCGATATCCACCCTGAATACAGCTCAGCCACCGTCAACAAGAAACTGAAAGCTCCCGTACAGAACACCACCGAACTGACAACACAAGTACTGATCCGTAACGGAGCAACCGTGGCGATTGGTGGTCTGATCTCGGAACAGGTCGTCGACACTGGACATCGAATCCCCAAAGTGGGTTCCCTGCCTATCATCGGAGCACCATTCCGTCATAAACGCGATCGATTGCAGCGAACCGAGTTGATCGTGCTGGTAACTCCACGCATTCTGGTCGACTGCGAAAACGAAGTCGAGGGTCCCTACCTGCAGCAGGTTGCAGAATCCCGGGCGGCCGAATTCCGAGATAGTCGCAGCCACCACAGCCGACAGCAACTCGCAAGGGCTCATTACGAGCGCGCCTGTGCGGAGTTCCAGAGCGGGAACCTCGTCAAGGCCCATCTGCAGATCCATGCTTCCTTGCGCGAAAACAAGGGAGACACGGAGGCGCTGCGACTTCGCGATCAGATCCACGCCGGCCTGATGCAGCACACTGTGCAATAAGGAGCAAGCGTTGACCTGAGTGAGGAATTCATGTTGGCCTAAGGTGTCGCCGTATGGAACGGCCTGGCTCACCCGGCACATCTGTGGGGCGAGACGCCAGATGGATCCTGTAGACCAGTTGCCTGCAAATCGCCCTGAAATCAGGGCGATTGCATCACGACAAACGACTTTCCGGAGCGTGACTTTGACAATAATTTCCACCCGAAAGGAAGGATCTCGCGGATTGTTTTGAGAGATTCATCTGCCGCTAAATCCGTCTTGTCCGGTTTTTCCCATCTGACTAGCATTCGCGCACGTCGAAGTGGGGAGGCTAAATCGCGCATGCGACGCGAAGAGGGACTGGTGATGTACGCCCCGAACTTGTCCGCGAGACGCTGATGTTCCGTGCTGGGCTGATTTTAATCCGTAGAGTATTCACAGCAGCTTCACTACTTCTCTTATTAGTTTGTGGGGCCGAGGTTGGGGTGCGCATTTACGAGGTCTCGACCGGCAATTGCGTCTGTGACTCGATCGCCAGCCACTGTGTCGACACGTCGGGTCTTGTGATTCCGTCGCTGTCTTGCCAGTACGAACTGAAGCCAATGGCTTCCGCCCAAATTGAATGCCGCGATACCGATTCGCTGGTGGAGGTTCAGACCAACAGCTACGGACTGCGCGGACCGGAACTCGAGATTCCCAAGCCTCAGAACACGTATCGAATTATCGTTCTAGGCGATGAAACGATTTACGCGCCCGAGACGGCCGACGAGAACCACTTCTGTACGTTGCTGACAGAGATGCTGCAGGAACAGCTCCCCAAGAACTCGCGGACCCGGATTCAGGTCGTCAACGCTGGCGTCCCCGGTCAGTGCCCACTGACGGAGTTTCTGTTTTTCAAACAGCGGCTGATGGGACTTCAGCCTGATCTGGTCATCATGCATTTCGACTGGTCAGACGTCGCCGATGATCGCCAGATCCGACGGACCACCCGTTGCGATTCCGAGGGTCTCCCGCAGTTGTGCTCGCATACGTCGCTGCTTCCGGCACGTAAGGTTCGTCCCCATCAGGCCTGGCGCGAAAACTTCCGACTGCTCGACTGGGGAATGACCTATTTCTGCGCTGAGTGGAAGCAGCAGATTGCCCATCAGAAGGCAGTCAGCCGCGATATCGACACTAACCCTTACGCATGGCTGCGGGAAGAGCATCCCGAAAGCAATCTCGCCTTCCGCCAGTCGGCACGGCCCATCGCTGATCTGGCTCAATTGTGCCGTACTTCGCAACTGCCGTTCGTCCTCATGACTTCTCCCAAACCCTGGCAAGTATCAACCAAATGCAGTCGAGGCGAAGGGGTTCGTCTCGCCGCCGGTGTCGCGCAGGATGCCTGCTTCTCGAATCACGCCCCGTTTGATCAACTGGCCAGATTCGCAGAACGGATGAATATCCCGTTCGCAGACGGTTCCATGGTCCTGGCCCCCGGGGCCGACGCCGAAAGTAACTTCCTTCAGTTCGCCCCACGATGGTCTCAGATGGGACATCAACGTATGGCTGACCTGGTTGCGGGTTGCCTGGTAGAAAAAGTTGGCGGCCCCTGGAACGCACCTTATCTCAGAGATCAGGAACAACCCATCAGTCGCGATTTCACGCAAGAGTATCCCATTCAGCGGATCAGTGAAATCAAGGTCGCTCCTGAACCGCGGACGCGCCGCCCGGCACGAGAACTTCGCTAGACGGCCCCGTCCGGTCTGTGGCTTCACGGACTCGACGGGCAAGCCTAAACTCATTTTCATCCAATCTCGCATTCACCCCATCGTCCCACTTCCCCTGGAAGAGAACATGAACCAACAGAGTAAAGCCGAGATCTACTTCCATTCCGCCGCTGATTATCTAAAGCTGAACGATCGGATGCGCACCTTGCTGCTGATCCCTGAACGGGATGTCAAAGTTCAGCTCGCGATCCGTCTGGATAGTGGTGAAATCGAAACATTCGTCGGCTACCGCGTACAGCACGACTGTGCGCGAGGACCAATGAAGGGGGGCCTGCGTTACCATCCCGAAGTCGACGACGCAGAGGTTCTGACACTGGCGCAGTTGATGACCTGGAAAACCGCGGTCGTCGACCTTCCTTACGGGGGTGCGAAGGGAGGAGTCGCCGTTGATCCCAAGACACTCAGTACCGGGGAACTCGAACGACTGACACGCAAATTCGTGGACAAGATCCACGATATGGTCGGCCCTGACACCGATATCCCGGCCCCCGATATGGGGACGAACGCGCAGGTCATGGCCTGGTTCATGAACCAGTATCAGCAATACCACGGCTTTCAGCCCGCCTGCGTCACTGGTAAGCCGCTGGAGCTGCACGGCTCTGAAGGTCGCGAAGAAGCGACTGGGCGCGGCGTGGTCATCGTTGCGGAACGCCTGATGCATCACTTGGGTAAATCGCTAAAAGGCAAGAAAGTCGCACTGCAGGGATTTGGTAACGTCGGTACATACACCGCACGTTTTCTGCATGAGCGAGGTGCTCATGTCGTCGCCATCACCGATGTGCGCGGTGGGTGCGCTAATCCGAAAGGGATCGATATCCCCCACCTGTTCGACTACGCCAAAGCCCACAACGGCGTTCAGGGTTTCCCGGAGACCGAGCCGATCACGAACGAACAACTGTTTGCAACAAAGTGCGATCTGCTGATTCCGGCGGCTCTGGGAGGGCAGTTAACGGGCGAAACGGCTTCGCTCGTACAAGCCAAATATGTTGTGGAAGCAGCGAACGATCCGACGACTCCCGAAGGTGACCAGGTCTTCCATGAGAAGGGAATTGTCGTCGTCCCGGACATTCTCGCCAACGCGGGTGGGGTGACCGTCAGCTACCTTGAGTGGGTCCAAAACCGTTCCGTCGTCCGCTGGCCGCTTGATGAGATTCGGAACCGCCTGGAACAGCGGATGAACTCGGCCTTTGACGCCGTCTGGAAAATCGCGGAAGAGCGAAAAGTTCCACTCCGAACGGCTGCCTACATTCTGGGGATCGGCCGCGTTGCTCACGCGACCGAACTCGCCGGCGTTTCCTGACACCTGTCGCGGAAATTGTCTCTGCCCCCTCGCCGGTATGGTCACCCCTCTGTACCGGAGGGGTGAGAGGCATTGCTGCAGCACTTCGATTCGATCTCCGCATCCCATGCCCGGAGATCGACGTCACGTGACCTCAGGCAAGCAGACCCTGGATCACGTTTCCGTGGACATCGGTCAGCCGGTAGTCACGTCCCGTGTGCCGGTACGTCAACTTCTCGTGATCGAGGCCCATGAGGTGCAGGATCGTGGCGTGAAAATCATGGATGTGAACGGGATCGCTGGCGACGTTGATTCCGAATTCGTCTGATTCACCGTAGGTTGTTCCCGCTCGAACCCCTGCTCCCGCCAGCCACGATGAGAAGACCCAGTGGTGATGTTCGCGGCCTGCCGCTCCCGCAGCCGAATTAAACGGTGTTCTGCCGAATTCGGTTGTCCAGACAACCAGGGTATCCTCCAGCATCCCCCGCTGTTTCAGGTCTTTCAGCAGACCAGCGATTGGCTGATCAACATTGGCAGCAAGCGGTGCATGGGTCAGCATATCCCCATGTGCGTCCCAGTTGGATGACGATCCCACGTCGATTAACTCCACAAAACGGACTCCCCGTTCCGCCAGTCGACGTGCGACCAGACACTGCCAGGCAAACCCCTTCGTGCTGCCCCGTTCGAGGCCATACAGCTTGAGAGTTGCGTCGCTTTCCTTCGACAGATCAAACACTTCCGGCATCTCTGCCTGCATACCGAAGGCGGTCTCAAAGGACTTGATTCGTGCTGCCAGCAGAGGATCCTGGTCGCTGGATTGCAGGTGCCGCTGGTTCCGTCGCGCCAGCGCGGCCAGTTCTAATTCCTGCAATCGACTGCTGGGGGACCGCCGATGAATGTTCGCGACCGGCTCAGGCCCGGGGACAACCAGAGTCCCCTGATGGGAACCCGGCAGGAAGTCGCTTCCCCAGACCTGCCCCCCGGCGTAGGGTGAGTGTGGTGCGATGACGACGAACGAGGGAAGATTGCGATTGTCCGTCCCCAGACCGTAGCTCAACCACGCTCCGATACTGGGTCTCGCGAATGTGAAGGATCCTGTGTGGATCCCCAGTGTCGCTTCATAGTGATTTGTGTGATCCGATTTCATCGAACGGATCACGCACAGATCGTCGACGCATTCGGCCATATGAGGAAACAGTGAACTGACCTGAATGCCCGACTGGCCGTGCGGTACGAATTCCCACTGGGGACGCTTGAGGAACATGCTGAAGTCCCCCTTCCGCCCCTGAAATTCATTTACCGACACCGTCTTCCCCGCATCTTCGAACAGCTTGGGCTTCGGATCCCAGGAATCGACATGCGAGACTCCACCGCTCATATACAGGAAGATGACTCGTTTTGCTTTGGCGGGAAAGTGCGTCGACTTCGGTGCCAGCGGATCAACGGATGCCGACCGGCCCGTCTCTTCGGCGAGCAATTCAGAAACGATCCCGGGTAGCAGCATGGAACTCCCGATCATCGATCGGAGGACGCCGCGTCGAGATGGGTCGAAGTGATTCTGATGTTTCATCGGTTCTTCAATCTCTCGAGTGATCAGTCTAAATGGAGAAATTCGTTCGATCCGAAGAGTGTGCGGAGATAAGCCGCCAGCCTCTTCAGTTCTGCATTTTCCTGTTGGCCCAAACTGGCCAGTTCGGCCCCATACTCCTGGACGAACTGAATCGCTTCTGCCCGTTCGGTTGCTGTGGGACTTCGACCAACCGTCAGTTGACTGGCCAGATTGATTTGCTCTTCGATCTGGGATGAACGGCTTAACAGCCGCGACGCCAGTTTTTCTGATTTTGTATGCAGGAACGGGTCATTCAGAAAGAAGAGCGCCTGAGTCGGGACGGTGGTCCCCAGTCGTTCGGCCGTCGACGCGTTGGGATCGGCACCATCGAACAACGCCAGGAATGGATGACGCTTCAAACGCTGCGTCATGAGGTAGATACTTCGCTTATTGTGTTCATAGACCGCGCTGAACGGACCGTGCTGCGAGTAGCCCCAGTTGATCGGCGCAGGAAACGGATGTCCCTGTGCAGGAGCGGGATCCAGTTCACCGCTGACGAACAGGATGGCATCGCGAATCTCTTCAGCACTCAACCGCCGCCGACTGAATGAGACGTACAGATCACGTGTATCAGCCGGAGCCGTGGCTGTGGCAGGAACAGGCTCGGGGATTGTGGACTGTTGATAAGTCGCGCTCAGCAGAATGTGCTTGTGCATCCGTTTGATCGACCATCCCTCGCGCACAAATTGAGTAGCGAGGTAGTCCAGCAGCTCCGGATGCGTGGGACGCATGCCCCTGAGACCGAAATCGTTCGGGGTCTTCACCAGCCCCCGGCCGAAATGGTACTGCCAGATCCGGTTCACCATCACCCGCGCGGTCAATGGATTGTCCGGGCGAGTCAGCCACTGGGCCAGTTCCCACCGTCCGCTTCCACTTGTTCCCGGCGGCAGAGATTCGCCACCGAGGACTTTCAGAAAGCCACGCGGAACCTCTGCCCCGGGTTGATCAGGTTCACCCCGTAATTGAATCCGCACATTGTGCGGTGTCCCTTCAGCCATTCCATAGGTCATCGCGCAGGGCCCCTCGGCCAGTAAGCGGTTCAGCTCCTGCCGGGAAATCTCGGCATCCGCCTGCGTTGCCGCAAGTTGTTGACGTATCTCCTTCAGCCGAGAACGGCGAGCTTCCTTCGAGTCACTTTGTGGGATGGACGAGGAAACATCCAGCGAGGAGAGCGGCATATCTGACAGCACAAAGTTGTCCGCATCCAGAGCCGGCCGGACACCTCCCAAGTGGCCGTAGCTGTCGATAAACGTGTAGTCGATCGTGCCATCCCAGCCACTGGCGAACTGCCCGTTGAACGGGACGGATTGCCGCCGCGACAACAGTTGTCCCTCGAAACTTCGGTTGTTGACATCCAGCGTCAGTTGAACCTGGTACCACTCACCAACGACGAGCGAACAGACAGCCTCGCGCGCGTCCGCACTTCGCCGGAAGAACTCGCGCCCATTGAAGAATAGTTCGATTGCAGCAGAATTTCCGGGCCCATGTCCCAGATAGTATCTCCAGGAACCGTCGCCCCCTCTTTCAGCGCTGGCACATCGAAAATCAAAGCTGGCGTATAGCTTTCCATCAGCGCTGGTCTTCACCTGAGTCAGCGATCGCCCAAACCCGTCGTATTCCGCCCGGTTGGGCAGATGAATGCCCAATTCCCCTGGCTGATACGAATTGAGAAACGGGCTTTGACTCTCTTTCTTGAGTACGACAACGCTGTTGGGCCCCGGTCCCCACGGCGTTGCCGGAGGTGCCTCCGAGGTCTGAAGCTCAAAATCGCCGTCGAACCCCGTCAGGGTCTCCAGCTCTTTCGCGAGGGCGACCGGATCAACGCCCTCTTTCTGATCAGCACTGGAAGGGATCTCAGTGGAAACAGGAGCAATCGGCGATTCCTGCACCCCCAGATTGTCGAATTCGATCATCGGAATGACTGAGCCAGAATTGCCGTTCGTATCGAACTGGACGAAGTTAATCACTCCCTCGGCCGCAGGCGACAAACGCTTTCCAGTAAACTCCGTTACCGCTCCGGGATAGCCCACGGCACCCGACACCGTACCACTTCGCAGATCCAGCGTCAGTTGCAGGTTGTACCACCGACTGGAGGGCGCTGCTCCGGATTCGGCGGGGACTAAACGGGCAATGACTTCATACTCGTTCCCTTGTCGCAGCATGATCGATTCTGAAGAGATCAACACTTCTGCGGCAGGTGCGTCGGGGTGAGCCCCCACCCAGAACCGGTGAGTCCCAGGAAACGACCAGTCCGGCAGCGCAATGCGAAAATCCAGGTTCACGTGCAGTACATCACAATTCTGGCTGGTTCGCTGCGGATAGAGGGCTTGAGAAATCTTGTACTCACCGGCTCCGGCCGAGATGCTCGCACCAACCCTGCCACGCGAGAACAGGTTTTTGAATGGGCTTTGGGCCGCATTCGTCACGGCAATTTTTCCCGAGTAAAGCCATGGCGGCACCAGAACACCATTACTTCCCCCCGCTGCCGCCGCCTGCAGTTCAAAATCCCCGTCCAGATCATTCAGCGATCGTAAAATGGCCGACGGAACGGCTTGCTTCTGTCGCTCAAGACTGGCAGTGATTGCCCCCACGCGAGCATCGTATGCGCGCCACTGCGGAATCGACTCGGTCGGCGGCAGAAGCGGTACCATGGCCCGCACCTTCTGCTTTTGCTCAGATCCTGGGAAGGCATATCGACTGCTGTCAAAAATCCCGTAAAGCGCGTAATAGTCCTGAATCGAGATCGGGTCGAATTTGTGATCGTGACAACGGGCACAGCCGAGGGTCAAACCAAGCACCGTCTGGCCCAGATTATCGATTGTGTCCTGAATCGTCAGATGATGGTAGTTTTCCGAATCAAACCCGAATCGACGGGAAACAGCGAGATAGCCCGTTGCCGTGACCCTGTCCGAATAACGATCGGCAGATCCCTTCACCGCCAGAATATCCCCGGCAATCTGTTCCCGCAGGAACTCGTCGTAGGGCTTGTCTGCATTGAAAGAGCTGACCACATAATTACGGTACCGCCAGGCATCCGTGACAGGATAGTCCGCCGTTTCTCCCGCCGTATCGGCATAACGGACCACATCCAGCCAGTGACGTCCCCAACGCTCGCCGTAGGCAGGTGAGTCCAGCAGTCGATCAACCACCGTTTCCAGAGCCGTGGGAGACTCATCCTTTTCAAATGCGTCGATCTCCTCGGGTGTCGGGGGAAGCCCGGTCAGGTCGTAGGTGATGCGACGGATGAGTGACAATCGGGAGGCGGGTTTTGCAGGTACGACGCCCACCGCTTCCTGACGTGCGCGGATGAAGCGGTCGAGATCCGAACGGACCCACCCCTCATCCTGAACGGCAGGAGGAACCGGCGCTTCGACGGGCTGAAATGCCCAGTGCTGAACCGACTCAAATCTGGCGGACCCAGCGGGCCAGACAGCGCCATTGCTCACCCAACTGACGAAATCGGCAATCTGATCAGGACGAAGCCGCTTCTCTTTATCGGGAGGCATCGCAGAAACACCCTCGTGCCGCTGGATCGCCTGGATCAGCAAGCTTGCCTCGGGTTGCCCCGGAATAACGGCCGGTCCCGACTCGCCCCCTCGAAGCAGTGACTCACGAGAATCGACCCGTAACGTCCCCCCGGATTTCAACTCGCCATGACAGTCAAAACAGACGGTCAGCAAGACAGGGCGAATCTTGGCTTCAAAATGATCTTCTGCCTGATCGGCCAGAACGGGAACCTGCCGCCCGAAGTAGATCGCAAATACGGTCACGAACATGACGACGTGCGAGATGTCCGACCGTACCCGCCCGTTCACACCAGGACCACCGTCAACTCCACCAGTACGTCTTAGACGGCTGACAACAAAACTCAACTTCATCTGTTCGTCTCGCTCAGTTCGCCCCGGACGGAAAGCATCAATGTCGGCAGCGACGTTAACTGCAGTTCGTCCCCTGCCCCTTCCCGGAACGAGTCCCATTCCAGGCACACATCAACACTCATGAGTATAACTCAAAGCCCTCCGGCTGGTAACCGCATGCGCTGCCCGAAAGACAACTCTTCTCCGATGAGCAGCATTTGTGGGGGGGGTAGCAGCATTTATGGTGGTAAGCGCACGGTGAAGTGCATCTTGAGCCGTGCTTCGGTCTGAGTGAGTTTTGTGACCCATCCAGAGTGGAGATGTCGCAGGTTGGTTTACAGGAAGCAACACGGGGAAAGCTGCCGCCCGAGCGCAGTTCTTCCTAAAAGTAGCCCTGTCGCTCCGAGCGCGTGATTTTTTCCCAATCGGCGCTCAGTTTTCCGCTTTTCACCGCTTTTTGATTTAGTCGCGTGTTGAATCCTCGGCTGCGTGGTTCAATCCATTGCCAATCCTCATATCTGCAGTCGACGTTACTCCATTTCGCTCAGATTGAGCGATTCCCTTTCGATTCCAATCCATTTTCAGGTCACTAATCCCAAGTTGATGAGTCGGAGAAGATTGAATGTGATCGCATACCACTCGACCACCGTTTGGACTTTCTCCAACCCACGGACTCGGAACTGGGTGAGTCCTCGATTACGAAACTCGGCATTCACATATTCCGCGATCGATGGCCGTTGCTTATATCGCTGCTGGGCGGCTTCAGTTGCCATTCGTTGACGAAACGCAAAGCATTCATCGGTGTCGCATTTCTTTCTGGCAAACGGATCATTTCCTCGCTTCTTCATGGCCTTCTCACCATGCACGGGAGCGTGAACCTGGCTGCCTGCATTCTCCGTTTTCGTGATCTGATCATGGGTTACAAAACCATTGTCGACCAAGTAGTTCTGAGGAGCCTTACCATAGTTCGCGATGATTTGTGATTGCATGGGGAACATCTCCTGGCCATCGTTCCCTTTCTTTGTCACGTCTACTCCCACGATGATACGTGAAGCTCCGTCTGTGGCGACCTGTACGTTATATGCGGGCCGAAATCCTCCATCTCCCATTTTCATTTTGCGAGCATCGGGATCGGTCGTGCTGCAACGCGCTTCTTTAGGAGTCTCGACCTTGCCTCGGCGTCGCTGGTCTTGCTCCTTCTGCAGTTCGGCCACCTGTTTCAGTGCTTCTTCGGCCCGGGCCAACTTGTCTCGGACGGCTCGTTCTTTCGCCGAGCTGGAACCTCGCGAAGTATCGTCGGAAACTTCGTTCTCCTCGAGAGCAGCGAGGTGAGCCTTCGCTTCCGCAATACGCTTTTCGATGGTCGGTTTGCGATGAAACGAACTGGAACCGGCACTGGCTCTCACTCGAACACCGTCTTGGGCCACGGTGTCCAGAGGCAGTTTCAAAACCTTTTTATTGCAATAACGACTCTGGCAGGCAATTTGCATACCGATAAGGGAGAAAGGAGTCCCTTACATGCGAATTACCCTGTCCATGTGGCCCCAGCGACGGCGGCCGAATACGACAGGGTCCAGGACGGTCCCAAAGTCTTTTCTCGATGATGCCCAGTGGAATTCAATCAAGGATCTGTTTGCGAACCCTCTTCCATCCCCGCTGGGAGGCCGACCACGAGTCGAGCCTCGACCGTGTCTGGAGGGAATTCTGTGGGTCCTGAAGAGCGGAGGACGATGGCAAGATTTACCAGAGCGATACCCCTCTCCTGCAACATGCTGGAGAAGGCTCAAGGAGTGGACGGAAAGAGGAATCATGGTGAAAACGTGGGAACGTCTCCTGAAGTCCCTTGATCGACAGAAGCGGCTGAACTGGTCGCAGGCAATGGGTGATGGCACCTTTTCGCCTGCAAAAAAGGGGGCGCCGAGGTTGGTAAGACCAAGAAAGGCAAAGGAACGAAACTCATGCTGATGACGGACGGTAACGGCGTCCCCATCTCGGGGTTCACCATTTCTGCACAGGTCGCCGAAGTCAACACGATCGAGACGCTGGTCGACATTCAAGTTGCTGGCCAGAGACCAGAGAGGCTGCTGTACGATAAGGCGGCCGATGCGGATTGGGTTCGTGACACACTCCAACTGCGAGGTATCGAGCAAATCACACCCCACCGAAAAGGCCGGAAGAAGCCGTCTCGACAAGACGGGCGAAGCCTGAGGAGATATGCGAGTCGCTGGAAAGTCGAACGCACGATCAGCTGGTTAGGCTATCAGAGAAGACTTCTTGTCCGGCATGAATACTACCCGCATCTCTTCGAAGGTTTTTTCCACCTCGCCTGCCTAATGATATGCTTGAACCGGTTTTGAAACTGCTTCTAGCCTCCACTGCTCGAATGATTTCACACGGGTCAATCCCGAAGGCTCGGCAAAACACCAGGAATTCCGCGACATCGATGCGTCGCTCGCCAGATTCGCATTTTGAAATGAATGATTGAGGACGTCCCAATCGCGCCGCAGCTTCAATTTGCGTAAGCCCCGCGGCAATTCTGGCATTTTTCAATTCTGCCAAGAACCGAGCGTACGTCGGCGTGTAAAGCGACTTTGGGAGCCTATCCATAACCATGCGCGGATAGTAGAATCCCAAGTTGGAATATCCCGTTTTAGGATATTCGTGAGCGCACTCAGCCACCGACAATGTCGAGATACGCGTTTTTCTGATGGTCGCAGCCGCAGGGACAGATTCACTGCGAATTGACTGCGCATCCAAACAACCTGGTGTCAAACGCAGGCTGATCAAATGCAAAACTCTGATCTTATTGACTCTTTTCGGGACACGACCACAGGGAGTCACGTCGGAATACCTGTGTCGACGCGTGCGGGTAGAAATGGCGCGTCGGAATCTTCCACTGAACGGATGGTTTCGATCTGCGTGGCATGCTGTTCGAACGGAACAATTCCACAATCCCTTCCGGTAATCATCAATGCGATCGGCTCAGCGGCATCCGTCAGGGCGGTCATACTTTCTGAAGCTAGGGTGCAACCGGATGAAAGTATCGAAATCTTGACAGTGCCACATGGAACGAAGTTGTCGAAAATCCGACATCTTTCCGATTCAATTGAGACTGACCTCTTCTGCATCTTTGATCCCGATCTCACCGCCAATCAAGAGGCGTGCCGGACGATTTTCCAGCTTGCGATTGAGGCTTTTCGAACAGGTGAAGACGTCCTTTCGTTCGGCATTATTGAGGGAGCGGATACCGGAACGCTTCTTGCCAAGGTGGTCGCGATCGACAAATGGTATTCCCACCGAATAATTCGGCGATGCCTGTGGGCATGTGGAATCGGTATCACCATACCCGGACAGTTTTTTGTCATCTCTGCCAACCTTCTTGGTAACCTCGATCCGCAAATCGACTCTTACCTTGATGATCTCGTCATTGGATGGCTCGCTTGGAAGAAGGACGTTCGGGTCCAGCGTGTGGCAGTTGTCGTTGGACAAGAGCATCCGAGGAGTTGCTGGGCGAGTCTTCTCACGCAGCGAATTCGGTGGATGCGAGGGATCGCTTCACTTTTCGGTTGCCTCTCCAACAGCCCCGCCGCGATTGGCCTCCTGGTAGCTCATTGGATCGCCTACCACGGAATTCCGATCGCCGGATTGGTTGGAACCGTCTGCTTAGCAGAGATCAACTTCGTTGCTGGTATTTGCGCGTTAGTCATCCTGGGGGCAGTCGTCTCCTTCTGCTCCGGTCGTTCATTCCGGTCCGCTGCCGCGTTTCTGACTGTGTTCCCGGTGATTCATCTGTTTGCCACGGTGATGTGGTGGATTCCATTGAGCCGTACGACGCTGACGAGGAGATGACTGTGAAGACGGAATCACTGGCCAAAGCATATGTTTTGACACACGGTGTGCATTTCACACCGTCCGCGTTGCGTTTTGCGTCTCAAGTCAATGCGAAGCAGCAAAACGCCGTCTACAACCTTCCCGCGGCGGAAAAATCCAGAACTCATAAACACGACGAGACAATCACTTCACCCGCGTCTCGAAGTGAACAGCGATTCAATCGACCGCAGGAGCTGTTTTTTACCGGAGATGACAAATACACCGTCTGTACATCAGCAGTAGCTCCCGTACCCGGCCGCGAGTGCGCCGTTGTTGACCTCTGCGATGACAGGTTGACTCTCGTGACTCCCTCGATTCCGGATATCGGCCGAAGGTTGAATCGGATCGAATTCGTCACGCGACCAAGCTACTACGATAAACTCACTGCTACGGGCAGGTCGGTTCAGCGATGGGTCAGTGCGTGCGGCTACGACGAAATGAATATTTGGCCCTGGCACGATTGTGCGATCAGTCGAACGTGCAGCTTCTGCGGGATCAACGCCGTCGAAAAAAAGGCTGGGCGGAATCTGGATCTGATCCATGCAGTTGATATGCGGCGAGAAATTGATGTCGACAGCTACTGGCTGACGGTCCGCGACGAGGTAGTGTCCGAAATCCTCCAGGCAGTCGATCTCGCAATTGATGATGACTGTTATCAGGACGAGATCCACCTCATCCTCATTTCGGGGAACCTTGCCGACAATCAGTTGGATGCTCAAGCAAGGATCTATGCAGACTTGGCGAACGCAATTACCCGCCGACATCCAGCCCGCTTCGCTGAGGGGGCTGTTGCAGTGACTGCTCCACCTTCAGATCTCGGACTACTGCGAGTCATGCGTGAGAATGGAATCGAAGTCGGAGTTTTCAATCTCGAAGCCTTTTCGCCAAGTGCCTTCGAAAGCCACTGTCCCGGCAAGTGTCGGATCGGGAGGGATCGTTATCTGAAAACCCTTGAAGCGGGAGTTGATGTCTTCGGCTGGGGAAAAAGCTGGTGCAACTTCGTGCTGGGTTTGGAGTCTCCCACAGATTTGCTCGCTGGTTGCGAGTATCTGGCATCAAGAGGTGTGACCCCTGGTGCAAATGTGCTGCATCGTGACCACGGTGCCAGTTTGCGGCTCGATCCGCCGACGCCGGAAACAGTCGTCGATTTCTATCGGCAACTCGCGAATATCTGCCGCCGACACGAGCACCGTCCCTACTACTGTCAACTAGCCCTGCGAACGAGTCTCGCCAACGAAGCTTTTGCCGGTCGGTTGGATTGAGTTTCCCGCTCTGAATCAATCTTTATCGTTAGAAACGTCATGCCCGATCGCCCCATAACCGGCCACGATGCTCAACTCTACATCAATCACGTTCAAGATCACGATCTTCAAAGAGATACGCAGTGGTTACTTGACGTAGGACGGTTCCCTGTCGGTTGCCGTGTGCTTGACATTGGTTGTGGTACGGGAGCCCTCGTTTCAGCACTGGTAACCGACGAAAACTTTGCCCGCTCAGTTATCGGGGTCGAATTGTCGCAACCGCTAGCCGACTTTGCCGCCAAAAAAGTCGTCGGCACGAATGGTTCCGTCTTCCACGACGACTTCCTTTCGTGGACACCGCCGTACGGCTGGCAACCTGATACGTTGGTGATGTCCTATTTCTTGCACCATTGCGACAATCCCCAAGAACACCTCGAACGCGCGGCATCCATACTTCCTCACGGCGGTCGACTCTACGTCGTCGATCGGATCGCCATTGATCAGCCGTCGCTTGATACATTCCCTCGTTTCTGGGATGAGCGTTACCGTGCGGCACACGAGTGGTCAGAAGCAATGCCTCAACTCATGACGTTCGATGAACTTGTCGAGTCAGCCAATAGATCAGGCTTTGAATTCGTTCGCAAACAGACATGTCCGCACGACAAGCGTATCGGAGCCGAGCGGTTTCCAAAGACGTTCCTGGAGTTTTGGCGATGCGAATCGGAGCGACACTTTCCAGCCGTGATGGTCGTCTCGCCGAATCATCGTGGCGTTGTCGATGAGATCGTGCAGTGTCTGGACAAAGCCGAACTGCGAGTCTCGCGGTTTCAATCTGTGATTTATTCCGACGAACTGATTCGCACGATTTATCGACACTGTCCGTGGCGAGAGGCGTTGATCCGGTTTGTTGGCGAAGTTTGTCGGGATCGGCGCGCGACCGCACTGTGGATATCAGGCGATCCGACCTCACCTGACTTGTTGTATCGACTGGGACAATTCAAGAAGCGCTATCGTGACCGCTGGCACAATATCAATGGTCCGACGACCGCAAACGGCGTCAGAGCCATCATTCTTCCATTTCACGTCGCGGAGCCATACGAATCCGAGGCGCTAGCAAGCTTGATCGAAAAGTCGGGGAGCGGTTGTTGATCATGGATTTCGTCATCGCAGGGGTGTCGTTTCCGTGTGGTGTCAGAGAGCTGGGCGACGTCGCGACTCGGCATGGATTTAATCCAATTTATGTCGACCATCCACACAACGCTGAATCCATCAAAGACAAATTAGAGCCGTTGCTTCTGGAATCGGCCCTTTCCGAGAATTTGAGACGGCGACATGGTGTTTACTTGCCGCTGCTGGAAAGCTGGGTAACTCAAGGGATAGCACTACCGGACGAAGCCAAGCTGCAATTCGATAAACGTGCGGGAATAATCAGCCGTTCCAAGATTGCGCTGACATTGGCATTGGTTGACGCAAATCTCAGTTTTGTCCCTCGTTTACCAGTTCACAACTTGGATGATGCCATGAACGCCGCTGTGAAATGCGGCTATCCCGTTGTCTTGAGATCCGACTGCGGATATTCGGGGCGGGGAGTTTCGGTCGTCCATTCACCCGGTGACCTTAGATGTCACTGGAAAAGCCAAGCTGAAGCCGGAGAGAACCACGACTATGTTGAGATGCGGTCGATATTGGGTTCATTCGAAGACGTGAAAGTGGTGGAACCGTGGCTGAATGGAGACGAATGGAGCATCGATTGCATCGTTGGGCCAACAGCGGTCCACTTGATTCGGGTTTGCGAAAAAGTGGTTGCGATTGTTGCAGGCAGACCCGTCACGCTTGGGTACCGAATCATTGATTCAGAGGATCTATTCGAGGAACTGATGTGGATCGCTCCGCAGTGGTGCCGCGCTTTATACGCGATGGACGCGATCTCATTCGCGAGTTTCGACGTCCGTCGAAATCAGAACGGAGACCTCGTACCGTTGGACTTTGGAACTCGTCTTGGAGGGGATTGCATACCATATCTTGTCCGAAAGGCCGAGCACGGCGTGAATATCTATGCCGATGCTTTGGATGCCGCTTTGTCCGGAAGCGGGCGTGCGTTTTCGCGATTGGAGAAAGGTCATGCGATCGTGCATGCGTTCGCTCAAGATCCAGGTATCTTTTCAGGCATCTCCGCAATCAACCACGGTGAGATCGTGAGTATGAAACCGCGTGGATTTATTGTCGGTCAGGCAGAGGGCGCACAGACATTTCGCAAGATTGGCTCGATCTTGACGCATTTCCGTACCTACGACGAATTTCGTTTCGCATGCCTCAATTTAGCGGCGCGGAAGCGAGAGGACACCAATAGAACGTCTCGCGGCCGGGGTGAGTGGAGTTCACTTGAGTGCAATCACAATCATTCTGTTAGCCGTGATGCGATTACGCAGTCTCGTGAGCCGTGTGTATGCTTCTATAACGTTGAAATCTCCAAAACGGAGAATCTTTCAACTTCATCCCGACATGACAAGTCGGAACCGGCTTAACCGATTTCAACCCTTCTTCGCCCATGCGCTGAGTCGGCAGAGCGAAGTAAGCGCACGGTGAAGTAGGCCCCCGTGGATGAGATTGGGGGTTCAGTGTTTCTTTCTCTTGTTGGCTTTTTGCTGTTTGGACCTTTGGCGTTCTTTTTTGCGGATCGTTTCGATCTTCCAGCGGTGCTCGGGATGGGCCTTCAGCCATTGATCGGGGAGCAGGTCTGTCAGGTCGGGGGATCTGCTCCCGTGCGTAGTCGTTGGGGAGTTCCTCCGGGACTGCTCGCAGCCAGTGCCACGGTTCTACCTCGCAGTACTTGGCACTGCCGACCAGACTGAGCAGGATCGCAGCGCGATGACCTCCCTGTTCGCCGCCGACGAACAGCATGTTCTTCCGCAGGATGGCGGGGGCTTCATCATCCGCTCCGCCAGATTATTATCGATCTGCAGTGCACCGTCGTCGGTGTAGCGGCAGGTCGCCTCCCACTGATTCAGTGTGTAGGTGAAGGCCTGTCCGATCGGACTCTTGGGGAGTACCGGTTTTGCTCTTCGTTCAGCCAGCTGCGGAAGGTCTTGAGAATCCCAACCGCATGCTGCTGGCGTGCGTCACGCAGTGATGCACCGCTCAGCCCTGCCGCTTCGAATTCAGACTCCAGTTGATACAACCGTGAGATGTAGCCCAGCCGCTTCGTACGCCCGTCGCGCATCGGTGTGACTGGCCTCCTGCCAGTACCGGCGGCAATGTGCCATGCAGGCGACTTCTGTCACCTGTTCTTTGGCATAGATCTGGTCGTACCCGCTGAAGGCATCCGCCTGCAGATAACCCGAGAAGCCTTCCAGAAACCGGGACGGGTTCCTCCCAGCGCGCGTCAGGCTGAATTCGTAGGCGACATACGGATGAGCGGGATCGCCGATATACGTCCAGAACTTGCAGTTCTGGCACTGACCTTCGGACAGCATTTTGATGCTCGTGTCATCGGTATGGATCACACCCGATTGTCGCACACGCTGGCACAGCAGGTCGTACAAGGGGTCAGCAGATCGGCCATCGACGCCACCCAGTCACACAGTGTGCTTCGCCGCAGGAGAAGCCTGTAGCGCGAGAGAATGTCTTCCATCCGATACAGCGGAAGGTAGTCTCCATACTTGGACACGATCAGGTTCGCCAGCAGTCCCGGTCCCGGCAGGCCTTTGTCGATCGGTTGCGGTGGCTTGGGAGCCAGCACCACATGCTCTTCGCAGCCCCGGCAGGCGTAAAGCGCACTCGTTCGTGCCGAATCGCCTTGAGACGGGCGGGGATGAATTCCAGCTGCTCGCTGACCTCACGTCCGATCTCGCGCGTAACTCTCCACAGCAGGGACACTGTCGCTCTTGCTCCGTCAGTTCATGGACGATGGTTTCCCGCGGAATCTCAGGCGGGATGGGACGTCGGCCATGCCCCTTGGGCTTGGCGGCCCCAGCGACTCGTCCGGGGGCAGCGAACCATCGTCGGTCGAAACCGAATCCTGCTGATCCGCTTCAGTTCGCGAATCAGTTCCGCCAGTTCTTCGGGTGTGAACAGGGTCAGCTGATTCGGATCGACCCGTTCCTTACGCGGCCCGTAGCGTTCACGAAGCAGGCGAGCCAGTTGCTCATGCACACGTTCCAGTTTGGCCTGCTGCTGCTCAACCACGTCGTGCAATGACGTGATCACCATTTCTTTCTGCGCGATGACGGCGCGATGTCCCACGATCTCGATGTCGCGCTGTAGAAGGACGGCCTCTCTTCGGGCGATGACCGCATCACGTGCGGCGATCATCGCCTTGAGCTGCTCAACGTCATCAGGAAGAATGGAGCCATCCGTACTCATGCCCTGTCATACGCCCGAACCCCCAAAAACGTTTCAAGTAATTTGGGATTTTTCTGTATTTTCCCAATCGGGATAGGGGTCCGCCTCGCGGCGGAACCCTCCCACACCACCGTGCGTACGGGTCCGTACACGGCGGTTCAGGTTGGTTAAGCGGGTTTGGGTGTTAGTCGAGGAATTCCTAACGACATGAAGAAGTCGGTGGGGAAGGCGATGTGGAGAGCAGGACTTTACTGATCCGCCACGGGCCGTGACAGCTTCCTGCAGTTTGAGCCGCAAGATCGCGTGAGACTTGCCCTTTGCGGAGCCTCGGCAAATTTGTTCCCGCCCCGTCGCCATTGTTTCCAAAGAAAGGCCCGCAGCCTTCGATGGACCCACGAGTCAAGGTCACGCAACACACTGGGTGTTTCGCAAGCACCGAAGTACCCACGCCAGCCCTGCAGATAACGTGACAAGCTTGTCACTAGCTGCTCCAGACTGACCCCACGTGTCCGACGCGTCAGTTCTCGAATCTTCTCCTTAAATCGCTGGAGGGCCGTCGGCGCGATTCGCCGCTTCGGCTTCCGGTGATTCGTGAAGCTGAAACCGAGAAACTTTCGTTCCCACGGGCGAGCCACCGCACTTTTGGTCTCGTTGACCTGAGCTTCAGTCGTGTGGTCAGAAAGCGAGTCACACTCGCCATCACTCGTTCACCCGCTCGGCGGCTGTTCACATAGATGTTGCAGTCGTCGGCATACCGGGCATAACAGCCTGTTGAAAAACTCCCAAAAGCCAATATCCCTGATATACTCAACGGGCCTTGTTGAGAAGATGGTATCTGGAGGATTTGGCGGTGTCGCTGGGGAAGCGTGAATCAGAGAGTCAACGGGAATTCTGGCTGGAGACGGATCGTCTGGCGACCGGTCCGGGACATGTGTTTTACGACAAACTCAATCGCTTGCTGCGTGAACACGGGTTTGATCTGTTCGTCGAGCAGTTGTGCCAGCCGCACTACAAGAGTGGTGGCCGCCCTTCGATTCCTCCGTGCGTCTACTTTCGAATGCTGATGATTGGCTATCTGGAAGGGATCGACTCTCAGCGGGGAATCGCCGGCGGTGCGAAGACTCCTTGGCGCTGCGGCGTTTTCTGGGAATCAGCCTGTCGGAAGAGACTCCTGACCACAGCAGTCTGACTCGTATCCGTGATCGGTTACCGCTGTCGGTTCACGAGGAAGTCTTTCAGTACATCCTGTTTGTGATCGAGGAACAGGGCCTACTGAAGGCCGGGACGGTCGGAGTGGACTCAACGTACCGGAAGCCAACGCGGCGATGAAGTCCATTATCCGCAAAGATACGGGGAAGACTGGAAGGAGTACCTGAAGCGGTTGATGAAGGAAGAGGGCCTGCTGGGAGGGAGATGACGACCCGACGGATGAGGAACTGCGGCGGTTCGACCAGCAGCGAGCGAAACGAGGAAAGAAGAAGGTCTCCAACGCCGAATGGGCCTCACGTACCGATCCTTCCAGTAAAATTGTGAAGATGAAGGACGGGCGCACTCACACGGGCTACAAGGCCGAGCACGTCATTGATCTGGAGAGTGAAGTCATCCTGTCCGCGACCGTTTACACGGGAACGGAAGGGGATTCGCAGACATTACTGGCGAGCGTTCTGACGGCTCAAACACACTTGGAACAGAGCGGAAGTTCCTGAAGATTGAAGAGGTGGTGGCTGACAAGGGGTATCACACGAACGAGCAGTTAGCCGGGGCAGAGGAGATGGACCTGCGGACCTATATCCCCAAGCCGAAGTCCCGTTACCGCCGTCGCTGGAAAGACAAACCTGTCGAGCAGCATAGGGCGGTGGCAAACAACCGCCGCCGGATGACTCGGGCGAAGGGAAAGAGCTTGCAGCGTGCTCGCAGCGAGAAGGTGGAGCGAAGTTTTGCCCACGTCTGTCGGACCGGGGGATCTCGAAGGACATGGCTACGAGGCCTGGCCAAGATCAACAAACGCTATCTGATGGTGGCTGCCACCCGGAATCTGGGAATCTTGATGCTCAAGCTGTTCGGAATGGGCAAACCGAGGACGCTGCACACGGCCGGGGCCGTATTTCGGCCATTATTCCGGTCTATAGTTCACTCAAAATCGCTCTCTGGAGCCATCATCGGCGACACTTCCCTCTACCGGCTACTTGCATGGCCTTCTGAGTCTGTCCGCCACATTTTCTCGCAAATACGAAAATCGGATGAAACCTCTGAAATTCACAGATTCTTCAACAGGCTGATAACGGAGACCACGTCGAATGAGTTCTGGTCGAGATCGTCCAGTACGATGTTCGATAGTAAGGGTGAAAGTGGACCGCCTTGCGGCGTTCCCTCGTCGGTCGGATTGACCAGCCCATCCTCCGGGACTCCCGCATTGAGAAATGCGCGAATCAGTCGCGATAGCCGGGGATCGTTGACCCGTTTCGCAATGCGTCCCATCAGGATATCGTGGTTGACTCGATCGAAGAATTTCTCCAAATCGAGGTCGACCACCCAGCGATAACCCTCGGCGATAAAGCCTTGTGCTGCTGTGACGGCTGGTGAGCCGAGCGACCGGGTCGGAACCCATAGCTGTGCGGAGAGAATGTCGGCCCCATCGCGGTTGGAGGACTTGAAGAACCGCTTGTTGAATGAAACGGTCCGGGGCTGTCGGAATGCCAAGCTTGCGCACCCCGCCGCCCGGCTTGGGAATTTCCACTCGTTTCACCGGTTGTGGTTCATAGTCCCCTTCAACAACCGTTCCCGAATGGCAGGCCAATGCTGCTTCAAGTGTTCCACGTGTCGTTGACAGTCACCCCGTCAGTTCCCGGTGCTCCCTTGTTGCCTCGAACTCGCTTTTGGCTGCTTCCTCCAGATTTCGTCGTTCACAGACTTCCTCCATTAACGCTTCAAACTTTGCTGGGTTTTCAGGTTCCCTCTTCGCCATAGACGGTTCGGACCCTCCTCCTCCTGAGGCCCTCGGGACTTCATCCCTACTCTCCTCCGGAAAGGCCAAGTACTTCTGGATTTTCGGCCGCATGTCGTCCACGAGATTCAGGCCTTAATGGCCCCTCCATTCAACCCCAGTTGGGGACCGTTCGGGCCTTCGCGGTTGTCACGGTTTCACCGAGCACGAGCTGTTTCTCCCCTTTCGAGCGAGTGTCCTGCCCGGCAAACCGACGCCGCATACTACGCCCTCTGCTGACTTCTGCCGCTTGATCAGAGAATCTTGCGATCCTCTCAGTCTCGAATTCGGGACAAAACGGCAGATCTCCTGAGGTAAGTTTCTCCGCTTTCCACGCACAACCGCCGGATTTACGTTTTGCACTCTTGATGGATAAGGACTTCGCTGTCACGTGCCAGCTCGTCCAGTACTCACGCCTCACATCCGGTTTCTATACGTCGGCTCGCGTGTTTGCTCCATGCTTCTTTCAGACGCTGCCTCACGGCAATCGACCTTGCACTTCGCTAATCCTTCACTTCCATCAGGTTGGATAAGGGACTTACACCCTCAAGCTGAGAAACATGCTCGGCACACACGAAAAACGTCCCTCCACGAATCGTCGTGGAGGACGACTACCGAAGACATGGGACAGCATTCTGCCAGACAGTCTTACGACCGAACGAAGTTCACACTGAAGACCGCGCCGTGGTGTCATTGATTGCGCTCGGCCGTTCATAGCGAGGGCGTCGCTTCACGCTCCCTAGATCAATCCCCTCCAACAGCAGCAAAAGCTCCTCTGCGCGAATCTCGCAGCGGCGTGAGGTCTGTTCCTTCCGGTCGGTCGGGAACTCGTAACATCCTTTTTCCAACCGCTTGTAAAACAGGCTCCAGCCATCGCGATCCCACCACAGCAGCTTGATCCGGTCGCGACGCTGGTTCCGAAACACAAACAGATGACCGGCAAACGGATCTTCTTCGATCACGCTCTCCACCGGGGCGTGAAGACCGTCAAACCCCTTCCGCATGTCTGTCGGCACTGTCGCCAGAAACACCCGTGTCGTGCGAGAGATGTTCAGCATAATCGCCCCCGCAGACGAAGAGAGTTGTTCCGAGGGGATCTGCCGACAGGCGGTCAGCACACGAGTCAACACCTCGACACCCGCATCCTCACGTAACCGAACGACGAGACCGCCAGCACAGGCGATCTCAGCATCGCAGGCGGCAGCGAATCACCCACCACCTTCATAGCCACCAGCCCCGCCATCCCGGTTCCCTGCGGGCGGGTGACCTGCGGATCATTGGTCCGCCGAACAGTCAACTCCTGATCGAGACTCGAGAGCTGACGCCGCCAGTAATGAAACGTCGCCTCCGAAAGCCCGCGACGACGACAATAGCCCCGAATCGACTCCCCGACGAAGACTGACGCTCACAATGGGAACGCCAGTACGACTCCTTCTCACGACTCCGTAAACCAACCTGCGACATCTCGCCATCTCCACTCTGAAGGGTAACAAAACCCACTCAGACTAAAGCATGGCTCAAGATGCACTTCACCGTGCGCTTACGTACCCCGGATCGTTTCAGGAAGGGCCTTTCAGCGTGTCACGGAATTGAAAACTCAATCTGTGGTTTCGACGTTCGATTCTTCTGTGTGTCCCTGAGCTTCGAGTCGAAAGTAATTACGAAGAGTTTCGTTGCCAGCACCACCGGCCCAGCCTAAAGCCCTGCGAGCTTTGATGGCGTTGAACTTCACCGGACCCGGTCGCAACGACAATGTTCGGAGTTCCTTTGGATCCGCCGTAAAATCGATAAACATCCGACTTTGGTATTTCTCGAATGTCCAATCACTGACGCGCGCGCCCTTAGCTTCGTACAATTCACGTAGATCGTCCCAAGAACGGGGCCATTCACCTTCATGCTCGCGCATGTACTCGGTGACCAAATCGAAGCGCGCCCCACTCGGCATAGTAATCGTCAATGTCGGATTCGACATCCCAACATAGAGTAAGAACATGAAAGCCAATAACGAAGATAACAGTTGTGATAAGAAGAGATATAAGAAGAAATACAGTAACCGAATGTAAACTTGCGTACAAAAAACTTGACTCGCATCTTAAAAGATTGCATCTCACTACCGCTCCTCGGTTCACTTCATTCGTTAAACGCCTCCCGGGGATGCTGCCGATCAGATTGACAATCATCTAGGCCGCTGAGGCCTGTGACGACTTCCAGAGATTTCTCCGACCTAAGTACACACTCCAAGCAAAGCGCCGAAAGTGCGGTCACACACCGTTAGACAATTATGAAACCGCGAATGTCTATCTGAGTTGGTTTGGCGCATCAGCGTCAGAGGCCAGAGAGAACGAGAATCTTGTGTGTTGTTTTTTGCCATTCACTTACAGGATCAGTTCGAGAAATTGATGACCAGAATCGGTCTCGTGACAGCGATTTCGATTAGAAAGGCAACTTAGGCGGTCTCGTTACTCCTTTCCATTCTATTATTGTGACGCCTTCGTCATCAGTGGGAGATGGGCATGGCACCAGAAGTATTGCGCCACTGTTTACGACCTCAAACCCCTCTTCGTACTTGACTGCTCCGAGCAATACTGTGGTCTGCACGCCGCGTTGTACACCATCGACAGACATTATCTTGAAGTTCTCATCAGAGCTATACATCTTCGCAATCGTGGGCGTTTCGACTGGCGCTAGGCCGTTCTCCAAGCTGTGCGTAAAGTAGAAGCCGAAAAACTCGCGCCGTTGGTCCCGCTTGCATTTCACCATTGCGAAAAGTGCTTCACCATTGTCACCCCACGGTGAAGCGACGATCTGTTCGACAACGCCGTCGCCGAGATGCTTCGACACCGAAACCACACTTCGCACTTCTCCCTGATCCCCGGCTTCGGCGCCTTTCACTTGCCCGATGAGTTCTATCTGGGCCTTCTCGGTATTCGCGCGGAGGTGGTAGCGGTAGTTTCCAATTCTGACTCGGGGCGAAACGACTGCTTTGACTTTCGCGCTTTTCATCACCGGGCCAACCCTTGACAGCAGGATGATGCTAGTGGCCGAGAAGATACATCCTCGCACCATTGCTCTCCAAACTTGTCTCATTTGAGCCCTCGTTAAGAATTACGGTCTGTGTTTCCTTATTTCCGTCATTGGTCACTTCTACGCTACCAATGCAGAACACTGGGACCCTAGCATCTCTGGTATCCCCTCATTCAGATCGGTATCGCTCCTTGGGAGGGGGCGCCCCGGTTGTCGCGTCTTCGCGGCTACCGGGGTGGCGTCAGGCAAGGCTTCCCTGCGGTTCAAACTTTCTGTCGGCATCAACGGGTTGCTGTTGACTCTGCTTGTGCTGCCAATCAGCTATGTAGAAGGCTCCCCGGGGATACAGCATATCAGATCGACACGGAAGAAGTCCCCCCCCGCCCCCAGTGGAACAATCAATCTTGGCGTCACTCGACAGGAATGCATTGCGTTCGGTGCGACCGGCAATCCAAACAGAGAGGTCTATGGCCGTTCAAGAACGCCTGCCCCTTACGGCGAAGATGCGGTGTCCCCGTGACCGTTCCGTGCACCAGTTCCCCGGGGTTCGATCACCCGGATAGGGACAGAATATCTGATCGGGGCAGGTTGCTGTCTAGCGGGACAATTGTGAGTTTCAGGGAGCCCTGTTGTGCTTCGCACACAGGTAGCCCGGAGGACCGTGCAACTGGACCGTGCAACCTGTGCTACTCTGATAAAATATAGGGGACGGGCGTCGAGGTTGGTACGACAGCATTGAGCTGTCTTCAGTGTTCAAGGCGTCTGTTCCACTTTTTCAACAGGCTTTTAAGGCCGAACTCGAAAAGGAATGGGCCCGGAAATCAGTTCGGCTTTTCGCAAACTCGCACTCACAATTTTACAACAGGATATTTCGAGAAAAGGAAGTCTTCGAGGCACGCGAAATTTCTGTGACTGGGATGGATCCGCATTTGAACGGCTGCTCGCTGGTTTTGTCGGTACTTAATGCTCGATTTTCCTGGGGTCGCCACTCCTTACACAAAAAGGCGTTTTTGCAGCGTTGTACTATTTATTCCACATTAACGAGTTTCACACTCGCAACTCCATTGTCAAACTTCAAGAGTTCAAGACTGTATCGTCTTGCTTCGCTTTCAAGGCCGTTTTGATATGCAGTGATTTCAATTGCGGAGATGTCAGGCTTGGCATAGGAGGATACTCCGCTCTTTGAGGTGTAGGTTGTGAGTAAGTATGCGAATTCTACTGTGTTGTTTGCGTCCACTCGGTGGAATGTTACGTCGATATTTCTTGATTCCGAACTTGTGATTCTAAGCGTGTCAACCTCTGGGCTCGTGTTCGTGATACGTATCATCCACGCAGATCGTCCTATTCCTCTCTGATCGTTTAGGAGAGTGGTGATCACAACTACAATTAACGTCATCACGAGGAATGTAATCGCAAGATGTTTGAATACCCTCTGTATACTCAGTGACATTATTTTCTCCCACAGATTTCATCTCCACTCCACCATTCTTGAAAAGGTCAAGTTTTTTTCGCTGTCGCAAAGAAATTTAAGCTGATTGTCCAATAGATGCAGATCATTTGCCGTATTGGTGAAGTCTTTGCCCATAGAATTGTAAAGCCGAACCATTTCATGAAACACCCCTGGGGACACAGCGTATCAGATTGACACGGAAGAAATTCCACCCGAGCCCGCGGTGGGACAATCAACCTTTGCGTCACTCGACAGGAATGCATTGCGTGCGGCGAGACCGACAATCCAAACAGAAAGCGCTACGGCCGTTCAAGAACGGCTGCTGCTTACGGCAACCATGCGATGTCCCCGTGACCCTTCTGTAATAATCAGTCCGTGATTTCGACGCCCGATTGCCCTGAGCACCAAGATAGCATGAGTTCAATGCTGTCTTGATGCTCAACAGTAATTTCGATTACTTGGTCACACGGCCAGAGCGGTGTAAGCAGTACAATCAGCCGATCAGGACTGACTCTTCGGTGAATGATGGAGCTTCTTTTTATGTATGCATCATTGCCGAATGACATCGAAACCCATGAACCAAGATAGCTCCATATTAGAGATTGAGCTGAAACATCTCGAAATGTCAGCTCACCGAGCTCGCCTGGCGTCCGGACCTTTAGGCGACTTTCGTCGATCTCGAATTCCGCAGCGATACCACGTAGGGGAGGACGGGGACTTTCGCGCTCATCAACGCTTTCGACGTCGGCGTCGAATCTCACGTAACACAGTTGATGCATCCGCCTGCTCCAATCCCAGTTCCGGTACCAATTCCACCAGCGTTCTTGCAGAAATGATCCTACGTTCATGCTGGGTGTAGCATCGCATCAAGGGGGATGGGCAATAGGGGCAAAGCATATTCTGTTACGAATGCTCATGTTGCGTCCCTGCGAGATCCACCTGCAGTGTCCCCATGTCCTGACTTCCTGTCCCTAACGTCCCTGGGTGACCCCGTGCACCAATGTGTTTTTGATTGAACCTTTTAATCCGCAGATTGCGCTGATTTTCGCTGATGTACTTCTTGCCCTCGGAATCTGCCTCGCTCTGCGTCATTGGCGGATAGATCACTGGCTTGAGCATCACAATAAGTTATGCAACTGCTGTGTGAATTGGACTTTGCGAAAGACGGACCGTACCTGTCCTTGCCTCATACACTGGGTAGCTGCCGATTGCGATGCCTCCCTCAGCCCATCGTCATACTCGCGCCTGCCCAGATATGTAGAACTCCTGTGTGCTTGTCCTGCGCGTGAGAGCGTGTCAGTCGAATTAGACTTGATCATCCAGTTCCTGATACTGCAGGTAGTGTTCAATGTAAGCGCACGGTGAAGTGCATCTTGAGCCATGCTTTAGTCTGAGTGGGTTTTGTTACCCTTCAGAGTGGAGATGGCGAGATGTCGCAGGTTGGTTCACGGAGTCGTGAGAAGGAGTCGTACTGGCGTTCCCATTGTGAGCGTCAGTCTTCGTCGGGGGAGTCGATTCGGGGCTATTGTCGTCGTCGCGGGCTTTCGGAGGCGACGTTTCATTACTGGCGGCGTCAGCTCTCGAGTCTCGATCAGGAGTTGACTGTTCGGCGGACCAATGATCCGCAGGTCACCCGCCCGCAGGGAACCGGGATGGCGGGGCTGGTGGCTATGAAGGTGGTGGGTGATTCGCTGCCGCCTGCGATGCTGGAGATCGCCTGTGCTGGCGGTCTCGTCGTTCGGTTACGTGAGGATGCGGGTGTCGAGGTGTTGACTCGTGTGCTGACCGCCTGTCGGCAGATCCCCTCGGAACAACTCTCTTCGTCTGCGGGGGGGCGATTATGCTGAACATCTCTCGCACGACACGGGTGTTTCTGGCGACAGTGCCGACAGACATGCGGAAGGGGTTTGACGGTCTTCACGCCCTGGTGGAGAGCGTGATCGAAGAAGATCCGTTTGCCGGTCATCTGTTTGTGTTTCGGAACCAGCGTCGCGACCGGATCAAGCTGCTGTGGTGGGATCGCGATGGCTGGAGCCTGTTTTACAAGCGGTTGGAAAAAGGATGTTACGAGTTCCCGACCGACCGGAAGGAACAGACCTCACGCCGCTGCGAGATTCGCGCAGAGGAGCTTTTGCTGCTGTTGGAGGGGATTGATCTAGGGAGCGTGAAGCGACGCCCTCGCTATGAACGGCCGAGCGCAATCAATGACACCACGGCGCGGTCTTCAGTGTGAACTTCGTTCGGTCGTAAGACTGTCTGGCAGAATGCTGTCCCATGTCTTCGGTAGTCGTCCCTCCACGACGATTCGTGGAGGGACGTTTTTCGTTGGGAAAATACAGAAAAATCCCAAATTACTTGAAACGTTTTTGGGGGTTCGGGCGTATGACAGGGCATGAGTACGGATGGCTCCATTCTTCCTGATGACGTTGAGCAGCTCAAGGCGATGATCGCCGCACGTGATGCGGTCATCGCCAGAAGAGAGGCCGTCCTTCTACAGCGCGACATCGAGATCGTGGGACATCGCGCCGTCATCGCGCAGAAAGAAATGGTGATCACGTCATTGCACGACGTGGTTGAGCAGCAGCAGGCCAAACTGGAACGTGTGCATGAGCAACTGGCTCGCCTGCTTCGTGAACGCTACGGGCCGCGTAAGGAACGGGTCGATCCGAATCAGCTGACCCTGTTCACACCCGAAGAACTGGCGGAACTGATTCGCGAACTGAAGCGGGATCAGCAGGATTCGGTTTCGACCGACGATGGTTCGCTGCCCCAGGACGAGTCGCTGGGGGCCGCCAAGCCCAAGGGGCATGGCCGACGTCCCATCCCGCCTGAGATTCCGCGGGAAACCATCGTCCATGAACTGACGGAGCAAGAGCGACAGTGTCCCTGCTGTGGAGAGTTACGCGCCGAGATCGGACGTGAGGTCAGCGAGCAGCTGGAATTCATCCCCGCCCGTCTCAAGGCGATTCGGCACGAACGAGTGCGCTACGCCTGCCGGGGCTGCGAAGAGCATGTGGTGCTGGCTCCCAAGCCACCGCAACCGATCGACAAAGGCCTGCCGGGACCGGGACTGCTGGCGAACCTGATCGTGTCCAAGTATGGAGACTACCTTCCGCTGTATCGGATGGAAGACATTCTCTCGCGCTACAGGCTTCTCCTGCGGCGAAGCACACTGTGTGACTGGGTGGCGTCGATGGCCGATCTGCTGACCCCCTTGTACGACCTGCTGTGCCAGCGTGTGCGACAATCGGGTGTGATCCATACCGATGACACGAGCATCAAAATGCTGTCCGAAGGTCAGTGCCAGAACTGCAAGTTCTGGACGTATATCGGCGATCCCGCTCATCCGTATGTCGCCTACGAATTCAGCCTGACGCGCGCTGGGAGGAACCCGTCCCGGTTTCTGGAAGGCTTCTCGGGTTATCTGCAGGCGGATGCCTTCAGCGGGTACGACCAGATCTATGCCAAAGAACAGGTGACAGAAGTCGCCTGCATGGCACATTGCCGCCGGTACTGGCAGGAGGCCAGTCACACCGATGCGCGACGGGCGTACGAAGCGCTGGGCTACATCTCACGGTTGTATCAACTGGAGTCTGAATTCGAAGCGGCAGGGCTGAGCGGTGCATCACTGCGTGACGCACGCCAGCAGCATGCGGTTGGGATTCTCAAGACCTTCCGCAGCTGGCTGAACGAAGAGCAAAACCAGGTACTCCCCAAGAGTCCGATCGGACAGGCCTTCACCTACACACTGAATCAGTGGGAGGCGACCTGCCGCTACACCGACGACGGTGCACTGCAGATCGATAATAATCTGGCGGAGCGGATGATGAAGCCTCCCGCCATCCTGCGGAAGAACATGCTGTTCGTCGGCGGCGAACAGGGAGGTCATCGCGCTGCGATCCTGCTCAGTCTGGTCGGCAGTGCCAAGTACTGCGAGGTGGAACCGTGGCACTGGCTGCGAGCGGTCCTGGAGGAACTCCCCCAACGACTTCGCACGGGAGCAGATCCCCCCGACCTGACAGACCTGCTCCCCGATCACTGGCTGAAGGCCCATCCCGAGCACCGCTGGAAGATCGAAACGATCCGCAAAAAAGAACGCCAAAGGTCCAAACAGCAAAAAGCCAACAAGAGAAAGAAACGCTGAACCCCCAATCTCATCCACGGGGGCCTACTTCACCGTGCGCTTACGCATTTGCGCGATCGAAACTCTGCCGCCTGTCATTCAGAGCATGAAACATCGAGCTTCATATTCGACTCTTGGCGGCGGCAAGCCGCTCTGCGTAGTCAGGCAGAAAGATGTCTGGAAGTTGACTCTCAAGCTGTCCCTGAATTCTCCAGATGACCCTAAGCTCCGCTTCGTCGCCTTCCAAATTGTTTTTATCGTCCTGCACCGATAACCACTCAAAGAAAATCAATGCTTCGTCGTGTGTTAAGTTCACTGAAAATTCCCTCAATTTACGCTCCAAGATGAGTTGTTAAAATAATCGCCCAGTAGCCAGAACGCTGTGGGGTTGTTCCCCCCCCTAGCTTCGAAGCTCCAATGACACCGCCTGCTTCGTTCAGAATTACGTTGACACGTGTTGACGGATCTATCATATGAACGACGGCTTTTGTCCGATACTTTCCCACAATTCTCTGAACATTTTTACTATTAACATGGCTAGTAATCGCCGGTTGGAAACCCATGAAATACTCGGGTCCCTCCGCGCCTCGGTCTCACCGATTTGAATGACTTTGAGTGAGTTTGGTCCGCAGATTTCGCGGATTTTCGGAGATGAAATCTCTGTTCCTGGAACCTGCACCATCTGCGGATGTTGTCATTGACTTGAGGAGTGGCGACGGATGCGCGCCACTCAACCCGAAATGCAGAAACTGCAGCGTCCCTGTCGGCAGGCTTCCCGCTTCCCTGCGATGAGCAGCATTTGCCTGTGAAGAGTCCCCGCTTCCGCTTGCTCGCAGAATAAAGTTCTCTCGCGTTGGCGGACGCAATGGCGACGCAGGGGCGACCCTGGACGTTCCTCTTTTGGACCCGTCTCGGACCAAGGAACCCCGCCGTCGCCACTCCGGCGTAGCATCCACTTGGACTGTCCGACATGATATTCCGACCAGAACAACGCGCTTACGACCACCATCATCTCGTGGACCAAGCCATGCCCCCTCGTCCCTCCATTGAAGAACGCCTGGCGTGCCTCAGAGAAATTCGCAGCGGTGGTGACCTCACTCAGTTACGCGAAGCTGCAGTTCGACATCTCCCCGACCGCTGCAACCTGATCGTCGCGGAAGCAGCAAAAATTGTCCGCGAATTCGAGCTCTCCGGGATGGAACCCGATCTGTTGCGTGCCTGGACACACTTAATCGATGGGCCTGATCCGATGAAGGCTGACAAAGGCTGCTGGGCCAAAACGGCGCTGATCGAAGCCCTCGCCGCACTGAATTATGATGACCCGGAGCTCTACCAGGCGGCACTCACCTACCAGCAGATCGAACCCGCCTGGCCCGACGCCATCGATACGGCGGAAAACGTGCGGGCCAGCGCTGCATTCGCCCTGGCAAGGTCTCTACGCATGAGGACCGTGGACAAACTGATTGCGTTCGTTGATTACCTGCAGGGGTCAACATTCGACCAGGTCAACGCCGTTCGAGCCATGTCCGACACCGGTAGTGAATCCGCCCTGCCCTTGCTGAGAATGAAGCTGCTATCCCACGGGATCCATTCCGACGTCGCAGGCGCGTGCATGACAGGACTTCTCGAAATGGCTCCGACAACGTCCATCCCCCTGGTCGCAGGTTTTTTGAAATCGGAGCGTGAGGAACTTGTCACAGAAGCGGCAGCCGCATTGGGAAGTTGTGGGAAACCCGAGGCCATTAAATCGTTGATCCACGCTTGGAATCGTACCGCAGACGACGGTCTGCGGAGATCGCTCGTACTGAGTATCGGCCTCTCCCGCGACCCGTCCGCCGTTGATTTCCTGATTCAGCAGCTCGAATTGCACCACGATCCGGACCTGATTCTCAACGCCCTGAAACCCAATCTGGTCTACGAAGAAATTCGCCTCCGGGTGGATGAAGCCAAGCAACGTCGAAAGCGCCCAATCCGATGAATGACTCGTCAAGCACTCTTGCTAGAATGATTTCTCCGTGATCTTTCGAGAGTGCTCGACAGCGACAGACTTTCAAGAGGCTCTCCCTGAGTGGTATCGGCGGCTGAAACAGCATGGATAACAGGTTGAAAGCTCAGCAGCGGGCTGAACAGCCCTACTCGGGAACAGGGGCCGCAGCTTGTCTGTCCCGGTTGACAGCCACAGTCGCTCTCTCGCGGGGATCCAGCGAAGGGCGACACAAGGGCTCGAGAGCTGAGTTACGAAGAATACGACTGAGAATAATACGACTGAATAGTGAGGGAACCTGCTTGAACACGGTACGCAAACCGATGCTGCTCGTCCTGTTGTGCTGCAGCGCAGCGGGGTGTGGGAACGAGCGAAGTAGCCCTCGCCCCGAAACTCCGACGCTGTCCCACGACGAAGTCCCCTCGGAGAAAGAGGGGGCTGTTAAAGAAGCAGAAGTGACCGGCGCCGTCACTCATGACGAGAACCAGTTGGCGGGGATCCATCGTCTCTTCAAAATTTCCGATCGGATTTACTCCGGCAGTCAACCCGAGGGGGAAGCCGCTTTCGCCAGCCTGAAGAAACTGGGAATTCAAACCGTTGTCAGCGTCGATGGAGCGATTCCCCAGACTGAACTGGCTCACGCGCATGGGTTTCGGTACGTCCACATTCCCATCGGCTACGACGGCGTCCCCCGATCCGCCTGTGACTCGCTGACACGCGTCATGCGGGAACTGCAAGGGCCCGTGTACATTCACTGCCATCATGGCCGACACCGCGGTCCTGTGGCTGCGGCGGTCGCCTGGGTCGCTTCCGGTGACGCGACAAATCAGGAGGCCGTTGCGATTCTTGAGCAGGCAGGAACCAGCCGGAACTACTCAGGTCTGTGGCGTGATGTCGAAAATTTCCAGCCCGCCCCTGCCGAGGCCACTCTGCCGGAACTCGTAGAGACGGCCGAAGTCTCTTCGCTGGTCACATCCATGGTCGAAATTGATCTGCGGTTTGATCGCATCAAGGCCAGCAGGCAACGAGACTGGAAGAGCCTGCCGGGTCAGCCCGCAGGGGAAATCGGGGAGGAAGCCGTACTGATTCAGGAAGCGTTTACCGAAACAAACCGGCATCTCAGCCAGGACTTCGATGCGTCTTTCGCGGCGTTGCTGAAGGAGTCAGCCACTGCAGCGGGCGATCTGGTCGCTGCCCTGCAATCGGACACCTTTGACAAGGCGGAAGAGGCCTTTCAGCGGATCGAAAAAGCCTGCATGCAGTGTCACCGCCAGTATCGCGACCACTGAAGTTTCAACGCAGGACGACACCGAGTGATGGACGACCAACCGAGTATGGAGGTGGCACTGCTCCTGCTGCGGCCAAGCGGGCCTTCAGGGGAGACCGGAAGGAGTCCCCTGAAGGCTGCTGTTATTGTTCACATTTACGATCGCAGGAAGGTCGATTCCTGTGGGGGCCGATAACGGATTTGAAGGTGGGGAGTCTCCAGCCGCTTCTGCCCCGATCCCAGCGAGCGTACCCCTGCTTCGACGAGTCCCGTGGTGAGCAGAGTCCGCTCGATCGGTGTGGGTGACTTCCCCGTCATAAACGTCTCTTCCGCTTTCGCCATGAGTGACGCTGAGTAAACAACGTTTGGCGTCGGGGGGAGATAGAACAGAGTCGAAAACGGCTGGGGCTCATTCTTCAGACGGGCCGCAAAGGTGAAGTCTCCCACCAGTCCATTCATCAGCAACATGGTCGCCTTCACACCGTCGGCATATTCGAACCGATAGGCAACGGGATCTTTGACCCACGCGCGGATCTGCTCGGCTGTGGGATACCGATGACTGAACGTTTCCGGCTGCGCCAGGGTTTGAGTCCTCGTCAGGCAGGCATCGAAAAGTTTGGGATCCCAGCCCCCATTCCCCCAACTCCCGGACTCCATCGCCTTCCAGAACGCATCACCCCGCAGGGCCTGCATCGCCACGACGCCCGTCTCGCCCCCACGCCGTCGTTCAGCCATACACTGGATCACTTCCAGAGCGTGAAAGTCGTAGCTGTCGATCCCCCCCATGGCGAGACACATCAGTTCTTCGACGTCTGAGTCAAGCGGAAGATCGACGTCCGGCATCCGCCAGGTGACCGGTAACGACGAGCCGGCGCAAAAGGGAACTTTCAGCTCCCGAGCGATCTCGACCATCTCCCTGGCCCATTCCCAGTTCCACGAGAGATGTTTGTCGTTGAAAACGGGACGGACTTCCCCTTCGGCACGAAACACGTCCGTCGTCTGCTTGAAAAATTCGTAGCGGGGATATTTCGTCTGTTCGTACTCGGATTTCGGATACTTTCCGTGTTCTCCGATGATTAACACTGCGTCGACGGCCAGTTTGTCGCCGCCGCACCGCAAAGTCTCCGCAATCGTCGGGTAGATTTTGAAACCAAATACGTCCGCCCGACTCCGGCTGAGATCATTGTCAGGCTTCTGATCGACATACGCAGAGACGACATCCAGTGCCGGACGATGCCACTTCCCATTGATTGGATATCCGTGCAGAAATCGTTCGGCCATGTGCCACGCATGCGAATGAAATCGCCACTCCGTCGTGATCACGGCCAATCGCTTTCTCGGTCCGGAAGTGGGCTCTGCGGCGAAGCCGAGGGGGCTTCCCCCCATGAGTCCCAGGCCGAGAGCTCCGAGAAATGAGCGTCGTGAAAGCATCAAATCTGTCCTTAGAATAGAGAACCGGGCCATCGTGCCGGGAATGCAGTCAATTCTTCGAGCCGTGGAAGTCTTCAACGGTCAGTTCTTTGAAAAGAACGACGTCCCCACCCGAAGGTGGAAAACCTCCCTGAAGTTCAGTCAGACGCGATGAGCATTCGATTCTCGCTCCGTGTCGCAGTCTGACGAGCGGGCATCACAGATATAACAATACGTTGATGGTTGCAACATCCCAGGCCACCCAAACTCGCCTCCTTCGGCTTTTCACTTCAGCACCAGAATCCCCGGTCGCCCGGGCATAGTGCTTGCTTACAGAGATTTCTGTCGCCAAAACCATTTTCCGGAGAAATCGTGCACACTTTCCGTGCTATTTTGCGTACAATCTACGCAACAAATGCAGCAAGGAGAAAGCCTGGAATGAAGGCAACTGCGCGACTGAAATTTAAAGAGAGAAAAAGTTAGGTCATGGCTCACTATCCCAGCAGAATGTTCGGCAGATGGGCATCACATTCCTTGAGGGTTGGTAAAGCATGAGCATTGGTGGCAGTGGTAAAAACGGATCGGTGAGCCTGGACGGTATGATCGGCACCGGTCCTGCCATGACTGACGTCTATCGACTGACACGGCAGGTCGCGAGCACTTCGGCAACGGTTCTTCTCATGGGCCAGACAGGGACCGGAAAGGAATTGATTGCCCGTGCGCTGCATGAGCTAAGTCCCCGAGCTTCCGGACCTTTCATTCGGGTCAACTGCGGAGCACTCAGTGAAAGTCTGCTCGAAAGCGAGCTGTTCGGACACGTGAAAGGGGCATTCACGAGCGCCCACGAGAATCGGACCGGCCGGTTTGAAGCGGCTCACGGGGGGACGATTTTTCTCGATGAAATCAACTCCATGAGCTACACACTGCAGGTCAAACTGCTGCGTGTCCTGCAGGAGCAGGAGTTTGAACGGGTCGGCGACACCAAGACCATTCGGGTGGATTGTCGCATCGTCGCCGCCACCAACCGGGATCTGCTGGACGAAATCGACGCAGATCGTTTTCGGGAAGACCTTTACTACCGATTAAACGTCGTCCCGATCTACCTCCCCCCCCTGCGCGACCGCCCGGAGGACATCGAGCCACTGACAACATTCTTCGCGAAGAAGTATGCCATCGCCAATGGACGGCCGATTCCCAAAGTCCCGTCGGATGTGATCTCGATGCTTCAGTCCTATTCGTGGCCGGGAAATGTCCGCGAACTTCAGAATTACATCGAACGGGCAATTGTCCTGTGCACGACCGAAACGCTGACCATGGACCTGTTTCCACCCCACGTTCGCGGGCTCGCCCCCGTCCGGATCAGTCGTTCCAAGTCAGGCGGCATCCAGAAGATGTGTAGCGAACTCGTGACTCTGGGCCTGATGGAAGCGGGAGAAGAGGCCCAGGATATCCATGACCGGATCGTCTCCCTGGTCGAGAAAGAAGTCCTGCTGCAGGTTCTCCGCACGTGCCAGGGAACTCAGACGAAAGCCGCCGTCAAACTGGGGATTAACCGCAACACACTCCACAAGAAGATCGAAGACTACAACCTGCAGGGAGAGGCCCGGTAACTGAGGAGCCTCGTTCCTCCCCGCGAATCTGTGGCCTGAAGCTCGCCGGTGTCGGACATTTCCCAAGACGATGCATCGTCCCGATGAAATCTTCGGGTCGAATGCCGATCTGTCGAAACTCCCTGCGACGCAGTGGCTTGCCATCCCTGGTGCCTTATCTTGGTGCGGAACGGCGTGCTGCCGGACCGAGGAGTGTCACTCGGGGGCCTGCGAACGCTTATGGCTGACGTGATCTCAAGGAGGTCTTAGCCGACTTCTCCAGTCCCCACACGCCATAACTCCTTCTCCTCCGCTGTTTTAGCCACTCAGGCCTTACTGCACCCCCGGCTCCTCCACCACCTGTATCGGTTTCTTAAAACCCCTCACCCGTCCATCTATCCATGCTGATGTATCTGCCCTGTCAGCCCGGAATCGTCTACACTGGGGCGGAGACGGATCAACGGGGTTTGTTACAATTCCTCTCCCTGAGACGCTGGAGCTGGTCGCTGCGAGATCTGGGTGGGGAATCCTTTACGGAGTTGCTGATGAGACTGTTCGTCAGAATGTTCCTGATGTGGGTGACGTGTCTTGTCTCCCCTTGTATCTCGAGCGGGATGGCCAATGAGACACCCTCCTTCTCGGAAGAGTCATTGGACTTCTTCGAGAAGGAAGTGCGCCCTCTGCTGGTCAAGCGGTGCTATGAATGTCACTCCTCGGACCAGACCTCTCCCCGAGGAGGTCTGACGCTGGACTCACGAACCGGAGTGTTGACGGGAGGAGACACCGGTCCCGCCGTCGTCCTCGAGAAGCCGGCGGAAAGCCTGTTTCTTTCCTCCATCAATTACGGGGATCTCTACCAGATGCCCCCGAAATCAAAACTCCCCGCCGAAGAAATCGAGATTCTCACAAAATGGGTGGAACTGGGACTCCCCTGGCCCCCGGAATCGGCTTCCGGAACGGGCGTCGCAAAACCCTTCAACATTGTCGAGCGAAAGGCAGCTCACTGGTGCTGGCAACCTGTCACGGCACCACCCTTGCCCGACACCGGCGCATCAAACTGGCCCCTGACGGATACCGACAGGTTCATCCTTGCCAAGCTTCAGTCGCGCGGGTTGAGCCCTGCTCCCTCTGCCGAAAAACGAACGTTGCTGCGCCGGATCTACTTCGACCTGATCGGACTTCCCCCCTCGCCAGAAGAGGTCGAACAGTTTGTTCAGGACAGTCGACCCAACGCACTCGAACTTGTCGTTGATCGCCTGCTGGATTCCGCCCACTTTGGCGAGCGCTGGGGACGGCACTGGCTCGATCTTGCCCGGTTTGCGGAAACGCGCGGCCATGAGTTTGAGCCGATCATCCCGAATGCCTGGCAGTACCGCGACTACGTCATTCGAGCATTCAATGCCGACGTCCCCTATGATCGCTTTCTCACGGAACAAATCGCAGGAGACTTGATCGCCCCCCGCTGGCGGGCGACCAGTCCCTCTCCCTCAGCAAGCGAACAACCGATCAACGAATCCGTCCTGGGGACCGGGTTCTGGTTTTTGGGGGAAGAGGTCCATTCACCCGTCGATATCCGTAAGGACGAAACCGATCGGATCGATAACCGACTGGACGTTCTCACGAAGACGTTCCTGGGCCTGACCGTTGCGTGTGCCCGCTGCCACGATCACAAATTCGATGCAATCTCTCAAAAGGACTATTACGCCCTCGCCGGCTTCGCCCTGAGCGGAAGCTATCGACAAGTGCGTGTCGATACAGAGCAACAGCATCGACGGATCGCTCAGACTCTGGATGAACGCCGATCCCGCTCGCGTCAGCAGGTCGCACAGGATCTGGTGACACTGACTCGACCGGCCCTCGATCATCTCGACCGCTCTCTGCTGGCCGCACTTCGCACAATTGACGCCGGTTTCTCCAGCAAACTGGCCCCGGGAGCAGACCCTGGCAGCTTGCCTGACTTTGATCTGGTCAAGCGAACCGCCTCTGAGACGCAACTTGACCCGAGGATTTTGGCAGGCTGGTGCGCCGAACTGATCGTGGCCCGCGATGACGCGCGCCATCCCCTGCATGGACTCACCACTGCCAACCCGTTGGCAACCACCAGCGGCGCCGGCGATGCGCCCGTCTCGTCAGCCCCTGCCGGTACGACCGCCGGTCCTCACCCGAATCATGAGCTGATCGTCGACTTCGGCGACCCTGCAATCAAAACCGCCCCTCAGGACGGTGTCTCGTTCGGGCTGAAGCCACAACCACGTGGTCGGTTGGTGCTCCCCACCGCAGCTCAATCTCATCCCTTCCACATTGATACAGTGGGGGGGTGGAATCGGGATTTGTTCTGGAAAGAGATCCGACTCTCAAACGGAACCGAAGTCGATAATGGGACTTTGGGAGCATGGCAGCAGTATGGACGCATGGTACGAACGCCCGAATTTTCGCTGCAGAAGCGAAATCTCTGGTACCTCGTCCGGGGTTCCGTTCGGGCCTACGCAGCCGTCAACTCGCATCTGATTGTCGTCGGCCCGCTCCACGGTGGTCTCTTGCGGGAATATAAACACGCCGACAACGAGTGGCACTGGGTTTCACACGATCTGTCGCTCTACCCCGGCCATCGCATGCATATTGAGTTCTCACCCGCCGATGACGGCCCGCTCACAATCGCGATGGTGGTGGCAAGCGATGACGCTCCCAAGTTGCCGGAACCTCCCTTTTTTCATCGCGGGGTCCTGACAACAGCCGGTCAGCCTGTGGCTGAACGAGTTGCCGCCTACGCGGAAGAGTTTCGAGTGGCGGCAAGACTGCTCGCCAAAGAAGCCAGGGGCCCTGAATCCGATTCGGCTTCGACCGACAAAGACGTTGACGCTAGCCGTTACGCCCCGCTCGCGAACTGGCTGGTAACACACCTCAGCCTCTTCGCCCCTCAAGATTCGTTGTCGCTGGTTCACGTAAGTGATGACTCTACCGCCGAAGCAGAGCTGGCGAAGAACGTTCGCTGGGAATCCGGCCTGGCGCCCGCCATGCTGGAAGGAAACGGGGTGGACGAATACCTGCTGGTTCGGGGAAATTCCAGTAACCCGAAAGATCTGGTCCCACGCCGTTTTCTTGAAGCGTTACAACCACACGATCTGCCTGCGTCTCAATCAACATCCCTCTCGGGAAGCGGTCGACTGGAACTGGCTCGGGAGATTCTCGACAGCCCGCTGGCAGCGCGGGTCGCTGTGAATCGTATCTGGCACCACCTGTTCGGCAGAGGACTTGTTCCTTCGGTCGATAATTTCGGAGTGCTGGGACTTCCCCCGACGCACCCTGAACTGCTTGACTATCTCGCCGATCAATTCGTCCGAAACGGCTGGTCGACTAAGGGAATGATCCGTTCCCTGATCCTCAGTCGGACGTATCAGATGTCAAGCCGCCCGACGGATGCGGATGCGCTCGACCCCAATAATGAATTGTGGCACCGGATGGCCATTCGCCGCCTTCAGGGGGAGGTCATTCGGGACTCGCTGCTGGCCGTGTCCGGTCGGCTCGACCCGACTTTGTACGGACCCAGTGTGCCGATTCATCTGACCGAATTCATGCAGGGTCGGGGTCGTCCCGGAATGAGTGGCCCGCTGGACGGTAACGGCCGCCGCAGCATTTATATCTCGGTTCGCCGGAATTTCCTGTCGCCGATGATGCTCGCATTCGATACGCCATCCCCCTTCTCGACCGTTGGTCGACGAACAGTCTCGAACGTACCTGCACAAGCCTTGATCCTCATGAACGATCCGTTCGTGATTGAACAGGCTCACCTCTGGGCCGGACGACTGCTCGCCGAGGAAAGTGCCACGACGCGGCAACGGCTGGATCGACTTTATCAAATGGCGTTTGCTCGCCTCCCCTCCGAGTCCGAAGCGGCCGAGGCGGCCGCGTTTCTGGAGTCACAGGGTGCGGCTCAACCAGAAAACCAACGGCAGGCGTGGAGCCATCTGTGCCATGTGATGTTCAACGTCAAAGAATTTGTCTACATCGATTGAGAGGCACCATGTTTCCCTGCCAGCGTTATCTCGCACAACCCGTTTCCCGGCGCGAGCTGCTATCGCAATCGGCCCACGGCTTCGGCGCAGTCGCTCTGTCGAGCATGCTTGCCCGAAACCAGACGGCTCACGCAGCGACGGCCACCAGCAACGGACTGGCCGCTCAGTTGACTCACTATCCGGCCAAAGCGCGGAACGTGATCTTTCTGTATATGGACGGCGGTCCGTCACAGGTCGATACGTTCGATCCAAAACCGATGCTCGAAAAGTACGATGGACGATCCCCTCATGAAGTGATTGGCAAGGTCGAACCAACCCAGTTCGCCAACGTCGGCAAGATCCTGAAGTCGGCGTGGAAATTCCGGCAGTACGGCCAGTCGGGAATCCCCATCAGCGACCTGTTTCCGCATATTGCGACGTGCGCCGACGATCTGGCGGTTGTTCGATCGATGGTCGCCCCCTTTTCAGAACACACGTTCGCAAACTACTTCCTGCACACGGGACATGGTCAGCAGGGTCGCCCCAGCCACGGCGCATGGATCAGCTACGGACTCGGCTCCGAGTGCGACGATCTTCCTGCCTTCGTAATCCTCAATGGAGGGCTGATTCCACCCGGGGGGATGGATTGCTTCGGAAGCGGATTCCTTCCCGCAGCCTACCAGGGCTCCGTCTTCACCTCAGGTGAAGCACCCGTCGCCAATATCAGACCGAGCGAGCAAACGCGCGGGCTGCAGGCAGACAAACTCGCCCTGATGAAACGACTGGACGAGGGGCGACTTCAACAGCTCGGCCGTGTTGACGCCCTGGAATCGGCAATCGCCAATTACGAACTCGCCGCCCGTATGCAGACGGCGGTGCCCGAACTGATGGACCTGCACGAAGAATCTGCATCGACACACGAAGCCTACGGCCTGAATGACGAGTTTCCCAACACGCGAACCTACGGTCGACTCTGCCTGGTCGCGCGACGCCTCGTCGAACGGGGCGTCCGCTTCATCGAGTTAACCTGCCCCGCAGGCAACGGGGACCGATGGGACCAGCATTCCAGCTTGATCGATGGACACACGAAGAACGCACGTTCGGTCGATAAGCCGATCGCGGCGCTAATCCAGGATCTGAAACAACGGGGTCTGCTCGACGAGACACTCATTGTCTGGTGCGGTGAGTTCGGACGCACCCCCTTCGCACAGGGAAGCGACGGACGTGACCATAACCCCTACGGCTTCTCGATCTGGCTGGCGGGAGGAGGAATCCAGGGAGGAGTCATCCATGGCGCGACCGATGATTTCGGCTATCGCGCGGTCGAAAACAAGGTCGAGATCCACGACCTGCACGCCACGATGCTGCACCTGCTGGGCGTCGATCACACGCGGCAAACATTCCGTTTCGGTGGACGAGATATGAGACTCACCGACGTTCACGGCCACATCGTGAAAGAGATCCTGAGCTGAGACACCCCACCCCAGACCGTCAATAATGACGAATCGGGGCGAGGAAAAGAGACACTTGCCCCTCTTCATTATCAGGGAGTTATTAGACAGGGACTGTCCCTGCCGGATCGGCGAGCCGCCCCCCTCGGTCAACCCGTCTCGACCGGCACCTTGGGCGGGGAGGCCGCTGCCCCGCCGAGGCGATCCTCCTCGGTCATCTCGTTGCGCACCTCTTCCAGAACGGCTTGAATGTCGCCGCAATATTTCTGAAGAGGCAGATCATTCATGTCGAGGCCGAAGGGATCTTCGATCTCCACACCGATTTCTTCGATTCCAAACAGGATGTAGGAAATCAGCATCGTTGCCGGAACCGTCGCCCAGCCGAAATCCTTGATCAAGGCCAGGGGAAGTGTAAAGCAATAGACGATCAGTACTCGCCGCAGGTGAACTGTGTAGGCGAAGGGAAGGGGAGTGGAGCGAATGCGTTCGCAGGCGCCGCAGTAGTCAATCAGCAAGCCGATGTTGTAGTCCATGGATTTCATCTGAAACCCATCGATCACTCCCCTGCGTCGAGCTGACATCAGGCGTCTGGTGATCAGGCGCGTAATCGCCAGCGGCAGATGTTTCGAGGATTCCACCTGTTTCACATCTGTGGAATCAACTCCCTCCAGCTCAATCCCCAGTCCCGGCTCAGCCCGCAGTCGCTGCATGATGGAATACGGAAGTGCGAACGTCCAGGTGATGACTTCACGAGCAAGCCGGGGATCGGCAGTCAGCCACTCGCCCGACTGACGTGCGAGATTTCGGCTCTCATTGACGATGCCACCCCAGTTTTTTCTCCCTTCCCAGAACCGGTCGTATGACGAATTCGTGCGGAAGACCAGCACCAACCCCAGGGCCGTTCCCGTCAAGGTGTGCGCGGTGATGGGGATGACAAACGGGAGAAACGTGTCGGGCATCAGTTCATAAAGAACGGTGATGGTCGTGGCCCAGACAACGCTGGCCAGCACGCGAGAAATAATCTCCAGGACCATGGACCCTTCAATGTCACACAGGTGACTGGTCCAGTTGTCGGGATCGTAGGGTTTCTGTGCAGTACGAAAATACGAGAAGAGTCGCTTCATTTAGCGTCGGCCACCTTTTCAATGCGATAGAGATGCGTTTTGGATCTCAGGATCAGGGACGATTTGACGACGGCTGGTGAGGCCAGAAAGCCATCGTCCAAGTGGTTGTTTGCGACCAGTTCAAACTCTCGGGCAGCCTTGAAAACAGGAATTGTCCCTTCTTGGGAGAAGCAGTAGATCAGGCCCTCTGCGTAAAGAGGGGACGACCAGTACTCGCCCCCCATTCGCTTAGTCCAGATTTCCCGGCCCGTTTTCGCATCAAGACAGGAAGCAACACCCGCGTCATTCATCATGAAGATCAGGTCATCCACCACGATCTGTGATGGGCGTTTCGGGATCGATTTACTCGATCTCCAGAGGATGTTTTCCGTGATGTCCCCCGTTCCTTTCGGGGAAAGAGCGATCAACGGATTGGGTCCATCTGCCGAATTGATGTAAAGAACCCCTTTCGTAAAGATGGGCCGTCCGGCCGCGTTGACCCCACCGTGCATCACCGTCCAGACCGGTTCCCCCGTCAGGGGGTCGTAAGCGATCGTCGCCGCAGCGAACGAGCTGACGAGCAACTGACGCCCATCGACCTCGATCAGTACGGGGGTGGAAAAAGCCTTCTTCCCGTCACCGTCGGTCGTACCGAAATTGACATCGCGGTCGCGCCGCCACACGGTTTCGCCCGTGAATTTGTTCAAAGCCGTGATGTACTGAAAGTCATAACCGTCGAGGCTCAGATACAGCAGATCGCAATAAACGATGGCCGAAGATCCGGGGCCACGAAAATGATTGCACTCCAGGTCATTCCGCTTCCAGAGGATCTTTCCGGAACGGGTATCCACGCAGGCTGTCCCGAACGATCCGAAATGCACGTAAACTCGCCCCTCCTCGACGTAGGGAGTCGGCGAGCCGTAAGTGTTGGTGGGATGCACGTATTGGGGTTTGTCGACTTCGAACAGTTTGACGTCGTGAGTGATCTTTCCCGTCTCGTAATCGACGCAGACGGCCGAAAGTACCAGAGGCGCGTCCAGTTTCGGCATTTCAGGAGTCAGATTCTGGACTTCGGGCGAGTTAGACACCCAGATCTGGTTCCCCCAGGCGACCGGAGAAGACCAGGCGCGACCGTCGATCGGCGTCTTCCAGAGAATCGACGGCGATCCCTCTTCAAAGGTGACAGGCAACCCTTTGGCACGGGACGTTCCATCCGCGTCAGGGCCACGGAACTGGTTCCAGTTCCGATCCTCGGCGTCCCCGACGACACAAGCCAGCAGGGCGAAAGTCAAAACGATCACGCGCATAGAGGAATCTCTCGTTATCGACGGACTTACAGCAGGTTTAACGCCGGCCTGAACCTTGCATAACTTATCGCCGATCAGGGGCTCAGAGAAGCCCACGAGTCCGGTACCGTTAGGGGCTTCCATCCCCTGAGCTCAAAGCGTCAGTCCACAGGCACGGGCGATCACGGGGGCTATCGCCCCCAATCACCGCGCCGGGGAAAGCTCAACAGGAAAGAAATCACCTGATGATTTGTAGCGAGGAAAGCGCAGATCACAGCTTTGGCTGCTCATGAATTTTTTGTGCGGTACTGAAACTCGAAATCCGATGCGGTAAACTGAAGTTCTGGGTTTCGCGATCTGTTTCGGCATGTGTCGAGCGGATGATTGGCGATCCTGTTGCTGTACCTGACAAACTGGCTCGCCCATCGGTTTGATATGCGCCCCAACGAAAACACCTCCCATGCGCCGCGCGGCACGACAGTCACCCCTTCGGCGGTGATCGATGTCGGTACGACCTCCATCCGCATGGCCATCGCGGAAATCGACGATGAGGGGGGCGTGCGCCATCTCTCCGCCCTGTCGCAGGCGGTCAGCCTCGGGAAAGACACCTTCACCCGGGGATTCCTTGAAAAAGGGACGATCGAAGAATGCGTCCGGGTCTTGAAAAGCTATCGCCGAGTCCTGGCAGAATACGGGATTGTGGCCACAGACAAGGTTCGAGTTGTCGCAACGAGCGCCGTTCGCGAAGCCAGTAATAAACTGGCGTTTCTCGACCGCGTCTACACCGCGACCGGCTTTCAGGTAGTTCCGATCGATGAGGCCGAAGTCAACCGGATCACCTATCTGGGGATTCAGCCGCTGCTCAGGCTCGATCCCGAGCTCGCCAACGCCAAGACGGTCGTTACGGAAGTGGGGGGCGGCAGTACCGAGTTGCTCCAGGTGAAAAACGCGGACGTCCTCTTCGCGCACACGTATCGACTGGGATCGCTGCGGATCCGCCAGACACTGGAAGCCTATCACGCCTCTCAGGGGACCACCCGCCGCTTGATGGCAACGCAGATCCAGAGAATTCTCGACCAGATTCTGCAGCAGGTCTCTGCCGAATCGACACAAGAGATGGTTGCGCTCGGGGGCGACATGCGGTTCGCAGCCCGCCAACTGGTACCGGACTGGGTCCCTGACAAGTTGACTCGAATCCCGGTGGATGCCCTTGCAGAGCTCACCAATTCGGTCCTGCTGCTGAATGAAGATAAGCTCGTTCACAAGTATCACATCACCTTTCCCGAAGCGGGAACCCTGGGCCCTGCCCTGCTGGCCTACACCATGATGGCCCAGGCCTTTGGACTGAAGCAGGTGATCGTTGCCAGCATCAATCTCCGCGATGGACTGCTGAATGAAATGGCAACTCGCGGGGGCTGGAATGAAGATTTCAGCAACCAGGTGATCCGCTCAGCTCTGGACCTGGGACGCAAGTTCGAATTCGACGAGCTGCACGCACGACAGGTTGCCAAGCTGTGCGGCATTCTGTTTCAGGGTCTGCGCGATGAGCACCAGCTTGATCCCCGCTACGAACTGCTGCTGCGGGTCGCGGCGCTGCTGCATGAAGTCGGGCTGTATGTGAATACGGGATCGTACCACAAGCATTCGATGTACCTGATCCAGCACAGCGAGCTCTTCGGACTGAGTCGATCCGATGTCCAGCTTGTCGCCCTGACAGCACGCTATCATCGCCGGGCTTCGCCCAAACCAACCCACACTGTCTTCACAACATTGAATCGTGATCAGCGAATCGCCGTCGTCAAGATGGCTGCCATGCTGCGAATTGCCGACGCATTGGAAGCGTCCCATAACCAGCGGCTGCATGAATTGAAATTTTCCCGAGAAGGGGGACGGCTGATTATCGCCATTCCTCAAATCGAAGACCTCAGCCTCGAACAACTGGCATTAAAACAATCAGGATCGCTTTTCGAATCGACCTTTGGGATGCCTGTCCAATTGCGAAAAATGCGTCCTTAGAATTCAGAGAGATCGTAGCGGCATGACTGCTGAGCCACGTTTTTTTAACCGCGAATTGAGCTGGCTGGAATTCAATCAGCGAGTGCTCGACGAAGCCAGCGACAAGAGTATTCCCCTTCTCGAGCGGCTCAAGTTCCTCGCGATCACAGCCTCGAATCTCGACGAATTCACGATGGTTCGAGTCGGCAGCCTCCAGATCCTGCAGGCCGAAGGGGAAATGCGCCCCGACCCGGTCGGCCTCACCACATCTCAGCAGCTAAAGGCGATTGGCGAGCGGATGCAGGCTTTTCTGACGGAGCAGTATCGGTGTTTTCTCGAAGACATCGAACCGGCCCTCGCCGCCGCCGGCATGAATCGTCTTCGCGCGGCTCAACTGAACGACCGTCAGTTGCAGCACTTACAGACCTATTTCGATCAGGAAGTCTTCCCGATCCTGACACCGTTGGCAATCGTCGCCTCGTCGGAATTGTCTGAAGCAGCACGAATCGAGCTGCACATCGCCAAGCGGAAGGGTAAGAAGAAGAAAGCCGGCGAGGCGAAATCGACCGATGCCGCCGCAGAGACCACGGGATCCGGTACCGAACCTCCGTCGCTCGAATTCCCTCCGTTGATCAACCAGACCATCAGCCTGTGCGTTCGACTGGCTCCGATAGCAGGTGCGACGGAACCCCGCTTTGCCATCCTGCCGTTCGGGCGCAACCGACAACGGTTCGTCACGGTCCCCTCGGAAAGCGGCTTCAACTACATCCTGCTGGAAGACGTCATCAGTCTCTTCCTGCCGAAATTCTTCCCCGGCGAGACGATTGAGGAAAGCGTTGCATTTCGGATTACGCGAAACGCAGATCTCGAACTGCAGGAAGACCAGGCATTCGACCTGCTTTCCAAAATGCAGGAAATCGTCAATGCACGCCGACAAAGTGCCTGCGTTCGACTGGAACTGGCGGATCACGCCAGCCCACTCGTTCGTAGTTTCCTGCAAACGGCCGTCGATGTCCCCGATCGATGGGTCTTTGCGGCACCCGGCCCTCTGGATCTGGCCGCCTTCTTCCGCCTGACCGATTCACAAGGCTTTGACAACTTGCGGTATGAGCCCTGGCCGTCCCAGCCGTCGCTCAAGATTTCGCCTTCAGAAAGCCTGTTCTCGGCAATCTCGCGCCAGGACATCCTGCTTTATCACCCGTACGAAAGTTTTGATTCGGTCGTCCGCCTGGTCGAGGAAGCCGCCGATGATCCGGACGTTCTGGCCATTAAACAGACGCTTTACCGGACAAGCGCCAAAAGCCCGATCGTCGCCGCGCTGAAGCGGGCCGCGCAGAAAGGGAAGTACGTCACTGCCGTCGTCGAACTGAAGGCACGGTTCGACGAACAGCGTAATATCGAGTGGGCGCGGGATCTCGAACGAGCCGACGTGCAGGTTGTCTATGGCGTCAAAGGCCTGAAAACGCACGCCAAGATCTGCCTGATTGTCCGACGCGAACCGCAGGGAATCCAGCGCTACGTCCACTTTGGTACGGGCAACTACAACGAAATCACCTCAAGAATCTATAGCGATGTCAGCCTGATGAGCTGTCACGAGGATCTGGGGGCCGATGCGACCGCCTTCTTCAACGCCATCACCGGTTATTCGCAGCCGCAGCGTTTCCGACAGATCGAAATGGCTCCGATCGGTCTGCGAGAACGACTGCTCGAAATGATCGAAGCGGAAATCGACCGCAAGCGGCACAAGCAAAAGGCACTCATCATCGCCAAGATGAATGCGCTCGTCGACGAGACGATGATCGAAGCATTGTATGCCGCGTCGCAGGCGGGTGTTCGGATTCGACTGAATATCCGCGGCGTCTGTTGTCTGCGTCCGGGGGTTCCCGGACTGTCAGAAAACATCACGGTCACTGGTGTGATCGATCGCTTCCTGGAACACGCGAGAATCCTCTACTTCTATCACGGCGGCGACGAACGATTATTCATTTCCAGCGCCGACTGGATGCCTCGAAATCTCGATCGCCGCGTCGAGTTGCTGGTTCCCGTGGAGGATAACGCCTGTCGCCGCAACCTGATCACGATCTTGAAAACGACGCTGGCCGACAACGTCAAGGCGCGTCGATTATTACCCAGTGGTCGCTACGAACCGGTCCGGGCAACCGATTCGAGTGATCCGATTCGAAGTCAGGAAGTGTTGTATCGACGGACGGGTGAAGCCATCGAAGATGCTTCACGGGCAGCACTGGCCACGTTCGAACCACTGCGGGGGGCGGGTCACAACGATTAGGCCGGTTTGCTTGCCTGCAGATCATTGATCAGAACTCGTCGAATTCGGAATCGCTTTTCCATGCGGGTCGACAGAAGGCTGGTCGAGTTCTGTGGCGAGATCTGTCTGTAGCTGGGGACACAGAAAGTGCTCGACCTGTTCGGCCGTGGCATGAAAATGGTCGCCAGGCAGCTCGAAATGACGCGCCATGTACGCTTCCCACAGACGGTGCGAGCGGACAAGGCTTTGGGCCAGATCCCGCCCCTTATCCGTCAGATGATTGACAGAGGCATCTGCGGTAATGAAGCCCTTTCGCTGCAGATTTCTGCGGGCAAACCATTCGATCCAGGTACCATGCGCCACCGTGACAAGTGGGATGGGATCCTGTATCACCGCGTGACCGCCGTTCACCTCCCGTGGTGGAATTCCGGCAATTGCGAGGGTCGGGTCAGAAATGGGGGACGGAGAGGTTTCACCGTGCGTTCGTTCATCGCGCCGAAACAGCGTTCCCAGAATATCTTCACTGGCAATCCGCAGTTGAAGTCGCACTCGGTCGACAAAACGACGGATGACGCCGTGACGTGGGCTCGCCAGAATTGCCAGGACGAACAGACCTCCCGCTGCAACAGCCATCATTCCCGAGGTGCTGGCGTCATACACATCAGGGTACCCTAACCGGGAAAAGACAATTGAAGGCAACGTTAATGCCCCCACATGTCCCAGGACCGCTGAAAGCGCTGCAATGACCAGACTGAGCACGAGCATCGTGCTCAGTCGATCGGTCAACAGGCGCGCCGTGGCTGAGGGAACAATCAGCATGGCGATCACCAGGATCGCTCCGACACTTTCGAAAGCCGCCACAAGGGTCGCGGCCGTCATCGACATCAGGACCAGCTGAATCCAGTCGGCTCGAAGTCCCATCGACACGGCAAGTCCGGGATCAAAGGTGCTCAGCCGAAGTTCTTTGAAGAACAGGATCACCAGGCCCCCATTGATGGCGAGCATGATTCCATTCATGACCACCGCCCGGGGGATGGGAATGGTACGCGAGATCGGAATCAGAGCGGACGTTTCCAGACTTCCATACAGGACGCAACCCGGATCGACGTGAGCCGAGTCCGCGAACATGCGGATGAGTAACAGTCCTACAGCGAACATCGTTGTGAAGACGACACCCATTGCCGCGCTGCGATCCAGCCGTCCCCACCGCTGAATCACCTCGGTCGTGATGGCGGAGACGACCCCGGATACCGCTGCCCCGAGAAACAGCACCAGATGTCGAACACTGGAGGTCGCAGACAACCATCCCTGCTCTTCAAACCAGTGCATGGCCAGATAGGCGAGGACGATCCCCGGCAAAATGGAGTGACTGAGAGCATCCCCCAACAGGCTTTGCCGACGCAGCAGCAGCCACGCCCCCGGCAATGCACACGACATCGCAGCCAGAGCCGCAGTGACGACAATCCACGTATCGAGTGAGTACCAGTCCGAAAGCAGGTTGAAAAATTCGTTGATCATGATCCAAATCAAGGATGCTACGACAGAGAAACCGCGGTCCCCTGCCTCGTGACTCTGAGCTCAGGTCCCCTGACCCGCCACCCAATCCGGCCGAAGCGTCCCCGGAAATGCCTTATTCTTTTACTTTCTTCTGTTTTCCCACCGACTTGAAATCGGGAATCAATTCAATTGTCACTTTGGTCCCCACGGGTGGAATTCTTTCCGTGTAGGCTTCAAACATCAGATCATCGTTCGTCGCGCTACTGTTTACCGACAGATCCAGCGTCGCCGTGGCAAAGTTGGCGACGCAGATCAGATCCCCTGCTTCCGCCTGATAGAACTTCTCACCCGTTTTTTCGTCCGTCACGAAATAGCTTCCGGCGAAGACCCATTTTGCATCCATCTGTCGTACCTGGGTCAGTTTGAAGAACGAGCGAATCGCCTTCTGAAACGCAGGGTCTTTCGAAATCTTCAACGCCGCATCCCGTTGTTCCTCAGACATGGTGCCATACCACAGAAGCTCGCCATTTCGCGGATCCCACTTCAGTTCGCTGTCGGCGGGAAGCTTGAAATCTTTGGGGGGTGAATCGAGCTTCTCGACAAAGTAACGCCGCGTGGCGTGGCGAACCCAGGACTGGGCCGGCTCGCGATGAACTTTTCCGTCTTCATCATTCCAGGTCAGAAAGACGTCGATTACCGGCCCCGAGGCAGGTTGGTAGTCCGGTTCCCAGCGGACGGGCGACCCCGCCTGTGCCCCCAGTGCCAACAACCCGGCATGAACGTACTGAGCCTGCGTCTCTACGGCGAGGATGGATTCATGCTCTTTACTTCGTTTGAGACAACACAGTAACTCAAGCAACCCCTCGCGAAGTACCACTTCAGACTTGAGCAGCAGTCGTTTCCCTTTTGCATCGAGCAGCACCGTTCCCTGCTTGTTCAACGGCTTAAAGTCAGCCGTTGCCTGATCAACGGCATTGGCTGGGGGATCGGCTGCCAGCAAACTGGCAGGCAGCAGACTGACGGCCAGTAATGCAATCAAAAAGGGATGTGATTGAGACATCTGGGATTCTCCGTGAAGTGACGCAACCTCTCGATGAGGTTCTGAAAGTCACATTAACACAAAGCCGTTCCCCGTGGCATGGCGAACAGGGTGACTTTCATTCGAATCATGCCCTGAGCCAAACGGCAACTCCTCGCTTGGATTTCCTCGGTGGCGGCCGATTCCACTCGACGATTAGAATCTTCGTTCCTCAAATGTCTGTCGGAATCACGGTCATCTCCTGAAGGAATTGATTGATGACGCGACCGGTGCAGCTTGCGAAACGTTTCCATCTCTTCGCATTTTTCTGCCTGCTCGTCATCAGCGCTCCATCGTGGGCAGAGAGTGACAAGCCCGCCGACGGCGTCGAATTCAACCGAGAGATACGGCCTCTTCTCTCTGACCGCTGCTTTGCCTGTCACGGCCCGGACGAGGCGAAACGCGCCGCAGACCTTCGTTTAGACGACCGAACCGCGGCGATCGCGAAACGGGATCACTCACCCGCCATCGTTCCCTTTCAGGCCCGCTTGAGTGAGTTGATCCGCCGAGTCGAGTCGAACGACGAATCGACAAGAATGCCACCCCCGTCCTTCGGCCCGAAACTCTCCCCTGACGAAGTGGCACTGCTGAAGCGATGGATCGAAGAAGGAGCGGACTATCAACCGCACTGGTCGTTCGTCTTGCCCCGGCGTTCACTTCCCCGCAAGGATCTCCACTCCGAGAACGTGCGAAGTCCGATCGACGCGTTTGTTCAGGAAAAGCTCGATCGAGAAGGACTGAATCCCACCCCCGAAGCGGACCGAGCGACCCTGATTCGGCGACTCAGTTTCGATTTAGTCGGACTCCCCCCGACCCCCGGCGAAGTCGCCTCATTCCTGGCCGACTCCTCTCCCGATGCCTGCGAGAGACTGGTGGACCGCTTGCTGGCGTCCCCTCGCTACGGCGAACGGATGGCCACTAACTGGCTCGACGCTGCACGCTATGCCGACACCAATGGCTACCAGACGGACGGTCCGAGATTCATGTGGCGCTGGCGTGACTGGGTCATCAACGCCTTCAATCAAAACCTGCCGTTTGATCAGTTTACGCTCGATCAACTGGCTGGCGATCTGCTCGAAGCCCGAGTCTCGTCAAGCCCCCCACCCGAAGTCACAGCGAGCGTTAAAGCTGAAGACGACCTCGAGCGTCAGCCCTCTCTCATTGCAAATGACCGCCTGATCGCGACGGGGTTCAATCGGAATCACCGTGGAAATGCCGAAGGGGGAATCATCCCGGAAGAGTTTCGGATCGAATACGTCGTCGACCGTGTCGAGACAACTTCGACAGTCTGGCTGGGACTGACAATCGGCTGCGCCCGCTGCCACGATCACAAATACGATCCGATCTCACAGCGTGAGTTCTATCAGCTCCTCGCGTATTTCAATCAGGTGCCGGAGCCCGGAAAATACATCCGCAACGGCAATTCCATGCCTTACCTCCCTGCCCCGACGGCTGACCAGCTACGTCATCTGGCACTGCTTGAGCAGGAACGGACCGCAGCCGATGCCGCATGGCAGGCACTCGCGACGTCGGTACTTACCGGAATGCGGTCCATGGTGGACTCAATCCGGGGTGACTCCGTCCCGGTCGAATGGCCGTACACTCCAGGACTCGACTCTCACCTTTCCTTTGATGGCGGGACAGGAATCCAGGGAGCGGTCAACCAGGTCAGTTCACAGAGCCGTCTGGCGAGAGACCTGCAGATCCCCCCGGCCGAACTCGATTCGCCGCAGGAACGGGTTGGACAGTGGCACGACGGCGAACCGACTTACGAATCGGGACCTCTGGGTCAGGCTGCGACCTTCGATGGATGCCGCTGGATCGACGCCGGGATCGCAGGGTATCTGGGCGAGGAAGAATCGTTTGTCATTTCCTGCTGGGTCAAGCCGCGAGCGGACCATGCCATGACAATTCTTGCCCGCATGGATCACGAGAACTCGTCACATGGCTATGAGCTGCGGCGCGAAGCGAATGGTCGGTTACAGGTCCTGCTGTCGGGTCGAATCCTCGATGACCTCATCCGCGTCGAAACCGAAGAGACGTTGCCCCAAGACGAATGGACCCACCTGCTGGTCACCTACGACGGATCCAGCGCGGCGCGCGGTGTGGCGGTTCGGATGAATGGCGAACCGGGACCATTGAAAGTCCTGGTCGATCTGCTGAGCAACCCCATTCGTGCCAAAGTTCCGCTGCGCGTGGGGGGCGGTGGGAGTGCGGCCTCCTTTGTCGGATCAATCGACGAACTGCGGTTCTATCGAGGCCGCATCACGTCGCAGGTTGCCCGATCTCTGGCTTCCGGCGAATCCATCTCTGCCATCGCCACGCGGACGCTGGAGACACTCGGTCCGAACGAACTGGAAAAATTGCGGGAATACTATCTGGCGAAATACGCTCCCGAAGTCCAACGACAAGCGCGCCAGCGTCTGCTCGACGCACGGACCCGATATGCCGAATTCCTGGCAACAGTCCCCACCACCATGGTGATGGAGGACGCCCCAAACCGCCGCGAGACTCGACTGCTGAAGCGAGGTGAATACGACAAGCCGGGTGAAGTTGTCGAATCAGCGCTCCCTGCCATCCTTTCGAACCTCACGGCACAGGACAGCAGCCCCGTCTCAACACCTCCCAATCGTCTTGACCTCGCCACCTGGCTGGTTTCACCAGAAAATCCGCTCACGGCACGCGTGACGGTGAACCGCCTGTGGCAGTCTCTATTCGGCATCGGTCTGGTGAAAACATCGGAAGACTTCGGGATTCAGGGGGAAGCTCCCAGCCACCCTGAGTTACTCGACTGGTTGGCGATCGAGTTCTCGGGCCCCGTCGCCAGCGATGCGCGCAGCAGGTTCGCGGCGCGAAGTCCGGATGACGCCTCGTACCCTGGTTCGAAACATTCTCCATTGGCGTGGGACCTGAAGAAGTCCTTGCGAACGATCATTACTTCGACCACCTATCGGCAAGCTGCCACCGTGTCGCCGGATCTTTTGCAGCGAGATCCGGAAAATCGATTGCTGGCACGAGGCCCACGCGTGCGACTTCCGGCGGAGATGGTGCGCGACGCCGCGCTGTCCGCCAGTGGGCTGCTTGCCGAACGGCTGGGCGGTCCCAGTGTCAAACCCTATCAGCCAGCAGGTCTGTGGGAAGAACTGAGTGCGGAAGCGGTTCCGGGACCGTACTCGGTTTATGTTCAGGACCATGGTACGGATCTGTACCGCCGCAGCATCTACACCTATCGCAAGCGCACGGCGCCCCCTCCGGCAATGACCGTGTTTGACTCTTCGACACGCGAAGCCTGTCGTGTGAGCCTTCCCCGCACCAATACCCCCATTCAGGCACTCAACCTGATGAACGATGTCACTTATGTGGAAGCGGCACGCGTTCTCGCTGAACAGGCCATCGCCGGTGGAGGAACTTCCCCCCAATCCCGAATCGACTGGGCGTTTCGCCGGATCTTGTCCCGCTCTCCCGGCGACCGCGAGCTGAACATTCTGACCGAGGGATTCGAGCGGAGAAGAACGACCTTCGAAGCATTCCCGGAAGAGGTCGAGAAGCTCATTTCCCTCGGGGAGACTCCCCCACAGACCTCGATTCCGCCAGTGGAACTGGCTGCCTATACCGCAACGATCAGTGTCATTTTCAACCTGGACGAGTTCGTCGTAAAACCGTGATTTTCACGACGGGCAGGCGTTCCCGCGAGATATGCGATGTCCTACTCACCTGGCGGTTCCCCTTTGGCCCCTGATCATCCTTGTGCGGTCGGCGATTACCTGTCTCGACGGAGCTTGCTCACCGGAGTGGGGTCTTCGCTGGGACTCGCCGCACTCCGCTCCCTGTCGGCTGAGGACCATTCTGAGAAAACCGCAAGTGACCGTACGACCTCGGTACCTCATACCAAACGGCCACACGCGGTACCGCGTGCAAAGCGCGTCATCTTTCTGTTCCAGTCGGGTGGCCCGTCGCAACTCGAGTTGTTTGACCCGAAACCAGAACTGAAAGCCCGGCAAGGAGAGGATCTGCCCGAGTCCATCCGCAGAGGACAGCGTCTGACCAACATGACGGCGGGACAGAGCCGGTTTCCGGTCGTTCCTTCGAGATTTCAGTTCTCGCGGCACGGCGAGTCGGGGGCAACTCTCAGCGAACTAATGCCGCATCTGGGACGAGTGGCGGACGACATCTGTTTCATCAAGTCGATGTCGACCGAAGCGATCAACCATGATCCGGCGGTCACGTTTCTGACGACCGGAGCCCAGCTTGCAGGACGCCCGAGCCTCGGGTCATGGCTGTCGTATGGCCTGGGTTCGGAAAACCAGGACCTGCCCGCGTTTGTGGTCATGCTGTCTCGCGGAACCGGCAGGCCCAATGACCAGCCACTCTATGATCGGTTGTGGGGTTCCGGCTTCCTCCCCTCACAACACCAGGGAGTCAAACTGCGAAGCGGGAACGAACCAGTCCTTTACCTCGCTAACCCTGCAGGAATTGATCCCCCAGTGCGGCGAGGAATGCTCGACGATCAGGCGGCCCTCAATCGAATCCAGCTGGATCGGCTGGGTGACCCCGAGATTGAAGCGAGAATTGCCCAATATGAGCTGGCGTTTCGCATGCAGACATCGGTCCCCGATCTGGCGAATGTCTCGGACGAGTCCGATCATACCTTTGAGTTGTATGGACCGAATTCCCGCAAGCCGGGAACCTTCGCGGCAAACTGCCTGCTCGCGCGAAGGTTAGCGGAACGAGGGGTCCGATTCATCCAGTTGTTTCATATGGGCTGGGATCAGCACACTAACCTGCCCTCTCAGATTCCCCAGCAGGCACACGATATCGATCAACCGTGTGCAGCCCTGATTCGCGATCTGAAACAGCGAGGATTACTCGACGACACGTTGATTGTCTGGAGCGGTGAATTCGGACGGACCGTTTACTGTCAGGGAAACCTGACCGCCGAAACTTATGGCCGCGACCACCACCCTCGTTGCTTCACCATGTGGATGGCAGGCGGAGGGGTGCGCGGCGGACTGACGTACGGCGAAACGGACGAATACAGCTACAACGTCACGAAAGACCCCGTCCACGTCCACGACCTGAACGCCACGATTCTCCACTGCCTGGGCATCGACCATCATCAGTTGACGTTCAAATTCCAGGGTCGCCACTTCCGCCTGACGGACGTCCATGGAGAATTGATTCGGCCGGTGCTGGCCTGAAGTTCGCGAGTCCATCCTCCGGATCGCCCCTCTTCACGCGGAAAAACAGTTCAGGTTGAAAACACCATCCACCCCAGTCGAAGGGGTCGTCGGAGATCCGTCGCTCGCGGAGAGAACATTTGTTCACAATCGTTAGAACTGCTTCCTCCAGGTCCACATCGCCGCTGCCTTCTGGAAAATCCGTCAAAGTTGAAATCCGAACGGATGGGATTTCCGTTTCGACGTTCGGCTGAATTGTTGTGATCGGTTGGGTACTGTGGAAGAATTGGATACTGTATTAGAATTCCACTGTGTATTGCGAAATTGAATGATCTGCTTCGATGATGGGCAAACCTGCCTGGGCGAGCAGGCCGTTTCGAGGTTTGACCGCAATGTTCGCCCGGGGGTGTCAGTTCGCGTACCACAGTCCGTTTTTTCAAATTTTGTATTTCTACTTCGGGGAATAACGAGTATGCCCGCTTGGCCAGGCGGCCCATGTCCGCAATGTGGCGAAGATATGCCACCGAATGTCATTCACTGTCGAACGTGTCGTCAGCTCCTCAATCTGGAACTGGAGAAAGAGAGCGTTGAGATTCCCACGTTCTTCCCACTTCAGGAGGTCGAAAGCGTGGTTGAGATCACCCCCGTCGGGCTGTTCATCGAGTGCACGAGTTGTCACCAGGAATTGAAGATCAATCGGAAGTACCTGGGACAACGAGTGCAATGCAAGTTCTGTTCGGCCGACTTTTCCCTGGATCCAGCCAGTAAGGCGGTGATCGAAGCCGATTCCTACGCACAGTGTCCCCACTGTCAGGAGTCGCTCCGCTTCGCTCATAAGTACGTCGGGTCCAAAGTCGCCTGCCGCTTCTGCCACGGTAAAGTTCATATCCTTGGTCCTGAATAGAACTTGAGGACGTGAACAAGCTTGAGTCTGACGACGGCCGCATCCACGTTCGCGGACGCGCCTCGTTCGCGCTGATGTAGCGGGCAGGCTCGCGAAAATCAGTTCACAGTTGCAACGATCAAAAACACTCTCTTTCCCCGGCCGGGGACAAGATCGCGGGTCACTTTCGTCCGTAGATGATTCTCCGGTCGCAGCCCGAACTCCGCAATCATTCTCCCATCAGAGCCCACAAGGCCCGATCATCACCGGGCGTGTCTCCTACCCTCTGCTGCAGGCAAATCTGTGCAGAGGGTAACAATCGTCACCCTCTGGACTGCACGATCGTGCAAGTTTCTTGCATTTGCTTTTTTAAAAAGCAATAATCATTCAGCATCTCTGCATCACATCCAATTTTCCGGCGACGAAGGTTCTCGACTGATCAGTTCGAGAATCGCTCGTGAACAGACGCACTGGGACTTTTCAGACGTGGCGACATCTCGCCAATGCGTTTGCTCTTATTGACATTGCGTATCGTCTTAACCAAGTATTCCGACGTTCTACCCCCTTTATTGGTTTCGTCATCTTCTAACTTGTTTTAAGGAGTGCGTTCTATGGTCATTCGACCCAAAGACCTGCGTAAACGTGGTTTTACGCTTATTGAATTGCTGGTGGTGATCGCCATCATCGCGGTGCTGATCGCCCTTTTACTCCCCGCCGTGCAGCAGGCACGTGAAGCAGCGCGCCGCACCCAGTGCAAGAACAATCTCAAACAGCTGGGTTTAGGTTTCCACAACTACGAAAGCACATATGGGACTTTCCCTTACGGCTATCGGTACAACCTGGATGTCGCAACTATGCGCATCGGGTACTCTTCCTGTTTCGTCTCGTTATTGCCCTATATTGACCAAGCCCCTCTCTACAATTCGATGTTCCAGAACAGCCCAGGATTTAACGAGGCGAGCGGATCTCCGTACAACTATCCGGCCGCAGAAGTGACTGCAAATCTCAATGCAATTCGGACACCATTGCCCGCTATGCTTTGTCCATCCAGTCCGGTGCAGAAAATTGATAACTACTCTCTGCCGGCTGGTGCGGCGGGCAATCCGACCGCTTTAAGCTTCACGGCCGCAAGAGGTGACTATTCAATTCCCACTGGCGTTCTTAGCGGACCATTTGCCAACATTGCGTATGCGGGCAATCCGGGAGGGAACCGTGAGGGTGCTCTTCCACCTGCCGGAGCGGTAGTGAACGGATCGGCCGTACTCCAATCAATTGGGAGTGGCGATGGCAAGATCCAAAACATCACCGATGGAACATCAAATACGTTTCTCTTGGTTGAACGCACGGGTGGAGCGACAGTTTACCGCAAGTATCAACCGCACCCCGATGACGTACCACTCGGTCCCTCCAACGGCGGCGCATGGGGCGACGCCTTGATCGGCGAACATTGGATCAACGGTGCGTTATTCGATGGAAATGCAACCTCCGGAGGACCATGCGCGATCAACTGCACAAACTCACGAGGCGGTGGTTTCCACTCCTACCATATCGGCGGAGTCCAAGGGCTGATGGCAGATGGATCAGTCAGGTTTGTGAATGAGAACATTGCCGCAAGTACACTAGCTGCCTTAATCACTCGAAAGAAGGGTGAAATTGTTGGGGAATTCTAATTCCCATTGCATGCTCTCCGCAAACCGTATGTCAATCGTCCCTTGTGAAATCACTGATCGACCGGCAGGGTTTATTTTCGCATCTTTGCCGAACAGCCTGCGACGAGCGAGCCAATTGCCCTATCGGATCGATCATCTCTTATTCATCGTGGTACTGCTCATGTCTGTGGTTTCTCGTCGCAATGTCATTTTCGCTTCGATTACGCTGCTTTTCGGATGCCGTGGCAATCGGGTTCCTTACAGAAAACCGACCTCTAAAGTCACTGGAAGGCTAGTCATCGACGGCGATGAACCTGGATCACAGGTAAAAATTGACTGTGTGCCGATTTCAGAAGTAGATACCGATCCCGCGCACTTTTCGGTGTCCTCCACCATGACCCAACCCGATGGCTCTTTCGAGATCTCCACCTACCAGTCGGGAGATGGAGTTCCTGATGGCGACTACGTACTCACCATCACGTGGGGAACATTAAACCTCATGTCTCGGAGTTACGGGGGTCCAGATAAGCTGAAAGGGCGGTACAGTGATCCGAAAAAATCCGAAATCAAGTTTACCGTTGAGGGATCTCCGGTTGATTTGGGAGATATTGAATTGACCACAAAGTGAAGAACCCCTTCGGCTCCGTTTCCGGAGACCGAGCGTGTGAATTTGCAATCCCAGGTAACAGCTTCAACTTCGCGTTGAAGCTGTTTTTTTCTACAACCCGATATCTTGGGGGTGGTCGAGGTTGTACAGGCTCTTTCACTCATCTACGATGCGACAACATCTTTCGCGCATTCTTTCAACTGTCATTCATCAAATCTTATTCTAGACCTGCTAGAACCATATTATTGCCGTTCTCTGGATTGCCATCTCTTTACTGAGGGATCTTGATGTCTATACAGCCTCGACGTAAGCATCAGCGCGGATTTACTTTGATCGAATTGCTGGTTGTCATTGCCATCATTGCGGTCTTAATTGCCTTACTTTTACCAGCCGTTCAACAGGCACGGGAGGCGGCTCGACGAACACAGTGCAAAAACAACCTCAAACAAATTGGCCTGGCCATGGCCAATTATGAGAGCACTTACGGACGGTTTCCAATTCCTGTGTTTTTGTCCCTGATGAACTCAACGGGTTACAGTGGCGCTCTTAGCTCCACCGTCTGGTCATTGGCCGTGCTGCCTTACATGGATCATGCCGCGACCTTTAATCTCTACAACCAGAACTACAGTGCCTTTGATCCTGTCAATGTTACCGCCGGTCAGACGGTCATCACAGGATACTTGTGCCCTTCCACACCTCGATCAAGCACCAAGATCTCTTATGAGAATCCCTACGTGGTCGGAACATTTTCAACCGCTCCGTGGAACCTCACGAGTGCCGGGGCGATTGACTACATCAGCACCATTCAGGTCCAGCGACAGTTCGTCGATATCGTCTACAACACGACAGGTTCGGTCACACTGGATGGCTGGGCCGTGGGCGGAAATGCGGTCGCGGGGAACGTCCTCAACATCCCCACCGGGGGCCGAATCTCTGACATCACGGATGGAACATCCAACACGATGATGGTCGGTGAACTTTGCGGACGGAACACTCTGTACCGAGGGGCCCGCCAGGTGGTTCCGACCTCAGATCCGGAATCGGGTTGGCAAGCTTCATTCGGCGCGGGGGCGTGGGTCGATCCGTTCAATGGACAGTGGAAGCTCTCGGGGCGGAATTATGATGGTTCCGGCGATCGGGGACTCTGTACGATCAATTGCTCGAATGCTCACTTTCGCAGTGGCAGCCCTACCGAATATTCCGCGGGACTTTACTCCTGGCACACGGGAGGAGCCCAGATCCTACTCTGCGATGGGTCAGTCCGTTTCCTGAGCCAGAACATCAGCGGCATTACGATGGTCGGGCTGGTCTCCGCCCGAGGTGGCGAGATCATCGGCGAGTTCTAATTGTGGAACAGAAAATCTCCGCATGAGTGCAGGACTGATTTGTTACACAGATTTGCAACGCGGCGCGTCAGGAGTCTCCCCACATTCAGTTCTTCAACCACGGTCCCCTGGCGTTCTTGAACGCGATGGAGTGCCCTCTCCAGGGCCATCATCAACTGGGATAGAACGTTTCAGAGACAACGCATGAGAAAGTGGAAACTCCCGGTGAGTTCACTGAGTACTCCCACACAGGCAGAGGCTCCCCACATGTAAGGTGTCGGGAGCCTCTGGAATTAACGGACTCGCTTTGTCAGCAGTCCGCCCTATGACGACTTGTCACTCTTTGAGTACGATTTGCCTCGGAAACTGGAATGCACACACGGAAATTTGAAATCTATTTGTGGATGGTTCTGGGAGGACTGATTTCCGGCTGCGCGCCTGCTCAGCAAGGGGGGCCTCGAATCGAAACCACCCCGGTGACGGGTATCGTGGAAGTCGACGGTGAACCTGCGGAAAATCTCCTTGTCGAATGCCATCCCCTGCCCGGCACAGAAACGATCAAGTACCCCTTGACCGCCTTAACAGACGCGGAGGGACGTTTCTCGATGTCGATGTATCAGGCCGGAGACGGGCTGCCCGAAGGGACCTACAATCTCGCATTCGTCTGGGAAGAAATGGGGATCCCGCCCAAAGACAGGCTGAAAGGGGCCTACGCCGACCCCAAAAAATCCAAACACCAGCTGACGGTAGTGTCCGGTGAGTCAAATGACATTGGGTTGATTGAGCTATCGACGAAAGGAGCGAAGCCCTAGACCTTCACTCGCATTGCATACCCCCACTGCTCGGCCTGTTGCCTCGTCTTCTGAAATCACGGGCTGACATTGAAAGTCTTGCTACACACTGTTTCAATCATTCTTCCTGTCCCAGTTGAATCACTTCAGAACAAAGAGACGCTATGAAATTTGTTCGACCGAACTGCTTGACTTGCCTGATGCTGGTTTTTGCCAGCACGGCATTCGCCCAGTCGTCCCCTGCTCCGGTCGCATCACCGCTTCAGGATTACCTGAACCTGCCAGACAAGACCTTCGCCTGGAAGCTCAATGAAAAGATTGAGAATCCGCTGGGCAAGATCTACGACGTCGAACTCGCGTCGCAGGCCTGGATGGATATGACCTGGAAGCACGTGATGATGGTCTACGAGCCAGCCGACCTGAAACACAAGGACCATGTGCTGCTCTTCATTACCGGCGGGGGCAATCTGAACAAGCCCAGCGATGGTGACCGCATGATGGGCCTGCTGATCGCGAAACTTTGCGGGGCACGGGTCGCCATGGTCCATCAGGTCCCCAATCAACCCCTGCTGGGTGGCCGCAAGGAAGATGATCTGATCACAGACACCTTCCTCTTCCACCTCGCCACAGGTGATAAACGCTGGCCGCTCCTGTTCCCGATGGTCAAAAGTGCCATCCGAGCCATGGACTGTGTCGAACAGCTTGCAGAAAAAGAGTGGAACGCGCCCGTCAAGGGGTTTGTCGTCACGGGAGCGTCGAAACGAGGATGGACCACGTGGTTGACCGGAGCATCCGACAAACGGGTCGTCGGCATTGCCCCCATCGTGATCGATACGCTGAACTTCCCCAAGCAAATGGACTACCAGATCGAAACCTGGGGACGCTACAGCGAGCAGATCGAAGATTACGAACGGAAGGGACTGATCAAGCATCTGCAGGAAGACAGTGACTTCCCGCTGTGGCGCTGGGTCGATCCCTGGTTCTACCGCGACCATCTGACTCTGCCGAAATTGATTATTAACGGTACCAATGACCGTTACTGGACGGTCGACGCTCTGAACGTCTATTGGAATGACCTGTCAGGCGACAAGTACATTCGTTACGTCCCCAATGCAGGACATAGTTTGCAGGGGGGCCGCGAAGGGGCCTTCGCCACTCTGGGGGTATTCTTCCAGCACGTGATCGAAGGAAAGGCGTTACCCGCCATCGACTGGAAGCACGAAACCATCGGCGACGCTCTCCAGTTGACCATCAAGTCAAACCAGAAGCCCACCGCCGTGCGGCTGTGGACGGCATCCTCAGCCACCAAAGACTTCCGAGAGTCGAAGTGGGAAGCCAAGCTGATTAAGGACACCAACGGCGACTATATCGCCACGCTGCCGAAACCAGCGGACGGACACGTGGCTCTCTACGGTGAGGTTCAATTCCACGCCTATGGACAAGACTACACGCTGACAACACAAATTCGCCGCGAGTAGTTTCCGCGGACAACGTCCCTCCGAATTGAGTCCCCATCGGGGTCTGGTATTCTTACTTTCAGACTCGGCACTCCAGCCCCCCATTCGCCGTGTGGGCCGAGTGCCGATTCCGAAAGTGGAACGCCCGACCCCGATTTTTCTTTTACCCTTCTTTGTTATGCTGTCGATGCGGGGCTTTGTAAAACACGAACTCGATTTTGAACTTCAAGAAGATCATGACGAAGACCACACCCTGGACTCACCTTCCTCCCTTGGCGGGAATCTGTTCTTTCGCCGATGCTCAGCGATCAGGACTCTCCGTTGATGAGTGTGTCACGTGGATGAAGCGGCACCACTACCTGCTGGTCCGGCTTCATCAGATCTTCACCGCACGGATCACGGCAGAACCGGTCTACGAACTGAAAACGGCGTTCAGTCTGCACGCCTATTTGTGTGCCGAGCACGCCACCGCAATTCGGCAGCGGGTCAGCGAACTGCGTGAACCCCCGCTGGGTCTGGAGGTCATTCCCCATCCCGCACTTGAACTGCTCTGCGACGAGGTACTCGCCGCCCCCACGCATACGGAATTAGTGCTGGGAATCTACGATGTGATTGTTCCCGCACTGCTGGAATCCCTGCAGCAGTATATTTCGACCACGAACCCTCTTTCCGATTCTCCTTCCGTCCGGATCGCCCGTTTCTGCATCCTGGAAATGGAGGATCTCCTCACGTTCGGTCGCCAGGCGGTGAATTGCCTGGTCGATGCAGAATCGGCTCAAAAGCGTGAATCATGGCGATCGCTGCTCATGGACTGCCTGGCACATGCCGGTGGTGTGTCTGGTCGCGACGCCTGTGTTTTGAAATCAAAAACGGACGTGACTGCGGCCGCGGAAGACGGCGACGAGGTCCAGCCCCTGGTTCCCCAGTTTTCTGCCGTCCCCTATGAATACGATCCCGTTCCGAAACGGGATGCGCGATTCCAGGACTCCTTTAATGGAGGGGTCAATCCGGAAGCATTCCTCTACGACGAGCGTTTTTCGGCCCGGGACAAATCCCTGATGATGTTCTACAAGCGTCTGAGGGAAATTGATGTTCCTGAAATGATGGCCAGTATTCTGGTCCAGACGCCGGGCAAGCCCTGGAAGTATTATCGTGATATGACTCGCCAGCTCTGGGACGAGGCACGCCACGCGATGCTGGGGGAAGTTGGCTTTGTGCACCTGGGGATTGACTGGTCGCAAATTCCGATCAACTTCACCTGGTCGCGAAACCTGAATACGCAGCTCAAGCCCTGGGAACGCCACGCCGTCCTGTTCTTCATCGAGCAGGGACTGATGCCCCGTACGGGCAAACGCTACGAATGGGAAGTGGGACTGGCTTCAGGCGTTCCGCTGGCGGGACTGTTCCAGGACTTCGACTGGGCCGACGAAGTCCTGCATGCCCAGATCGGGCGTGAGTGGTATGTCAAAGAGTTTGGTAACCTGAACGAGGCCATGTCGTATGGGGACCGTTGCTGGTCTCAGGTTCTGAGTCACTGGCGCAACTATCTCGAGGAAGGCCTGACACAGCACCGAAACTGGTGGCCAGACATCTATCGCGCTGCGTGCGAACACTGGGGCGTCACCCCCGATCCTGAAGCACTCGCCTTCAACACCACCTACGAAACGACGCGCGCTGACCTGCAGGAGATCCACTGACGATCCCATGTCGAGAGGAAGTGATTCATCCAGACTTGCCGTTCACTCAACAGCGGGCCCCCGCTCTGTCGGGGTCAGGAACGGCAGGCATGAGATACGCCGCATGAGTGAGCACCGAAGGGAGAGCGCTCATTTGCTCTACTCAAGAAGTGGCATCAGTGGTCAGATGTCGGACTGCATCGCATTCTCCCCCACACCGCAGGTCTACATGTCTGCCCATCGGTCGTCAGTTATGAATGCGGTGAGCCGAAAGAATCCAACAGATCTGAAGGTTCTAATGGATGCCCCTCGGCGGTGCTCTTTTTGTGCGGATCTGCCTTCTGGCTGAGCAATCTATGATGAGCTTCGTGAAATTGAATCTCTTTCAAAACTCATTTTCTGCATGACATTCGCCTGGAATCCATTTTATTTGCGAGCCGTCACATTGCGGCACGCCCCTTGCTTTCATATCTCTTCGTCAACAAGACTTTGACTTCGACTGCTGCAAGGATGCAGATATTGAACATGTTTCGCAGTCGGTTCCACCAAGGGTAAGTCGGCTGGAAGTGTAGCCGGAACTGGTCTGATGGCCAGAGCCGGGCGAGCGCCTATGCTTTCAGCCGACTCCTCTTTTTGGAAACGACTGCGAAACTTTTTTGACAGGACAATCCATCGCCATTTGCTGATGTGGATTACCTGGAAGTCTCTCGCCCTCTGCGTTACGCCCCCCGGGCATCCGTCAACAACTTCGGCTCACGTGCGGGGACCAGCAACGAACGACAAATTCTGGCTCACGCACCTAGGCCTCGAACCGATCAGCGGGAGAAAATGTCCCCTTCGATCGCCGTCCCTTCCGCCATGAAATGACAAAGCGAGCGAGCGTTTCGTCTCTGCATTCGTGTCAGCTTTACAACCATCGCTCACCAGACATAGTGCACGGCGATTCGGGCAGAACCGTTCTTCAATTGAACGGGAATCAACAGTTCCTGCTGCTCACCCGATTTACGGACAAGCGGTTGAACGGTCTGCGAATCTTCGACCTCGATCTTCCAAACCCCTTCGACCTGATAGAGACCGGTTCGTTCTGTAGTAATCGACTTCCCCGAGGCTGCTCGAAACCAGAGACGTGAGGGTTGATCCACCCGGTCCGGCGCATTTTCAAATACCAGGCTTCTCTTCAGCGAGGGATACTGCCCTTCTCTGGCCACAGGTAGCGGCGTGTCGCTGATGGTCAGTCCATTCCACGAATAGCGAAACGTAGGTCGCTTGGAATCGTCCAGACGGTATCCAAGAAACTTGAACCCCCGATCGCGGGCGAGTGTCGCGGGAAATTCCTGATCGAGCGCATCGAGAATAGCGAGTGGACTCTGCTGCGGCAGGAAGAGGACGTCGTCTCCCAAGGGGTCGGCAAACCCCTGCCCTCGCCCGGTCCAATGTTTGGAAGCGTCGATGAACGCCCCATGCCAGATCACCGCCAGACGCATTTCATTGGCGTCGAACGCGAGGTTGACTCCTTCGGGGTATCCGACACCGATCCCTCGGCTGCCCGCTCCTTCGATGAAGTTTCGGTATAGAATCGGCTCGTTGGTCGGCTTCAGTTCAATGGGTTCCCGGACAAGTCCTGCGGGGACTGCGGCCTTCTCGGCATCGGACAGATAGAGCCAGACGGCCTGCACCTGAAGATTGACGTCGGCATTGAGGACATTCCGGACGGTCGTCTGTCCGAACGGCCACGGAGCGGGCATGCGTGTTCCACGTCGATAGGCCTGGGGATCCAGTACGTATCTGTAGAACCATTCCGGTCGCAATCGTTTATGCATCGAGGTCAGATTTATGGCGCGGACGCCCGTCGAAGGATGCGGACCGAAGTCGTGACACTTGATGCAGGACAGAGATTGCCCCCCCACCATCAATCGCCCGTGTGCCTTCACGCGATATTCCGGCTCAGGAAAGTCGGCCGGTGGCAACGGATCAGGCTGCTGGTCAAGTTTGAGGAACTGGTTCACCAGGGGTTCCACATTCGCTGCTCCGTAGCGAGGCATGCGGGTGACCAGGTATTCCTTGCGATCATTGCTGCTGTGATGAAGGATCTGCCGCAGCCAGTCTGCCCGCAATTTGTCACCGACTCCCGTCAGCGTGGGAGGAAGGCGACCTTCGTCTCCCATTTCCCGCTGCCGCGACTCGAACGCCCCGTCGCGTTCGGCTTCGGCACCCCCCAGGCCATTGCGCTGATGGCAGGCGTAACAGTTCAAAGTCGTCAGCGTACGATGTACGCCTTCCGCGAGCGTTTCCTCGAACGGAACCTTCAGTGCCAGATGCAGGGCCGCTCGCTGGGCCGCATTCAGCCCGTACCGGGGATGGTTGCCGGAAACGTGTTCGGCAAGACAGCCTGAATCAGGTCGTACCTCAACCAGTGGCTTAGTTTTGAGTGATGACGCGATTCGTTGACCATCCACATTCATGACATGACACGAAGCACATCCCATGCTGGCAAAAAGCTCTTTTCCTTTGGCGACCAGTTCAGGAACAATCACGAACGATGGCTGTTCGTCGGTGGGAGGTTTTGGTTTGGCATCGAGCGACAGCAAACCGCTGAGGGGTTGCTGGGGCAATCCAGGCCCCTTGATCTGCACTTCCAGCGTCGCTTCGCCTCCCCCCTGGAAATACTCGACAACCACCTGATGCTGGCCAGCTCCCAGGACTTTTCGACCCTGCACCGTCTGATGGGGATGTATGCCGTCACAGTCCAGGACGACGTCGTGATCGATGACGAGCCTGCTGCCATCATCCGATCCCAGCCAGAACTGGTATTCACCTTCTTTTTGAACGTTAAGAATTGCGGTGAATTGGATGGCGTAGTCGTTGGCACGCCCGGAGACTGACAAATCAAAACCAAAGCACTCACCATCCCCCACCGGTTTCAACTCACGGAAGTCGGGTAGTTTCTCCCAGCTTCCGTGAAACAACAGATACTTCGACGTCGGGCTCAGGTTTCTATCCTGGACGAAGTAATGAGCCAGACTCGCTGCTTCTTCGTCGTTCAATCCCAGCGAAGGCATTCTTCCCGAAGGGCGGGACTTGAGTGGATCCTTAAGGAACGACATCAGACCGGATGTCGTGTACTTCTTTTCCAGATCAGGCAGGGGTACCGACGTTGCAAGCGAACGCAGATCCGTTCCGCGGGCGTCGTGGCACGCCAGGCAACCGGATGTTCGAAAAAGGTGGGCTCCCTTTCTGGCGGCTGCGGGATTGGGATTGGTCAGCGTCAAACCGCCGGTCGAGGCGAGAAAATGGGTGAGTGCCTCTGCATTCTCGGCCCGCTTTGATTCGGACAGTCCCTCCATCAAGTCAGGCATCGTCGTGCCAGGTTTCGTCGTGTGAGGACTCATCAGATAGGCCTGCAACCACTCGGGCTTGACTCGAGCCCCAATTGTGTCGAGGACCGGTGCCTGCTTCGATGCCAGTCGGGTGCGAGTCTCTTCGTCAACGGTATGACAGGCGACGCAGTTGAGTTCACTTAACAGCACCCGGCCACCCGTTTCAGGGCTCAGTTGGATCGGTTCGCTGTCGTCGTCGTCCTCCTCATCCTCAGGATCCACTTTCGGTGGGTGAGCCGGCGGTGCATAGAAACGTTCAAACCCCGGCAGCCGAGGGGGGACGAGTTCCGCAGCGAAGAGGTGACTTTCCCGAACTCCAACAAGCACAAGGACGACACAGCACGCCGAACGCACAAACATCTCGCAGACTCCCTGTCGAGTTCTGGAAAACGGTCCCGTCTCTAGATTCGTGTTCTGATCTTCAGTCCCTGCAGCGTCGCACAGTCTCCACGTGGCCCACAAAAATACCAAGGCGACCTGATCGAGAACTTTTCAAGATCATCCCTTCGGCATTTCCGTTCGACCAAGTGCAGAGTCGTACTCACTGATGGCTGGAACGAGCATGGCAAGTGTGGTGAAGCCGTAAGCCGCGACGACGAACAGGCAGACACCCAACGTCTGACCGAGCAGGAAGCTGGTGATCGCATAAAACGTACAGAACGGCAAGATTCCAGCCGCCAGCGTGAGGGCCGGAGATGGGTTGCGGTGCGTGAGCGACGCCCAGAGCCCCAGGCTTCCCCCCAGGATAAAGACCAGAAAGCTGGGAAGCTGCAGGCCGAACGAAGCGCGGGCCTGAAGGATCAGGATCATACAGATGAAGATCCCGACAAACAGGAAGAACATGGTTCCAAGACTGCTGGCAATCGCCGTCCGGGATACGGTGTAACTCAACCCCGAATGCAGCCCCAGCATGGCGGCAAACGTCACCAGCGACAGGAAACCGAGCGCAATGTAGATGAAGTTCTCGAGTGTCAGTTGGCCCTGTCCGAGATACCAGATCATGAACAATAGCGGAATCAGGATCAATTCTTTGCTGTTATACAGAACCCCACCAAGCTTTCCGAAAATGAACTCTTTTGCACTGATATCCGTCGCGAGCAGCAGTTCCAGTGTCCCGGTGTCTCGTTCACTGGTGAGCGCTGTCACTCCTTGAGCATTGATCAGCAGCATCGAAAGGAGACTCAGCGAGACGAAAGCCGCTCCAACCGGAGAAATCATTCCCAGTACCAGCGGCGAATTCGGCGGAGCTGTCAGTACCGAATAAAGAGCCGCAGCGGCGATCACCACATAGGCCAGCTTGATGACGATCACTTTGCGTCCATACGCTTTGGTCATCATCTCTCGCCAGATGACCGGACTGTTCCAGACCGGACGGGGTGGACGAACAACGCCTCGGTCATTCTCGTCGAGCGTGGCCATATCGCCCAGGGTGCGGGACGGATTCCAGACGCGAACTCGAACGATCGTAAACAGAATAATCAGCACCGCCACCAGCAGTAGCAGACCCGATGAAATGAGCGCCACCGCCGAATACGAGAAGCGGCCGGCACTGTTCAAAGGATCCAGCACGCGCGCCATCGCACGAAACGGGTTGAGCGAACCGATGATGATGCCGACATCGGACAGACTGCCTGTCACCGTCAACACCCCTTCAACCACCCCCAGAAAAAAAACGATTCCGATGAGGGTGATCGCCAGGGTCTGAAAGGTTTTCTCGCGCCAGAAAGCCACCAGTGAACCCCAGCTTCCCGCCACAAGCCCTGAAGCGGCGGAGATGGCGACGGCACACGCAACCTGCTGCAGCGAGACCCCTCCCAGCATTTGGACGAGGGTAAAAACGGGGATCGACGCGGTCAGAAGAACTCCGGGCAAAAGCAGGCTGGAACAGAGCTTTCCCAGTACCAGTTCGCGGTCGCGCAAGTCCGTCATCAGCAGGAGCAGCATCGTCCTGCGGTCTTTCTCCTGCGCCACGTTCCCGGCCGCGAAGAGTGCTGCAAAGAAGATCATGATGGCGAGCTGCACCATTGTCAGCACCTGAAAGACCAGTTGCCCATAGCGAGCGATGTCTCCCAGATTTCGCACTTGCTGCCAGCCGAACGTTGTCTGCGCCGCGGTGTACATCAGCACGAAGAATGCGGCGACATATCCCGACCGGATCAGAAAGTGCGACAACTGGCGGGGAACCGTCAGTGCCTCACGCGAAAACAAGGGGCCAGCGAGCACAGGATCAGCCTCAGATGTATTGGATAAAGGCGACGAATCGGGGCCATTTCGCGTCCACTTCCGTCGCTGAGATAGATGCAATTACGTCGTGCGTATCATACGAACGAAATTCGCTTTCTTCGAGTTAAGCGACGAACGCTGTGCGAAATTCCCGAAACTCTTGTGTCCCCGAACTTTCGGTACGGATGATTGTGCCGGGCCCATACTCGGCAGCACTCAAGCGGCGCAGCCAGTCACAGAGACATCAGCTTTCATCGGCGGCGTCTTCCGTGGGGGCCGGGGCGGCAGCGGAATCGTCCTTCATGAGTTCTCTCAGCAGCGTCGTGGCGTAGACGCCGCTGGGAAGAGTGAACTTCAATTGAATCCCCTCACTGACCTGGGCCGTCTCCAATTCCGCAGGCCGTGCAACGAATGAACGGCGAGCCCCCGAAAGCAATTGACTGTACTTCTGGAACAGATCGAGGGTCAGCCCCGATTCCGCCAGCAGTTTGGTTTCCCGCTCCAGGGTGACTCCGTGGGGACTCAACATCTTCACCCCGAACATGGGCCCCGTCACCGTGACCTCGCCGGCATCAAGACGTGCCTGCTCTTGAGTGACATCTTCCGAGACGAATTTGCCCCCCGACTGAGTCACCTCAAGGATATCCCCCTCCAGCACCGTGTGCAGCAAACCCTCCTGCAGTCGCTGAGACAGCGCCTGGTTGAACAAGTCGGACTGAACGGCTGAAAGAGCGAGTCGCAACAGAAACTTCCGTTTGGAATACGGAATCTCTTGCGGTTTTTTGACTCCCGTCAGCAGATCCAGCCCCAGTTTCAGCGTTTCCCCATCGTGACCGAACCGCTGATCTCCGTAATAGTTCGGGAAGCCAAACTGGCTCAGTCGTTGCACAACTGACTCCGCGACTGCCAGCGCGTTTTCGGCGGCATTGCGGATGACAATGGTGAAGCGGTTGCCGCGCAGGTGGCCCGTTTTCAGTTTGTTGACGTGAGGAGTGGCCTGAAGCACAGTGATTTGATCCGAATTCAGGTCCCCCACCCGTTCCTGACAACTGATGGGAACCGAAACGTACTGTCTTGCGACTGCACGCCGGTCCTTAATCCCCGCGAAGCCGATGTCGTTCGGTGAAACCGCAAGCGTGCCTGCGAGTCGCCGAATCAACTGATCATGCGGAATATCCCGCTTCTGAAGCCATAGAAACAGATGCTGCCCTTCACCACCCGGTTCGTAAGCGGGAATCTCTTCAACCACAAAATCTTCAGGCTCGACTTTGATTTCGCCCCCGATTCCCGGCAGGTCGGCGGTGAAATAAGGAAGATTGTTGCTGGCTTTGGGCATGATCTCAGGTTCCGTCGAGTAGACATCGTCATTGGCGGCTTGGTGAATCGCGCAATCGCTTCCGCCGTCGTACCGAACCCGGATTGTAGTGGATGAGCGAAGCGAAAGGGACAGAGGGTGCGTCGCCCCCTTTCGCCATCGCCCTGGGAAGTCCCCCAAGAGGAATCACCACAAAAAATTTTCCGCCCATACCTACTGGTTCTCGGCCTGGACGATCGAAGACTGGCTGTCCTGTTGCAATGCGGTCCCGCGCGAGTTCTTCGCTTGATCTCGCGAGATCAGGAACGCCCCGACCAAGACGAGCAGAACACCGGAACCGAGAAACGCCAGGTCATAGACAAGATGGTCAGGAGTTTCCCTGACGTGGTGCAGATGCAGAATGTGATGGTCAAGAATCCCTTCCACCAGATTGAACATTCCCCACCCCAGCGGCAATCCTCCCGCGAGCGTGTAGCCCGACCAGGGAACATCCGCCCTGTTACTGGCCTTCCATAACAGGAGCAGTCCAGTGCAAGTCATCACCCAGTTAAACAGATGGAACATCCCGTCCCAGAACATGTTGATTTCCAGATTTCGAATCACAACCAAAGGGTCGGGATCAACTTGGGGATACTTCGCCGACAACATCCCATGCGCTTGCAGGATCTGATGGAACACAATTCCGTCCAGGAATCCACCCAATCCGATCCCGAGAGCCGTTGCCGCAGCGATCAGAGGGCCTCGATGGGTTTTCATCTTGTTTCTCGCAGGGAGGAAAAGTTCGGTTCGGAGTAGGTCGTCGCAGGATCCCCAGACGGTTCCGTCGCCGCAGTGCGAATGGGGCAACCGAGGTAGAGCCAGCGCAGGACGAGGCAAAAGACGGCGAAGGGCAAGACCATCACGAGAGTGTTCGGCAGGAACGACGCGGAAAAGATTTCATCGCGGACCTGATTGACGCCGTTTGTCCCCTCGCAGAATGGACAGGCCAGCAGTGTGATCGCCATCGGCGTCTCTCCCATGATTTCTGATTAGGCCAAGCAGATTCCGTGGCCGCCCGTGTCGCAGCTGGATCAATCGGCAGTGCTCTCGAGCAATGGCCGACGACTCCCGGGAGAGGTCGTGGTGCAACGAGCGTTCCGGCGGAGCAATCAGGCAGACTGGATTCCGGACGATCCCATTCCAGCAGGCAGATGTCGATCTTTACGCACCCTTGACCCCATCAAATGTTGCGTTCGCTCCTTCGGCAAGGCTCGAAAATACGGCTTGCTGAAACGTCAGGCTGGACGTTGACCATCCAGCAACGTCGTCGCGGAACGGTTGCGGCCGTTCTGTTTACGCCCCCTTGCGGCAGGAGGAGTCCAACCGGAATTGCCGGTTTCTCCGCAGGCGGACTTCGCTTGAAGCCGCGATCCGATACACTTGAGCTGATCCTCTCTTTCGGAAAGCGATGCCCCATGCCCGAATTTCAAATTGCGAGTCCGTTCCAACCTTCGGGGGACCAGCCCGCCGCCATCGAATCACTCGTCCGAGGCATTCGCGAGGGCAAGAAGGACCAGGTGCTGCTGGGTGTCACCGGTTCGGGCAAGACCTTCACCATGGCGAATGTTATTCAGCAGATGCAGCGACCAGCGCTCATCCTGTCGCACAACAAGACGCTGGCAGCTCAGTTGTACGGCGAATTTCGCGAGTTCTTCCCCAACAACGCCGTGGCCTATTTCGTCAGTTATTATGACTACTACCAGCCAGAAGCTTACATCCCTCAACGAGACATCTACATCGAGAAGGATTCCTCAATCAACGAGGAAATCGATCGTCTGCGATTGCTGGCGACGAGTGCCCTGGTCAGTCGCCGTGACGTGATCGTTGTGGCCAGTGTCAGTTGTATTTATGGATTGGGTTCTCCCAAAGATTACCTCGAAATGATGGTGCCACTGACCGTGGGAGGAACCATCGATCGAGATGACCTGCTGCGGCGACTTTGTGACATCCAGTATTCACGGAACGATATCGCCCCCGCCCGCAGTAATTTCCGTGTCCGGGGGGATGTGATCGAAGTCTGGCCCGCTTATGAAGAATTTGCCTACCGGATCGAACTGTGGGGTGATGAGGTCGAGAAGCTGTCGATCATCAATCCCCTGACCGGGGAAGAAGCCCAGCGACTCAACGACATCTACATTTACCCCGCCAAGCATTATGTCCTTCCCGAAGACAGGATCACTTCCGCGACCGATGAGATCGAGAACGAGCTGAACGTTCAACTCGAAAAGTTCCAGCAGGAAGGGAAGCTGATCGAGCGGCAGCGGCTCAACGCCCGAACGCGACACGACCTGGAACTTTTGCGTGAGATGGGATTCTGTCCGGGGATTGAAAATTACAGCCGTGCTCTGTCCGGTCGAAAACCGGGTGAACCGCCGTTTACGCTGCTCGACTTCTTCCCCGACGATTTTCTGCTGTTCGTCGATGAATCCCATGTCAGCATCCCCCAGATTCGGGCGATGTTTAATGGTGACCAGGCCCGTAAGACGACACTGGTCGAACATGGCTTTCGCCTGCCGATGGCACTGGATAACCGGCCGCTCAAGTTCGAAGAATGGAATGCCCGGCGCAAGCAGACCATCTTCGTGTCCGCCACTCCCGCCGACTGGGAAATTGAGCAGACTGCAGGAGAGGTTGTCGAACAGGTGATCCGTCCCACGGGTCTGCTCGACCCCACCATCTCCATCCACCCTGCCCGAGGCCAGGTGCCCCATCTGATCGAACAGATCAAGGCAAGGACCGATAAAGGTCAACGAACACTGGTCACGACATTGACCAAACGGCTTTCCGAAGACCTGACGAATTACCTCACGGAAGAAGGAATCAAATGCGCCTGGCTGCACTCGGAACTCGATGCCTTCGAACGTGTCGAAATTCTCAGAAACCTGCGTGAAGGAAAGTACGACGCCGTCGTCGGCGTGAACCTGCTCCGCGAAGGGATCGACGTCCCCGAAGTGTCGCTGGTGGCCATCCTCGATGCCGACAAGGAGGGCTTCCTGCGCAGTGCCACAAGCTTGATTCAGACGATTGGACGGTCAGCCCGTAACGTGAATGCGGAAGTTGTGCTTTATGCAGATCGTGTGACCGACAGCATGCAGGAAGCACTCGACGAAACAAAGCGCCGTCGCATCCTTCAGATGAAGTACAATGAAGAGCACGGAATCACACCGGAAACGATCAAGAAAGCCATTCGACGGGGTATTGAAGAAGAAATCGAAGCCAAGCGAATGGCCCAGAAAGTGATCGGCGTCGAAAGCGAAAGCCAATACGTCACGCAGGAGTACCTCAATGAACTTGAGGCCGAGATGCTTGCAGCGGCTGAATCACTGGAATTCGAGCGTGCGGCGAAGCTGCGGGATCGGATTGTGCAACTGAAGAAACAAATGGGCAAGCCCGTCCCCGCGGAAGACGATAGCGCCAGTCCCAAGAAGGGCCGCGGTCGTGGACGCAAAGGGAGTCAACGCAAGCCAAACCCCCATCGATAGAGTATCGGGGATGCCTGCCGCGTCTCAAAGCTTTTGACGGACCTTTCCAAACTTTGGTACACTGCAAGCTCCCAAATTCCTGTCATGAAATCCTCTTTTTCCGGTCGATTTTTTCGTGGGAAGTAATGATGAAAATCGTATTGCCTTCTCGTGTGTCGCATACGAGTTTCATCACCCGACCAATGCCGTCGTTACTGGACCATGAAACGGGGGGATCGCAATGAGTAGCGAATCCGAACCGGCAACGAAAAATCAGGAACCGACCCCTCCCCTCAAGTCGCTGGGGAAGTACCAGATTGAACGCAAACTGGGACAAGGAGGGATGGGGACGGTGTATCTGGCGAGGAACACCGATCTCAAGAAGCTCGTCGCCCTGAAGGTCCTCCCCCGGGACAAGGCCAAGAATCCGACACTCGTCCGACGCTTCAAGGCCGAAGCGCAGGCCGCCGCCCAGCTTGAGCATCCCAATATCGTTGCCGTGTATGACACCGGTGAGGCCGACGGTTATCTCTACATAGCGATGGAGTACGTCGAGGGAATTGACCTGTTCGAACAAGTCCGGCGTCGCGGAACGATCCCCGTCAAACGCTCGATCGAGATCATTAAGCAGGTCGCCTCCGCATTACAGCATGCCTTCGAACACAATATCGTCCATCGAGACATCAAACCGTCGAACCTGCTGCTGCGAAAAGATGGCGTCGTCAAAGTGACAGACCTGGGTCTCGCCCGCTCGATCGACGACACGCTGGAAACCAATATCACCCGTGCCGGTACCACCGTCGGCACTGTCGACTACATGGCCCCTGAGCAGGCCCGCAGCAGCAAGTCTGCGGATATCCGCAGTGATCTGTATTCGCTGGGCTGCACGTGGTACCAGATGCTGACGGGCGATCCCCCCTTCGCGGAAGGAAGCCTGACAAATAAGCTGCAGGCCCACGCCATTAAGGATCTTCCCGACCCCCGGGACATCAATGAAAACGTTCCGGAAGGGCTGATTGCCGTTCTGCGGCGCATGACGGCCAAGAAGCCTGCTGACCGCTACCAGACTCCGGCCGAGCTCCTGGACGATCTGGAAAACTCCAAGCTGACCAATGCGGCGTTCTCGAATGAGATCTTCAGCGACCTGAGCGATGACGAGATTTCGACTCTCAAGGAACAGCCGGAAGCAGAGATCGAAGCGGTCGGCGATCCGGAATCACCCCGACCGAGCAAACGTCGTCGCAAGCCAACTCCGAAGGACGAACCTGAGGCGGACGAGTCGGACAAGCCCCGTGCGCGCCGGCGCCCCCTTCCGAACGATGAAGAGATCTCCGACGAGGTCTCGCCGCCCAAAACCCGTCGCAGGTCAAATAGTCCTGCACCTGACACGGCCGTCGACGACGCCACTCCCCTCCCTACTCGCTCAAAATCGCCCCGTTCACGCGTCGATCAAAGCGATGACGAAGGGGTCGATGAAGAATCGCTGCAACGTCTGACGGGACGAAATTCCCTCGATGACGACGAAGAAGACGCGGATCCACTGGCAACCAAACGCAAGCGTGTTTCGGCGACGAATGAGGGCTCTGATCCGACAGTCCCACGGAATCCCAAGGGGACTTCAGCAGGGTCCGCGCGGGACAAGCAACCCAAAAAATTCTCGCCGAAACCTCTCCCCCCCAAACGAGAACCCATTCCCCTCGCTTCAAATGAAGATCGACCGGCGATCAATCTTGATCCACTGAAGTACGTTGCCCTGGCTGCGGTCGTGCTGATCCTGGTGGGCGGACTGGGCTGGCAGATCGTCCAATGGGGAAACCAGGTTCAAACAGCAGAGAACCCCTTCGGAGAGCCGGTCGCTCCCCCTACGGCCGTCGCGGGGTCCATCCCTGAAACACAAATGCCTCAGGAAGCGGAGTCGGACGATTCCAGCGCAACGGGTTCCGCAGCCAACTCCACAGCCGCGCAAACGCCACCGGCGGAGTTTGACTTTACCCGGCAGCCTGTGCCCGAATGGGCAACCCGCCCATCGTCCGTTCCTGCCGATCTTCCGGCAATCACCGTGGGACCAGGTGCCACGACCACCCACCACTTCACGACACTGGACGAAGCATTAAAAGTTGCCAGCAAAAGCGGGGGATACATCCAACTGGTGGGAAGTGGCCCATTCCAGCTTTCTCATCAGGAAATCTCGACCGCAAACCGCTTGATCATCACACCCGCTTCGTCAACAGACCAGCCCCTCGTGATGGTCACGCCCACGCTGCAGGGCTCACGCACTGCCCTCGCCTTCAGTAACGGCACACTGGAACTGAGGGGGTTGCATTTCGTCGTTGATCGAACAGCCGACATGGGACAGGCTCCCCTTTCCCTGATCTCGGTCAACGATGGCCGAATGTACGTCAGAAACTGCTCGTTCACCGCCACAGGGAGCACTTCAGCCCCCGCATCGGCGTTCACATTCACCAGCGACCAGGACGCTCAGAATGTCCCCTCTGTGGAACCCCACGTTCTGCTGGACCATGTTGTCGTCCGCGGTAATGGTCTCACGGCACTTCGACTTGACCGTGCTCGCTGTGATGTGGTCATCCAGGACTCTTTGCTCGTCTCCGGCACCACACCCTCTCTCGTCATCAGCAGCAAGCCGTTTACCGGAACGGTGGAATCTCTTTCGACCACGCCCCAGCGCCTGATTCGAATCCTGCGATCGACACTCTATGGCCGCAAGGAAATCTTCGAACTGACAGCAGAGAATCAGCCCAAGCCACCGACGACAGCACTGCTGCTGCAGGACTCCATCTGCGCCGCCGAAGGAGCTGGCAACACGACCGTACTGGCATCGGCCGTCCGATGGCCCAGCTCAACGTCCTCGGCGTCCGGCTGGCTGACCAACTTCACCTGGACCTCACAATCGACGCTCTATATCGGGTTTGAGCGGCTGCTGGATCTGGATAAGTCATCGTTTAAAGTCGCCAACCCCGATGCATGGCAACGGGTCTGGGGCAAGCCATTTGAACCGAGGCAGTTTCAAAGGTTCATCTGGCCGGAAACCAGCTTCCCCGATCTGGGAGCCATTCAGCTGCAGAACTTTGATAAATCCACCCTTCCTTTCCGTGAGCTGACCGCCTCCAGCGGCGGCTTGCCGGGGTGTACGACGAGCCAGCTCATTCTGCCGGGGACCGTTTCGCAGGCCCGGCTCATCGCCCTGTCTCAACGCCCTGCGGTGCCGGAACCGACTCGGCCCGATGCTGCTCCTCCCACCCGAAAGGTCAACCTGGGACGGGAAGACCTCGGTGCAATCCTCAACAGGAACGACTGGACCAGCGGCACCCTGTTCGAAGCGACGGGGTCAGGTCTCGTCACGATGCAGCCTGCACGCATTACGGGAAAATCTGTTCGCATTGTCTTCACCCAGGCAGAAGGGTCTCCGCTGAAGATCCAGCCAAAGGTTCCTGAGGGAAAATCAAAAACCGATATCCCCGGCCTGTTTACCATCGAAAACGGAATGCTTGAACTTCAATCGGCGACGCTGGAGGCTTCGTCCAACACCAAAGCGGCTCCCCTTCCCTGGCTGGTCCATTCGACGAACTCCCTCGTCACCCTGCGAGGTTGCCAATTGAGCGGACCACAGCTTCAAGAGGTTGCGCATCACCAGGGGTTGGTCACCTGGCGAACCATTGCGGAAGCCTCTTCTTCGCCCGAAAGTGGTCCAGCGTATCTCGCCCTGACCGATTCGCTTTTGATGAGCAACGGCGTAGGAATCCAGTTCCAATCGCCCGCGGGTCAACTGCATGTGCGCAATAGTATCGTCGCCGTCCGGGGCTATGGCATCGACCTTCAACCCGCCCGGACGGGCAACGCTCTGTTGCCAGTGATCAATCTGCAGAACGTCACCTTCTCAGCTTCGCAAGCGGCTCTCCGAATCGTTGCCGCAGAAGGAACAGCAGTCGTCGAGACCCCGATGCGCCTCTATATCGATTCCTGCGCCGTCGTTCCGCCGCTGGAATTCCGCCTCAACGAGGCAGCTAACTCCACGGTTGTGGAATGCGTTGGGCCTGTGCTCGAGCAAAAGCAGGTCGATTGGTGGGGAATCTCCAACGGCTTCGCAAAAGAGCTCCCCTCGCTTCTGCGCGAGCAAAACAAGGAACCGATCACCGCTGTCGCTAACTGGATGAACCTCTGGGGTCCCTCGAATGATGACCGGCTGTTGACCGGTGCCAAGGGGGTACAGTTGAAAAACGGCCTGCCCAATAAGTGGGCTCTCTTGAAGATTTCCTCATTTCTGCTCGACCCTAATTCGGCAGGCGCGACCTGGGGTTCAGACGGCCAGGCGGTGGGTGCCCACATCGGTGCCCTCGAAGAATTGGCTGCGGTCAAAAAAGTGACGACCGACGCCAAAGCGGGCACTCAAACCACCATCCCCACTGTTCCGCCCAACGTGAGAGCAAAAAAGGACATCGGCTTCTGACCAACGGCACAGGAACAGTGACGTAGTCGATCAATCCACAGATGCTCCAAAGCCGTGAGCCGTTGTCGGTCTGGCCACAAATCTTACATCGGTCTCAGAGCGTAGCGCGAACATCGAGATCACGTTGACCGTCACCCCCTGCGGAACAGTCGTCTCGCCTGTCTGTAGAACTGTCCCCGATCAGGTTCAGCGACAGGAGGCCCAGTTACACTTAACGCTGTCACATTTAACACTGGCGTCAGACGGGCTCATAAAGCAGCTCTGCGATGGCAACAGGGCCTTCGACACACGGCTCGTTATTTTCCGGCTTGAATCCATTCATCGACAATCTCTTCCAGCACATCCAGCGGGACCGCACCATTCCTGAGTACGACATCGTGGAAGTCACGCAAGTCAAATGAAGGCCCCAGCGCTTTGGTTGCTCGCTGCCGGAGTTCCTTGATTTTCAGTTCACCAATTTTGTAAGCCAGGGCCTGCCCAGGCCAGGCGATGTAACGATCGATTTCATTGACGATATCGAGCTCACTTTTCGGCGCATTCGCCTGAAAATAGGCAATGGCCTGTTCACGAGACCATTTCAGCGAATGCATACCCGTATCGACGACCAGGCGCACGGCGCGCCACATCTCGTAGGTCAATTGCCCAAACTTGGAGTACGGATCGTCATACAGTCCCATCTCTTCGCCGAGACTTTCGCTGTAGAGGGCCCAGCCTTCGACGAAGGCAGTAACGTGGGCATGTTTGCGGAACTCGGGGACATCCACCAGATCGGTCGCGAGGGCAATCTGCAGATGGTGGCCGGGCATTGCTTCATGCAGCGACAGGGCGGCAATCTCGAACTTCGGACGGGTTTCAGGCTTATACAGATTGACAAAATAGGTCCCCGGGCGGGATCCATCTGCCGAAGGGGGACGATAGTAAGCAGTGGTCGTATCAGGAGCCATATGAGCGGGAATCGCTTCAATGCTGAAGGGGATGCGCGGCAGCTTCTTGAAAACTCGCGGCAGTTCCGGATCAACCCGTTTCACAAAGGCGGTGTAGGCGGCCAGCAGATCATTGGCATCGGTGTAATGGAACTCAGGCGAAGTTCGCAGGTGCGTGAAGAACTCGTTGAGCGTCCCCTCGAAGCCCACCTGCTGCTTGATCCGTTCCATCTCTGAACGTATTCGAGCGACTTCGCTGACACCAATATCGTGGATCTGCTGCGGCGTTAAGCTGGTCGTCGTGTGCTTGCGAGCCAGATACGCATACAGTTCCTGCCCCTGCGGTAATTGCCATGCCCCGACATTCGGCACGCAGGCAGGGAAATACTCTCGTTCGAAGAATTCCAGCAATTTTCGATAGGAAGGGACGATCCGTTCCTGAATCGCGGCCTGTGCTTCACGCTGAAGTTGCAATCGATCTGCTTCGGCGATCTCGGCCGGGAACGATTTAAAAGGCTTGTAGTAAAGGCTGGTTGTCGGATCGTCCACAAGTTGACGCCGGATCTGCGCGGGAAGACGCTGCATCACGACCTGTGGTTGCACCATCCGTTCTGCCACTCCACGCCGCAGCAATTCGATGGTCTGGTCCATGTACTCTGGAAACGACTTCAGTCTTGCCAGCCAGTCTTCGTAATCTTTTCGAGAGATAAACCGGCAGGCATCCGCGACCGAATTTTCGTCCTGGATTCCGTCACGATGATTGAGTACGACAAGATGCCACTGATAGGGATACTCTTCCAGTTCGGTCTCCAGCTCGCGGCGGTAGAGCTTCTGATTGAGTCGTTCAGCGGGTGTCAGCTCATTCGATCGGATTGCGTTCAGTCTCTGCAGGACTTCACGCTGGTGTGCCTCCCGTCGGGCGATGGCTGCCAGACTGACATCAGCCCATCGATCGTTGTAGCGGCCGTCTCCCAGGTATGTCGCCGTGACGGGAAATTCCCGCAGATTGGCCTGCCACTCTTCCTCGAATAATCTTCGCAACTGCTCAGAGGGTTCGCTGGCCATCACCACCAGCGGCCCCATCAATAAAGCCACCACGACGATCAACGACGACGAGTGCATATGGATAACTCCAGAATTGCCGAGCGACGCTTGTTTTCTTTATGGTACATCAATCTTAAGGGGGCTTAGAAGCTTGCGGCACATTGAAATGAGACGAAACAGGACATGACCAAATCTCTCCGGACGATCCATCCTCAACGCTGGCAGTCTGTCGCCGACCTGGCCGATCATTGGTGCAAGACGAACGTCCTGCCGTGCCTTTCGGTTGCGACGGGGACCACCAGCGTGATTTCAGGGCGCTTCCATAAGGGTCGATTTCACGAGCACACGGCCCCGGCTTTTAAAGCCGATCCCATTTTCCTGATTGCCTCCATCACGAAACCTGTCGTAGCCACAGCCGCGCTGCTGCTCATCGAACGAGGCCAGCTTACCCTGGCTGACCGAGTCACCGACTACATTCCCGAGTTTGGACGGAATTCCAAGCACGGTGTCGAGCTGCGGCATCTGCTGACCCACACATCCGGTTTACCCGACATGCTGCCCGACAATCAGGAGCTGCGACAGGCACATGCCAGCCTTCAGCGGTTTGTCGAACGAACGTGCGAAGAACCACTCGCCTTCTCACCGGGACGGGGTGTTCTCTATCAGAGCATGGGCTTCGCGGTTCTGGGTGAAATCATCGCTCGTGTCAGCGGCAAAAGCTGTGCACAGTTTATTCAGGAAGAACTCTTCCAGCCGATCGGGATGCAGGATTCGGCGCTCGGAGCCCCGGATGAATGGTACGAAGGTCAGTCCGCGAACATGCTACGTGTCACCCCTTGTGTGGTACCGGAATCTCAGGCATCGGGAACCGAATGGAACTGGAACAGTCGCTACTGGCGGCAATTAGGGGCTCCCTGGGGAGGAATGTTAACGACTGCTAAAGACCTGTCGCTGTTTGCACAGTTCCTGCTGCGGCGAGGTATCACGCGATCGGGGGAGCGGCTCTTGTCACCTGCAGCCATCGACGCCGCCACCCGGAATCAGCTTCAATCGATGCGAGACGTTCCCGATGAGGAACGTCGCTGCCGCCCCTGGGGGCTGGGATGGCGTCTCAACTGGCCCGCTCACAGTGCCAACTTCGGAGACCTGCTTGGCCCACGCACCTTCGGACACTGGGGGGCAACGGGGACCGTGCTGTGGATCGACCCGGACGCGGAAATCTTTGCTCTGATCCTGACGACTCTGCCCCAGGAACCCTCGGGCAAGTATCTCTCTCGGCTTTCCAACACGATTGCTGCAGCCTGGCAATAGCGCCGAACGAAGTCTCCTCCTGACTTCTCGCGCCGTTTTCCCAGGTCCGGGGATCAGCTCAGGGATGTTTACCGATCACGAAAGCCCAGGACGCGACGAACTTCCGCGGGGCTGGTCCATCCCTTTGTAACGGCGTGCGTGGCCCGTTGATTGATGCTCAGAAATCCGTGCTGCTCTGCGGTCTCTTGAATTTCCGTGGCATCGCCTCGGTTCAATATCACCCGCCCCACCTCTTTCAGATCTGGCCTTAACAGTTCCGCCAGCAGCAGACGGCCGCGGTAACCCGTTCCATTACAGCGGGAACACCCCTGGGGGATCCGGACGGCCCGCGTTGTCAGACCAAGACGATCGGCCTCTACGTCACTCCAGACAGCGCAATCGCAAAGCCTTCGGAATAACCTCTGTCCAATGATCGCTCTCAGTCCCGTACGCACCAGATAGGGTTCGATCCCCATATCACTCAGGCGACTGATCGACTCGGCCGCACGACCCGAATGAAAGGTCGAAATGACCAGATGCCCTGTCAGACAGGCTTGAAAGACCGTTTCGGCGGTCTCACGGTCCCGGATCTCACCGACCAGAATCACGTCCGGATCCTGTCGCATCAGCGAACGTAAGCCAGTGGCATAGTCGAAGCCAGCCGTGCGGTTCACAGGCGACTGTGAAACTCCCGGCAGCACACTTTCGATCGGGTCCTCGAGAGTCACCAGACTTTTTCCATTCCCCGCCACACGCTGAAGTTCACGCAGACAAGCATAGGCGGTGGTCGTCTTCCCACTTCCCGCAGGCCCGGTAACGAGAATGGCACCACTGGTCTCATGCAGCAAATCCAGCAATTCCTCGAGCAGATCCTCGGGCAGGCCCAGATCCGATGGCCAGCGGTACTGCTCCGAAGTCGCAAAAAGTCGCACGACCCCTTTCTCGCCGTACAGCGTCGGAAAGGTGCTCAGTCGCATCTCGACGTCCGCCACAGACTCGCGCAGTCTCCCTTCCTGAGGCACATCCGTGCGATAGGTCAGCAGTTCGGCCAGAACTTTCAGCCGGGCGATCACGTTGGGTGCAACGGCTTTGGGAATCGTCGCTACCGACTGGAGGACCCCGTCAATCCGCCAGAGAATCTCCATCTCCGAGGCACCGACCGTGAAGTGGATATCACTGGCTCCCGCCTCGCACGCCCCTTTTAACGTCGTCGCAACCAGTTCCGTCGCGTACTTCGGATGCGTGGGGGGAACTTGCGGAGCACTCTGGATGAACTTTTCTGCCAGCGTCGGGTTCGTCTGTGGCACCGGGTTAGAAGCGTGGCTTCCATTTACGGGGCTCATGCCAATATTGGGAGACATCTGCGCCGCCACTCCCTCTCTACTGACCAGAATACGATCACATAACCGTCAAGGACCCCGAACAACCGTCATGTCCCCCAGGGGACGACGGAATCGAGCCCCGTTTCACTATTCACTAGCTGAAGGGCGCCGGATTCAGCCAAAGTCTTCGCTAATGTCCAACGCTTCAGCACTAACGTTCAGACGACAAGAAATTGTTCTTTCAGAAGCGCATCTACTTTTCAGAACAGCGCAGCAACATTCTCGAAGTGGATGGGGGGCGGAAATCGCTCAGTGTGGGGATTCCCCACACTGAGAACATCGGATTTCCGGAGGCTACGTTAACACGTGCGCCAGCGAATAAAAACAACAGGCCGGAACGAAGTTCCGGCCTGCTGGGATTGCTGTAGTAAAGATGTCGCGAAGCTTACTTCTTCGCGGCGGGCTTGGCAGCCTTGGTTGCCTTGGCGGCAGGCTTCGTTGCTGGTTTGGCCTTGGCAGATTTGGCTGGCTTGGCGGCCTTGGTTGCCGGGGCCTTCTCGGTCGTCTTAGCAGGGGCAGCTTTCTTCGTAGCCATAATCCGTGGCTCCTTGTGGGGGGAGGCATTGGGTACCGGTTTTGGTAACTCGCTGTCTCTCTTTGGCACCCTAGCAAGAGAAACAACTCGAAAACGCGACACTCTATCTCTGAGTAGTGTTCCGTCCTTGAAACTTACCACTCACCCAGTTTGTTCGATCGTAAAACCGTTCGGCGATTGCGTCAAGCGGAATCTGTTGTTGGACAATAGTTTGTTCAAATTGACCATTACGCAACTTTAATAAACTAATGGGTGTCTCGTTGACGTAACCGTTCGCGACACCCGGCTTGGCCTGCCGCTTCTTTTTAGCCAGTTCTGCTTGTGACAGGTGGCGAGGCTCCGGGTCAGGCGTCCGCCCGTAAGAAGGTCCACTGTTCAAATTTCGCATCGACGGAATATCCGGAAGAAATACTGAAACGGTGAACGTACTCAGCAACTGACGTTACATGCGAAAGATACTTGCGTTTACGCTGTATCGAAAATTTCCGCCAGCACGTTCGTTATAAGTCTCACGTTTCAACACAGAGTACATCGGCGTGTTCAGCATGCACGATTCGGCAAAATTATTGGATTATTCTGAATATTCCGAAACTTTAGTGATTTTCCCGGAAGCGATTGGGTCACGTGACGCCAAACTGACGAAAACGTTAACAAAACGAGGCCTATCGGGATTGCCGGAACGAGCGAAACCGTCCGTAGCCTTGACTCCCCTTGCCGGGGGTAGAACAATTCGCCTGAATTGAGACTCCTGATCGACCTTTGCTTTTGTCCGCAGAAACAGTTTCCATGACATCCATCGTCCTGTCCCCCGCGCTACAAAAATTGAAGCCCTCAGCCACTTTGGCGGCTGCCGCCAAAGCGAAGGAATTGAAGTCGAAAGGGATCGCCGTCCTCGACTTCACCTTGGGGGAACCAGACTTCAATACTCCGGCCAACGTACGCGACGCCGCCATTGCCGCAATGAATGCCGGCCACACGCATTACACCCCTTCGGGCGGGATCCCTGAATTGAAGAACGCGGTTTGCGCCGCCTACAAGCGAGACTACGGGCTGACGTTCAGCCCCAGCCAGGTTCTGATCTCAAACGGCGCTAAACATTCGATTCATAACGTCATCGCCTCGTTGTGCGGACCGGGTGACGAAGTCATCATCCCCGCCCCCTACTGGGTCAGCTACAGCGCTCTGGTCGAATTGGCTGGTGCCACAGCCGTGCTCGTCGATACGACCGAAGAGAGCGGCTTCTGCATGTCGCCTGAACAGTTCATCAATGCGATCACGCCGAAAACACGGTTGCTGATGCTGAACAATCCTTCCAACCCCACAGGTTCAACGTATCCTGCTGCCCAACTCGAGGCACTTGCGCGAGTCGCCGTTGAAAAGAACATCCTCGTCCTTTCCGACGAAATCTATGAAAAGCTGATCTATCCCGGAGCCGAATTCCGTTGCTTTGCCAGCTTCGGACCGGACGTGGCCGCTCGCACCATTATTGTCAGTGGCGTCAGTAAGGCTTACGCCATGACCGGTTGGCGAATTGGCTGGACCATCGGTCCCGTCGAAGTCATCAAGGCCATGGACAACCTGCAGAGCCAGGAAACCTCGAATCCCTGCAGCATCAGCCAGTACGCCGCCGTGGAAGCGCTGAGTGGTCCGCAAGACAGCGTTGAAGAAATGCGGGTCGAATTCGAAAAACGACGCAACTACGTCATGGAACGCATGCGACCCTGGCGGTCACGCTACGGAATCACTTTCGCCGAACCGGGCGGTGCGTTCTACGCGTTCTTCAACGTCAGTTCCTGCTTCGGCAAGAAACTGATGGGCGGAGCCCAGGTCCAGAATGCCTCAGAGTTCTGCAATGCCCTGCTCGAACACGCTCACGTCGCCCTGGTCACCGGTGACGCCTTCGGTGCCCCCGGTTACGTCCGTCTCTCGTTTGCCACCAGCATCGAACAAATCAAAGCGGGCCTGGACGCGATCGAGAAGTTCCTGAACGGCTGACCTTGACGTTTGCAAAAGCCACGCGTCAACTGCAGTCGCTCGACCAGACCGTCCCCTGCATTGACCGCCGATCATCTGCAGAAAAGACCGCGTCGTCATCATAGACGGCGCGGTCTTTTCGTTTGTCCATTCCTCCGGACCCCAACCACTGGCTCCCATGCGATCTGCTCCCGTGCGATTCGTAATGCCGCCTGCAGTCCTTCAATGTGCACCTGATCGCCGACTGTAAGCCCGCATGAAATCCGTCTGTTCTTCGCGGCACGTTGATCTCCATTCCGCTATACCTGCTTTCCAGTTACCAGCCTGACGAACTTCGCCGCGCACTCAATCCGGCGGAGCGGTTTGCCCGAGTTCCTGCATCGCCATGCGGACAAAATCCTGATGATTTGCATGCATCGACCCGAGAAGTAATTCACCCACGTCGGCCCAACGGACAGCACGAGCATCGTCCCCCGCTCTCAACCGCAACCCGGCACGCGCCGCGGGACTCAAATGCTGATGCAGCACTGTGGTTTCCATCCACGCATGATCTGTGTTGCGAGGATCATCGACGATCCCGGAATAGAGCACTTTGGAGGATTGGAAGCTCAAATCCACCCCCGTCTCTTCCCGCAGTTCTCGAGCGATCGTCTCGGAAATGGCCTCCCCTTCGTCAACCATCCCGCCCGGAAGTGCATATCTGCCCGAATCGCCCCGCTCGATCACCAGAACCTGCAGGCGCCCCGTCTCTGGATTGACCGACGTGACCAGCGGGTCTCCCGCGAGGTTTCTGCCCCACTTGCCGAGTAATCCCCTTCCTCTGATTCCAGTCCGGCCGAGCGGATTGAGCGGCCGCCCCCCTTCATCGACAATTACGGGGACTTCACCGCGGGCGGTTTGAGTCACGAACGGGCGGTTCACCAGTTTGACATCAGCCGGATCGGCCCATTCTCCTTCATGTTCAAATACCTGAACTGCCGTGTACTCGGGTGGATCGTACTCGGGGAATGGTAGATCCCAGGCCGCCTGTGACTCTTCCACAGGGAAGCGAGGTGGATAGCCTTTCGCACTTTGCTTTTGATTGGTTCGGGGGATCACATCAGGTGCCATCATGCAAGTCTCGCAACGAGAGTCAGGCGGTCACCGCAATTGACGGCCACCGCAGCCGGCAACATCAACTCCGCGATGAGTCCCTCACACGGTGTCCTGCATCGGGTGAGCCCCAGTCCTATTCGGCCAGGATTTCGACGGGACCGCTCCATTGTCGGGTCCTACCAGTCCTCAATACAAGACGGCATCCCCGTGGACTGAAATCCTGTTCTGTCACGCAGGCCCCGGCATTTCTCGCAAGGGAATGTGGCCGCCAAATGGAGACGCCGCCCCGATTGCCGCGTCATCGCGGCGACCGGGGCGGCGTCAGCCCATGAGGGTTTGCTCAAGGTTAATAAACCTTCGGGCCGCTCGCAGTCGTCCGCCCCCCCCCTTTTTAAGTCCTCGGTTGTTGCGCAGGGAGAGCCGTCGGCAGATCATCCGGGTGAGTCGTGTGTCAGTCCTCCCCCGCCGTCCAGGGCCAGGAAAGGCGAGCCCAGACAGCGAGGTCAGAGGGAATGAGATTCGAGCGTTCTCACGCAGGTAACGTTTTCGACAATGGTCTTACGCAAGGATATCGCGGACGACCGTTCCCGAGAGATCTGTCAGGCGGTAGTCACGACCGGCGAACCGGTACGTCAATCTTTCGTGGTCGTATCCCAACAGGTGCAACATGGTTGCATGAAGGTCGTGAACCGAAACCGGGTTTTCGACCGCCTTGAAACCAAAGTCGTCCGTAGCACCGTAGATGGTTCCCCCCTTGATTCCCCCGCCTGCCATCCAGAGTGAGAAGCCCCAATGGTTGTGGTCGCGACCTTGCGATGCACCTGATCCGTTCTGCCCCATCTCGACCGAAGGTGTTCGTCCGAATTCACCGGTACACAGAATCAGCGTCTTGTCCAGCAGGCCGCGCTGCTTCAAATCCTTAATTAACGCCGCCAACCCCTGATCGCACTCACTGGCACATTTGCCATGTTCGTCCTTGATATTGGAATGGCTGTCCCAGGGCTGCATCGCACCGTGCCAGGTCTGGACAAACCTGACACCCCGTTCGACCAGTCGCCGCGCGATCAGCAGTTGCCGGTTCTGTGGCCCTTCCCCGTACATTTTCTGGATATGTTCCGGCTCCTGACTGATATCGAATGCATCCGTCGCCTCGACCTGCATCCGATACGCCATCTCAAACGATTCGATCCGCGCTTCCAGAGCCGCTTCGCCCGGTCGTGAGGCCAGGTGACGCTGGTTGATCGTCTGCAGAAGCTGAAACTGCGATTGCTGCTGCTGAGACGACAACCGTTCATTGCGAATATGTTCGATCAAACGGGTCGGATCGGTCTGCGCCGTATCGACCAACGTCCCCTGATAGACCCCCGGCAGGAATGAAGAACGCCAGTTCCCCGCTCCGGCGACCGGCAAGCCTCCAGGACAAAGGACGATAAAGCCGGGAAGATTCTGGTTATCGCTTCCCATGCCCCAATTCAACCACGAACCGAAACTCGGACGAACCAGGCGTGAGTGGCCGGTGTTCATCAGCAGCAGCATCATTTCATGGCTCGGCAACTCCGCATACATCGAGCGAACAACGGCGAGATCGTCGGCACAGGTCGCCAGATTGGGCCAGATGTCACTGATCGGTATGCCGCTTTCACCGTGCTGCTTGAACGTGAAGGGGGATGGGAGCGCCACTCCCGTTTTACGTTCGGTCTGCAGGTTCTCGAAGGGCAACATCTGCCCCGCTCGTTTGGTCAGTTCCGGCTTCGGATCGAACGTGTCGACCTGCGACATCCCCCCGTTCAGGAACACGTGAATGACGTGCTGAGCCTTACCAGGAAAATGAGTCTGTGTGGAAGCATGCCCTTCACTTGCCAGCAAGTTGGCCAACGCGACTGAGCCGACCCCCAGTCCACAACGCCCCAGGAATTCACGCCGATTAGGTTGTAGAAAATTTTGCATGGGTTCAGTCCAAAAAGATAAATTCGTTAGAAGCAAGCAATGCGTGAGCCAGTTGACTCCATGGATCAACCGGATTTTTAGTCTCTTGAGGTGGTACTGCAGCCGCAGCCCCGTCCGGCGAATTGGCATTCCCGGACGAACTGACGGTAGACAGATTCGCGTCCACAAAGGTACGCGCCACGCGAAGTTCCTCTGCATCGGGATCGCGTGAAAGGAGAGAACGATAGATCCAGCGAATCCGTTCATCCGGATCCGCTGCCGCAGCCTCAGCACGTGCGGCCAGCTTCAGCGCCCGGTCCTGAATGAAACCTGAGTTCAAAGCATACAGGGCCTGCTGCGGGACGTTCGTGTCGGGCCGTTTGGCCGTACAGGTGATCGGGTTGGCACCGTCAAATGTACTCGACAAACTCGAAACGATATCGCGATTGATAAAGCCATAAATGCTCCGTCGAGGAACCACCGGTTCCGCACTGAGATCGATCGGCCGTCCTCCGGGAGTCAGATCCAGTTCGCCGGAAACGGCCAGCATGGAATCGCGCATCGCTTCCATCTCCAGTCGTCGACGCGGCATCCGCCACAAAAGTTCATTCAGCGGATCCTTGTTCCGGCTTTCGGCGTTTTCGACAGCCCCCTGCTGATAAACGTCCGACAGCATAATCCGCTTATGGAGCTTCTTGATTGACCAACCGTCGTCCGAGAACGTTGTCGCCAGATAGTCCAGCAGTTCGGGATGCGTGGGGGGGGAACCGCGCGTCCCGAAATCATCCGGTGTTCTCACCAATCCCTGATTGAAATGGTTCTGCCAGACCCAGTTCACAACCACGCGTCGCGTGAGTGGATTGTCAGGAGCCACGATCGCCTCGGCGAGTCCCAGTCGCCGTTCTCCGTCGCGGAATGCGGGCGCGTTCTGGTGAGACAGGGCCGTCAGGAAGCGAGCCGGCACGGCTTCACCTCGACTCAGGGAATTCCCCCGCAGAAAGACATGGAATGACGGCGGGTTCTTCGATTCTTCCAGCGTCATCGCCCGTGGGGGTGAACCGGGCGAGTTCAATTGCAGATCGTGAATCGCCCCCTTGCGGCCAGCCAGCGTGTCACTGACAGTTCGATTCAGCAATCTGACGGAAATCTCGTCGGACATCGCCGTCGGAGTATCAGTTGAATAAAGATGCCGACGCAACTGACGCGCAATGGGACTGTTGATCTCGGCATGGCCGGGATCTTCATCAGGAAGAATCGTCGCGCCAACGGCGCTCGCCAGGGAGGTCTCCAGCAGTGACTTGAGCCACGCCCGATGCACGTCTGCGAATAGTTGACCGTAGGCTTCCGCCAACTCGGTCAGCGTCTTTGGCTGCTTTTTCTCGACCGCATCGATGACGCGCGGATTCCAGGCAGGGGCATGCAGTCCCAGGCTTTGCTCGTTGGCGAATTGTTTCGGATCACCGTTCGCGGCCTTCATGCTGGCAACCAGTTCGTTGCAGCGAGCGGCGAAGTCACCGGGCTCGACTTTGAAGAGCTGCACCCAGAGTCCGAAGACCGGATCGTCGGCGGGCATTTTGGCCAGGTAGTCGCGCCAGCGGTTCAGCACCAGCGGCCGCACATCGTCCGTACGGTAGGAAAGAAAGGCCGCAGACAGATCCTGCTCGGGCGTCCCCTTGGCCAGTTCAATCAGATACAGACCCACCTGCATACGAATTCGCGTCCGCATCACTTCCGCCTGATCGCGAGCCATCTCCTGGTAACCGACCTGCCGCTTCGCCAGTTCCTTCTCGTAAGCCTTGAATTGATCGGTCACAGCAGGAGTACCAATCATGGGAGGGAGTTCCACCGCATGGCTGCTCGCGAAGGTCGCATAAAGCGCGTAGTAATCCGTGGTTGGAATGGCATCAAACTTGTGATCATGACAGCGGGCACACGCGACCGTCAGCCCCAGCAGACCACGACTGACCACATCAATCTGATCGTCGATCAAGTCGTGCACGCTGCGGTACTGCATCCCGACCGTCAAAAACCCAAGCCCTGCAAGGGCCGGGTCATTCTCGGGAAGTCCGATCTGGTCTGCAGCCAGCTGCTCGACGATGAACCGGTTGTAAGGAACATCGGCATTCAGCGCATTGATGACGTAGTCACGGAAGGTGTAGGAAAACGGAAATTTCGTGTATCCAATCGCACTCCCACCGTGCGTGTCCGCATAGCGCGCAATGTCGAGCCAGTGTCGTCCCCAGCGTTCCCCATATCGGGGTGATTCTAACAGCCGATCAATCACCTTCTCGAAGGCATTAGGAGACGGATCGTGAACGAATGCCGTCACCTCGTCCCACGTCGGTGGCAAACCGGTGAGATCGAACGTCGCACGACGGATCAATTGCTCGCGTGAAATCCGGGGCGTTAACTGAAGCCCCTGCTCTTCCAGAGCGGCGACGATAAATCGATCAATGTCCGTCGACGCGGACGATCGGGTTTCCGGAACAGGTGGCTTCTGGATCGGCTCAAACGCCCAGTGGTCTTCAAATCGCGCCCCTTCGGCAATCCATTCGCGAAGCAGTGCAATCTCGGCTTCAGTGAGACTTTTGCCATGTTCAGCCGGCGGCATTCGCAGATCCGGATCCGTCGACGTGATTCGATTGATCAGCTCACTCTGATCCGGCTGATTGGCCACGATGGCCGACTGCTTGCTGCTGGCCTCCTGATCCAGTCGCAACCCCGCCTCTCGACGCTGTTCGTCCGGACCGTGGCAATTCAGACAGTGTTCGGCCAGCAGCGGGCGGATCTGTTTGCCAAAACTGACATCGGCCGCCGCGTAACGGCCGTACGTCACCATGCAGAAGACGACTGCTGCCGTCAGGCCCCATCGCCTCGTCTGCACCAGGAACGAGGCCCTGCGCTGGCTTCGTTCATTCTGCATCAGATTCAAACTTTGACTCATCGTGCGTCTCTTCTTTTGATAGCAGTACTGCGCGTCCCCGCCCGTCTTCACCAACCACAGGCATCTGCCCGGGCAGCGAGAATGGGCGAGGAGGCCTCAACCCATCTAAGTTTAACGATATGACTCGTAAATGAGAAAACCGGTTTGGCCATTTTGAGCTCATTTCCCAATTTCAAAAAGCGCAAGACCATCCGTACACTGTTCTTGCCCCTGCCCAGTTTCTCAGATCGACTCCGTCCTACCGCTCTCGCGCGCTTTCGCCGTTCGCCCACACCCATCCGAAAAGTCCGTCTCAATCGTGCCGACAGCAACTCTCGGGCACCTTCCCTCAGCCCACTCCCCTGCCGCAAGGAATTGGACAGCCTCATTTTCCGTCCCCCCCAACGTCGTCGTTGGCTCCAGAGGCGCCCCAGCACCTGGCCAGGTCGAGGAGTGGCCCCGGGCATCGCTTTGGACATCTGGGTTGCAGCGCAAAAGGAGGCCGCAAGCCGGGCCTTTACGATGTCGTTTGCGGTGAGCGAAAGGGAGTCCACGCGCTTCGTGCCAGGTGCACACAGCCTCAAGAGATTTCGACGCAGATCGGGTCTGCAGCAGTCGGGCCAGGAATTGGGGGAGGTTAGTCGCGGGTGGTTGACCGATAGTGGAACACCTGACAGTAGTCCCTTCTGATAGCAGACAAGGCGAACTTCTGTGCCGGTCGCAGGTGCCCTTCAGGGATCCGGCACTGGTGTACGACATCGTCCAGAATTCATAAATCCAATCCCGCCTGATGAAGCAGGGAAAGTATTTCTCAGGCCATCAGTACACGGCGTGACGCGCGTTCCCGCAGCCCCGGGGCACAGATGTCACCTTGGGCAGCCGAGTTGTCCCGCGAGGGACTGGAAACACAGACGAGCACGGTCAACTTGCGTCTCGGGCGACAGCCGCGAGGCCAGCCAGCGCGAATAACGCCATGTGCTGGATCAGGGCTGGTGCGTCCTCGGGTTGTAAACCAAACTGGGGATAGGCACGCTTGAGCGTCGGGCGGTCGCAAATCGCCAGCAGGAAGCACGGCGAAAGTACGTTGATGCAACCGCGCGCCACTGCGGGATGGTCCTCGGGCAAGCCGGTTACTTCACTGACGATCCCTTTCAGAACCGACATCTTCTGAGCGAGATCTTTGTTGTGAGCCGATTGATCCGTCACAGTCGGCGCAGCAAATTCCCGTATCAAAACTCGCAGCCTCCACGATGAGGCTGCCGGGCTGGTCATCGCCTGGATGAACAGCCTGAGAAACGCTTTGAGCTTGGCCTCGGCATCAGGTTGCCCGTCGACCGCAGCACGTAAATCAGCAGAACTGATGCGCAGGATGCCCGCCTCTTCCAGCACGGCAGCGTAAAGTCCTTCAATTCCCCCAAAATGGTAATTCACCGCAGCGATGTTAGTGCCAGCCTTTAACGTGATTTCTTTGCTGGTCGTGCGGTCAAAGCCCTTCTCCGCGAAGATTTGCCCCGCCACCTCCAGTAACAATTCTCGTGTATTCGCACTGTCGGAACTCGGCTTGTGCTGCGGGGATTTCTGAGAGGACTTCTTCATTCAGTTCTCGCAATCGCTTGGGCCATTACCGAATCGGGATTCGCAGAAACAACAGAGCAGGCGAGTCTCTCTCTGCCCGATTACCGCAAATCTTAACACAATCGCTTCCACTACCGAAACAACTAAATTCAAATTTGAATTTGACAGAAATCCACACTCTGCCTATGCTCCTGTGACATCACGCGCACCGCCGCGCGCAGGGAAAGTCATTCACTGCCCGATCACGTCCAGGGCGCAGTTTCATGCAGATAATCCGTTCGAAATTCAATGGCATCGCTAGTGCGACGGCCTGGTCAGAGTCGTTACTCCTTCCTCGACGTGCTGAACCCTTTCGGGGCAACGAAAATCTGCCGTAGCCGTCATCGATACATCTTTCGCTCAAGCCACCGACCAAATCTCGCAGTCCCACAAACAGGGAGTCTCATATGAATGGGCAACCGCTCTTCAGGCGAGCGCGCATTCGTTTTCCAATTCCGTTGGGTACGAGCGTCCTGCTGCTTACGACCTTGTGCAGCAGTCCGTTCGGCCTGCCGACTCTTCTGGCACAGTCCCCGCCTCCGCTTTACGACCCATCGCGACAGGCCCCTCTTGACGAAGCCACGTTTCCTGAACGAGATCGCGATGGGATGGATTCGTCGGTATTTGCCGAGAATGCGGATGTGCCGTCCGTACCCCCGTCTGTATTGCCATCTCAACCCGCAACGGAATGGAGCTGGAAGTTTCTGCCGCAGGGATTTCTGTACCACACTTACTGGGCCAGTACGGCGGAACCACGGCTCTCCACACGCGCCGTCAGTGACTCAGGAGGCCACAACTCTCTCGACTCACAGATCGGCGGTCGTTTCGGCATTGTGCGATTTGGCAACCCCAATGCAGATGAGGGATTCCAGCTTGATCTTCTCGGAGGAGCGAATCTCAGACAGAACACGGACACGGATGACTGGGACATGACGGGGACCGATTATCGATACGACATTCCATTGGCCTATCGGCGCGGACGTCATGCCTGGAAATTCGGATTCTATCATGTCAGTTCTCACATGGGTGATGAATTCCTGAAGTTTCATCCCTCAGTCTCGCGAATTGACTATTTCCGTAACTCGTTCTATCTCGGCTACTCATACTATGTTGTTCCCGAGTTCCGATTGTATGGAGAAATCGACTACGCCGTGCGGTCCGACTTTGCTGAACCATTGCACCTTCAGGTAGGGTTTGATTGGGGTCCCGTACGTCCGACCGGCGTTCAAGGTGCTCCGTTTCTGGCAGTAAACGGACACCTTCGCGAAGAACTTGATTATAGCGGGAATGTCAGTATCCAGGCGGGATGGGCGTGGAAAGGGGAAGGCCGGACGGCCGGAACCTTACGAACGGGCCTGCATTACTATAACGGCGGCAGCCCTCAGTACTCCTTCTATCGTGAAAACGAACAGCAAATCGGCTGCGGATTATGGTACGATTTCTAGTCGAGAACAAATCCGTGACCCCATCGCAACATCGCTCCACTCGTCCTTCCGACAGTCCTCTTTGCCCCCCGCGTTTGAAAAGTGGACGATGTTTGCTGAGGCGAGGCTGATTGCTTTGAAGAAAGTTTTCAGCGGACGGGTTGCAAACGATGGACGGCGTTAATCCGCCCTTGATCGGTCGGACCTGATCAAAAGGTCGAACTCGATCGGGAAGTCACTTAGCGCCCATTGCCGACCACACCCGATAGCGACTACAACGCCAATTGTGAGCCGCTGCCTGCCTGACAGGACCGTCACTCGGATCGCGGCTTCGAGTGGTCCCACCATAAACTTCAGGTGTGGGCCGCATGTGCTGCTGGCGAACATCGAAAGCTGTGAGGTCCCTCTCCACGCGGCCGAAAGATCAACTCGTCGGTTCTCCGATGCGGATGGGGGTGTTCGACCGTGAATGAACGAGTGCAGCAGAGCCCAAGCCCGATCTATTCGACAGGGGCGCTTGTCGTGTCGCTGCGTGATGTCGTCGGCCAAGATGGGCAGACGGTTCATCCACGCGGGGCGGTCGGTATCATTGTTCGTTCTCCAGGAGACCTCGATCCCACTTGTCGAGTTCGGTTTCACGACGGATTTGAAGCAGCATTGCACCGAGCCGAGATGGTACTGCTGGCGCAGTACAAAGAAAGCGAATCCGGTGAAATACAGATCTCTTCGACTCGCGGCAATCTCTATGATCGAGTGATCCTTCGCTGTGTGATCGGCTCACGCGCCTATGGACTCGCCGATGATCAATCGGACACGGATTACCGGGGCATCTTCCTGCCCCCGGCCGTATCGCACTGGTCGCTGCATGGCGTGCCGGAACAGCTTGAATGCCAAGAGACGCAAGAGCATTATTGGGAACTGCAGCGTTTTCTCACCTTGGCCCTCAAGGCGAACCCCAACGTCCTCGAATGCCTCTACTCACCTCTGATCGAGAAGATGACTCCGCTGGCAAGTGAACTGCTGGAAATGCGGACCATCTTCCTCTCCCGATTGGTCTATCAAACCTATAACGGTTATGTACTGTCCCAGTTTAAAAAAATGCAGGCCGATCTTCGCAATCAGGGAGAAGTCAAATGGAAGCATGTGATGCACCTGATTCGATTACTGATTTCAGGCATCGCCGTTCTGAAGCACGGTTTTGTACCAGTGCGGGTCGACGAGCACCGAGACTTGCTGCTGGCAACTAAGCGTGGTGAAGTCCCCTTGGAAGAAATTGACAAGTGGCGATTGAGCCTGCACGCTGAATTCGATCGGGCATTGTCAGGGTCGAAGTTGCCGGAACGCCCCAACTACGAACAGGCAAATGCACTGCTTGTGAGGGCCCGGAGAGCAGCGTTGTCGGAGGAGCTACCATGAGCAGTGATCCCAGGCTCGAAAAACAGGTGCATTCTCACCCTTATCCGCTTTTGTTCGTCACGATCAGTGGCGCACATCTTTACGGTTTTCCTTCACCTGATTCCGATTTCGATTTACGGGGCGTTCATCTACTACCACTCCAGGATGTGGTGGGGCTGACCCCGACCGGTGAAACTGTCGAGAAGTCGGGCATTGATGATGGCTTGGAAATTGATCTCGTGACGCATGATGCCAAAAAGTTCTTTGGCCTCATGCTGAAAAAGAACGGGTACGTGCTGGAACAATTGCTGTCGCCGCTGATTGTCTTCACAACTCCGGAACACGAGGAATTGAAGGCCATTTCGAGAAGCTGCCTCACCAGGCACCATGCCCACCACTATCTTGGTTTTGCTCAAACGCAGTGGAAGCTTTTTCAGAGGGCAGACCCACCCCACGTCAAACCCCTGCTCTACGTCTATCGTGTGCTGCTGACAGGCATCCATCTGATGCGAACGGGAAATGTCGAAGCGAACCTGAACAACCTGAACGACGAGAGCCGACTGCCCTATATCAAGGACCTGATCGACCGAAAGACGAGGGGACCCGAATTAGGACGCCTTGAAGCCGCAGACTTCGAATTCCATCAGAAGGAATACGAACGTTTACGATCCGGATTGCAAACAGCGTTCGAAGAAAGTCCGCTGCCGGACACCCCCAGCGGCACTGCGGCATTGAATGACTTACTGGTGAGAATCCGATTGAAGACAGTAGCAAAGTAAAGACTTCCACCCACAAACTTTTGTCAGTGGACGTCTGTATTGCAGAGCAACAGGAGGACGCAGGCCCGTCCGTAACGATGCCAGGCTGTCGTTTGCCGTCAGCGAAAGCGGGGCCACGCGATTCGTGCCCAAGTGAAAACATCGTTCAGACGATCGGCTCAGAGAGTGCCTGCAGCAATTTGGCCTGTGATTGTCCAGAAAATGCACTGTCCCTATTGAATCGCCAATGAGCACAGTCGTAATCCTTGGTCGAATTGCCTTAGCGAAACCCGCGATGGACCGGCTACCTGCTGTCGTCAACGGAGAAAGCATAGAAGATATCTCTGCCGTCTGGACTCAAGCATGAGGCGAAGTGTCTGGGCGTAATAATGTCAATGTCTGAGCCATAGTGATGGCCCGCCTTCGAAGAAAGTCGTGCATTTACCAATGTTCCTGATACTATCCGCTTCAACACTTTGGCAGATTTCAAATCTATCAGTTCGTAGATATCTGAATGTTGCCTGAAGCGACAGTCTCCGTATCCGGGAACGTACCCGACGCCGAGCCTGTCCGAATTTAATGTACAATCGAGACGACGAATCTTCGTGTCGGTGAGATTCGTCACATCAACAGCCTTTTTCCACCGATCTGTAAGTGTGTTTCCCTGCAGTATCTGCAGTGTCCTATGAGGCATAAGTGTGGCTATCGTACCGGTGGACGGATCCACAACAAATTCCATCCCTAGAACGTTATTAGAGTCTCGAAGAAATCTTGCGCACCAGGGCAACGTCAAGTGACGATTTGTTACCTCATTCCCGGTTTCGAGAAGGAATTGACGAATGCGATGATCAGTACAGATGACGGATACAACACCCGGTTCGGCATCAAAAAAGAATGCGGCAGGCTGCACATCTTTAGTTGCTGGACAGCAATGGAAGGCCTTGCCGTCAGCGAGCCGAAGTATCGTCACATTCTGTGACTCATCCAATGAAACAAAATACTGTGAACAGTTTGAAAAGCCGATCCGTAATCGCCCAAACTGTTGCTGGTTCACATTCTCTTCCCACCAGGGGAGTTCAACTCGAGCGTAGGAATTCCACGGGCGACTAAACTGTTGCGTTTGATTCGCTGGTGGTTTGGCATATCGCAATTCCCAAAGTGGTCGAAAAGGTGCCGTTTCCCAGACAGAGACCTTCATCGTGCCGACGCATAAAGCTTGCATCCCCCGGTCGGCCTTTTCTTTTCGCGCAAGTCGATCAGACTCCACTGCCGAACCAGGCTCAGTACCCTCAGCCATTGTGGCAATTTCGTTCTTCGGTGAGCTGTATCGGCTCAACAACTCACCTGGCGGAGTCCATCCCTCCGAACTGGCCATCCCCACAAAGCGACCATCAGGAGATGTAACGATTTGGTCGGGTCGCCGATGGTGATACTTGATCCTTTCGAATTTCGACGTGTCCAAATTAACGACGAGCACACAGTCTTCCGGATCTTTACCGATGTTTTTCAACGGAATCGGCCTCTTCACCGCCATCGGTGGCCCTCCAACAGAGATGATAGCGAAATCCTGGCGTTCGCCATTCGAGTGCCTCTGGGCAATCGCCATGCAAGCGCAGTAGTTCCCACCAGAGACGTTTGGCAAAACGAATGGATCTCGATCCGTGTGAATTTCAACTCCATACTGCGGCACCGAGTCGCTCATCTCATCAACTTGAGGCGATGGTTCGTGAAGATTACGGAGAATAAGACTATTGTCTGCAGCTTCAGCTTGTGCAGATATTATCGACAAGATTGCGAGGAGACTTAGATAACATATATTTTCTGTCACGATGGATTTGTATCGTTTATACAACGCAGTTCTCTGAATCAGGTGTTTATATTCCATTTGTTTTCCGCTATTTTTACGAAATATAAATAATGACACTGAGGTACGATTATCAGCGGCTTCGAAAGCAGATCGTGCATTTCATTACGCGGGCGGGGCCGAAAAAGCCTTCGAAGAGATACGGGAAATATTCATGCCGGACAAGAAGCCTTCTTTGATAGCCTAGCCAACCCTGTCGTATTCGGCCGCCGTCGTCGGGGCCACATGGACAGGGAAATCCGCATGTAAGGGACTCCATTCCCCCTTATCGGTATTCAAATTGTCGGCCAGAGTAGTTATTGCAATAAAATGGTCTTGAAGCTGCCTCTAAGTCTGTGTTTCGTCAGTCGAATTAGGAACGCGAGTTTTGCAAGTTTTTGGCTTTGCCAAGTCGCGGGGTGGCCCAGACTCATGTGTCCAGAACGTGTCCGTTTCGAGTTTACTGAGGTATCCGGCTTAAGTGATTTCGCACTTCCATGAGTGCGAATCCCAGCAGGTTCAATCCCTGCCATGTCAGAGGGCTGCCCGCTCGTTCGTCATTTGCGCTTAAGCCGATCCCCCAAATCGTATCGACGGGGCTCGCCTCCACGAGGATTTTGTGTTCGCTGGCCACGAGATAACTTCTCAGCACCTGATGCTGGCTGAACTTTGCGAGATTGCCCTCGATGGCAAACTCCACACGTTTTGATTCCCACGCACTGGCATCGAAATTGGAAACATTTCGCCCCAGCTCCTTGACCGACTTTGGGTCGAGCGCCTCAATAATTTGCCGTAGCGACGTTTCGTCGCCGAACAAACGGGCTTTCGAAGCCATCAGCCAATGCTCCGCCGTTGGATAAACGATACCGTCGATCTCAAACGGGGCGAGATACCACTGGCTCAGACACGATTGCCGTATCTCACCAGTCTTGGCGGGGGTGTGCCCCCAGAAGTAAAGGTACTCCAGCGGTTCACCGTCCCGCGCTCTTTGTTGTAACGTTTCCAGATTGAGCATGGGCAGTTCACTTTCTGCTCTGGTGCGGCGTTTTGCACTGCAGACTCGTCCTAGGCCAGCCGGGATCCGTTTGGTACCGGTTTGTCAGGGACCGCCAGAACGACCGCTTTGTCGTCTCGATACAGTCCCGTAACGAGGAATTCGGAACGAAAAGGCCCAATCTGCTTGGTGGGAAAGTTAACCACGCCGATGATTTGTCGACCCACCAGCTCTTCTTTCGTGTAGAGCGTGGTGATCTGAGCGCTGGACTGCTTCAGGCCAATCTCTGAGCCAAAATCAGCCTTGATCTTGTACGCGGGCTTCCGAGCTTCAGGAAAATCCTCGACCGAAACAATCGTGCCCACACGAAGTTCCACTCGTTCAAAGTCTGACCACGTAATCGGATCCACAGAACGCTCCTCTGGCATGAACCTTCTCGCCGCATCCATTGTCTAACCGAGCAGACGATGCGCCACAAGGACTTTGCGGCCGTGGTCACTCGTTTCGAGCCCCGCCTAGTTAGTGATGAATCAGATGTGTGAGCAACGTGACGTCGGTCTTGGGGTCGAACCATTCTCGACAGGGGTGATTCCTCTCGGCAAGATCTGCGCGCTGCTTTCGCTGGCCGCGATCTGGGGAATTTCGGTTCCGGTCACAAAACTGGGCCTGCTCTCGATGCCTCCGCTCACATTGACAGCACTGCGATTTGGAATCGCAGTCCCTGTTCTGGCATTTTTGATTATGAACATGCCTCCCCTTCCCTGGAAAGCGGTGGCTCCATTGGCCTTGCTGGGGGTCGTAGGGATCGGCATCGGACAGATCGCCCAATCCTTGGGAGTGGCGAGAACGCCTGCGTCGATTGGTACGATTCTTTCAGCCACGATTCCGGTGTTTGTCGTCGTATTTGCGACGATTCGACTGAAACAGTCCATCACGCGTACCCAAATTCTCGGGATTGCCGTGGCATTCGGGGGAATTGCTGTCGTGGCGACGGGTGGACCGTCCACTGAGACGGCCGCCACACTGGCGGGGCCGCTGCTGGTATTGGCATCCGCTCTCGCGATTGCGTTCTATTATGTCTGGAGCGTCGAACTCACGCACCAATACGGCAGCCTCGCTGTTGCAGCGTGGAGCACCTTCTTCGGCTTCGCGGCGCTTTTGCCCTGGGCAATCTGGGAGGCCAGCTTCACCCCGTTTCAGCTCACGCTTCCCGCTATCGGGGCCGCCACGTTTCTGGGTCTGTTCGTTACGGTAGCAGGACTGCTTCTGTGGCTGAACATTCTGCGTGAAATACCAGCGCGAGTTGCTTCGAGCGTCCAGTTCCTGCAGCCCGTCTTCGGAATTGCCACGTCCACCTTCATTTTCCAGGATCAAATCGGATCACAGTTCGTGATGGGTGTCATTCTGATCCTGACCGGTTTGGCATTGACGGTTCATTCACGCCGTCAGGCCGCTTAGGAACGTCCGGCTAAAGCGAGTCTCCTCTTCGAGATGACCGAGCACAAAACTGCCCGGTTCCCCTTCACGGAGAGTCCCCGCCGACGCACCTTCGCGGCCACTGCGGCGGCATCGACCGCACGAGTTTTTATCGAGCGGAACGGACCAGTTCATTGTGCGGACGCTAACCGCAGGCGGGACTGGGCGGCACGTCTGAGGATTTCGTCCTCTTCGAGGGCCGACCCGTGCTTCGTGAGACTCATCGGCATTCTGACTTTGACTGGCCTCGGCAGGCCGGCCTCCGAGTTGTAGACGTAAAACTGCCCTGCTTCTAACGTGGCAATGTCGTCACCCCGTCCTCCTCGCTCCTGAAGCTGCTCCTGAATGGTCTTAATCGACGTGGGAGAACTGGCGCGGCCGTAGAAGTGAGTGGCACAATTGCCGATGATCCGGTTTTCAATCTCTTTCGGATTTTGCGTCGCGAAGATCAGGCCAAGGTGGTACTTCCGCGCCTGTGACGCCAGCAGTTGCAGACTGACCTTAGACGGAATCGACTTTTGCGAAGGAATGAAGTCGCGCGCTTCATCCACCACCAGCAGCCCGCGCAGTGCTCGATGGGGCGGCGTCGGGTTTTTCTTGATCCAGGTGAAGAGTGTCATTCCCAGTTGATACACAAACTGCTGCTTCAGCTCGGGGGAAGCGAGTCCCATCAGACTGATGATCGAGATTCGCGGGCCGGCCTTCAGTTTCCTGACGTCACCGAACAGGATGGCGGGATCCAGCCCCGTCCCGATGCCGCGCAGCATCGGATTTGTCTCGATGCGGGCCAGCAGCAAGTCAGCCATTTCCTTGGCGAACTTGCTTTCTCTCGCCATTCCCAACCCGGCTTCTTCGGGCAGGTCAGATAAAAGTGCGATGAAGTCGTGCAGGTCTCCCGCACCGTTGTGGGCAAAGTAGCGGAGGGCCCGTGACAGCAGGCCGCGCTTGTTTTCGTTCGCCCCCCCCTTCCCGTTAATAACGAGCGAAGCGAGGCCATCAACGGCGGCATCAATCGCTTGCCTGAGCGCTTCGCTATCCGAAGCAGCCCCGGCGAGATCTGGCAGGGGTTCGAGCACCAGCGAATTGCCACTTTCTCGCCCCGGCGTCCAGTAGACGATATCCGTCGTCTCATGAAAGGCCTTCGCTTTTTGCGCGTCCCCTTCCATCCAGCCTGGGTGCGGTTCCGGCCAGTGATCCCCCAGAGCGGCCAGATCGTTGGCGCCGTCGATCACGATGGAAGGGATCCCGACCAGTGCGGCCTCTTCAATGATCCGCTTGAGCAAACTCGTCTTACCAGACCCCGCTCCGGCCAGAACCACGGTGTGCTTTTCCAGCAGTGACAACGGAAGCGTCACCTGCTCGGTATGCTTACCAACCTGACGGGTTCCAATCGGTATCTGATCCGGTAACGCGCCGACTCGGCTAACAGGTGCTTCACCTTCTAATTCGACTTGTATCTTTCCCCCCTGATCGACTTGCGCGGTCGGCTCAGCTTCTGATGTATCAGGTGTATTGAGTGGGGATGGTGTCGCCGGTGTTCGACTGAAATTGTGAACGACGGATTCCGTAGTCTCGTCCTCTACGGGTGCGCTGTCCCTGATTTCCCCAAGACATTTCAGGACCGCCTGCAGCCACGGCAATCGCGATGCATGACGCTGCCCCCTCAGCCACTCATCAAGGCCGATCGGACCTTCTGACTGCAGCATGTGTAGTGCATGCAAGGTCCTGATGTGCTCGGCCTGCGGCGCACACCATTCCCCACCGCTGCGGTTGTACCGCTCAACCAGTTCTTGAGTGATCTTTCCTCCTGGCGGGAGAGTCGTCCTGAGCAGCACACAGTGGCGGAAGGGCAACTTCTGATCGATGCCCGACCCGTCGATTGCCCCCTTCACCCTCCCCTGGAAGGCGTTGGCATTCGTCCGCTGCAGAGCCCGCATACTGAAGTGCTGCTCCCTGTCATTCTCGTCGTGATTAATGACTCGAATGCGCGCGTGAAGCGACTTCGTACTCTTTCCCCCGGGAAATTCATCCACAACCGCGTCAAGACTGCGCGGCCAATCGATCTCTTTCAACAGGCAACGACAGGCCGAAATCAGCATCGGTGCCATTCGTTCATCTGCCGTCGACTCTTCCAGAATCGCCTGTACGGGCGCGGTTTCATAATACCGCGTGAATAACTGGTCCAGTTCCGGGTGGGTCCCGACAGGGGGAGAGACAGCCTCCCCCTCGTCAGTAAGACTGAGCAATTCCGTCACCGTTTCGGTCGCCAGACAACGACGCTTATGTCGTTCACACGTTTTGAGCAATTCGCGGGGAGAAACCCCACTGATGTGGCGGAGGGCCCGGGGTGAGACGGGCCATGTGGGATACGGGGGATGAAATCCCATGCTGCGGCAGCCGGCTGTCGTCCGAGGGAAGAGCAGGCTTGCCGCCACTTCGGCATTGTTCAAGGAAGGAAGGAGGCGAGCATCCTCAAACCGATCCTGCCAGGACTGAATGGAGTACTTCCGCAATGCGGCGAGCGTGCTTTCAATGCACGAAACGACCGTCAGCGTGCGATAAGTCTGATCGAACATGGCACTCAGGCCTTTGGAAATCTCCTGAATGATCGACAAGGCCTTCAGTCCCTCTGGAGTCGACTCGATTCCCCCTGCCTGTGCCGCAGGATCGAGTTGCGCCACGATAGGATCGAGTTGATCGAACGCCACGACCGTCGGTCCGCAAAGACTCATCATCCACGAAAGGGCTTTGACGATGCGAATCGGCTCTTCCTGATTTTTGGTGAAGCCGAGCAGCTTTCGCATCTCATCATCGACGGGATTGGCATTAATCCAGCTCAATCCTGCAGCGCTTACCGATGGATCATGGGATGTCGTTGCCAGGATCGCACGGATCACATCCTGATACATGGCCGCTTCGCGCGGATGGATCTTTCGAATCGCAGTGACAACGGCAGTCACCTGCTGGGCGTGCTGCTGCTGTGGGAATTCCGCAAACCGTCCCAGAGCCCGCTCCGGGGTCAGATCGTAGTCGATCAGCTTCAGGAACTTTTCTAACAGGGTCCGCTGCTGGAACTGTCCCGGGATGTACTCCACCTGCAGCGAGTCGAGATATCCCTGCAGCACCGTGCTCCAGAAATCACGTACATCTGTCATATCCACCAGTACGAACGAGATCCCTCGGGCCGCCGCCTGCTGCCGACAGACAGAAAGAAAATGCGTCTTCCCACACCCGGCGCTCCCCACAAGCAGCCACCCCAAAGGGGAATTCGCACTCTTATCGACCTTCAGGGAATCGAGCCGTCTCTGAAACTCGTCCCGTAAGCGGGTATGAATCTCGCTCGAATCATACGCCGCATCCGCCCAGACGCTTCTGAGATGCATCGTCCAGTCGTAATTGATTTCGCGGAGTGCGGCGAGTTCCAGAGCGGCGTCCTGTTTCGGTGGCTCAACGACAGCGGGCATGAATTTCTCCTGGCCGTTCAGTAACCGTTCGCGTTCGAGATTTATCTGGGATTCGACAGGTACAGAATGTGACGGTCCTTCCCCTGACTGTTGGACAGCGCCGCCTCTTCATCAGCGGTTCGGATCTCGCGGGGATCATCCAGCGGCATGATGGACGCGGCTTCCGACTGTTCCAATTCCCGCAGAGCATTGTCGAGTTCAGGTCGCGGGACGTCGGCGAGCCGGGACCGCAAGTCGGCCAGGCGGATTCGTACTCCGTACACTCCATCCCCGGCAATCTGAAAACAAGCGTCGTACAATCGCCGCTTGAGTCCGTCTGACAGCTCACCGGACTCTTCCGAAGAAACCTCCTCCTGAATCCGCCGCAGAGATTCCTGGCCATCAATCCATGCATGCCTGTCGTGGTCACGCTGAGCCGTCTGGGTGAGAGATCGATCAGGCAAATCCTTCGCAGATTCCCGTATCTCTTCCCCGGAAGAAGCCTCTTCACGAGTGACCTCAAGCTTCTCAGAACTGGTCCCTTTTATCTCCAGACTGACACCTGGTGTCTCGGGGATCGTGAAGAACGTTGCCAGAGATATTGCACCCGAGCTGACGTGAGCTTTCAGGAGCTGCAGGACTTTGCTCAGAATGACCAGGCCTGCAGTCCCCGTCGTGGGCAAAGTGGCGTCCAGATGCGTTTCTGCCCATTTCCAGCCCTTCTCTGTCAGCGTCGCATGTAACGCCGCACGGGCCTTGGGGGATTCCTTCTGTTTTGAGACATGGATTAAGCCTGCTGCCTCGAGCGTTTTTCGTTCGTGCGCGGACAACTCGGGTTTCGTCTTGCCAATGTAAAAGCCTTCCGGCTGAGTCAGCAGCCGCAGTAGGAACAGAGCCTGGCGTGGATTTACTTCGTCGGCCATCACGATCGTCCTCCCGATATGTCCCAGTGATCAGACTTCAACATCTATCAGAACGAGATTGAGCCATCCCTGCTGAAAGAGCGTCCTATAAATGGTCAATCGCTTTGGTCAGAGCCGTCGGTGCTACCGAGCATGGCAGTTCAGACGACAGCCGTCGCTTAATGCAGCTGGACCAGTCTCCGGATCTTTTCCACAACCCGATCCGGATTCGAGAGTAATACATCGTGAGGAACTCTCATCACACGGTAGCCACTTATTAAAAGTTCATAGTCGCGGTGACGATCAAGGACAAACTGAATTGGAGTTGCGTGCCAGTAATACCCATCCACTTCTACAATGACTCTACCGTTCCGCCAGACAAAGTCCACTAAGTACGCCTCGCCCCCCGATGTCGTCACCCAGACATTACATTCAAATAGTCCCGCAAGTTCCCTATCCGAACAAAGCCGTGACCAGAGTAATTGCTCACCCTGACTTCCCGGGTGAGGTCGCCCGATCAGGGGATGGATGAATAATTCTCGCCGGAAGGACCGAGGTTGTTCGCGGGATTCTGCAAAAAAGCGAGACGGCTCGGTGCCTGCCCCGGACTCGGCCTCGATATCAAACTCAGAACTCCTGTCGAGGTGAAAGCCTTCAACGATGACTTCATCGCCGTGACTGACTTCATTTTCAAGACTCGATAGCGAGTCCTCCAACGGGAAGTGTGATGAGGGTAACGAGTCCTTCGGTCCCGCTACTGCAGTTAACCCAAGTGCACTCACTTCACCAGGCTGGACCGTATCGAAGCTGATACTGTCAAGTTCCACTGCGGAGGCCAATTGCGAGGGAACGACGACAATGACAGGCATCTCTGTTTCTTTCGCCAGCCATTCAGTCGTCCGGGCGAGACCGAGCAGCGCCGCAGATGCCTGGGAGGGGTCACGCACAACCAGCAAAAGTTGCACAGCGGGTGAACCGATGACTCTCGTCAACTGCCGCACTTCGGCATTCGCCGTGAACACCCGTTTGAATCGAGGGGCCCGGCCGGATTGAACGGCCCTGGTGGCCAGCTCAAGCCAGTGATTGAGCCTTCCATTTCCCGTATCGATTGGTTCCTTTCCCTGGCTTACCCCGGGATTGCTCATGCCACGGACAGGTTGCTCAGGAGCGGATGCGTTCCAATCAGGCCACAGCGACAAGGCGCAATCCGCCAGTCGATCCAGGACTTCATCCAGAATTCGGGGACCGGGAGGAAGCTGATTCCAGACGAGCGCGATGAACCGGCGTCCTTGAAGCTCTGCTGGCCCCAACCGCTTGATGGTCGCGAGCAGATCATCGGTCCGGTCGCTCACCACCTGGCGGCAGCAACCTCCCGCCAGCCCTTCGCAAAACGGCAACGGTCGTGAACCATCCCCAGCCACCATAATGATCGCCCCACGCTGGACACTCGTGATGATCGTATCCACCGAGCGTAGGGTGCTGCTTCACAAAACTGAAGTATCAGCAACGTCCCTTCGGGGTGACTCAATAAAGAAACTCGCCACCCTCGATCGGAAGAGGGGGCGAGTTTCTGGTTTGAGATTACTCTGGGCGTCTATTCTCTAATCACGGCTGCCTGGCGTGAAGCAGCCACGGACTTCACGGACTCGATCATTTCTTGGAGGTGAGTCGGAAATCGGCCGAATCAGTCCCCCCTTCAGGAACCTGGTACGTCAGCTTCGTCGTCTTGGGATCACTCATTTCCGGTGGTATCAAACTCCCTTTCGCCCCCTTCCCCCCTTGTGACTTGGCCCTTGCTTCCATCATGGCAGCGACCTGTCCTTCGTCCATTCCTGGAATACTGGTATCGATCCCCTTGGCATTGGATGTGTCAAACTTCTTGAATGAGATCTTATTGTCGCCGACTGCAGCGCCATTGACGAGTCGGTACTTCCCCTCAGAATCGGTGGTCCCGTAGCCTCCATAGGTCCCTGAAGAAAAATAGACATCCGCCCCCTGCAGCGGCTCACCATCCAGGGTCACCGTCCCCGAGACATCGACGGACTTGACTCCCCCCTTACTGCCACACCCAACAATACACGTTACTAAAATCAGAGCTGTACAGCCCAAGAATTCTCGCATCACGATACTCCACACTCCTCGAGCAGCGACAAAGAGTTGAGCGCTAGGACGAAAGCCCCGGCGCACACCATGAACCTTCACCGTTAACGTCAGTTCTGACTCAACACACTCACCGACAGTGACCTGTTGTGCCACGTCGGCCATCGTGGATAGTCACTGTCAACTGGGGGCTCACTTATCAGCGATGTCCCCCCCAGCTGCGGCCTCTCGGTTTCACTCAATCGATCTCCCTTTAGAATTCGCCCAGAATCTCGCTTCCGCTGATACTGACAATTCCATTCAGCAGATTCTGGTCAATATTCGCACTGATAAATCGTGCGGATCCGTCCCCCATTAACGCCTGGCAGCCACCCGTATGAGCGCTGCCAGCCCTCCAGGCATAGACCAGTTTCGTCGTCAGATAGTTCTGGTTAATGCCGTAGGCCGGGATGATGAAATGGGTATGAGTGTATCCGGTAACGAAGGGACCGTACGCCGTGTCCGTTTTCTGGAGCGGGGTTTCAATCATGAGAAATGTGTTGCTGGAGCCATCCTTGATGGAATGCAGTCCCGCCGACGAGTTGATTCCGAATACAGACCGGCCCGGGTTCGTATTACTGCTGTACAGTCCGCCAGTCAGGCCGTGATACTCGGTTTCTTCATGCACGAACCCGTAACTTGTTCGCTGCGCCCCCGTAATGGTGTACATATTCTGTGGCGTATAGGTATGGGGCGTGTCGTACTCTGGATCACTTGGGCAAAGAAATCCGGCAAGTTTCAGGTTATTGAGTACGGGTTGTTCGCCCCCGCCTCCGAGTGAGTTCCAGTCTGCCTTGCCTGTTGCCAGGCTGAAGTTGATCTGATTGTAGACATTGGCCTGATCGATGAACGGAAGAATGTACAAATAGCCCGTAAAGTTTCGGACCTGTCCCGGTGGAACAAAGGTCGCCGATCGTTCTGATCCCGGATTGACCGTCGACGGCGGGAACATCTGGTAGTTGTCATGGTAGTTGTGTAGAGCAAGCCCCAATTGCTTGAAGTTGTTCTTGCATTGAGTCCGTCTTGCCGCTTCACGAGCCTGCTGCACCGCGGGCAGCAGGAGTGCAATGAGAACTGCGATAATCGCAATTACGACAAGCAACTCAATCAAGGTGAACCCGGACGGGACCAAACGTTGACGACGTACGCTGGGCATCAGCGACCTTTCTCTCGAAACGTTCCGAAGAAAATGCGCGAAGTTGCGCCGAAAACAATGACAGAAGTGAAGTGAACGAAGGACATGCTTGTTGACGTTACGACAGACGTCGACGATAGCAAACAACGTTCCTTATAAAAAATCAACTCTGAGCAGTGATTTGCATTTCGAATGATCATCGCCGCAGCCTAACCACGCTTTAGCGAGTCGCTCGCTGAACGAATTGAGCGATAATTGTGGCTTTGTAACGGCACCAATCCTATCACAGGACAATGGTGGCAGTCTTAATAGCACCTGAAAAATGAGCTCAGAATTCCCTAAAATTGGCCGCAGGGAGGCGTTCACCGAACGCGGGTCGAACGGCAGCGACAGCAGTCGATGTATAGAAAGCATGCAGTAATGATTGTCTTAGTGGCAGCACCCGCCGTGGATTGCTGACTCACAGGATGGTCCTACGGCGCAGGTGGTTCAGTTCCTCGAAAATCTCTTTCGATGACCCTTCGGTTATCCCTTCTTTCCATCGTTGACAGTGTGATTTCCACAAGATTAGGCTGCTCGCGTCAGGGACGGCTGCGTGCACTTCCTCTCCGCGAGAAAGCTTCAGATCTCCGGAAAGAACTTGCCGTCAGCTTCACAGTGCCGTTGATCTGCTCAATTCTCACTGGACCATCCGCCTACTTTCCCATCGACATCTCTAATAGTGACACCCGGATCGGAGACTTTGAGCTCGGAGCCAGTTGCTTTGCGAACGTGTCCTAATTACCTGGCGTTCCGCCACTCTCTCATGCTGATTCACCGGTTGAGAGCGTTTCTTACATGCCTCCTGCTCTTGGAGGTTTTAGGTGGCGTATTGGGCTGTCGCCACGATCCTTCGGAAATTCCCCCTGGCGAAATAATCTCTTCTCCTCAGCCCCACCGGCCAACCGGCCTTGCCCGTTCGTTTCAATCGAGCTCGCGCCTGGTCGCTCCTGAAACCGTCAATCCTTCCCCGCCCGAAACAGAGCAGTCTGACTGGTTTGAAGATGTCACAGCCGCAAGTCGGATAAGCTTTACCTATCGCAATGGCGAAGAAGGAGGTCACCTCTTCATCCTTGAGAGTCTCGGAGGGGGCGCGGCAGCCTTTGACTTTGACCGGGACGATTTCACGGACATTTTTTTCACCGGCGGCGGCACCATCGATTCCAACGCAACCATTGCCGGTTTGCCCTCCGCCTTGTTCCGTAACGTCAGCGAATTTCATTTTGACGAAGTCTCTGCCCAGGCCCGCGTGTTGAGTGGGGGAGACTATTCGCATGGCTGCTTCGCGGCGGATTTCGACTGCGACGGTTTTCCGGACTTCATCGTCACAGCTTACGGTCGCTGTCGGCTCTTCAAAAACCTTGGCGACGGGACGTTTATTGACATGACAGCCGGAAGTGGCATCAACCAGATGGGCTGGTGGACCGCAGCCGCATGGGGAGACATCAATCGTGACGGATTGCCCGATCTCTACCTCGCCAGTTATCTGCAATGGTCTCCTGCGTCCGACCAGAAATGCTGGAATCCCCTGAAACAACGAGAAGTCTGCGGCCCCAACCGCTTTCCTGCCGCAGATGACCGAGTGTATCGCAATCTCGGTGACGGCTCGTTCGAAGACATCACAGAGAGCGTACAAGTCCAACCGGGTGGCAACGGTTTAGCCGTCGTGGCGGCAGACATCAACCGCGATGGACTGGTCGACTTCTACGTCGCGAACGACGAGACAGATAACTTTCTTTATCTGGGTCGTTCTGACGGCACTTTACAAGAAATGGGACACGCGGTCGGCGTCGCCGTCAATCAGTATGGGACGCACGAAGGGAGTATGGGTGTTGAAGCGGGTGACTACGACCAGGATGGACGTTGCGATCTGTGGGTCACGAACTTCGAACTCGAAGATAACGCCCTTTATCGAAACCTGGGTGATGAAATCTTTCTACAAACCACGAACACGGCGGGGCTTGCCGGACGGTCGCGTCTTCAGGTTGGCTTCGGAACTGCACTGGAAGATTTCAATGGTGATGGCCGACTCGATCTGCTGGTGATCAACGGACACGTTTTTTACGGGGGAGGTCAGCTCCCGTACCGCCAGAAGCCCCAGCTTTTCCAGAACACAGCAGATGGTCGATTCAAAGAGGTTTCTCGCTCCGCTGGAACATATTTCCGTGAGAATCATCCCGGTCGAGGTGCGACGGTCGGGGACTTTGACAATGACGGAGGAATCGATGTGGTTGTCGTGCATCAGAATGAGCCCGTATCGGTCCTTCGCAATCGATTCCCTCATCAGCGATTCATCAGTCTGGACATCATTGGAACTCGCGTTGACCGGGATGCGATCGGTACCACCGTTACTGTCAGACAGGAAGGGGATGAACGAGTCGCGTTCGTCCGGAGTGGTGCAGGATACCTGTCTCATTTCGATCGACGCGTGGTGATGGCTGTGACGGACGCCCCTTTCGACGTGAAGGTTTGCTGGACGGACGGAATGACAGAAATCTTCCGCGCGGTTCCCACAGGTCGCACCTCTCATCTCATTCAGGGACAAAGCCAGACCGATGCGGCCCCATAGCGAACCGACGGCCCAGCCCCGTCAATGGAACATAACCCTCCTGTTGGCATTCCTCGCAGGTAGCATTGTCGTTTGTGGACTGCTGTGGAGCCTGCGACCAAGCCCGGAAAGTCTGTATCAACAGGCCCTGCAGTCAAAAGAACTCTATGACAAGAAGCGGTTATTACAACAGGCCATCCGCTTGGCTAACGACGACTATCCGGCAGCCGAAGTGGAACTGTGCCTCGTGTCCGCTCGGCTGAAAGACTGGAGTGCGGTCGAATCGGGGACCGCCAAGCTTTCGCAAAAGAAACTCGCTCCCTCTGACCTCATGAAGGTGGCACGCGTCTGCCTGGAAGCACAGCAATGGGCTTCCGCAAAACCGATACTGGACGCTCTGCAGGAAACGCAGGGTCAAAATGAAGATTACCTGCGTCTTCGCTGTGCCTACTTTCAGGGAACGGGAGATCACCGTGGGCTGATTGATGCGACAGTCCTGCTAACCAAAGCAGCCCCCCATCAGACAAATTACTGGCTGTTGCTGGCTCAGATCCACGAGTTATTGGAACAGAACGCTGCGGCCATCGCCGTGTATCAAGAGGCGCTGGACCACGAATTGAGTCGTCTGGACGAAATCAAAATTCGTTCCCGTTTACTGGAACAGTTGATTCACGTCGGAGATGCCCCCGGGGCAAGAGATCAGTTGAACGCGCTCATCGCCGCGGGGGAAGCGGGTCCGCGAATCGAAATCGCGACCGCGCGCCTTTATCACCTCGAAGGACAAAGCGAACTCGCCTTAGCCTCGCTGGAGCCGGCTCTGCAACGGATTGGTGAGATACCAGAAGCGATTCGGTTACGCGGTGTCCTTCAGCTGGAACTCGGAAAATTTGATGAAGCGGTTCGGGACCTCAAACGAGTTATAGAGCTCACTCCACACGACGAAATTGCCTTGTTCAAACTTGCAGAGTCCTATCGACGGTGGGGGAAGCAAGACCCGACACGAGACGAGGGAGCGCTGGCAGACAAGTACCATCAGAGGTACCTGCAAGTTCACCAGCGCCAGTTGAGGATCAAAGCGATTCAGCGAGAACTCGCGCAGACCCCAGATCACCCACAGTTGCTTAAAGAACTTGAACAACTCAAAGCCGAGACGCGTTAGCCACTGGCACTGTGGAATGAGGGCCTTGTTCTTTGAGTTAGGTTGAGGTTGGAGAGGGGATCGCGATGACGGAAGAATGCTCACCCTCAGCACGCCCACGAATTCATCAGGAGAGCTGACTGAACCATTCGATCGCGGTGAATCGCGGTTTGATACGCGGGAGATGCGGGACACGATGGGAGGAGTCCGAACGTCAGTGCCACGGATTCCATGGAGGGGAATGTCAGGGGTCCATCACGGCACAGACCAACTCGGCTGCTCCTGACTGCGCGACTCTTCTTGCACAGAGACAGCCAGTGAGCAACCGAGTTGGTCACAACCCCGCTATTGCGACACGATCTCGACAGGACAAGCCGCGTGGCTTGAGACCTGCGCCGCCGTGGAATCCCCCCACCACCGAAGCATGCGCGCCCGGCGTTTTGACCCCACGATGATCTGATCAGCACCATATCGACGGGCCTCATCAAGAATCACCTCCGCGGGGTCACCTGTCCGCACGATGAGACTCGTCGACAGCTGCGGCGCAGCTCCCTTCAATCGCTCCGCAGCCTCTTCGAGCTGGCGTCGTGCCTCGGTGCGTTGGACATTCATCAGTTCACCCAGGATGAGCTGTGACGGTCCCGCCAGCGCATTCGCCTCAATCGGCGAAAGCACGGTGATGAGTCGCACCTCCGCATCTCCGGGCCAATCGCGCTGCATCAATTGCGTCAAAAACGCATGACCGGGGGACGTCCCCTCGATTGCCAGCAGAATTCGCTGCGATCGCGGGGCGTGACGACCCGCAGCATCCGTGGAGAGAGACCCGTTCACGAGAGAAGGAGGTGGCATACACGTCGTCACGGTAATTCCTCTTCAAAAGATGAGATTCTTCGACCGAGGACCGGGATCACCTTACGACCCGGACTCGAATCGCGCGATCGATCCGAGTGACTTCGCCCTGTTCTTGCGGCTTCGTTTCAGGAGCGACTTGGGGCGCTGCAGTTTGTGGAGGACCACACGCCGCGCACGTTCGGCGGCTTGAGCAACAGCGGCCCACGGATTCTCGGATGTGGCAGACGCCGTCAGATGACCGAAGGGCGGAAGCGAGATGCGGACACGACACTGTTTGTCGACCCCGCCGCGGGGACCATTTTCGTCACTCAGCGTGACATCGACACTCGTGATTCGCTTCGATGCATGACTGAGAGCTCGCGTCATCTGCTCGACGACGGCATTCGCATACCGGTGAGGCTGAGGGACTGACGACGCGTTGATATTGATCTTCATCACGGGTTCTCCTTGTACTGGTTCACAATCCAGGTTCACCACAACGAAAGCTTCCGAATATCCGCAAGACAGATCTGATGTTCCTGTTGCCTTGCGCGTTGACATCCACAAGAGTTCGACTCGAGAAAGAACAAAACCAATTTTCACCTCACCCCTGAAACTTTCCAGGGGTGAGGTCGACGCCGAGCGCTGGCGTCGAGGATCCCAGAGGCCAACCTGAGAATTCAGGTGGCGCTGTTTCTGATGCTGCTTTCAAAGGGGACGTATCCGTTAGTTCAGACGGCAGTGTCCGCGAAGCGGCTACGTGACACAGACACGGTTACGCTCGGGTTGGAAGACGACCTCTTCAATCCGAAACCGCACGAGCCCACTCGGAACCTGCCACTGCACGAGATCCCCTTCGCGATAGCCAAGGATGGCTGTTCCGATCGGGGCAAGTACTGACAGTTTATCTGACGCGATGTCCGCATCTTTAGGAAAAACAAGCGTATAAGTGCTTACTTCCTGGGTATGAACGTCACGGATTTTGACGGTCGAATTCATCGTCACGACATCGGGAGGAATCTCGTCAGGGTTCATGACGATCGCGCGATTCATCTCCTGCCTCAACGACTGGAGATAGGGCTTATCACCGAATGCCATTGCCAGTTCACTGAAGAACAGGCTTTCGAGATCGTCGTGATCCGACTTGGTAATGATGATTTGTCGTTTGCCGGCCATGTTGTCGCTCCTCGCTCTTTAACCTTGTTTAACGTACCGCTCCTGACTGAACGCGAAAATTTGCGGCAGAGAAATCACCTGCGATCGATTCGCTCAATTCGTTACGTCGAATGAGAACCCTGTCGTGTAACCACGCCTGCGCAGTGGCCGCGACATCGCTGCTCGTCAACTCAGGAATCGTGACTTCGTCAAACAGCGAACGCTGGGGGGAGAGTAAGCAACTCCCAGACCAATGCGCCCAAACACGAAAAACAGGCAAATAAAAGGGGGACCGCGGCGGCGACGCGAGGCGTGGCGCACGAGAATCCGGCCCCAACCGTCAACTCCCGGTGACGGCCGAAACCTGAGTTGACATCGTCGAGGTTCAACCGAGCAACATCGGCCTCATTCGACAGCTTTCCCGTAGGAGACTGAATGGCTCCATGACGGTGAGGATCGGCCTGAAACTCCCGGGGGTTTTCGCCCCGCAACGGATTTCACCTGCCCCTGCGACCATTTAGTCAGGACATATCCCAGAGCGGGGGACGAGTAGACGAGCGCCCGTTCCCGAACGTTGTGGTCCCCCCGGAGGGTGTTCGGTGATCACATGGCAAAGCAACGGAACCGACTTACGCCTGCTCTGAAGACTCGTGCGTCTCGGAAGGTCGCTTAATGATCATCGATGCCAGGATCCCCGCGACGAGGATCCCGATGATCACAGCCAGCAGATAGAAGTTGAAGTGCGACCCCAATGTCTTTTTCAGCCATTCCGTGAAGAACATCTTCAGTCCGACGATCAGCAGAATGACCGCCAGCGATACCTTCAGGTACCGGAACGTGTCGATCATCCCGGCGAGAGCGAAATACAGCGAGCGAAGCCCCAGGATGGCAAACACGTTACTGGTGAACACCAGGAAGGGATCCGCCGTGATGGCAAAGATCGCCGGGATCGAATCGACGGCAAAAATCACATCCGTCGATTCGATCAGGATCAGCGCCAGGGCTAAAGGAGTCAGCATCAGAGTGCCCGGTCGCAGACTCTCGGCGTACTCCCCCTTTGCTTCCACTCCCGCTCGCACAAAGAAATGCTCGCCATGAATCTCGTTGGCGACAGGAAAGAACCGTCGCGTCAGACGAATGATCCACCCGAAGCTGGAGGCTTCATGATTGGAAGCAAAGACCAGCATCTTGATCCCAGTGAAGATCAGCAGGGCGCCAAAGACATACAACACCCAGTGGAATCGTGAAATCAGCAGATTTCCGACGGCGATCATCGCCCCGCGCATTACCAGCGCTCCAATGATGCCCCAGAACAGAACCCGATGCTGGTAAATTATAGGAATGGCAAAGAAGCCGAAGATCATCGCGATCACAAACACGTTGTCGATGCTCAGCGATTTTTCGACAATGTACCCCGTGATGTACTTTTCAACGGCGGTAGCGCCATCGTTCAGTTGACCATCTGCGACATCGATCTGGGTCCCCAGACCAAACCAGTGACCTTCGTAGGCAAAGTAGACGAAGACCGCAAAGGTGAGCCCCAGAGTCACCCACACCGCCGTCCACGCCAGGGCTTCCCTGATGGAGACCACATGGGCGTGACGGTGGAATACACCAAGATCAAGGGCCAACATCGCCAGGACGAAGACCACAAAGCCAATCCACAGCCAGATCATGCGAAACCCCTTGCCTCTGCCCAATCAAATCGACACGTCGCGTCATCACAGTTTGAGCATCTATATCGGCCTGACCACGATATCAGCAGTGGTAAATGGCTCTCGCTCTTCACTTCTCTGCAAGATAGTGAAAATACCACGCCCGCGGGTTACCGCAAGGATCGATCTGCATCTCGGCTTCCCTTCCCCCCTCTCACGAAACAGGCGGGACAAAGCTGCCGGATGACAGCCCTGCCCCGCCTGTTTGAAGTCCCACCCACGTCCCACCCGTCGAAATTCTCAGTCCGGTCCGAAAGGACCTCTACCGAACGTCGCTTGAGTCGCAAAAGCAACCATTTCGGGGCCCGTCATTTCGACGGGTGGGACCCGTCACGACTCTCACGTCACTTTCGTCAACTCCGGCCGCTTCGCTCGGCCGGGAATACTCTGCAGGAGGATCGGTATCTTCGAGTGACGCAGCAGAGAATCTGCGACACTCGAACGCATCATCCGTGAAAGTCCTCGGTCTGCGTGAGTCGGAATCGCGATCAGATCTGTATTGTGCGACTCGGCGTAGTGCTGAATCGCCAATCGAGGATCTTCCGCACTGGTGAGGACATAGGCCTCCGCATGAATCCCATTCTGTTTCAAGCGCTCGATCGTCCAGGAGAGGTACTCTCGGGGACTTGAATGAGGAAACAGACCGGCTGTCCATTCTTCGTTCTGGACGTTCAAGAGCGTGATCGTTCCGCCATGCGTCTGCGCAGCGAAACGAGCACAATCCAGCACCGTTCTGTCCGCAACCGAACCGTCCAGAGGCAGCAGAATTCGCTTCGCTTCAGGTCCCGCAGTCAATTCGACCGGTACGGAATCCCCTTTGGTGACCAGCAGCGGAACAGACAGCCGCTGACGCAGTTGATCCACCCGGTTCTGCCACCAGAGGCGAGAAGCGAATCGTCGACGACGTGAACCGATCACGACCAGACTGGAATCGGGCACCCCTGTCATCAAGGCATCGATCGTGTCGGGACTATCGACCAGCACGATTTCGACATCCACGTCTTCCCTGCGAGTAATCTGCCTGGCAATCCGCTCAAGATAGTCCTGGTGTTCAACCTGCGTCCGTTCATAAGCGGACGAATGCTGCCACGGCTCGAGCGCGGCGAACGGCTCGGTGTAGGCGTGTATTAGCCTCAGCGAAGCCCCCGTTCGACGGACAATTGCCAGCGCAGGGGGCAATGCATGTTCTGCGGGGGTTGAGCCGTCAAGCGGAACAACAACGGTTTGAATCGTCTCGGAACTCCGTCGTTCCGGCTCTGCCTGCCAGAGCCGCGCATCGGATTTCCCTCCGTCGGTCGGCCAAAGATGAAGGCGGTCAGAAAGACTGGTCGAGGCCGCGATCCTGCTTGAAAACTGGTCGTCGCGTTTCATGTCACACTCCTCGTTTCGCTGACGGAAGTCTCGGACGAAATCAAAGAGAACTGATAGCTATTTGTGTGCCACCTCGGCCAAAAGGACTTTGTTCAACAGAGGGACGACAAAGCCCCCGTCAGATAAAAATCTTCCTTCTTCCAGACAGGGCCTTACCTGCCGCCGGACCATCACTCTGTGACAAGCCCCATCCACCAGCACGTAACCCTCGAAGCCGTTGTGTGCTTCTAACTGCAGGACGTGCGCCTCCGTTGGCTGCGCCACTCTGGGAATGCTTCAACTACCCGTCCTTTCCCATCTCTGGGCCTGGGTCTCTTGCCCCACCCTGCACCGATCAAGAGCCTCTTCTTCTCTCAGCGCATCGCGGCGGCATCACAGCGAATCCCGTAATCGAACAAGCTCCACTGTCCACCTCCGGCGACGGTGTCATCAACAAAGGACAGACAAATCCGGTTTCTGTAATTTCGCCAGACCGGAAACGCTTACGGGACTCAAGTCGCTGAAAACTCAGGCCCCTCATTCCTAGTTGCACAAGAGCAGCAGTCGCCGAATAAAGAGAGACCCTTCTCGTGCTGATACCGAACGAGAAGATCGGAAGCGGCATCCCAGTTGCTTTGTCTGCGTAACGTTCTGTGGCCATCAACAACGAATGCACGATCTGGTTGCCCGGGCAAGACATCGGAAGAGCGAAGCGGCTGCTGAGTCGGCAAGTCGATGCGGATACCAGCTTCGTCGTCTCAGCAGAGCTTCGCTCTTCCATTTTTTGATTGCTCCGTTTCCGGTCAACGACTCCCCTACATCTTCCTCTGCAGAGAGAGAGACATTCCGAAACGAGGGATCCGTCGAGCGAATTCGCCCGGCGTCTCGATCGCGCTGCGTGGTGATCTCTCGCCCCTGGCACTGCGGGATAGATCGGTACAGACCAAGTGTGGGGGTCAGCTCGTTGACCACGCGGGCTTTGCAGAAGCGGATGTCGAGCCTGCCCCCTTCATCCTGGCCCGTGAGATCGGTATCATGACAAGATCCGGAAAACCGATCTTAAAACAGACCTGCATTACCACGATTGAAAGTCGATAACTCCGCGCATTTCTGGCGGAATCAGAACATTCAGGCCGTTCGCGGTGACGATTCTGCTTTGAAGCGTGCAATTTCCGAATGGCGAGAGTATGCAGCATGTCCAACGAAACACGATTCGGACAATCCATTGTGCGACCCATTGATAACTACGTTTTCCGGGCGATTGCCGACTACACCTACGACTGGGAAAGCTGGCTTTCCCCCGAAGGGAAGCTGTTGTGGGTGAACGCAGCCGTCGAACGAATTACGGGTTACCACCCTGACGAATGCCTGCAGATGCCCGACTACCCGTTGTCGATGGTGGCCGAAGAAGACCGGCACAAGATCGTCGAGATGCTGAATGATGCGACGACCGAAGGAAGTCGAAACGATGTCGAGTTCCAATTGATTCATCGTGATGGATCCCGGCGCTGGGCGGCAGTCTCCTGGCAGCCGATGTACGACGATTCCCACAGGCACCTGGGGCATCGTGCCAGTGTGCGGGATATCACAGAACGACACTATCTGCGGGAAGAACTGCGACTGCACAATCAGCACCTCGAACAGCTCGTGCAGGAACGGACGATCAAGATTGCGCAACTGGAACAGCATCGGCGCAAAATGGAAAAGCTCGCCGCGCTGGGCCAGATGGCCGCGGGGATCGCTCACGAAATCAACAATCCCCTGGCCGGAATCCGCAACGCATTCGCACTCTTCAAGGGGAACCTCTCGGGGGACGACGAAAACTACGAGTTGCTCGAACTGATCGACAGTGAGATCGAACGGATCAGCTCCATCACGCACCAGATGTATCAGCTGTATCGCCCCAGTCAGCAGTCCCCTACCCGATTTGATTTGATTCGGGCCATCGAGAATGTGGTTCTGCTGTTGCAACCCCTCGCGTCCGAAGCCGATGTCCGCGTCGTTCTTCGCCCGCCCCCGAAAGACGCCAGCGCCGATGCCAGCGTCGATTCGAGTACGACAGACGTGGTCCTGCGGGAAAGCGAGTTGCGGCAGATTCTGTTAAATATCGTCCGCAACGCGATTCAGGCTTCTCCTCCGCAAAGTGAAGTTGTGCTGGAAGTGTTCACGACGGACGAAAACGTGACCATCACGGTGACAGATCAGGGTGAAGGTATTTCCAGGGAAGCGACCACTCGTATCTTTGAGCCATTCTTCAGCACAAAGACCGGAACTCGTCACGGAATGGGGCTGGGTCTGTCTGTCTCCCGCAGTCTCGCCGAGGCCATGGGGGGGAGCATCGCCGTCAAGCAAACAGGCCCTGACGGCACGACATTCCAAGTCAAACTCCCTCGCCGGATCTCCAGCCATGAATGAACCATCATCCCCCAAGCGAATCCTGATTGCCGACGACGAACCGCTCTACCTGCGGACAACCGGACAGTTGCTCCGCAAAGCCGGCTTTGAATGCGAATGCGTACCGGATGCCGACGCAGCACTCGCCAAACTCGAAACCGGATCGTTTGACCTCATCCTCTCCGACCTTAACATGCCCGGCAATTTCAAACTGGAATTGCTGCGGCGTGGTCGTGCGCAGTGGCCGCATATCCCGCTGATCGTCATCACCGGGGTCCCGTCCCTACCCACCGCAATCGAAAGTGTCCGTCTGGGGATCGTGGACTACTTACTCAAACCAGTGAAGTTTGAAGAGCTACTGGCCAGTGTGAACCGTGCCCTGAGTCATGCGACGGCACCCCCTGTCTTGAGCGAACCCGCCCTGGCAGAAGACGAGATCCCGACAGCCCGGTTCCCACAGATTATCGGCCAGAGCCCTGCGATGCAGGAATTGCTGGAAATCGTCGATCGTGTCGCGAAAACGGATACGAACGTCGTCATCACCGGGGAAAGTGGAACCGGCAAAGAGGTGATTGCGAAAGCGATTCACCAGAACAGCCGCCGCCGGAGCTTTCACTTTCAGGTCATCGACTGTACGGCCATTCCGGAATCCCTCTTTGAGTCGGTGCTGTTTGGTCACGCCCGGGGTTCGTTCACCGGTGCGGTCAAGGATCAGGAAGGCCTGCTCAGTCGCAGCCACCGGGGGACCGCCTTCTTCGACGAGCTGGGAGAACTTCCCCTGTCCTCACAGGCAAAGCTGTTGCGAGCTGTGCAGGAGCAGGCGTTTACCCCGGTCGGCATGAGTGAACTGCGCAAGGTCGATACGCGGTACATCTGCGCCACAAACCGAAATCTGGAAGACGAAGTCGAAGCCGGTCGATTTCGACAGGATCTGTTTTACCGTCTCGGCGTCATTCATATCGAACTGCCCCCGCTGCGCAAGCGGGGTGACGATGTTCTGCTGTTGGCCGACGCCTTCCTGACGCAGCTTCAACCCGACAATCGGCGGGTCACCGGGTACACCGACGAAGTGCAGGAATGTTTTCGCCGTTATGAATGGCCGGGAAACATTCGCGAACTGAGAAATGTCATCGAGCGTGCTGTCACATTATCGCGCACAGACAAAATCGAACTCACAGACCTCCCCAAACCCCTCCGCACAGCAACAACAAATTCCACGTCCCGACAAGTGTCGGATATCGCCGAAATTTCCCGCGAAGAAGCACTCGACAATGCCGACCGCGATTACCTGACCGCCTTACTTAAAAAGCATGAAGGGAACATCTCTCAGGCGGCTCGCCAGGCAGGACTTTCCCGACAGGGGATGCATCGGCTGCTCAGTCGACATCGCCTCGATGCGGCTGATTTCCGACAACAGTAGGAGAAATCGTCGTTGGCAATTGATCTCGGTACTGCTGCTTATGCTCTGTCATGATCGCAGGGTTGTGCGGTTCAGGAACGACTCGCGAAGTGACGTGCCTCTTTGATGAAGCGAGATGGCTTTGAAGTTGGCGCAGGGATCCGCGGCGACCTCCTCGGTTCGCCAATCGACCTCTGCCCTGATTCCACTGCACAGTCGACGGTTCAGACCTCCCATTCGACTCAAATGGAATTTTGGAAAATTCATTTAAGATCTCGGTATCCTATTTGCATAATGCAGCCGCGGCGACGAGCAACCACATTCCCTGATGGACATGCAAATGGAATGCAACGAGTGGAGTGAGCGAAATGATTCGCTGAACGCGTTCAGCTTGGCGTTGAAGAACGGGACCCATGGACTGATACGCGACATCGTGCTTGATCTGGCGAGCGACGGAAGTGTCATCGTGTGGGGCCGTGCCCGTAATTACTACGCCATTCAAATGGCCGTATGTACGACGAAAGACTTTGGCAACCGGCGGCACCTGTTCCCCAAAACTCGACTCCTGCTGTCCGTGGGTGAAAGTGTTGTCGATCTCGAGATCGTCCATCCTGAGTACGAAAAGCAGGATCAACCACTGCCCACTCCCCGCCCGCACCGTCGCATACCGATAACGATGACTGCGGCCATGACTGCCGCGATGACGGATGTCATCGGCAGCGTCGAAAGCCCCTGAAACAGTGAGGGTCGCTCCGGTTTGTTCACGCATCACGCATCCTGAGATGCGTGCGCATGCGCTCGCCATATCGCGCGTCTGTTTCGTGATCCGCAGTGGCCCTGCTCGGTGCGGGAAGCCCAACTTCAATTGGGGCTCACAGAAGAACCTCGATTGAAATGGCCTTATTCGAACATCAGGGCCTCATCACGACCCAGATTCTCTCGCATTCGCGGGGGACGTGTCCGAAGAAATCATCACGGCCATTCGACCGTATCCAGGCGGGGGAACGCCCCACAACACCGCATTCCCTGCCTGCAGCACCGTTCCGCTTCCGCAGTAATTGACCGCACAGCAGCAACGTTCCTTTCCAGAGTCGGCCCCAGCAACACCTCGCGCGGCCATCTCACTACCTCGGCCAGCAGGTCCAGTGGCGCATGGGGTCAGATGAACACCAGGGAGACACTGTCACCACATGGCGACACGTCGACGCCGTTATGACTGTCTTCTTTCCAACAAAATTCGCGATTTCAGCGTTTCAAACGCTATGAGGCAGCTGTAAATGTCGGGACTTTAAGCAATCTTCATGATCGGTACGCATCGTGCATTCCTCCCTCCTGATACCAGGAGTTCGCTGAGTTTGTGATCTGCACGGTACGACGGTGATCCAAAACGATCACGCGATCGGACAAGCACGGCTGTCGATGGAGCTTCACCACCGCCGAATGCCTGAACGAAAGCCATCACCAGATGACTTTCAGTCGAATCGCACTGAGCGAAACTGATTTGCTGAGGAGAGGAACATGACCACAGGAACTGCAATCAAGGTGGAATTATCTGGTGTTCACCCCCGCAGTCATCGCTGCGCCAGCGCCGTTGATGCCGCCATGATCCGGGTGCAGGGAGTCTACTCGCGCTGCAATCTGCGCGACGGAACAGTGACGCTGACCGCCAGCGACGAGGCCGCGGCCCGCAAGGCCCTCGCAGCCTTCGCCGCAGCAGGATTCTACGGTACATCCGACAACGAAGACCTTCAGGTACAGCCCTTGGCCCCGACGATGTCCGCACGGCTGACGCGCGCCCAGATCTCAGGCATCCATAACTGCTGTCCCCCCTGCTGCAACGCCATTGATGAGGCCATCAGCAGTGTCGCAGGAGTCACAGGTCATACAGCCAAACCCGGAGTAACCCGGTTTTTCGTCACAGGCGATTTTGAATCAGGTGATCTGGTCCGGGCTCTCAACGAATCCGGCTTCAGTGCGATCATTGAACCATAAGAACGACAGCAGGCATACGCTCGCTATACGAAGAATCCCCCGCCGGATGTTCCTGTGGTTGCGTGACTGACTCAGCCCAGAAACATCCCCGGTTTTTCTTATCCGGACGAGAGTAATTTTGAGCTGACATCCTGCGACCAATACGGATTGTGCGACGGGGAAAGCGGTGGGCCGGGGTTTGATGACGGTCATCAAATTTCGGCTCACCGCGGCCCGCCTCCCCCTGCAGTGGCCACGCCGAGCCCTGATCAGCAAGCGGACTCCCCGCAACCCGATCGCGGGAGAAAAGAAAATCAAGTCCGACTCGCTTTGTGCGCCGTCTCACACTGGCTTCCGCAAATGCCTCCCAGCATGAGTTATTCTTGCTCCGAATGAGCCAACGGTCGCGGCAAATGCCATCCACGGTACAGCGACATCATCCTCAGCCAGAAGCAGAGGAGCGCTCCCGCGATCAGGAACCCACTCAAGGGCAACTGCAACGTATGCCCGGTCGCAACCAGGACCCCTGCGGCGAGTGCCGCAACGGCATAAATATCGGCTTGAAGAACGAGAGGTGTCTCACGAACCAGCAGATCACGCAGCATCCCTCCGCCGATCCCGGTCAGCATCCCCATGAGTGCGGCCATCATGGGATGAAGACCGAACGAGAGTGCCTTTTGAGTCCCGGTCACGGCGAACAGTGCCAGTCCGGCCGCATCAAAGACCAGCACGGGCCAGCTTCGAAGATTAATCCCCGGAGACCAGAGAAACATCACCAGGCCAGCCACGACCGAGACGGTCACATACTTCCAGTCTCGGATGGCGGCGGGGGGAACAGCGCCAATCAAAACATCCCGGGCGATCCCCCCCGCGTTCCCCGCCGCAAAGGCGAGAAACATCAGTCCAAACAGATCCAGCCGGCTCTTCACACCCGCCGCCGCACCACTCAGCGCGAAGACAAACGTCCCCAGCAGATCAAAAACAAACAAGAGCTGAGCAGCCAAACTACGACCTTGCAATAACGGCTCGTCCATGGAGTGATTCCACCAGGCACAGCACCAGCCACTGATTTTCAATCCACACCAGCAACCCTTGTCATTTCATCACGTCTGTCAGACAGCCGCAATGACCGAACAAGGACGACAGCCCCGCGTCTACAGGGTTGCTGAATCCATCATCACTGATAGATCCGTCCATTATTCGAACCACGGGAGCCAGTTCATCGTGTGCTTTCTCCGAGCGGGAGTCGTCGCATCCGATGACCTATCGCGATTCACTCGCAGGTAACTCCCTCCAACATTGGCATTACCAGCGTGTCACGTCTCGCGCAAGATTCTGCGGACTGACGCAACTTCGCAAGCGTCGGGGTAACGGAGGTAATCCGAGTTCCACGAGAAACTTGTTGGGGGCGTTCTTCGACGTTTGGATCTCTCGTTCAATTTCAACCAGTGCGGCGTGGGTTTGTTTGAGGTCGATCTGGACCTCATCCTCGGCGTTGCTGACGTAGCGGGAGATGTTCAGATTGAAATCGTTGGCTTCAATCTCTTTCATCTTCACCCGACGCGCGTATTTCTCGATCTGTTTCGGCCGCTTCTGGTAGGTGTTAATGATCCGGGCGATATGCTCGTCCGTCGTCACGTTCTGGCGTTTCCCTTTGGAGAAATTCTCGGGGCCGCTGGCATTAATGAACAGAACATCGTCCGGTTTCTTGCACCGTTTAAGCACCAGGATACAGACCGGGATGCGGGTGGAGTAGAAGAGGTTGGCGGGCAGCCCGATGACCGTGTCGATATGCCCGACTTTGAGCGGCTTGGTGCAAATACGCTCCTCTGCACCCCGCGGCAATCTCGGAAGCCAGTCCGTAAGTATTTGAACCGGACGTCCTCGCCCAGCAGCTCATTCGGTTCCCAGCGGTCGTTGAAAGGTAGGTTCGCGACGACGGCAGCCGTGCGATGAGCTGTTCTTCGAGATGTCGTTCAGATGAAGTCATAGTGGCGGCCACTGTAGCCAGAAGCACTTCGGTTTGAAATCCGGAACGGGATGGAACTTCAGCCCTCCACCAGTGTTCGGACTTCTTTGTAACCGACGGGGGATTGGCGGAGCGCGGCTTTAGCAGCTCAGTCGTGGCTTCCACCGACACAGGGTCGTTGGAAAGCAGGATGACGTCGCTAACCGGACTCATAGCTGATCAGTCGTGGCTTCCACCGACACAGGGTCGTTGGAGAGCGGGATGAGGGCGCCGAGCCCGACGCCTAGGAGAGATTCAGATCGCTCATGGGTTTTCAGGCTGCCGTAACCTGAGTAAATGGGGCCGGCAATTTCTGGACGGCTGAAGTACCTTTCGGCGGTTTCCTGGCGACCGACTTCCTCGTCGGTCCTGTTCTGGATTTCAACTTCCTCTGTTCGGGTTATCTACTGGCCCTTCGACGTTCGAGTCGGTTTGGAAACCCCACATCCGTTCGTGCCGACGGGGTCGCGGCTTCCTAGCGACGCTGCGTCGGGGGAGTGCGGATTTGCTTGGGGCTGGGGAGGATCGAGGGATCATTCCGCCGGCAGCCTTCCAGCGGAGTGACCGACACCTGCTGGTAAGCGTTTATCAGGACAGATGGAGTCCAAAGGTTTGGATGTTTGGGGTCGCGGGATTGCGGTTTGTTGCTGACACTGCTCGTGTTGGAAATCTTCTATTGCTCGGTGAGGAAGTTAGAGCAAGTTGGTCACATCGCAGAAGTTTTAAGACGGGTCATTCCGCGATTGATGTGAGAGCTTCTCAGCCACCGTTTGAATTGGTGAGCTCGGAATTGATGAGTGGGGTGCTGGCGGGTTTTGTATCGCGGTGTGTTGAGGAGCTTACGGCTCGGCCTCTTGTCTGGCTGTGGGGAGAACTCGTGGCATGGGGAATGGTCACGAGTTTGGCTGGTCCTGGTGGTGTCGGAAGTCGTTTATAGTGGTCGATGTTGCTGCACCAGTTGACTCGTGAGGATTGGACTCGGTTGTAAGGGTCTCTGCCACAATCGGCTGCGACGGGAGAAGAGGGGGGGCGTCTTGATGCTCTGGAACGGAGAAGAAACCTCTGTGGTGGCCCGCCGACGAATTTGGGTGCAGACGGGTAGGGGCTGGCCAGCTTGGCCAGTCCCTGGCCAGTCGGTGGCCAATCCCATGTGCTGCACTGAAAATGGTTTACGTGATGTTCAGGGGACTGGCCCGGCTGGCCAGAGAATTGCGGAAGGCGAACATTCCGTTCCCCGCGGTTCCCGGCGGCGGCTCACCTGGGAAATGATGCCGCAACCGGATGCTCGGCGCCTTGGGGGACGTGAGCGGTGCTGGAGCAAAGAGCCAATCAGATTGCAAAGCGAGAGAATTGAAAAGCAGCGCCAGGGACTCGAGGCAATGGATGCTCCTGTCCCCGTTCTTCAACCGACGGCTGGCCAACGGACCGCGAGGCTGGGGTGAGGGAGGGAACGCTTGAGGCCCTTTCAGGTCCCCTTACCTCGGCTTTGTGTTGAGCCGCACAACGAATCGACGGCATATCGGTTATTTGACAATTCGGAACAGACTGAGCCGCCTCCGGATCTCATCAAGAGGGCTGCGGCAGGTGGCGATTTGGGATGATGGGCCGCTCGCCGCTCGTTGAAAAGGAGGACACGCATCGCAGAGGGTGCCAGCCCTGCTCAGTCTAAAGTTGATCAGCCACGACCTCAGCCGGGTGATTCCATGCCGCCGGGCTTGTCTCCCATTCTCGTTCCCGTTCGTGGGGCTCTGGTATCGCCTGCCGGGCTCGACCGATCTGTGCCTCGCGGCGGACTCTCTGCCCTCCCAATCACTGTCGCCGGCCGTTGCAGGTCCGGCCATCGCGGTGGGTAGAGAACCTGCATATCCGAGAAATGAAACTTGCCCAGCTGACAATGAAAAAACCGTCGAGAAAACAGACGTTTTCTCGACGGTTGATGCGGAGAGGGAGGGATTCGAACCCTCGGTAGGAGGAATACCCCTACGCCGCTTTAGCAAAGCGGTGCTATCGGCCACTCAGCCACCTCTCCGGCTGACCAATTGAAGTCGAAACTATAGCCAATGAAGCTTGAAAAACAAGTCGTGTTGATACCTGATAAAAAATGAGTGAAAATTTGCCCGATTCCTGCGAATTCGACGAAATTCCGCCAGCTGGCCGATCACCGGCAGAAATCTGCACTTCGCCTCTTTTCAGGCCTCCGCGGCCCCAAATTTCACCGGAATAGACGACTTCTACAGGTCGAGAGTACGTTGCCTCTGACCGGGCACATCCCTCTTCCGTGATTGCCATCCGCAACGCCGGGGGGAATTTGGCGTTGTCCGTTGCCCTTGCCTGACCGGAAATCGTTCCCGCTCTCGCCAGGATTTTTTGATCCTTTTCTTCGGCACCTCGATTGAAAGGAGCGACAGTTGTCCGGACCATCCCCCCCCTGCCCTGCCAGCAGGCTCGGAGGACTCTCTCAGAGACATTTCCGGAGTTTCTCGAACGACGACTTCTCGGCTTCTGCAGGGGGTGGGTGAGGCGACTCGACCGCTATTCGCCGATGATCTTGACGAGCACTCGTTTTGATCGGCGGCCGTCGAATTCGCCGTAGAAAATTTGTTCCCACGGTCCGAAATCGAGTTTGCCGTTGGTGATGGCGACGACCACTTCCCGGCCCATGATCTGGCGTTTCATGTGGGCGTCGGCGTTGTCTTCACCCGTTCTGTTGTGGTGGTATCGAGCGGGTGAGGCGTCGAACGGGGCGAGTTCTTCCAGCCACTGCTGATAATCCTGGTGCAGGCCCGGTTCATCGTCATTGATAAAGACGGATGCCGTAATATGCATGGCGTTGCAGAGCAGCAGTCCTTCCTTGACGCCACTCTTTTCCACGAGTTTTTCAACCGTCGGGGTGATATTGAGAAAGCCCATCCGGTTGGGAATCTGAAAGTACAAATACTCTGTCAGTGACTTCATGTGGAACCTCCGGGACGCGAAGCGGATGACCTTGTTTAAACGGGTCCGGCCAGGTGTGGGATACGGACCTTTCGCAGCGTAGCACACACGGCGAAGTCCTTGAACGAAGCTTCTCACAGCCCTCACTCGTCTCACACAACGGTTGGAAGCAGGGTTTCAGCAGTCGGTGGATGGTACCGCCGGTAAGGGCGATGCGGGTGGCGAGCGATTCCACAGTCTGGTAAAAAATCATGTTTCTGATGGATTTGATCGAAATGAAGCGGACAGCGGGCTTCGACTGCGCGAACGTGCCCCCCTTTCCTGCCGCCATTTTGAGCAGAACCTCGTTCTGAAAACGGTTAGCACTTCGGTCGTTCATTTCTGCGGGTTCAGGGGCCAGTGCTTCCCAGTGACCGCCGCGAGAGATGGATCGAATTTTACCTTCGCCCGAGTTTGAATGATTTTTTGAAAGTAAGTTCCATGGCAACGGTTTATGACGTCTACGGCGTCGGCAATTCGCTGGTCGATATTCAGGCTCGCATCGAAGACTCCACCTTGGAACAACTGGCATTCGCGAAGGGGATCATGACGCTGGTTGACGACGGGACTCAGACTCGAGTGCTGGAGTCGATCCGAGGTGCCAAGATCAATCGCTGTGCCGGGGGATCGGCGGCCAACACGATCGCGGGCCTGGTCGAATTCGGTGGTAAAGCAGCCTATGCGGGCAAGACTGGACAGGATGAACTTGGCGAGTTCTGGCTGAAGGACATGCGGGACCTGGGGGTCACGATCGAAGTCCCGCAGGTGGCCGGACAGACCGGAGCGTGCGTCGTGCTGATTACAGACGATGCTCAGCGAACCATGCTGACCCACCTCGGTCTTTCGGCCACGCTAAGCGCCGACGACATTTCTGAAGCGGAAATTCAGAAGTCGAAGTATGTCTACATCGAAGGATATCTCTTCGCCGGAGAGACCACCAAGGAAGCCGCCCTGCGAGCGATCGAATTGGCTAAGAAGAACGGCGTGAAAGTCGCTTTCACCGTTTCCGATCCCTTCCTGATTTCGATGCACCGCGAGCTGTTCCTGCACCTGCTCAAGGATTCGGTCGACCTGCTGTTCTGCAATCTGGAAGAAGCACGCAGCCTGACAGGAAAGACGGATCCCGTCGATTGTGCTCAGGTGATTCATCACCACGCCGCCGACGTGGCGTTGACCCTGGGTGCCGATGGATCGCTGCTGATGCAGGATGGCCAAATCATTCCGATCGAAGGGGTCACGACGAAAGCAATCGACACGACCGGTGCTGGCGATATGTATGCCGCAGGGATCCTCTACGGCATCACCAACGGTCTGAACTGGAAACAGGCGGGCCACCTGGCATCTCACGCCGCCGCACGCGTGGTGTCTCAGATGGGTGCTCGCCTGCAGCAGCCATTCACCAAAGCCGACGTCGCCAAACTGCTGGAAGGGATCTGATCGCACTGTGAGTCGCCGCAGCGACTGTTTTCGCAGCGGTCTGACAGGAACATGCCCGGTTTGGATGAACGGATCTGAAGTTCGTCCAAACTGGACGTACTGTTTTTCTTGCCTCCCGTCTCTTCGGGAGAAAAAGAGCCTCCGCCGGATCAGGTCTGCGGCCGGACGTGCGAGCAACAACGGCCCCCCACGTCACGGAGGGGACGTCAGATTCACTTGTTCCACGTTCGTCGGCCCAAACACCAGTTGCCGCGGTGCCGTCTCGGAATTGACCCGGTCTATTCAACGGACCATACTGATACGTGATCACGTTCATGGCAGGGCCATTCGGGAGTTTCCTCGATCCTCCCGGCGACTTTCATTCAAACGTGAAGCGGCAGCGACAGGTTTTCGATGGCTTTGCGACCGTGGCACTCGACCACCGTTGTCTACAAACGTTGTGCGGTCATCGATTTCACGAACTGCTGATGATCAAGTTCGATCCATCGAGTTTGCGAGGCATTGCTGATGCCGGTCGTACGATTTTTTAGCGCACTCCTCTGCTGTGCCATTCTCACGTCTCTCTGCCCGCTCGTCGCTCACGCCGACGACGCGGCCGTTGACTATTCCACTCAGGTCAAGCCGATTCTGCTGAAGCATTGTGCCGACTGCCATGGGAAGGAAACACAGCAGTCCAGTCTGCGGTTGGACTCAGCGAAGGGAGTCACGACGGGCGGCGACTCGGGCCCCGCAGTCATCGCTGGAGATTCCGCCCGCAGCCTGCTCATCCATGCCATTACTGGGACCGAAGGGGCCTTACAGATGCCTCCGGATGGAGACAAACTGGCCGAGGCCGATGTTGCCATGCTGCGACGCTGGATCGATCAGGGTGCTCATTCTCCTGGGGATGAAGTGACGGAACCGGCCGTTGCGAAGACAAGTCGACACTGGGCGTTTCAACCGGTTCGACGAGTGATTCCCCCGACGGTCGAAGCACCTTTCGCCCGACACAATGGGATCGACAATTTCATTCAGGATCGCCTGCTGCGGGAGGAGCTGACTCCTTCTGAAGCTGCTGACAAAACAACACTCGTGCGACGAGTCCATTTTGATCTGCTTGGACTTCCCCCTTCGGTCGAGACCGTGCAGGAATTCGTGAGTGACTCGTCTCCCGACGCTTACGAAAGGCTTGTTGACCGGTTGCTGGCGTCCCCTCATTTCGGTGAGCGCTGGGCGCGAGACTGGCTGGATTCGGCGCGCTACGCCGACTCCAACGGATTCACTCGCGATCAACCTCGAACCATCTGGAAATACCGGGACTGGGTGATCGATGCCCTCAACCAGAACCTGTCGTTCAAGCAGTTCGTGATCGAGCAGATTGCCGGCGACCTATTGCCTGATCCGACGCTGGAGCAACTTATCGCCACCGGTTTCCACCGGAACACCCTCATCAATGAAGAGGGGGGCACAGATCCAGAACAGTTTCGTGTTGAGGCGGTCGTAGACCGGGTCAACACCACGGGGGCTGTTTTCCTTGGCCTCACGGTCGGCTGCGCTCAGTGTCATGACCACAAATACGATCCGATTTCGCAGCGGGAATACTATCAGCTCTACGCGTTCTTTAACTCGAATGAGTTCCACGCTGGAGATCCGACAGCGCCGCGGATCGATGTTCCGTCCAAAGAACAGATCAGAAGCGGCGAGCCCGAGCGATGGAAAGAGATACAAAAGACAATCCAGCGACTGGAACAGGAACTGAAGGATCAGATCTCTGCCATCGCGGATGACCTGACTGCCTGGGAAAAGACACTCACGGAGGAAGACAAGGCCAAGTTGCCATTCAACGTGAAAAACGCTTTGGATCTGCCCCCCGTTGATCGGTCGGAAACGCATAAGCGGGATCTGGACGCTTACTTTCGGCGGTTGCCAATCTCGCGTTCAAAGTATCCACAGCTCGATGAGATTGGTCGCCTGCGTCAGACAGCTCCCCAGTTCGCAACCACGATGATCACACGGGAGATCAATCCCCCGCGAGAAACCTACATCCAGATTCGCGGAGACTTCCTTCGTAAGGGTGCCCCGGTGCAACCGGCCATCCCCGCGGTCCTCAAGCAGCCTGCTGCACAAGCAGCTTCCCCAGGTCCTGAACTCGCATCCATCACCAATCGCCTGCAACTGGCCGAGTGGCTTACCGCACCAGAAAATCCACTCACTCCCCGCGTGATCGCCAACAGGTACTGGCAGCGGATCTTTGGACGGGGAATTGTGGAAACGGAGAATGACTTCGGGATCCAGGGGGATCCACCGACTCATCCTGAGCTGCTCGACTGGCTGGCTGCTGAGTTTCGACGTGACACCACGTCGACGGGAGCCGCCAGCGACGATGCAGCAGACGCCAACAGCCCATCACAAGTCGCTGCGTCGGATCCCCGGGCCTGGGATCTCAAGGCGTTCTTGAGAGGACTGGTTCTGTCTGCAACCTACCGTCAGTCATCTCATTCCCGTAGTGATCTGATTGAGCAAGATCCGATGAATAAGTTGCTGGCCCGTCAGGCACGCATTCGTGTTGATGCCGAAATGATTCGCGATGCCGCATTGACGGTCAGTGGATTGCTCACCACAGAGCTGGGTGGCCCCCCGGTTTACCCGCCACAGCCGGAAGGGGTCTTTGATTTCACGCAGGACAAAAAACCATGGAAGACATCCACGGGACGCGATCGGTTTCGCAAGGGGCTTTACACGCACATCTGGCGTTCCAGCATTTATCCCGCAATGGCCGCGTTTGACTTCCCGGAACCGAATGTCGCGTGCACGCGGCGAATCCGTTCCAACACGCCACTGCAGTCATTAACACTGGCCAACGACCAGACGTTTTTCGAGTTCGCACGGGGATTTGCCGTTCGATTGCTGGAAGCACCTGCGGGGGATGACAGTGATCGACTGATGCACGCGGTTCAGGTCGCTCTGGGACGTGAGCCGAATTCGCAGGAACTGGCTCGGTTGCGAGGGTTTCTACACGAGCAGCGGGATCGCTTCGCGCAGGACATTCCGGCAGCCGAAGCATTTGCCCCCAACCCGGCTCCCGCGGGGATATCGCTGACGGAGGCTGCGGCATGGACAGCCGTCTCACGCGTGCTCTTGAACCTCGATGAATTCATTACACGCGAATAGAGAATTGCTGGTGGTGTCCACCTGATCCGACAGGATGCGGGAACGGGGCGAAACCCGTCGGCCTCCGACCTCGTCTGGTACTGATCAGCCCATCATGTCACGCTTGGTGATGCGCATGACTTCTTCGAGTGTCGTCGATCCGTCCAGTACGCGCTGAAAGCCGGACAAACGCAGAGATATCATCCCCTTTTTGAGAGCGTAGTCTCGCATCTCTGCGGTACTGGCCCGGTTGATGCAAAGTTTTCCAATTTCAGGATCGGTGCGAAGAAGTTCAAAGATCGCCCGACGGCCAGCGTACCCACTCCCCTTGCACTCGCGACAGCCAATTGGTTTCCAGAGGAATTCGGGGGCGGGAACGGGGAAGTCCTCCGGAATCTCGTCCGGATCGGGTCGGTATTGTTCCTTGCAGTGTTTACACAGCACGCGGACCAGTCGCTGGGCGAGCACCCCTTCGACGGTGCTGGAGACCAGATAGGGTTCCACGCCCATATCAATCAGACGGGCAAATGCGCCCGGTGCATCGTTGGTGTGGAGCGTGCTGAAAACAAGGTGGCCGGTGAGTGCGGCCTGAATCGCTGCTTCGGCCGTTTCACCGTCTCGAATTTCCCCGATCAGAATCACGTCGGGGTCGTGACGCAGGATGCTGCGAAGCCCGGCGGCGAATGTCAGACCGACTTTTGAATGGACCTGAATCTGGCTGATGCCCGGATTCTGATATTCGACAGGGTCTTCTACCGTGATGATTTTGACCGTGGGGTCTTTGATCTCATTCAGCGCACTGTAGAGTGTCGACGTTTTACCGCTACCGGTGGGACCTGTGACGAGGATAATGCCGTGTGGCAGCCCGATCAGTTCGTGAAAGGTCTGGGCCATCTGATCGGGCATACCGACATTTTTCAGATTGAAGACCATGCGTCCTTTGTCGAGGAGTCGCATGACCACCCCTTCTCCATGAACCATCGGAATGATGGAAACACGAACGTCGATTTCGCGGCCCGAGATGCGCAGTTTGATTCGGCCGTCCTGGGGAATTCGCTTCTCGGCGATGTTCAGTTTGGACATGATCTTCAAACGAGTGACGATCGCCGCGAAGAAGTGCGAGATCGATTCGGGGACGGGTTGCACGCGCAACAGCCCGTCCACGCGGTAACGAACCGTCAAACCGTACTCTTGCGGTTCGATATGCACATCGCTTGCCTGCTGTTCGAGCGCTTCCACAAGCAACTCGTTGACCAGTTTGATCACGGAGGCATTTTCGGCCTGCTGGGCCAGATCAGAGTCATCCGTAGACAGGTCGCTGAGAAGTTCGATCCCCTCGGCGGACCGCTGAGCAACCAGCTCGTTCAGGGTATCCCCCCCGACCCCGAGATGCTCTTTGATGAGTTCAATAACATCGAGTCGTCGAGCGAGGACCGGTTCGAGATGGAATCCGCTGACAGCCGAAAGCTCTTCAATGGCTTCCAGATTGAAAGGGTCACTGGTGGCAACGATGACACTTCCGTTGCGTCGCCCCAACGGCAACAACGCATGACGAAACACCGCCGTCGTCGGAAACTGCATGAGCAGTTCCTTGTCGATGGACTCTTGCTTGACCTCCACAAAATCCATCCCGAGTTCTTCGGCGAACGCTCGCAGGACATCATCTTCCTTGACGACGCCCATCTCAACAAGAACGCGGTCGACACGCTTCCCTGCCGCCTGAGGCAAAGCCGCTTCGACCTGAGGCCGGGTGACGAGATTATGCCGAATCAGAGTTTGGGCGATATCCATAGTGCGACGGTAACGCTTGTGAGGGACGAGAACTCAGTTCAGACAGCACCACAGCGAAGATGATGACAGCTCACCAAGGTTCATCGAGTAGCCTGGTTTTCGGGGAAGTATCGATGGGGGGCGAAAAGAGCTTTTCATACGAGCGGGAGGGATGCAAAACACAGAACGACGAAGTCTTGCGGTGGAGTCCCTCAAATCCTCTCACGGAAGAACGTCCGTAAGAGGGACATGATGATCTCTCCAGGGGCAGGATTCAAATCCAGTCCGTGACATCGGCTCGACCCGCTATTCTTGGCAATCTGTCTCAGTGTGTCGATGATCTTTCCAAACGTTTAAGTCCCATTTCAGGTTACACTTGTCCCCCTTGCGGACAACCGCCCCGCGGCCACCATGTAGAGACGATTCTCAGCCTCAACTTTATCGAAGGGGGCTGGGCACCCGATCGACTGAGCTCTCGGAAGGCATCGTGAACGAACGGGTTGCGAGCACAGAACAAGAACGACCTGGACGAACCGAGGTTCGTCCAGGTCGAGAAGTGCAGTTTGCACTGGCCATTATCAGGCGAACAATTACTTGCAGCGTCCTGAAGCGATCAGCTTGCTGGCGTTGCCAGCCTGGCCGAATGAAACCATACGGGCCACGCAGACCTGCTTCATGGCTTCCCGAGCGGGCTTCAGATAGTCGCGCGGGTCGAATTTTTCAGGGCTGGTGGCGAGGAGTTGGCGAATGGCACCGGTGATGGCCATACGGCAATCGGTGTCGACATTGATCTTGCGGACACCACTCTTGATTCCGCGCTGAATTTCTTCAACGGGAACGCCGAAGGTCTGCTTCATCTTCCCGCCGAACTTGTTGATGATGTCCTGCAGTTCCTGAGGAACAGACGAACTGCCGTGCATCACGAGGTGAGTGTTTGGCAGCTTCTTGTGAATCTCTTCAATTCGCTTCATTGCCAGCACTTCGCCGTCTGGCTTCTTGTCGAACTTGTAAGCGCCGTGACTGGTGCCGATGGCGACGGCGAGCGCATCGACCTTGGTCGCCTTCACAAATCGTTCCGCCTCGTCAGGATCGGTGAGCAACTGGTCGTGCGAAAGTTGACCCGAAGCACCGTGTCCGTCTTCGGCTTCCCCTTCCCCTGTGTCGAGTCGTCCCAGGCAGCCCAGTTCTCCTTCGACGGAGACACCGAACATGTGAGCCACTTTGACGACTTCAGAGGTGACGGCGACGTTGTAGTCGTAATCGGCAGGTGTTTTGCCGTCTTCTTTCAGCGAGCCGTCCATCATGACGGAGGTGAAGCCATACTTGATGGCGCTGCAGCACGTCGCTGGACTGTTCCCGTGGTCCTGGTGCATCACAATGGGAATCTCGGGATACAATTCAGACGCGGCAAGCATCAGGTGCCGCAGGTAGTTGTCCTGAGAGTATGCACGGGCACCGCGAGACGCCTGTACGATCACGGGGGAATCGGTTTCCCGAGCAGCTTCCATGATCGACTGGATCTGTTCCATGTTATTAACATTGAACGCGGCCACGCCGTAGCTGTTTTCAGCAGCATGGTCCAACACGACGCGCAGTGGAACTAAAGGCATTGTCTTCTAACTCCTGAAACCGGCGAAACCCCCATCCTGTCTCGTAGCGGGCCTGCCCCCAGTGGGCAGACTCTGGAAATGATCGAGATCGGGGTTTCCAAGCGGTAGAATATCGATTTTCAGGCGTTGACGTTAGTGACGTTGATTCGAAAATCGAAATAAACGGCACAACCTGCCCTCGTACCGCTCGACAATCGTCACGAGGGGTGATCTGCTCGTTTCCCCCCGTTCGAAGGGGGTCTATCCCATAAATCGGAACTGGTGCGAAAGCCGCCTGACTGACGTGCCTCACGGCCCGAAAGTCATTAGACTGTCAGTTCGCAGATTCAGGGACCGGCGCGGGGACGCGGCAGGGTGTGCCCGGAGTCGTGTCGAATCAGGGATGCCATCGGCACTGTTTTTTTATTTGCGTCCAAATTGACCTCGAGATTGAAATAACAATATGGCGGATTTGCAGACTCAACTATTGGTACTTGGTGCTGGACCAGGCGGATATCCGGCCGCATTCGAAGCGGCAGATCATGGAATGCAAGTGACGCTCGTTGACGAAGGGGTTCGCCCCGGTGGCGTTTGCTTGAATCGGGGATGTATTCCCTCGAAAGCCCTGCTGCATGTCGCCAAGCTGATCAACGAAAGCCACGAATCAAGTGCCATCGGCGTAAACTTCGTTCCTCCCAAAATCGATCTGCCGAAGCTGCGCGAATGGAAGAATTCCGCCGTCGTCGGCAAGCTGGCAGGTGGCGTGGGGGAACTCTGTCGTGCCCGCGGAGTCCAACTGATCAGTGCACGCGGAACGTTCCTGGACGCCAACACCATTGAATTGAAATACCCCGACGGCAAAACAGACAAGTTGAAGTTCGAAAAGGCGATCATCGCCACGGGTTCGTCTCCCGCAATGCCTCCCGCATTCCAGATTGGTGATCCACGAGTGATGGATTCAACCGGAGCTCTGGAACTGGCCGATATCCCTGGCAAGCTGCTGATCGTCGGTGGTGGCTACATCGGGCTGGAAATGGGTACGTTCTACTCCGCCCTGGGCTCGAAGGTCACTGTTGTCGAACTGACCAAAGACCTGCTGCCAGGAGCCGATCGCGACCTTGTTCGCCCACTGCAGAAGCGACTGGAATCGCAGTTCGCGGCAATCCATCTCAACACCAAAGTCGATGGCCTGACCGCCTCCAAAGCGGGGATCACGGCCAAGCTGACCGGTGAAGGCGTTAAGCCGGAACAGACGTTCGATCGCGTCCTGGTCTCCATCGGCCGTCGACCGAACAGCAAAGGCTTCGGACTAGAAAATACCGGCGTTGCCGTCGACGAGAAGGGCTTCATCAAGGTTGACGGTCAGCGTAAAACAAACGTCGATCACATCTATGCGATCGGCGACATTGCTGGCGAACCAATGCTGGCCCACAAAGCGACGCGTGAAGCCAAGGTGGCCGTCGAAGCCATGCTGGGCGGCCCGGCCGAGTTTGACAACATCGCTATTCCAGCAGTGGTCTTCACTGATCCGGAAGTCGCCTGGTGTGGTCTGACCGAACCTGAAGCGATCGCCAAAAACCGCGAAGTCAAAGTGGTCAAATTCCCGTGGGCCGCTTCAGGTCGCGCGATTACGCTCGCCCGCAGCGAAGGCCTGACGAAGATGATCGTCGACCCCAAGACCGAACGTGTTCTGGGCGTCGGAATCGTTGGTGTGGGAGCAGGCGAAATGATCGCTGAAGCAACACTCGCGGTCGAAACAGCCGCCGTTGCCCGTGATCTGGCCGAAACGATTCACGCTCATCCAACACTCAGCGAAACCCTGATGGAAGCCGCTGAAAGCGTCTACGGCCAGGCGACTCACTCGTACCGGCCCAAAAAACGCTAAACGAATGCACGAACGCTTCCGGCGTGACGTTCATTCAGAAAGACGCCGCCTGCTGTCGAGATCCCTCGAGAGCAGGCGGTTTTCATTTGCCTGGCCAGTGCTGCCGATGCTTCGTTCTGTCGGCGTCGCCTGAGTCCGAAGCAGCCTGCTCTGTCGATTTTCCCACAGCGAGGACGACCACGTCAGAAGCGGCAAGCATGAAAGTCCGCCGGGTTACCAGGGGCGACTTTGCCAGCGACGTGTATCGCCTCCGAATGGTGGATAGGTGCTGGATCGAACTTGTTGCACAGGGGGATTCAAGCCACCGATGTAGTAAAGCCCCGCGGTCATACCGAGTCCCGCGACGAAGCCACCGACGTGAGCCCACCACGCGACTCCCCCACCACCGGGTTCGGTTTGAAACCCGGACAGAACCTGGAATGCAAACCAGATTCCCAGAAAAATCGGCGCTGGAATCGGCATCAGGCGCGAGAAGATGCCCAACGGAATCAGCGACATCACCGAAGCGCGCGGGTAGAGCCACATATATGAGCCCATCACCCCCGCGATGGCACCGCTGGCACCGATGGTCGGTATATAGGATGTGGAGTCGGCCATGATGTGCATGATGCCAGCGGCCAGACCGCTGACGAAGTACATTACGGCAAAACCAATATGTCCGAACCGATCCTCGACGTTGTCTCCAAAAATGTACAGGAACCACATATTCCCTACGATGTGCATCAAGCCACCGTGCAGAAACATGCATGTGAATAGCGTCATCAGCGGCGAAATCGGAGACGAAAGATCGAGAACCTCGCGCTGCCGGCGACCCGACTGCGATTGCGTTTCGACGATGATCTCACGCGCCTTGGGATGAGTAACACGTAGTGGGATCATCCCATACTCCCGCACGATCTGCTCGCCCCCGTTCGGTGCGGTGAGCTGAACGAAAAACGCAACGACACAAGCAGCAATCAGCGCATAGCTGACGAAGGGGAATCGCAACGAAGGGACATCGTCCCACAGGGGAAACATGCAGCGACCTTAATTATGTGGCGACATAAGATTCAAGAACTCGGGCGAAGGCGCCGTAGGTGCCGCCATCGAACAGCACAAATCGTACCATCATCGGTGATGATTGTACGGTAACGAATGACCGGACTTCGGCAAGCGAGTTCTCGGCGGCGAGATCGACTGGAAAACGATATGCACCGGTACTGATTGCGGGAAACGCGATCGATGAACATGAATGCTTCACCGCCAATTCCAGACAACGTCGAATGCACGAGCGAAGCAGGTCAACTTCCCCTTTTTGTCCTCCTCGCCAGACAGGCCCCACGGCGTGGAGAATCACCTTGGCGGGCAACAGCCCGGGCCCCGAGGGGACCGCGTCGCCCGGAGGGCAACCAAGGGGGAACCTGGCCTGCGTTTCGGCCATAACAGTTGGACCGGCCGCCCGGTGGATCGCCCCGTCAACACCTCCCCCTCCAGCCAACTGAGGATTCGCAGCGTTCACAATGGCATCGACAACTTGTTGAGAGATGTCTCCCTGCTGGAGTTCCACACGACAGACACCAAACTGCACTTTCATTTAACATTCTCGTTTCGGCCGCGATTCGATCGCGCGCCTGATTATTCCGATGACGTTTTCGCGTTCTGGGCCAACCAGGGGTAGCCGCGGTGCACGTGTCAGTTCCGAACCGTATCCGCATTCCTGCACGGCTAATTTGATGTACTGCACCAGCTTGAAGTGCGTGTCCAGATGCAAAAGAGGAGTGTACCAGCGATAGGTCTCGCGGGCCGCTTCCCACTGGCCCGAAACAGCCAGATCCCAGACCAGGCGGTTCTCGTGCGGAAACGCATTGACGAGTCCCGAAACCCAGCCTTTGGCCCCGAGCAGGATGCTTTCGAGAATCAGGTCATCCACACCGCCGAACAGGATATATCGATCTCCACAGACATTGTAGAGATCGGTAATGCGGCGGGGATTATCGGAGGACTCTTTAATGACCTGCAGCGTCGGTTCCTCCGCCAATTCGAGAAACATCGTCGGTGTGATATCGACCCCGTAAACCGGGGGATTGTTGTAGACCATAATCGGCAGATCAGTCGCATTAGCCACCGTCCGAAAGTGTGTGATCGTTTCGCGCGGGTCCGATTTGTAAACCATGGCCGGCAAGACCATCAGACCGTCGACGCCGACGTCTTTTGCTTCTGCGGCGTAGCGACACGCAAAAGCCGTCGTGTATTCCGCCACACCCGTCAGAACTGGAATGCGACCGCGGACCAGATCCACAGTCGCCTTGAGCACATCAAGTTTCTCCTGCCGTTCCAGGGAACAGTTTTCGCCAACGGTCCCCAGCATCACGATGCCATGAATCCCCGCGTCGATCATCTGCTCCAGATGCCTCAGAGTACTTGGAATGTCGAGCGACTGATCGCGATGAAAGTGTGTTATTGCCGCCGGAAAGACGCCCTGCCACGTGACATTCATCGCAGTCCTCGCTCTGAGAGATGACTTGAAGCGGGAAAATCGGAAGTGATCAGTTGATCATATTCGGCTTCGGTCCCCGATTAATCAAGAATGTGGCAACATCGTGGAGGAAATCTCGGACGACCGTGGTTGCGGCCTCAGGCAATTCAGCTTCCACCAATGCTTCATCCATCAACTTGACCCAGCGGTGCCGGGCTGCCTCATCGATTGCAAACGGCGCGTGACGCATCCGTAACTGGGGATGTCCTCGCTCCTGCAGATAACGGTCGGGTCCGCCG